>NZ_JAUSUK010000001.1:657131-1314262 GCF_030813515.1 Rhodopseudomonas julia | reverse complement strand
CGCCTTCGCTGGCGACGAGGGCCCGCCCACCCGTCTCGACGACGGCCGCGGCCATGTCGACGGCGGTGCGCTCCGCGCCACCGGTTTCGAGCTGGGGGATTACCTGCAGGATGGTCTTTGGCATGAACGAAAGAGGCTGTGGACGGGTTGACGCCGGCACGGGCTCGGCGCACCTCCTGCGCCGTGTCCACAGCCGAGCTGCGAGGAGCGAGACTTAGAATGACGGAGACGGAGTTGCAAAGCCTCGCCGTTGGAGAGGGCAAAGAAAAGCGCCGCATCGCCGTTTTGAGGCGCAATGGCCGCAGTCCTGGTGTCGTCTCGCCTGGTGTTTTTTGGCTCGGCGGTTTCAAGTCGGACATGCGCGGCTCCAAGGCCGAGGCGCTCGATGCCTGGGCGGCGCAGAGCGGCCGCGCCGCCACCCGCTTTGATTATTCCGGCCACGGCCAGTCGGAAGGCGTCTTCCGCGACGGCACCATTTCACGCTGGCTGGAAGAGGCGCTTGCGGTCTTCGAGGCCTTCACCGAAGGGCCGCAGATCGTCGTCGGCTCCTCCATGGGTGGCTGGATTGCCCTTCTTCTGGCGAAGGCTCTGGCAGAACGCGGCGAAACGGACCGTCTTCAGGGCATGGTCCTGATCGCGCCCGCCATGGATATGACCAAGACGTTGATGAGCGATCATTTCGGCGAGGCGGAATGGGGGCAAATGGCGGAGAAAGGCTTCATCGAACAGCCTTCCGATTATGCCGCAGAACCCTATATCCTGACGCGAGAGCTGATCGAGGACGGCGAAAAGCATCTTTTCGGCGATGATCCGATCGAGATCGGGTGCCCGGTGCATATCCTGCAGGGCATGCGCGATACCGATGTCCCCTGGCGCCACGCCGAGGCGCTTCTCGACCGGCTCTGCTATGACGATGCGATCCTGACGCTGGTGCGTGATGGCGACCACCGTCTGTCGCGGCCGCAAGATCTCGCGCGGCTCGTTGCCGCGGTGGAGACGATGGCTGCCGAAGCGGTTCCCGGCAGAGGCTTATGAGGGGCCTCAAACCCCTGCCGATGTTGGACAAGACCAAGGATTCGTGCGACTGGAAGGCGATGGAGACAGAGGTCAAAATCTGTGGTTTGACGAAGCCTGAAGACATCGACGCGGCGCTCGCTGCCGGCGCCGATTGGATCGGCTTCGTCTTCTTTGCGAAGAGCCCGCGCTCGCTGTCGGTTGCGCGTGCGACGGAGCTCGCGGCACCCGCACGCGGTCGAGTGGGCATTGTCGCGCTGACCGTTGATGCCCAAGACGATCTCATCGAGGAGATCGCGCAGGGGCTCAGGCCCGACCTCATGCAGCTGCATGGTTCGGAAACGCCGGAGCGCGCTGCGGAAGTCCGCTCACGCTTTGGCCTGCGCACGGCAAAGGCGCTCGGTATCGGCGAGCGTGCGGATCTCGACAAGGTGTCCCTTTACGCCGGCCATGTCGAGCGTCTGCTTCTCGATGCCCGCCCGCCCAAAGGTGCGACGAGGCCAGGCGGTAACGGCGCGTCTTTCGACTGGCGTCTCCTGGAAGGCTTTGAGCCCGGTATGCCCTGGTTTTTGTCGGGCGGCCTCAATGGCGACAACATTGGCGCCGCTTTGGCGGCGACAAAGGCGCCGGCCGTCGATGTGTCCTCCGGTGTCGAGCGGGCGCCGGGTGAGAAGGATCCGGCCGAAATCGCTCGTTTCGTCGCGGCCGTGCGCGCCCATGATGCACGCTGCAAAGTCGCGGAAGACGCAAGGCCTGCGGCGAATGCCGCCCCGGTCGCTGCGGCCTGAGCAACGTTTGACTGTGAAGGTATTGTCCTGATGGCTGAGCCAGCAATGAAGCCCAATTCCTACCGCACCGGCCCGGACGAGCGCGGTCATTTCGGCATTTTCGGCGGCCGCTTCGTCGCCGAGACCTTGATGCCGAATATCCTTGAGCTGCAAGAGGCCTATGAGAGCGCCAAGGCCGATCCGGAATTCAATGCCGAGCTTGCTCATCTCGCCAAGCATTATTCCGGCCGGCCGAGCCCGCTCTATTATGCCGAGCGGCTGACCGAATATCTGCGCGAGGAGGCTGGCGCCGGCCGCGGTGCCAAAGTCTATTTCAAGCGCGAGGAGCTCAACCATACGGGCTCGCACAAGATCAACAATTGCCTCGGCCAGATCCTGCTTGCCCGCCGTATGGGCAAGACGCGCATTATCGCCGAAACCGGTGCCGGCCAGCATGGCGTGGCCTCGGCAACGGTGGCGGCGCGCTTCGGGCTTCCCTGCACGATCTATATGGGCAAGACCGATACGGAGCGGCAGAAGCCGAACGTCTTCCGCATGCGCCTTCTCGGCGCCGAGGTGAAACCGGTCACCGCCGGTGCCGGCACCTTGAAGGATGCCATGAACGAGGCGCTCCGCGATTGGGTCACCAATGTCGAGGATACCTATTACATCATCGGCACGGCCGCGGGCCCGCATCCCTATCCCGAACTCGTGCGGGACTTTCAGGCGGTGATCGGCAACGAGGCGAAGGACCAGCTTCAGGAGATGGAAGGTCGGCTTCCCGATGCGCTCGTCGCCTGTCTCGGCGGCGGCTCGAACGCGATCGGGCTCTTCCATCCTTTCCTCGACGATCCGGCGGTGCAGATCTACGGCGTCGAAGCCGGCGGCCACGGGCTCGATGTAGAGAACGGTCATGCCGCGTCTCTTAACGGCGGCTGGCCCGGCGTCCTGCACGGCAATCGCACCTATCTTCTGCAGAATGAGGACGGCCAGATCCTCGAAGGCCACTCGATCTCTGCCGGCCTCGATTATCCGGGCATCGGACCGGAGCACGCCTGGCTCAAGGAGACGGGGCGCGTCACCTATGTCTCGGCGACCGACCGCGAGGCGCTCGACGCCTTCCAGCTTTGCACACGCCTTGAAGGCATCATCCCCGCGCTCGAACCGGCCCATGCCTTGGCCCATGTGCTGAAGCTTGCGCCGCAGATGGACCGTGACCAGATCATCGTCATGAATATGAGTGGGCGCGGCGACAAGGACATCTTCGCTGTGGCCGAGCATCTCGATATGGAGATCTAAAGGGGGGACGATGACCTATTTTGAGATCTACCGTTCGCTGCAAAACCGCGATCATTATGTTGCCGTCCGTGCCGGTGACCATCGCGAGGAGGCCGAAGGCATTCGCAACAGCGAAAATCTCGTCTTTCTCCGCAACATTCCCGACGACGAAAACCCGCGCATCGCCTTCGATGCGGAAGTCGCGCGCGAGCATATCGAGCGCAACGGCTTCTTCGCTTTCGCCGTGACCATCGAAGTGAGAGAGCATGTCAGCTGAGATGTCTTCCGGCGGCCGGATCGCGCGCCGCTTTGCGACCGTCGCTCAGGAATTGCGGCCGGCCCTCGTCACCTTCGTGACCGCGGGTGATCCCGATCTTGAAACGAGCGCACGCATTTTGGGCGCACTGCCCAAGGCCGGTGCCGACATAATCGAACTCGGCATGCCTTTTTCCGATCCGATGGCCGATGGCCCCGCGATCCAGGCGGCTGGTCTTCGCGCGCTCAACGCCGGGCAGACCCTGAAGAAGACGCTCGCCCTTGTGCGCGGTTTCCGCGAAACCGATGCCGATACGCCGATCGTGCTGATGGGGTATTTCAACCCGATCTACCAATACGGGCCGGAGAAATTCGTCGCCGATGCCTGCGCTGCGGGCGTCGACGGGCTCATCGTCGTCGATCTTCCGCCGGAAGAGGACGACGAATTGTGCATCCCGGCGCTGAAGGGCGGGCTCAATTTCATCCGGCTTGCCACACCCACGACCGATGACAGGCGCCTGCCGGTGGTTTTGCAAAACACCTCCGGCTTCGTCTATTACGTCTCGATCAACGGCATCACCGGTTCTTCCGCCCCCAAGACGAGCGAAGTGGCGGCCGCGGTGGAGCGGATCAAGGCGCATACCGATCTGCCGGTCGCCGTTGGTTTCGGCGTCAGGACGCGCGAACAGGCAGCCGCCATCGGCCGCACCGCCGATGGGGTCGTTGTCGGCTCCGCGATTGTGCAGGCGGTCGCCGGAAGCCTGGATGAAAAAGGCCACGCGACCGACGGCACGGTTGCCGCCGTCGAGGCGCTGGTGCAGGAGCTGGCCGAAGGCGTGCGTTTCGCACGCCAGATGGCCGCCGAATAGGAGACACCGTTGAACTGGATTTCCAACGTCGTCCGCCCGAAGATCCGCGGTCTTTGGACCAAGCGCGAAGTGCCCGACAACCTCTGGGTCAAATGCCCGGAGACTGGCACCATGGTCTTCTACAAGGACCTGGAGGCGAACCAGTTCGTCTTTCCCGGCTCCGGCTATCATCAGCGCATCGATGCGCGCACCAGGCTGCGCCTGTTTCTCGATTTTGCGCAATGGCAGGAAATCGAGTTCCCCGAGCCGGTGACGGATCCCCTGCGTTTCCGCGACGAACGGCGTTATTCTGACCGTCTCAAAGCCGCGAAGGCGAAGACCGGCCTCAAGGATGCGATCCTGGTTGCCGAAGGCAAGGTGGAGGGCGTCTCCCTCATCGTCGCCGTGCAGGACTTCGAATTCATGGGCGGCTCGCTCGGCATGGCCGCGGCGGAGGCTTTGATTGCCGGCGCCGAGGCGGCGTTTGAACGCGGCGTGCCCTTCGTGCTCGTCACCGCATCCGGTGGTGCGCGCATGCAGGAAGGCATCCTCTCGCTCATGCAACTGCCGCGTACGACGGTCGCCGTCGATCGGCTGAAGGAAGCGGGACTGCCCTATATCGTCATTCTCACCAATCCGACGACGGGCGGTGTGACCGCCTCCTATGGCATGCTGGGCGACATCCATATCGCCGAGCCTGGTGCCCTCATCGGTTTTGCCGGCCCGCGCGTCATCGAACAGACCATCCGCGAAAAGCTTCCCGACGGTTTCCAGCGCTCCGATTATCTTCTGGAGCATGGCATGATCGACATGGTCGTGCCCCGTCAGGATCTGCGCCCGACGGTGGCGCGTCTTTGCCGCCTTTTGATGAAGCTGCCCGAACCTCCGCCCGAGCCCACGCTCGACGAAGACACGCTTGCGGACGAGGCTCAGATGGCACCGGCGGCAGAGAAGCCGGCGGAAGAGCAGGCTGCCGCGTCCGGGCCGCAGCCGGCCTGATAGATGGCCTCACTCGAAGAGAGACTTGAAGCGCTTCTGGCGCTGCATCCGAAGCGTATCGATCTCTCGCTTGAGCGCATCGCCCGGCTGCTTGAGCGCCTCGGGAATCCACAGGAGCATCTGCCCCCGGTCATCCATGTCGCCGGCACCAACGGTAAAGGCTCCGTGGTCGCGTTTCTGCGCGCCATGTTGGAGGCGTCCGGCAAGACGGCGCATGTCTACACCTCGCCGCATCTCGTGCGCTTCAACGAGCGCATCAGACTGGGCGCGGCAGGCGGCGGTCAGCTGGTCGATGACGCAACGCTCATGGCTGCGATCGAGGCCGTGCGCGAGGCGAATGCGGACGAGCCGATCACCTTCTTCGAGGTCACCACGGCCATCGCCTTCAAGCTTTTTGCCGAGCGGCCTGCCGATTTCGCGTTGATCGAGGTCGGGCTCGGCGGCCGCTTTGACGCGACCAATGTGATCGCCAAGCCGCTCGCCTCCGTCGTCACCTCGATCAGCCTCGACCATGCCGAGTTCCTCGGCACAGAGATCGCCGAGATCGCCATGGAGAAGGCGGGCATCCTGAAGGCTGGTGCGCCCGCCGTGATCGGCCGCCAGGACGAGCATGTGATGGCGCTTCTGGGCCTTGAAGCGGAAGCGGCGCATGCCGTTCCATTTCGGCACAATCAGGAATGGGCCGCCCATGGCGAAAACGCCCGTCTCGTCTACCAGGACGAAGATGGATTGCTCGATCTGCCTTTGCCGCGGCTTCTCGGTCAGCATCAGATCGACAATGCCGGGACGGCGGTCGCAGTGCTCCGCGCCATCGGCGTCGACATCAGTGCCGAGGCAATCGGCCAGGGCCTGCGCGAGGCGCAATGGCCGGCGCGGCTTCAGCGCCTTTCCGAAGGCCCGCTGGTCGCTTCCTCTCCTCCCGGGAGCGAGGTCTGGCTCGACGGCGGGCACAATCCGTCCGCCGGCGCGGTTATTTCGGCGGAAATGGCCTCACTCTTCGACCGCGCACCGAAGCCGCTCTTCCTCATCACCGGCATGCTGACGACGAAGGATCCGCACGGCTTCTTCTCCGCCTTCGACAGTCTCACCCAATATGTCTTTACCGTCCCCGTCGAAGGACATGCGGGCTTCGATCCGCGCGAGCTTGCCGTACGTGCCAACGAGGTCGGGTTGCCGGCGCGCTCTGCCCCTGATGTGCGAACCGCCTTGCAGGCGATCGGCGACATGGCGACGGAGCCGCCCCGCATTCTCATCTGCGGCTCGCTCTATCTCGCTGGTCAGGTGCTCAAAGAAAACGGCCCCTTGCCGGTTTAGGCAAAGGGCCGTGAAAAATTCGCGCCGCCGATCGCTCGGAGGCGCAGCAGACAAAGCGGCGGCTCACGCGGCGCCGGCAATCCACTTCTGCAGATCGCTCTTGGCGCTCGCGCCGACCTTCATGTCGACGGGCTCGCCGCCCTTGAACATGATCAGCGTCGGAATGGAGCGCACGCCGTACTTGATCGCGGTCTGCTGATTGTCGTCGACATTGAGCTTGGCGATCTTCACCTTGCCCTGCATTTCGCCCGCGATCTCTTCCAGATGCGGGGCGATCATTTTGCAGGGACCACACCATTCCGCCCAGAAATCGACGACGACGGGTGTCTCGGACTTGAGCACGTCGGCCTCGAATGTGCCGTCGCTCACGGTTTCGGTGGTCATAGAGATTCTCCTGAGATTTCACGAGGAA
This sequence comes from Rhodopseudomonas julia, assembly GCF_030813515.1. Taxonomy (NCBI): domain Bacteria; kingdom Pseudomonadati; phylum Pseudomonadota; class Alphaproteobacteria; order Hyphomicrobiales; family Nitrobacteraceae; genus Rhodopseudomonas; species Rhodopseudomonas julia. Next base: position 1,307,375 of record NZ_JAUSUK010000001.1, on the reverse strand, counting down.
AGTAGGGAGGGGCTTGGGGTCGGTCAAGCGAGCGGCGCGCCCGACGATGGACTGCCATGCACGATGTTGAGAGGGCTGAGCGCTTCTTCGAGACGCTCGGCAGACACCGGAAAAATGCGCGGCCCGACGGTGAAAACGAGGGCCGCTTGGACCCTCCGCCCCGGATAGAGGGGGCCGAGGAGATGCGCGTAAAGAGCGAGCTGGCGGATCATTCCTTCATCGACCGCGGCAAGCGAGGCGGGAGGCGACAGGCTCGTCTTGTAATCGGCGAGAAGGACGGCGCTCTCCGTCACCGCCAGGCGGTCGACGCGCCCGCCGACGGCGAACGTCCCGTGTGAGGTCGCGATCTCGCCGACGAGCGACACCTCCCCGCGGCTTCCCGGCGCGAAGAACCCGGCAAGGTCGGGATGCGCGAGGACGCCTGAAGCCTCCGAAAGCGCTGCTGCGACATCTGCGGGCACGGCCTCCGGCCAGTCACGTGCGAGAAGCCGCTCGCCGCGCTGCTGCCTTTCCTCGGCAGCCCAGTCGGGCATGAATTGCAAAAGCCGGTGGATCGCCCGCCCGCGGCCGGCTGCGGCGCGCATCGCCTCGTTGCGTCCGGCAATAACGGGTGCCGGCGCGCTGTCGGGCGGATCCTCTTCGGCGAGCGCGCTGGAAGGACGGAGCGGCTGCGGCGGGCGTGGAGCAGGGGTCGCCGGCCGTGCCGCCCATTCCGGCAGGGAGGGCGCAGCAACCGACGGTGTCTCCACTCTCTCTTCGGGCGGTGGCGGCGGACCGCCTCCCGGTTCAAGTCCGAAGAAGCGCAGGCGCTCGGCAAGCTCCTCGTCTGAACCTTCCTCGGCCTCTTCATCCTTTTGCGGTGCCAGCGCTCCTCGCACCGTCGCGTACCAGCCATCCTTGGGCGTGTGTGGGCCGCGGATGCCGGTGACGTAGAGGACGTCACGGGCGCGCGTCATCGCCACATAGAGGAGCCGGAAATATTCGTCGCGTGCGGCCTCCGCCTCCTTTGCCTCGACCTCGCGCTGCTGGGGCGTCGCGTCTTCCCTGCTCTGGCGCCAGATGAAGGCGGGATCGTCCTCGCCGCCGATGAAAGCGAGCGCGTCGCGGTGCTGCGTTGCCGCAATCAGGCCGCCGGTATCGGCAAGAAAGACGATGTCGGCCTCGAGCCCCTTCGCCCCATGCACCGTCATCACGCGCACCGCGTCGGTGGTCTCCGAAAGCTCGCGCTTGATGTCGCCACCGCCTTCACGAAGCGCGGCCGCCAGGGCCTGCAGGCTCGGTGGGGAGATGCGCTCCAGGCTCAGCGTGGCTGAGAGGAACAGGTCGAGCACATCGTCGGCCTCGCTGCCCATCCGCGCCCGGAAGGCTTTCCGTGCGCCCTCGGCCTCGACGAGGCGCGTATAAAAGGCGAAGGGGGGCATCTGGTCGGCCATCGCCATCAAATGCCGCAAGCGTTCCGCCGCCTGGCTGTGACGGGGGTCCTCGCTTGCACGAAGCCGCGAGAACAGGCTCTCTCTGCCGCGCCCGATCGCAAGCGCCATCAGATCCTCGTCGTCGAAACCGAAGAGCGGCGATTTCAGAAGGGCCGCAAGCTGCAGATCGTCTTCCGGCAGGAGAACGACATCGGCGAGCGCCAGAAGGTCCTGCACGATGATGTGGTCGGCAAGCGCGATCCGGTCGGCGCCGGCCGTCGGCAGGTTGCGGGCCTTGAGCGCCCTGACCATGGCGCGGGCGAAGCTGCCGCGCTTGCGCGTCAGGATCATGATCTCGCCGGCGGAGATCACCTTGCCGGAGGGAAGCCGTGCCTCAGGGTGAAGCAAGGTCGCGACCTCGTCGGCGATGTCTTCTGCGAGTTTTCGTTCAGATTCCGCCGGCGCGTCGAAGGGTTGCCACCAATCCTCCGGCATCTCGCCTTTCGGTCGCACGATCCGCGGCCAGATCTCGACACGTCCGGGAACATTCTGCCGATAGGCCTGGTGCTGCTGATATCCGAGACGCGTCACCCGCTCCGAAAGCGGCCCGTCGAAGACGGTGTCGACCGCGTCGAGCACCGCCTGCGTTGAGCGGAAGGAGACGCCGAGCGAGACGGCGCGAAACTCCTGTTCCGCGGCCTCGGCGCGGGCTTTGAAGTTGCGGCCGAGCTCGGCGAGAAGCCGTGGCTCGGCGCCCTGGAAACCGTAGATCGACTGCTTGTCGTCGCCGACGGCAAAAACGGTTCGCGGCCGGCGGTCGGCGCTCTCGCCGGCGAAGAATTCTTCCGCCAGCCTCTCGACGATCGCCCAGGCGTCTGGAGATGTGTCCTGCGCCTCGTCGACGAGAAGATGGCCGATGCCGGCATCGAGCTTGTATTGCACCCAGGCCGCCACCTCCGGCCGCTGCAGGAGATTGCGGGTGCGCAGGATGAGGTCGGAGAAATCGAGGAAGCCACGGCGCTGCTTGAGGATGCGGTAGCGCTGCAGGATGGCGCCGCCGATGAGGAGAAGCGCTTCCGTGGCTTCCGCCGTGCGCGCCAGCGACAGACGTTCGCGCAAGGGCTGAAGGCGGGCGGCTTCAGCCGAAAAGAGGTCGTCGAGGCCGTCCCGGTTGCGGCGGAAGGCGGCGGAAAACCGCCGGCTCTCGCTGCGGGGGGACCAGCCCTCCGGCTTTGCCGTCATAAAGAAGGCGGCGCGGAAATCGGTCTCAAGCGGACCGCCCTCATGGGCGAGGATCGCCTCAAGAGCGGTCCGTGCCCCCTCGTCGGTGCTGTTCGCCGCCTCGGTGGAAAGCGCATCGCAGAGACTTCGGCAATCTTTCGCTCCCCAGCCTGAGGCGCGACAGATCTCCGCGCACAGCGCCTCCTCGCTCTCATCCCCGTTGAGCCCCAGCCGGTGCCGGAGATCGGCGATCGCATCGTCGATATCGTCGGAAGGGGTCTTTGTTGCCGTATGCGCGATCCATCGTTCCAGCCGATCGCGCTCGGCCACGAGCGCCGCAAGAGCCGCCTCGATGTCCTGATCGGATCTCAGTGTTGCAAGCCGCGTGAACGCCGCGCCGAGGCGTGAACCATCCGCTTGGGCTGCGCGCAGCACCGCCTGGCGCGCTTCGAGGAGCAGCCCCTCGGCGGCCGTCTCGTCGAGCACCTCGAAATGCCCCGGCACATTCGCTTCGAACGGAAATTGGTGCAGGATCCGCTCGCAAAAGGCGTGGATCGTCTGGATGTTGAGGCCACCCGGCGTCTCCAATGCTTGCGCAAAGAGCCGGCGCGCACGCATCAGCGTCTCCGGCCGCGGCGTCTCGCCCTGGCTTCGGGCAATCGCCTCCATCAGCTCGGCGTCCGGGAGCGTCGCCCATTCGCCGAGCAGCTTGAAGACGCGGCCCGACATCTCTGCCGCCGCGGCCTTGGTATAGGTGAGGCAGACGATGGCGGCCGGATCCGCTCCGGCGAGCAGCAGCCGTACGACGCGCTGGGTCAAGACATGCGTCTTGCCGGAACCGGCATTGGCCGCCACCCAGGCCGAGGACGTGGGATCGGAGGCCTGCCATTGCTGGCGTTCGGTCGGGCTCGCCGCGCGCTTCATTCCTCGCCCTCGCCGAGCGACCATTCGCCGATACGTGCGAGATGATCGTAATCGCTGCCGAACTCCCGCTCCGAGCGTGGCACGCGGTTCGAAAGATAAGGCGTGTCGGCCTGTGCGAAATGGGCAATCAGCGCCAAAAGCTTCTCTTCCGTCGCGCGCAGGCATTCTTCCAGGCTGACGCCCGGTTCGCTTTTCGTCGCCTTACGGAAGCCGCGTGCGTGGACCTGCCCGCCTTCGCCGCGGCCGGAGAGATGGTAATAGAGGAGTTCCGCGGTTTCGCCGGACGGCGTGTCTTTGAAGGCGCCGCGCCGCGCCATCAGCGCCTCGAGCAGCAATTGCGGGCTGATCGACAAGACCGCCTTGGGACTAGGCGGCGTGCCGGTCTTGTAATCGATGATGGCAAGCCGTCCGTCATTCAGAAGGTCGATGCGGTCGGCCCGGCCCGTTAGGCGGAATTCTGGACTGAGGGCCCAGTCCCCCGTCGCTTCCACATGCCGCTCGCGGACCTCCGTGCGGCCGCGTTCTTGCGCGAGGAACCAGTCGGCGATGCGTTGAAAACGCGGCCACCACAGCGCTGCCACTTCCGGCCAATCTTCGTAGGCCGCGAAAGCCTCGCGGCCCACCGCGACAAGGCGTGTCTTTGCCGCCTCGTCATAGGGGCCGGCGGGGCGCTCTTTGATGAAGCGCTCAAGAATGTCGTGGACCAGCATGCCGCGCTCGGCCGCACCGGCGGGTGAGGCGATCTCCTCGAAGGCGTCGAGGCCCAGCACGTATTGTGCGTAGATCGCATAAGGATCGCGAATGAGCGTTTCGATACGCGTGACGGAAAGCCGTTTCGGACGGGCGTTGAGCGGCGGTCGCGGCTCCGGCGCGGCAAGGGAAATATACGTCTCCGGTCGATCGAGAAGACGGGTCATGCCTAAAATCTCGTCGCCGCGTGCCCGCAATGCTTGTGTTGCGTTCTCGCCGGCGCGGGCGGTCAGCCGTTGCAGCCAGCGCGACGGTACCATCGGTTCCGCCCCCTGCCGCAATGCGCGGCTGAGATAGAGCTGCGGGTGCCCGAGCGCCTGATAGAAATCGTGGGCAGAAAGGCCGAGCCGGCGCTCCGGCGGATCGAGACCGATCGAGGCCGCCATCAGCCGCGAAAGGAATGGATCGCTCTGCGAGGGGCGCGGCCAGACACCCTCGTTGAGACCACCGAGGATGGCGACGTCGACTTTCTGCAGACGCGCTTCGAGCGCACCCCAGATGTGCACGCGCGGATCGTTGCCGCCGCGCCGGCGCACCCGGACATCGGCAATGAGCGCCTCGAACAGGGCGGGATAATCGCCGCAGAAAAGCTCCGGACCCTCGGCCGCGGCCTCTGTCAGCGCATCGAGGCGCGCGGCCATGGCCTCGCCCGCCTCTTCCTGCCAGAGCTCGCCAGGGCCGCTCTCCTCGTCGCGTCCGATGGCTGAGAGCGCCGCCATATGCGCCGCAAGGAGTGTAGAGAGCGGAGCCTCTCGCGACACCTCCAGCATGGGCTGAAGCGCAGCCATAAGCTCGATTAAAAGCGCCTCCGCTTCGTCCCAATCGCGCTCCTCGAGCCCGTTGAGGGCCGCGCTTCGCACCTTTTTGTCGTGCCATTCGGCACGGCGTTTGTAGAAGGCGCGCTGAAGCGCCTCCAGACCTTCGGCAAGGACGGGGCCGCGCAGCACGGCCCGTTCCAGAACGCGGGCTCCGTGGCGCACCCGCCCTGCCGGCCAGCCGGAACGTGCGAGCGGATGTTTCAGGAGTGAGAGAAGCGGGAGCGCGGCGGCACCACGCCAGGCGACTTCCGCGACGAGCCGCGCCAGGATGCCGGGCGGTGTCAGCGACAGCGGCATGCCGCCGGAATCGTCGACGCGGATCTGCCAGCGTTCCAGCATGGCAGAGACGCGGCGGGCGAGCGCCCTGTCGGGCGTGATGAGGGCGGCGGTTTCCCCATCTTCGACGGCCCGGCGCAGGACGAGCGCGGCAGCCAACGCTTCCTCGCGCTCTTCGGCGGCCTCGATCAGCGCGACGTTGTCGAGGGCGTCAGCGAGAACCTCCGGTGCGGGCACCGTCTCTGCCCATATATCGGTGGTGGCGGCCGGTCGGAGCGCGTCCGAGACGAAGCGCATACGCCGGCTGAGGACAACGGGGGCGGATGCGAGTGGGATCACCGCATCGCGCGCGCAGCCGAGGCTTTTAAGCAGCTTCTTCAGCCCAAACTGTGGATGGCCGGCATCGGCGGGGTCGTTGCGCGCATCGCCGATCGCCTCCCATCCGGCGTCGTCGAGTTCCTGATCAAGACCCGGCAGCACGACGGCGCCGTTCGGCAGGCGGGCAATGACGGCAAGGAGCTCCGCCGTTGCCGGCACCGAGCCGGTGGAGCCGGCAGCGATCACCGGACCTTTCGATCCCCGCTCGGCGAGGCGGCGTGCCTCTGCGCGCAGAAGGAGATCGCGTTGCACGCCCGGATCGGCGAGGCCGCGTTCGCTCAAGATCGCGGGCCACGCCTCGGAGATGATCTTCAGAAATTCCTGGGTGATCTGCCAATAGCGGGCGAGGTCGTCGGGCGCGAGCTGGCTGAGCGCCTGCCAGCGCTCTGGGGCAAGGCCGACATCGTCGAGAAGGGTTGCGAGCGAAGCGGCAAGGCGTGCCGCATCGGCGGGCGAGGCCGGAATGAGCGACGGCTCGTCGCCGAGACCCGCCTTCTGCCGCATGATCGCGCCCGACCAGCCGAGTACGAGGCGCGTGAGAATCAATTGCCGCGAAAGCGGCGCCATGACCGGACGGGACAGATTCTCCGCATCGAGCCCATCGAGCGCGCTGAGCGGTTCGTCTTCGTCGAGATCGCCGAGCGTGCGAATCTTCGGCAGGATGATGCCGGTGCGGCTGCGCGCGAGAAAACTACTGCGGATGGCGCGGGCGGCGCGACGCGTCGGCAGATAAAGCGTGAGATCGGCGAGCGCCAGCGGATCGTCGAAACGCCCGGTGCCTGGAAGACGCCCGTCATAGAGCGCATCCACCAGCTCATCGAGAAAGGCGACACCGGCAGGCAGTGTGAAAACGTTGGGACGGTCCTGCGTGCCGGTGCTCGTCGTCATCGGTTCAGGCGGCGCTCTCCAGGATGGCCATTTCGGCGGCTTTGACGGCGTCCGGGTTTTCCACGTTGATCCACAGGCCGTCGAGCTGCACGCCGAAAAGCCGGCCTTCTTCGAGGGCGCGATCGAAAAGCGCGTTGAGGGAGAACACCTCTCCGGGCGGATCGCGGAAGAGCCGCGGCGACAGGATCGCAGCACCCGCATAGGCGAATGGTGCCACCGTCCGCTCGGCCCGGCGCGTCAGGCGCCCGTCCTTGCCGAGCATGAAATCGCCGGTACCCCAATAGCCGGCTGAGGCGACGGTCGAGGCGAGGAGAAGAAGACCATCCATCTCCTCGTCGTTCCAGCCGCTGATCAGCCAATCGAGATTGGGCCGCACGCCTTCGAGCCAGAAGGAATCGCAATTGCGCAGCAGGAAAGGTCCCTCGCCCAGAAGTGGCAGAGCCTTGAGGCAGCCGCCGCCCGTATCGAGAAGCTTCGCGCGCTCGTCGGAGACGACGGTCTTGGGCGCGCGCCGCCGTCCGAGATGCGCCTCGACAAGGTCGGCCATGTAGTGGACGTTGACGACAGCCTTTTCGATGCCGGCAGCCGCGAGGCCGTCAAGGCAATGGTCGATGAGGGCCTTGCCCGCGACCTCGATCAGAGGTTTGGGCGTGGTGGTGGAAAGCGGGCGCATGCGCCGGCCATAGCCAGCGGACAGCACCATGGCGGTGGAGAGAACGGCCAAGTGCGGCAACTCCGGAACGATCAGAGATAGGGGTCATAGCATCGGCGAAGCTCCGACAGAACCGGCCTCTCGAGGCTGCGACGGAGCCGCGCGCGGATGCGCGGAATGTGGCTGCGATAGGCCGGCTTGCCCTCGTGTGCAAGCCGCGCGAAGGCCCCGAGCACTTTCGTGGCACGTTGTGCGCCCAGAATGGCGTAGGCCTCCCGGAAAGTGACCTCATCGAAGGAGGGATTCGCGGCGCGGCGGCCTCTGATATAGCGCGCGACGAGCGCATCCTCCTCCGCCTCGTCGATGTCGACGCGCAGATCCTGCGCAAGCGAAGCGAGGTCATAGGCGGGATCGCCCAACAGCGCGTCCTGGAAGTCGATGACGCCGACCCGGTCGGTCCCCTCAGCCTCTTCGCGCCAGATGATGTTCGGCGAATGATAATCGCGCAGCACGATCACCCGCTCGCGGCCGGCAAGGCTGTCGAAAAGCGCGCGCCAGACCGTGAGAAAATCATCGCGCGTCTGCGGGCTCATGTCCGGCCCCGCCTCGCGCCCCACGAAATGCTCGGTGAAGAGAGCCGTCTCGATGAGAAGCGCATCCGTGTCGTAGGGCGGCAGATCGGGTGTGCGGCCGCCGCCAGGCGCTGCGACGTCTGCGGAGACCTCTCCCATATGCAGGTGCAGGAGAAGATCGGCCGCGGCTTCATAGCGTTCCATGATCGGGCGGCGGTCGGCCGTGATGATCGGCTCGCTGCCGAAATCTTCCACCAGAAGCAGCCCGTCGCCCACATCCCCGGCGAAGACTTGCGGCACCCGTATGCCGCGCTCGGAAAGCAGCGACCCGACCTTGAGGAAGGCGGAGAGATCGCGTGCGCGGTGCGCCACGGCATCGTAGCTCTTGCCCTGCCAGACCGCATGGCCCGCGGGACGGGCGGGCGCGTTCATCAGGATCGCCTCGGCGCCGTTTGAGATCCGCTCGTAGCTGCGTCCGGAGGCATCTCCGAGGATCGGATGGCGCGTGGCGCCGGCCCGGCCCGAGCGATCGAGAAAACGGCGGATCGCGAAGCTGCGTGTCAGCCGATCGTTCCAGTCCCCACCGGCCGCGATGACGACGTCGCGTCCTTCGCTTGCCAGCGCAAAGGTGAGATAGGCGGCCTCCGGCCAGTTGAGGTCGCCGAGCTCCGGCCATTCCGCGAGAAGGACCATCTCGTCGGAGAGGTCGAAAAGCCCGATCTCCTCGGCCTCTTCAGCGCCCCCGAGCCGGTAGAGATCGGCATGTACGACCGCAAAGCGAGCGAACGGATAGTCGATGCGCAGCGGGAAGGTGGGGCTCGGCACTTCGAGGGCGGGATCGCCCGCAAGGCTGCGGATGAAGGCGCGCGCGAAGCTCGTCTTGCCGCTGCCGAGATCGCCCGACAGGAGGATGCGGTCGCCGGGCCGCGCGGCCGCTGCGAAATCTTCGGCGAGCCGGTTCGTTGCCGCTTCGTCGGCAAGGTGCAGCTTCAAGTCCGCCCCCGCCTGCTTCAGCTCGATCGCGTCCGCGCCAGTCATTCGGCGGCTTCTTGAGCCTTGCTGATATCGGCAGGCAGGCGCACCCAGCTCGTGGTCCCTTCCCCGGGCTCTGAATCGATGGCGATGTCGCCTTGATGCAGCTCGACGAGGCGCTTGACGATCGACAGGCCGAGGCCGGCGCCGCGCCGGCCGCCTTCCGGCGCTGTGCCTTCGAAGGGTTCGAAGACGTCGTCGCGGATCTCCGGCGGAATGCCCGGCCCCTGGTCGCGCACCACGAATACGACGGAACCGTCCTGGCGCTGCGCGCGGATCTCCACCCGGCTTCCCGGCGGCGAGAAATTGATGGCGTTGGAGAGAAGATTGTAGAGGATCTGGCGCACGCGCGACGCATCGGCGCGGAAATGGCCAAGCGTCTCATCGGCCTGGATGAACAGGTCGATGTCTTTCTCGTCTATCCGGTCACGCACGCCGACGGCCGCGGCATGCACCACTTCGCTGATATCCACCTCGTCGATCTCGAGTTCCATGATGCCGGCATCGACGGTGGCGAGATCGAGGATGTTGTTGATGAGGACGAGGAGCGAATCGGAGGATTGCGCGATGTGGTCCATGTATTCGCGCTGCTGGGCGTTGAGCTCGCCCGCCGCGCCGGCGGCCAGGATCTGCGCAAAACCGATGATGGAGGTGAGGGGCGAGCGCAGTTCGTAGGAGACGTGCTGGATGAAATCGGATTTCAGCCGGTCCGTTTCCTCAAGCAGCCTGTTGCGCTCTTCCAGGAAGCGATGCGCCTCCGCCTTCTCCGTCACGTCTGCGAAAGTCAGGAGCGTCATGCCCTGCGGCAGCGGCACGGTGGAATATTCGATGATGGAGCCGTTGCGCCGCTCCATCCGCCCGGCGAGGCTCTCAGCCGCCTCCATCCGCGTGATGGCGTTGGAGATCTTCGTCCAGGCACCCTGTTCGGGGAAGAACAGCATCCAATGCCCGATGAGGGTGGAGATATGCGGCTCTTCCTTGAGGAAATCCGGTGACAGCTGCCACATCTCGGCGAGCACCGGATTGTAGAGCCTGAGCCTTCCGTCCGAGCCGAAGACGCCGACAGCTTCCGAAAGGTGGTCGAGCGTCTCTCCCTGCATGCGTGACAGGGCGTTGACGCGGCTTTCCAGGGACAGGCGCTCGGTGACGTTCTCGTAGATATAGGTGAAGCCGCCCTGCTGGTTGGGCGTGGCGATCATGCGGAAGGAACGCCGGTCCGGCAGGTGCCACATTTCCTCGCGCGGCTGCGGGTCGGCGTAATGTTCAAGATGCTGGCGCCGCCATTCGCGGTAATTGGCCTGTTCGGGCAGACGCCGCTCGGCCCGAATCTGGTCGAGAAGGACGCCCTCTTCGGTACCGGTCGCAAGAAAGCGCGCCGGCAGATCCCACAAGGCCCGGAAGGCGGCATTGGCGAATTGCAGCCGCGCTTCGCCGTCGAAAACGGCGATCGCGGTCGAGAGCTGGTCGAGGAGCCGGGAATTGACCTCGATGTTCTGCTTGAGCTCCTGGCGCGCGGTCTCCACTTCCGTGACGTCGATGGCAAGGCCGATCGTGCCGTTCTCGACCTTGATGTCGAAGATCTCCATCTGCTTCTCGGCACCGGCAATGTCGACCGAAGCGACCGCATGGAAATGGGCGCCGTCGCGATGGGCCTCGCGCACGGCGCCGCGCGTCGTCGGTTCCAGCAATTCCGTGCCGCGCGTCGTCACCATCGTGAGATCGGGCGCGCCCACGGCTTTGACATAGGCGGAATTCGCCCAGCTGAGTCGTCCGTGCTGATTGCGGCGCCACAGCGGGAAGGGCAGAGCCTCGGCGAGGCTGCGCAGCGCCGTCATCTCGGCAATGACGACGCCGGCCTGTTCTTTCAACTCGGCGAATGAGCGGCGTTCGCCGGTAAGTTCGCGCAGGCGCAAAATGACGCGGGGGCCGCTGGTGCGCCCGTTTGCCTCCAGGAAGCAGTCGGTCTGCGTGCGCAGCGAGAGATGGAAGGCTTCGCCCGTCTCCCAGAGCTGATCGAGGGCCCATTGCAATTCTTCGGCACTGCGCGGCTCGAGCCACGAGAAGAAGTCGAGGAAGAGCTCACCGGAGGTTGGCGCGCCGACATGTTCCGGCAACGTGCCATGCACATCCGCGGCCGCGTCGGGACGGCTCCAGCACAGGGTTTTCTGGTCGTCGCTGGCAAGAAGCGCTTCGGAGCGATCGAGCGCCTGCTTGAGCCGGGCGATCTGCTGCTGCGCGGAGGAGAGGCCGTTGTCGCGGTCGCGCCGCAACAGGAGCGACAACGCAATCGCAGCCGCGCCGGCGAAGCCTGCCGTGATGGCGAGCCAGAGGATCTGGGAAAAGCCCGTTTCTTCTCCGAAAAGCGGATGGGCAAGCGCGCTGTCGGCGGAAAAGGCGAAGAGGGCTGCGGTCGCGACGCCAGGTATGATCCTGCCCGAAGCTCGAATCGCTCTGTGCCGGGCCTGCCGGTTCAATATCGTCTCCGCCACGTCTGCTTGATACCGGGTGACCGCCCCGGCATTCACACCCGAATCGTACCTTACCCGCTTCGCCGAAAGTCGGAAAGGTTACCACGATTTAATAAACATTCGGGCCGGCCGCTCCCCAGCGGCCGGCCCGATGAAACGCTTCGTCGAGACGGATCAGTAGCGGTAATGGTCCGCCTTGAATGGGCCATCCGGCGACACGCCGATATAGTCCGCCTGATCCGGCCTGAGCTTGGTCAGCGTGATGTTGAGCTTCTTGAGGTGCAGAGAAGCAACCTTTTCGTCGAGATGCTTGGGCAGCACGTAGACCTGGTTCTCGTACTTTTCCGACTTCGTCCACAGCTCGATTTGCGCCAGCACCTGGTTGGTGAACGAGGCGGACATGACGAAGCTCGGATGGCCGGTGGCGTTGCCGAGATTGAGGAGACGTCCCTGCGACAAGAGGATCATCCGCTTGCCGTCCGGGAACTCGATCATGTCGACCTGCGGTTTGACATTGGTCCATGTCAGGTTGCGCAGGGCGCTGACCTGAATTTCGTTGTCGAAATGACCGATATTGCCGACGATCGCCATGTCCTTCATGGCACGCATATGGTCGAGGGTGATGACATCCTTGTTGCCGGTGGCGGTGACGAAGATGTCGGCCTCCGGGGCCGCCTCTTCGAGTGTGACGACCTCAAAGCCGTCCATCGCCGCCTGCAGGGCGCAGATCGGGTCGACTTCCGTGACCTTCACCCGGGCGCCGGCGCCCCTGAGCGACTGCGCCGAGCCCTTGCCGACATCGCCGTAACCGCAGACGAGAGCGACCTTGCCGGCCATCATCACGTCGGTGGCGCGACGGATGCCGTCGACGAGCGATTCGCGGCAGCCGTATTTGTTGTCGAACTTCGACTTCGTGACGCTGTCGTTGACGTTGAAGGCCGGGAACGGAAGAAGGCCCTTCCGCTGCAGGTCGTAGAGGCGCATGACGCCCGTCGTGGTCTCTTCCGAAACGCCGCGCACGGCGCCCCGCACCTTCGCGAACCACTCGGGGTCCTTCTCAAGCCGGCGCTTGATCACCGCATAGAGCGCCTCTTCCTCTTCGTTCTGAGGATCAGAGATGAGGGACGGGTCGTCCTTGGCGCGCGCGCCGAGGAGGATGAGAAGCGTCGCGTCGCCGCCGTCGTCGAGGATCATGTTGGCGGTTTCGCCGTTCGGCCACTCGAAGATGCGGTCGGCGTAATCCCAGTATTCGGGAAGCGTCTCGCCCTTGATCGCGAAGACCGGAACGCCGGAAGCGGCGATGGCGGCGGCTGCGTGGTCCTGGGTCGAGTAGATGTTGCAGGAAGCCCAGCGCACTTCCGCGCCGAGAGCGACCAGCGTCTCGATGAGGACCGCCGTCTGGATCGTCATATGCAGCGAGCCGGCGATGCGCGCTCCCTTGAGAGGCTTCGATTCGCCGAACTCCTCCCGAAGCGCCATGAGGCCCGGCATTTCGGTCTCGGCGATTTCGATTTCTTTGCGGCCCCAATCGGCCAGCGAAAGATCTTTGACGATGAAATCTTCGTTCTGGGACATGCGGTTCTCGGCTTGTGGAAGATTAATTTGCTTGGCGGGCGGTTACCATGGAGGGCAGAGGCCAGCAAGTCGCGGGCGCTCCCTCTGTCGACCGCCAGTTGACGATAGGGAACCTGCGCGGGGCTGTCTCTCAAAAGCTGGCGAAGCCCGCACCGATACCAAAACGCCAGGAAAGTCTAGGATTTGGCGGTGCAGTTTCGCTCCCCGCGACGATCCGAAGAAAGCTGCACAGCCTTGCATCGAGCGAAGTCCAGTTCAGCTTTCACGGGCGAGCTTGAGTGCGGCAGCACGCTGCAACAAGGCCTGGAGCACGCCGTCGAGGCGTCGCGACGCTGCGCGGTCCTTCAGCTCCTCGCGCTCGTCGAAAGCGTTTTCGGCATCCGGCAGGACAAAATGCTCGGGGATCACAAGAGCGCTCAGCGCGCTTGCCTCGAGCACCTGACGCAGAGCGAGGATGCCGCAAAGACCACCGAACGGGTCACGCGACGCCGATGCGAGCGCAAAGACGCGATCGCGCAATGGCGTCACATCCTCACGGCCGACCCAGTCGAGGGCATTTTTCAAGACCGCGGGGATGCCGGCATTGTCTTCCGGGCTCACGATCAAGACGGCGTCGTGAGCCCGAAATTGCCGGGCAAGGGCGCGGGCTTTTTCCGGGATGCCGCCCCGCAACTCCACATCGCCCTCGTAGAACGGCAAAGGGTAATCGCCGAGCGACACCCGTGTCACCTCCGCGCCCCGAAGGGCGAGCGTCTTGGTGGCGACAGCGGCGAGCCGGGTGTTGAGCGAACCGGAGCTGAGCGAGCCCGGCAGCACCAGCACCCGAATGGCCATCAGGCGGCCTCTTTTTCGAAGATCCAGACGCGCCCGGGAGGCAGGTTGAAGGCCACCCACGGCGACTTCTCGACCGTGAAGGAGCCGGGAACCGACTTCTGCGGCGATGTGAAGGAATAAGAAAGCTGGGTCAGATTTCCGCCGGGACGCACGCGCGACAGGCAGTCTTCGATGAAACGGCGCCGCTTCTCTTCGGAAATGAGCAGGACGGGCACGCCGGACAGGACGGCGGAAAACTTGGTATCGGCGAATTCGCCGAGCGTGTTCTGAAGGTCGAAGGCGTCGCCGCGGATGAGGTTGACCCTCGGGAAGCGCTTCTTCAGCAGGTCATAGAAATGCTGCTCGAACTCCACGCAGACGAGGCGTTCCTGCGGAATGCCGGAGCGAATGAGCTCCTCGGTGATGACGCCGGTGCCAGGTCCGAGCTCCAGGGTCCAGCCTTCCGGGTCGGGCCGGCCGTGCTTGATCATCATGCGGGCGAAGGCTCGACTGGACGGCGAAACCGCCCCCATTTTCAAAGGGCGTTGGGCCCAAGTCTTGAAGAAGCGGAATTCGTCTTCGATCCGTTCCGCTAAAGGCGTCCCCGTTTGGACCATTTTTCGACCTTTCATGCTCTTGTCACGGCACGGATAAAGTAACGCGCCGGTTCCCCCGTTTCAGGCATTTCCATGAAACTTATGTGTCGCCGAGAGATTCCAGGAAATCCTTTACCCGGGCAAAGAAACCCGTGGACTCCGGATTGTTGTCTTCCGACTGTGCTTTTTCGAATTCCTCAAGGATTTCGCGCTGCCGCCGCGACAGGTTCTGTGGCGTTTCGACGACGATCTGTACGTACATGTCGCCGAAATTGCGTGAGCGCAGGATCGGCATGCCCTTGCCCTTGAGGCGGAACTGCTTGCCCGTTTGGGTGCCTTCCGGGACCCGAACGCGCGTGCGCCCGCCTTCGACCGTCGGCACTTCGAACTGACCGCCGAGCGCCGCAGTGGTGAACGAGACCGGCACACGGCAGAAAATATCGGCGCCGTCGCGTTGGAAGAATTCGTGCGGCTTGATCGACAGGAAGATATAGAGGTCGCCCGACGGTCCGCCTCTGAGCCCCGCCTCGCCCTCGCCGGCAAGACGGATGCGCGTGCCATCCTCGATACCGGCGGGGATGTTGACGGACAGGGTCCGCCGCTCCGAAAGCCGCCCGGAGCCCGAACATTTGCTGCACGGATCGGAAATGACGGTGCCGCGACCATGGCAGGTCGGGCAGGTCTGCTGGATCTGGAAGAAGCCTTGCGTGGCGCGGATGCGTCCGGCGCCGCGGCAGGTCGGGCAGGTGGTCGGCGAAGAGCCGGGCTTTGCGCCGGAACCCGAGCATATGTCGCAGGTGACGGAGGTCGGAACTTCGATTTCCACCGTCTTGCCGGTGAAGGCCTCTTCGAGGGTGACTTCGAGATTGTACCTGAGATCGGAACCGCGTTCGCGTCCGCCGGAACGGCGCCCGCCGGCCATGAACTCACCGAAGATATCGTCGAAGATGTCGGAGAAGGATCCGAAGCCTGCAGCCCCCGCACCGGCGCCGCCACCGCGGCCGAAGCCGCCGTTCTCGAAGGCCTGATGGCCGAAGCGATCGTAGGCGGCGCGCTTTTGCGGGTCGCGCAGCACCTCATAGGCTTCGCCGATTTCCTTGAAGCGGTGCTCGGCCTCTTCATCACCCGGATTGCGATCCGGATGGTATTGCATGGCCATTTTGCGAAAGGCTGATTTGAGAGCCTTCTCGTCGGCCTCTCGGCCGACGCCCAGAACTTCGTAATAGTCGCGCTTGGCCACGGCTCAGGCGCTCCTCTTGATTGATGCGAAAGGCACAACCCCCACCGGCCGCAATGCGTCTTTGCCGCGGCTGCGCCCATCAAGCGTGTAGCGGGCGCGCCTGATGGCGGCAATGCGGGATCGGCGGCTGATACGCCAATTGCTCTTATTTACCATTGCAAATCGCGATGCCCGGCAAGCCGGCCGAAAGCAACGGCGCTTTCGATGCGGCATTCCCGCGCGATTGTCTCCATCATCCGCAAAATAAGCGAGGCGGACCGGAATTCTCGCAGCGAGGATTGCAGCAATGGCCATGGATCGGGCGAAAATGACGAGCCCGAGGCGTTGCCTCGGGCTCTCGATCATTGGCGTTACGCGGACTTTTTCTGGTCGTCGTCCTGGATTTCCTCGAAATCCGCGTCGACCACATCCTCGTCCTTGTTGCCGGAAGCTTCGCCATCGGCTTCCGCACCGCCTTCGGCGCCAGATTCGTCCTGCGCCTTGTAGACGGCCTCGCCGAGCTTCATCGAAGCCATCGCAAGCGCCTGCGACTTCGCCTCGATATCGGCCTTGTCGTCGCCCTTGGCGGCTTCCTTCAACTCGGCAAGCGCGGTTTCGATCGCCTGCTTGGTTTCACCGTCGACCTTGTCGCCATGCTCAGACAGCGACTTCTCGGTGCCGTGGATCAGGGCTTCGGCCTGGTTCTTGGCTTCCACCACCTCACGCCGCTTCTTGTCGGCGTCGGCATTGGCTTCGGCTTCCTTCACCATCTTGTCGATGTCCTCGTCGGAAAGTCCGCCCGAGGCCTGAATGGTGATCTTCTGCTCCTTGCCGGTGCCCTTGTCGTGCGCCGAGACATTGACGATGCCGTTGGCGTCGATGTCGAAGGTCACCTCGATCTGCGGCATGCCGCGCGGTGCGGGCGGAATACCTTCAAGGTTGAACTGGCCGAGGATCTTGTTGTCGGCCGCCATCTCGCGCTCGCCCTGGAAGACCCGGATCGTCACGGCGTTCTGGTTGTCTTCGGCCGTGGAGAAGACCTGGCTTTTCTTGGTCGGGATCGTGGTGTTGCGATCGATGAGGCGCGTGAAGACGCCACCGAGCGTCTCGATGCCGAGCGACAGAGGCGTCACGTCGAGAAGCAGAACGTCCTTCACTTCGCCCTGCAGAACACCGGCCTGAATGGCCGCACCCATGGCGACGACCTCGTCCGGGTTGACGCCTTTGTGCGGCTCCTTGCCGAAGAGGTTCTTCACCACTTCCTGGACCTTCGGCATGCGCGTCATGCCACCGACGAGAACCACCTCGTCGATGTCGCCGGCCGCGATGCCGGCATCCTTGAGCGCCGCCTTCACCGGCTCGACCGTGCGCTGCACGAGGTCATCCACCAAGCTCTCGAACTTGGCGCGCGAGAGTTTCATGGTGAGATGCTTCGGGCCCGACGAATCGGCGGTGATGTAGGGCAGGTTCACCTCGGTCTGCTGCGAAGACGAAAGCTCGATCTTCGCCTTCTCCGAAGCTTCCTTGAGGCGCTGCAGCGCAAGCGGGTCGTTCCTGAGGTCGATGCCCTGCTCTTTCTTGAACTCGTCGGCGAGATAATCGACGAGGCGCATGTCGAAATCCTCGCCGCCGAGGAAGGTGTCGCCGTTCGTCGACTTCACCTCGAACACGCCGTCGCCGATTTCCAGCACCGAGATATCGAAGGTGCCGCCGCCGAGGTCGTAGACGGCGATGGTCTTGCCGTCGTTCTTATCGAGCCCGTAGGCGAGGGCGGCCGCGGTCGGCTCGTTGATGATGCGCAGAACTTCCAGACCCGCAATCTTGCCGGCGTCCTTGGTCGCCTGGCGCTGCGCGTCGTTGAAGTAAGCCGGAACGGTGATGACGGCCTTTTCGACCTTCTCGCCGAGATAGCTTTCCGCCGTTTCGCGCATTTTCTGCAGGATCATGGCAGAGATCTGCGAAGGCGAATATTTCTCGCTGTTCGCCTCGACCCATGCATCGCCATTGTCGGCGCGCACGATCTTGTAGGGAACGAGCTTCTGGTCTTTGGCAACCGTCGGGTCGTCAAAGCGCCGGCCGATCAGGCGCTTGACGGCAAAGACGGTGCGCTGCGGGTTGGTTACGGCCTGCCGCTTCGCAGGCTGCCCAACGAGGCGCTCGTCCTCCTCCGTGAAAGCCACCATGGACGGCGTGGTGCGCGCGCCCTCTGAATTCTCGATGACTTTGGGATTCTTGCCGTCCATGACGGCGATGCACGAATTCGTCGTGCCGAGGTCAATGCCGATGACTTTCGCCATGTTCAATCACTCCTTTGTCGGCAGGCCGGCCGGACCCCTTCTGGCATCCGCACGAGGCAAAACGCCTTCACCAGCCCCCGTGGTCTGACGTTCGAAAAACCCTTCGCGCTGGCTCTCCGCCGCGCGTTGACGGTCATATAAGAAGGGGGTTTCTGAGCCGCAAGTAAGAAGGGGCCAGAGGTTGCGCAAGCCGAGGGCCCGTCCGAGATAATGTTGAAGCCGCTGCCGCAGCTCCCCACGCTCGCAGGCAAGCGTCTGAAAACGCTGAAAGTCTGAGCTGAAAGATCGGTATGAACAATCTTGAAGGCTTCAAGCTGGCGCCAGGTTTCCTTGAGCGGCGCGCGCAGGAGCAGCTCGTCGAAGATCTTCGTGCGCTTCTCAAAGAGGCGCCTTTCTACACCCCCGTCATGCCGCGCTCCGGCAAGCCTTTCTCGGTGCGCATGACGAATTGCGGGACGCTCGGCTGGGTGTCCGACCGTGACGGCTATCGCTACCAGCCGACACATCCCGAGACCGGACGGCCATGGCCGCCGATCCCACAGGTTCTCCTGGCCGCATGGGGCGAACTCGGCGGCTATTCGAAGCCGCCGGAAGCCTGCCTGATCAATTTCTACGCGTCCGGAACGCGCATGGGCCTGCATCAGGACCGCGACGAGGAAGATTTCGCAGCACCCGTCGTGTCGCTGTCGCTCGGCGACGAGGCGGTGTTCCGCATCGGCGGACAGAGCCGCAAGGATCCGACCCGCTCGCTGCGCCTCAAATCTGGCGATGCGCTGGTTCTGGGCGGCGAGGCACGTCTCGCCTTCCACGGTGTCGACCGGATCATCGCCGGCACCTCGACGCTCTTGCCGAAGGGCGGGCGGATCAATCTGACGCTGCGGCGGGTGACGAAGGGCGAATAGGCGTGCCCGCGTGGGCGGCTATGCCAGATCCTTGCCGAAATCGCTTTTGCGGAAGAGGGCGTGGAGCGTGATGCTGGCCTCACGGAAGGTATCTTCCGCACCTTCCTGGCGATCGACGAGCGTCAAAACATGCTCCACCTTGGCGCCGGCCTCGCGCAGGATCGAAATCGCCTGCATGGCCGATCCTCCGGTGGTGGTGACGTCTTCGACGACGAGAAGAGACTGGCCGGCAAGGCTTTCGCCTTCCTTCAGCCCCTCGATCTGGCTCTGCGTGCCGTGACCCTTCGCTTCCTTGCGCACGAAGATCGCCTTCACCGGCGTGCCGACGACTGCGCTCATCGCCGCAGTCGCCGAGACGAGCGGCACGGCACCCATGGCGAGCCCGCCGACATAGGCGAGCTTCAATTCGTGTGCTTTTGCCGCGACGGCCGCACCGATGAGGCGTGCGCCTTCCGGATCGAGCATCGTCGGTTTCAGGTTGAAATAGATCGTGCTCTTGCGCCCCGAGACGAGCGTGAACTCGCCACCCTGGCGGAAGGAGCGTTCCTTGATGATGGAAAAAAGTGTTGCTTGATCGTCCATGTCGCTTCCGTCTCCCGAAAGGCAGGAAAGCCAGCAAAGCCGGCGACGGGTCAAGCCTCCAGCGTGCCGGGCAAGGATTTGTGCAGGCCTTTCGGCAAGCGACGCGCTTAAGCCTGGCCTGCGCCGTCAGGCTTCACACAAACGGCGTCATGCAAAAAGCGCCCCCTCATGCGAGGAGGCGCGTCGGTCGAATCGGGTGATCAGGGCGCTTATTGCGCCTCGGGCTTCGGTGCCGGATTAGCGGCCTTGTCCGGGGTCGGACCGCCTTTGGCAACGCCGACGAGGGCCGCACGCAGGATGCGGTCGCCGATCATATAGCCTTCCTGGGCAACCTGAACGATGGTGCCGGCCGGCACGCTCGGATCCGGGACCTCGAACATCGCCTGATGCCGATGCGGATCGAACCGCTCGCCCATCGCCGGAATTATCACGACCTCGTGGCGCTCCAGAATGCGGTCGAGCTCACGCGCCGTCATCTGCACGCCTTCGAGCAGCGCCTTCAGCTCCGGATCTTCCGTGCCCCAGGCGTTTTCGTCGACCGCACCCAGCGCGCGGCGCAGATTGTCGCCGATCTGCAGCATGTCGGTCGCGAATTTGGTCATCGCATAGCGGCGCGCGTCCTGGACGTCTCGGGCCGCACGGCGGCGAAGGTTTTCCGCCTCTGCGGCGGCCCGCAAAAGCCGGTCCGTGAGGTCCGCCTTCTCCGCTTCCAGCCGGGCGATCAGCTCTTCCACACTCTCTTGTGCGGCAGCGTCCTCGGCGGCCTGCGCGGCGGCGTCCGCCTCTGCCGCATCCATAGCAAATTCGGCGCCAGCGCCAAGCGTCGGCTCGTTGTCCTGTCTCGGCGCTTCGTTGGTTTCGGTGTTACGCTTTTCGGTATCCATCGCGAAGCTTCGATCTCTCGTAGGTGATCTCAAGTCGAGCGGCATATCAGGGCTCGCACGGGGAAAATCAACCCGCCGGCCCGCAACCTATGTGTAATCACACATTCTCAGCGGCGGATGAGCTGTGTCATCAGCTGCGCCGTGTAATCGACGACGGGAATGACGCGGGCATAATTCAGTCGCGTCGGGCCGATCACGCCGAGCACGCCCACGACGCGCTCCCCGCTATCGCGAAAAGGCGCCACGACGAGCGACGAGCCGGAAAGCGAGAAAAGCTTGTTCTCCGAGCCGATGAAGATGCGCACCCCTTCGCCTTCTTCGGTCAGGTTCAGGAGCTGGATGATGTCCGTCTTGGTTTCCAGATCGTCGAAGAGGATACGGATGCGCTCAAGATCCTCGATCGCCCTAAGATCGGTCAAAAGCTTGGATCGGCCGCGCACGATGAGGGTGGCGGGCTCCTGCGCCGGGCCCGACCATTGGGCCAGCCCTTCCGAAATGATCGTCTCCGACAAGGCATCGATGGCCTGTCGGCGCTCTTCGCGCTTGCGCTCGAGCTCGGCGCGTGCTTCCGCCAGTGTCCGCCCGCGGATATGGGCGTTGAGATAGTTGGACGCTTCCGTCAGAGCTGAGGTCGGCAGACCACGCGGCACGTTAACGACGCGGTTTTCTACCGTGCCGTCATCGGCAACGAGCACGACGAGTGCACGATCTTGTTCGATGCGCACGAATTCGATGTGTTTGAGCCGCAGATCCTGTTTGGCTGCAACCACCACTCCGGCGCCTTCCGACAGGCCCGACAAGGTCTGGCTCGCCTCCGTCAGGAGCGATTCGACGCTCTTCTCGCCGTCGCCGGTGCGCACCTGCTTTTCGATCGCCTGCCGCTCGCCGTCGCTGAGGCCGCCGACCTCCAGGAAAGAATCGATGAAAAACCTGAGGCCCATTTCCGTGGGCATGCGTCCCGCGCTCGTATGCGGCGCGAAAACCAGCCCCATGGCTTCCAGGTCCGACATGACATTGCGCACGGAAGCCGGCGACAAGGCCGTTGACAGGAGGCGGCTGATGTTGCGCGAGCCGACGGGCTCGCCGCGTTCGAGGTAGCTTTCGACGATGCGTCGAAAGATCTCCCGCGAACGGTCGTCCAAAGCTGTCAGCATTTCCGATTTCATCATGGGATGTTCCCCGGTGCCGAGGGCACCTTTGATGCCTCATATTGCTTCGTCGAGGGCATCACGCAAGGCACTCGCCTTGCCGTCGGCGGATGGAATGCGTAACAGGGCGAACATTCTTGAAGGAGGATTTCATGCGCCCATCGCGACGGGCCGCCGAGGAGATGCGCGCCGTCTCGCTTGAGCGCCGGGTTTCGAAATATGCGGAAGGATCGTGTCTCGTACGCTTCGGCGATACGCAGGTGATGTGTCTGGCAAGTGTCGCCGAGCAGGTGCCGCCCTGGCTGCGCGGCGGTGGCCGCGGCTGGGTGACGGCCGAATATGGCATGCTGCCGCGCTCGACCGGCGATCGCATGCGCCGCGAGGCGAGCCAGGGCAAGCAGGGCGGTCGCACCATGGAGATCCAGCGCCTGATCGGCCGCTCATTGCGCGCGGTCGTCGATCTGAAGGCTCTCGGAGAGCGCCAAATCACCGTCGATTGCGACGTCATCCAGGCCGATGGCGGGACCCGCACCGCGGCGATCACAGGCGCCTGGGTGGCGCTGCACGACGCGCTTGAATGGATGCGCGCCCGCGACATCGTCAAGGCTCCGGTCCTCACCGATCATGTGGCCGCGGTCTCATGCGGCATCTATCGCGGAGAGCCGGTGCTCGATCTCGATTACGCCGAAGATTCCGACGCGGAGACCGATGCGAATTTCGTCATCACCGGCAGCGGCAATCTCGTCGAAGTGCAGGCGACGGCGGAAGGCAAGCCTTTCAGCGAGGAAGAGCTGATGGCCCTTATGGGCCTGGCGCGCAAAGGTATCGGCCGTCTCGTTGATCTCCAGAAGATGGCGGTCGAGTGATGCTGAAAATGGCCTTGGATCCCGGACCCCTCGTCGTTGCGAGCCACAATCCCGGCAAAGTGGCGGAGATCCGAGAGCTGCTCGACCCGTTCGGCTTCACGGTTCATTCCGCGGCTGATCTCGGTCTGATCGAGCCGGAGGAAACCGGCTCGACCTTCGCCGAAAACGCGATTTTGAAAGCGTGCACCGCCTGCGAGGCCGCGGGTTTGCCGGCGCTTGCCGACGATTCCGGCCTCACGGTCGATGCTTTGAATGGCGATCCCGGCATCTATTCCGCCCGCTGGGCGGGGCCGGACAAGGACTTTGCCCAGGCGATGCGCAACATCGAGGAAAAGCTCCAGATGCAGGGGGCGGTGACGCCCGAGGCACGGCGCGGCGCCTTCGTCTGCGTCCTGGCGCTCGCCCTGCCTGACGGCGTGGTGGAGAGCTTTGAAGGAAAAGTCGCTGGCACGCTGGTATGGCCGCCGCGCGGTGAACATGGCTTCGGCTACGATCCGATGTTTCAGCCGGAGGGCCATGAGCGCACCTTCGGCGAGATGAGCGCTGAAGAAAAACACGGCTGGAAGCCCGGTGAACGCGATCCTCTTTCGCATCGCGCGCGTGCGTTTGAAGCGTTCGCGGTCGCCTGCCTCGGCCTCGACAAAGGCTGACACCGCATGGTCCCGGCCACGGAGACGGAGTTCGGCATCTATCTGCATTGGCCCTTCTGCGCGGCCAAATGCCCGTATTGCGATTTCAATTCGCATGTGCGGCACCAGAAAGTGGACCAGGCGGCCTTCGTTTCGGCCTTCCGTCGCGAGCTTGGTTTTTTTGCCGAACGTACGCGCGGGCGGCGGGTGACGAGCATTTTCTTCGGTGGCGGCACGCCATCCTTGATGGAGCCTGCGACCGTGGCAGCGCTTCTCGATGCGGTCGCCGCGAACTGGACGGTCGCGGAGAACGCCGAAATCACGCTCGAAGCCAATCCCTCGAGCGTCGAGGCGGAGCGTTTCCGCGGCTACCGCAAAGAGGGCGTGAACCGGGTCTCCCTCGGCGTGCAGGCGCTCGACGATGCCTCGCTGAAGGCGCTCGGCCGCCTGCACAACCGTGCCGAGGCACTCGCGGCCGTGGAACTCGCCCGCGAGATCTTTCCGCGCCTGTCCTTCGATCTCATCTATGCCCGGTCGAACCAGTCCCTTGAGGATTGGCGGCGCGAGCTCGGCGAGGCCATCGGCTTTGCGGCCGATCATCTGTCTCTTTATCAGCTGACGATTGAACCCGGCACGCCCTTTGCGGCTCTCCACCAGGCCGGCAAGCTCACTTTGCCCGATCCCGACGCCTCGGCCGATTTCTACGAACTGACGCAGGAGATGGCGATCGCCGCCGGCCTGCCGGCGTATGAAATCTCCAACCATGCGCGGCCCGGGGCGGAAAGCCGTCACAACCTCACCTACTGGCGCTATGGCGAATGGGTCGGTGTCGGCCCGGGTGCCCATGGTCGCATCCGCGGTGAGGGCGGGCGTTTCGCGACTGTGACGGAGGCGCATCCGGAGACATGGTGCCGCCGCGTCGAAGAAGCGGGCCACGGCCTCATCGAGGATCGTCTTTTGAGCCTCGAGGAGGAGGCGGACGAGCTCCTCGTCATGGGCCTGCGTCTCGTCGAGGGCATTGACCTTGCCCGTTATCAGGCGCTTGCCGGCCGCCCGCTGCAGGAAAGCCGGATCCAAGACCTCGTGGAACACGGCATGATGCAGCTCGAACCGGACGGCCGACTGCGTGCGACGCCTGCCGGTCTCGTGGTCCTGGATGCCGTCGTTGCCGATCTTGCTGCGTGATGAGAGCCTTAAGATGGTGGTTAACCCGGCCTTAAATTGCCGCTTTTAGCGTTACACCGGACCCTTATGGCAGCGCAGGACATCTGATGGCGGGGCGGAAGGCAAAGCAGCGCGTCGAGCCGCGGCTCGGCGAGAGCGGCGGCATCCGCGTGGAAGCGCGCGACCGGCCGGCGGGCGGGGCGTCGCAGCGCAAGCCGAAGGCAAAGACCGCAAAGAGCCGTTCGTCCGCGCCCCGCAGAAAAAAGGCACGCGGGTCCGGCGGCGGATTTCTGCGGCGCACGGTCTATTGGGGCTCGGTTCTGGCTGTGTGGGGCCTGATCGCCGTCGTCGGCATCATCGCCTGGTACGGCGTCCAGATGCCGCCGACGTCGGAATGGCGGGTGCCGGAGCGGCCGCCCAATGTGCGCATCCTCGCTGTCGACGGGGCCCTGATCGGCAATCGTGGCGACACCGGTGGCCAGGCGGTCAAGCTCGCCGAACTCCCCGATTATGTGCCCGAGGCGGTGATCGCGATCGAGGACCATCGCTTCCGGCAGCATTTCGGCGTCGATCCGATTGGTCTGTCGCGCGCGGTCGTGCGCAATCTCGTCTCCGGCGGTGTCGTGCAGGGTGGCTCGACGCTCACCCAGCAGCTTGCCAAAAACATGTTCCTGACGCCGGAACGCTCGATCCGGCGCAAGATTCAGGAGATGCTTCTGGCGCTCTGGCTGGAGCACAAATACTCCAAGGGCGAAATCCTGGAGATGTATCTGAACCGGGTCTATTTCGGCGGGGGCGCCTATGGCGTCGACGCTGCGGCCCATCGTTTCTTCGCCAAGGATTCAAGCGATCTCAACCTGGCGGAGGCCGCGATGCTGGCGGGTCTCGTCAAGGCGCCGTCGCATTATCAGCCCGATCGCAATTTCGATGCGGCCGAGGCGCGCGCCCGTCTCGTGCTCGATGCGATGGTGCGCGAAGACTATGTCACGGCTGCGCAGGCGAAGTATGCCAAGGAAAATCCCCCGCGCATCGCCTCGCGTCACCGCGTTCATGCGGAAAACTACGTCGCCGATTTCGTCATGGATCGGCTGCCTTCCTATGTCGGTGCGATCGATGAGGACGTTACCGTCTACACCACCATCGACCTTTCGCTGGAGCGCGAGGCGGAGAAGGCGCTCGTCGAAGGCCTGAAGGCGAACGGCGAGAAATATGGCGTCCATCAGGGCGCGCTGGTGGCGCTCGATGGCACCGGTGCGATCCGCGCCATGGTCGGCGGGCGTTCCTACGACAAGAGCCAGTTCAACCGTGCGGTCCAGGCCAAGCGCCAGCCCGGCTCCTCTTTCAAGCCCTTCGTCTATCTGACGGCGCTTGAACAGGGGCTCAGACCGGAGACGGTGCGCGTCGACCAGCCGGTGCGGATCGGCAATTGGGAGCCGCACAATTATTCCAACAAATATGAGGGGCCGGTGACGCTCAAGACGGCACTCGCCCGCTCGCTGAACACGGTGGCCGCACAGCTTGCCGCGGAGGTTGGGCCGAAAAACGTCGTGGCGACCGCCCACCGCATGGGCATCAGTTCCGACCTCAAGGCCAATGCCACCATCGCGCTCGGAACGTCGGAGGTAAGCCTGTTGGAGCTGACGGGTGCTTATGCGCCGCTTGCCAATGGCGGGTTCGCCGTCCTCCCGCACGCGATCGAACGGGTCGTCACCGATGATGGCGAAACCCTTTTCCAGCGGTCCAGCCCGGGTCTCGGTCGCGTCGTCGATCTTCGCATCGTCGCCATGATGAACGAGATGATGAAGGCGACGCTGGAGATCGGCACCGGGAGAAAGGCGCAGATCCCCGGCTGGCCCGCCGGTGGCAAAACCGGCACCAGCCAGGATTGGCGAGACGCCTGGTTCGTCGGCTACACGGCCAATCTGACGGCGGGCGTCTGGGTTGGCAACGACGACAATTCGCCGACCAAGAAGGCCTCGGGCGGGAATGTGCCCTCGATGATCTGGGCGGATTTCATGAAGGCGGCGCATCGCGGCGTTGCGGTGGCGGCCCTGCCGGGCGAGGGGCTCTACAGCCCTGCGATCGCGCAAAATCCTGGGATGGGCCAGCCCTCGGCTGCGGGATCCGGCGGCGATGCCCAATATCGCGACTGGATCCTCAACCGCGACAGCGACCGCACGCACACCGGCCCTGCACGGCCCCAGCGCGGCAATGGCGGCCAGGGAGGCATTGGCGGATTCTTCGGCCGTATCTTCGGCAATTAGAAGGATTTATGTCATCGCGACAACAGGCGCGCTTCGCACATGCAAAGCGACCTTGACGGCGACGCCCCTGCCGGGCAAGACCCACCGAACGACCTTCCTGCCCGTGCGGATCAGCCTTCGGGTAGCTCTCCCATATCTAAAGGAGGCGTGTGCGTGCCCCGAGAACATTTCTTGTTTACCAGCGAGTCGGTGTCGGAGGGCCATCCCGACAAGGTGTGCGACCGCATTTCGGACTGCGTGGTCGATGCCCATCTGGCTAAGTTTCCCGAAGCCCGCGTGGCCTGCGAGACGCTGGCGACGACCAACCGTGTTCTGATCGCCGGTGAAGTGCGCGGCTCTCCCGAGGTCGACGCAGCCGTCGTCGAGCAATGCGCTCGCGAGGCCATCCGCGACATCGGCTATCAGCAGGAAGGGTTCCACTGGCAGAATTGTCAGGTCGATGTGCTCCTTCATGAACAATCTCCCGACATCGCGCAGGGCGTTGATGCGGGCGAGGCGAAGGAAGAAGGCGCCGGCGACCAGGGGATCATGTTCGGCTTTGCCTGCCGCGAGACGCCGGAGCTCATGCCTGCGCCGATCCTTTATGCGCACAAGATTCTGCACCTGATGGCGCAAGCGCGCCATTCCGGCGCTGCGCCGGAGCTGATGCCGGATTCCAAATCGCAGGTGACGGTGCGCTACGAAAACGGTGTGCCGGTCGGCGTGCATTCGATCGTGGTTTCGACGCAGCACGCCAAAGGCCTGACCTCCGCGGACGTGCGCAAGATCGTCGAGCCCTTCGTCTATAAGGCGCTGCCGGAAGGCTGGATCAACGACGAGACCATCTGGCACGTCAACCCGACCGGCAAGTTCGAGGTGGGTGGTCCCGATGGCGATTGCGGCCTGACCGGCCGCAAGATCATCGTCGACACTTATGGCGGTGCGGCCCCTCACGGCGGCGGTGCCTTCTCGGGCAAGGACCCGACGAAGGTCGATCGCTCGGCGGCTTATGCGGCGCGTTATCTCGCCAAGAACATCGTCGCGGCCGACCTCGCTGAACGCTGCACCATCCAGGTCTCCTATGCGATCGGCGTCGCCAAGCCCTTGTCGATCTATGTCGATACGCATGAGACGGCGAAGAACGTGCGTGCGTCCGACATTGAACGTGCGATCAACAAGGTGATGGATTTGTCGCCGCGCGGCATCCGCCAGCACCTGCAGCTCAACCGCCCCATCTATGCCCGCACGGCTGCCTATGGTCATTTCGGCCGGCCGCCGGAGGCCGATGGCGGCTTCTCTTGGGAAAAGACCGATCTCGCCGACAGCATCCGCGACGCGCTCTGAGAAGGTGTCGGCCGCGGACCGGCCGACAGCAAGCTCGCTTCACGGGCGCCGCAAGGGAAAGAGGCTCACTGCTCATCGCGAGGCGCTCATGGAGCGCCTTCTACCGCAGCTTGCTCTCGATCTGAGTGAGCCGCTCTCTGACGATCCGGCCGAGCTTTTTGCGGCTCGCGTCGATGACGTGCGCCTGGAGATCGGCTTCGGCGGGGGCGAGCATCTGATCCACGAAGCCCGCAAAGCGCCCTCCTGCGGCTTCTTCGGGGTCGAGCCTTTCGTGAACGGCATGGCGAAGGCCGTCGCCGCGATCGAAGGCGAAGAGCTGACGAACATCCGGCTCTATGATGGCGACGCGGCGGACCTCCTCGATTGGCTGCCCTCGAAAAGCCTTTTGCGCGTCGATCTCCTCTACCCCGATCCCTGGCCGAAGCGGCGGCATTGGAAGCGGCGTTTCGTCAATGCCGAAAACCTTGCGCGCATTCATCGAGCGCTGCGCCCGGGCGGGGTTTTCCGCTTTGCAAGCGACATTCCCTCTTATGTCGATTGGACGATGATCCGGGTTCTGCGCCACGGTGGCTTCGTATGGCCGGCGGAGACGGTGGCGGATTGGCACGAGCCTTATCCCGGTTGGCCGGGCACGCGCTACGAGGCGAAGGCGCTGCGCGAAGGGCGCCGGCCTGCTTATCTGAGCTTCAGCAAGAGATAAGGCCTCAGGCGCACGTGAAGACGCCGCCGCGACGCGGATCGCCGGCGCCTGAGAAGCCACCTTTTCCGTCGCTTTCAGCGACATGCACGCCGCCGAAATAGAGCGAGCGCTCGCGCCAGGCCTTGAGCTCCGGCTCGATATCTCTCAGAGCCTTGAGGTCGGGCCGCTCGCCGGCCGCTTCCACGTCGAGCCGACCGTTCTCGAAATGCAGACGCGGCGCCGATACGGCTGTGTCCGCATCCGCGTTCTCAAGAAGCAGGTTTGCAGCGACGTTGAAGATCGCTGTGCGGATACGCGAGGAACCGCCCGTACCGAGCGCCGTGATCGGGCCATCCTCGCTGAGCGCCAGCGTCGGTGCCATCATGGAGGAGAGGCGCATGCCCGCCTCGCAGGCGTGGAAGCCCTTCGGGTTCAAATCTTCCTCGCCCAGCATGTTGTTGAGCATGAAGCCCATTCCGGGCACCATGCGGCCGTTGCCCTCGCCATTGGAGACGGTGGCGGCGGCTGCCATACCGGCACTGTCGACGACGCTCACATGCGTGGTGCCGCGGCTGACGACGCGGCTTGGCCTATCATCGTCGTCCCGGATCGCAAGGAGCACGTCGAAATTGCCGGAAAGACGGGCTTTCTCCATGTCTTTGAGAGCTGTCAGCCTGGCGGGTCCGTCACTTCGCTTCAGCCGGACGAGCGCCTGAAGCGCGATCGCCGAGAGCGTGCCTCCGAGGGCTGGAGGCGGATTGAGGAAGAGCGTGGTGTCGCCGAGGATGAGGGCGAGCGGATTGCGCTCCTGCACCTGATAGCGGCGAAAATCCGCCTCTTCCAGGAGGCCGCCATGGGCGGTGCATTGCTCGATCATGGCCGCTTCGAGCGTGGCAAGACGTCCAGCACCCACTTCCTGGAAGGCCTCTGCAAGTGCCTCGTTGCGGAAGACTTCTCCGGCTCTCAGAAGCCGCCCCGAGGGCGCGAAGAGGCGGTGCACCTGCGCATCCGCGGTGATGATCGGCTCGACGATCTCGAACATGCGTGCCTGCAGCGGCGTGATCGTCACACCTTTGCGGGCAGCCGCGAGAGCAGGCTCGACGAGATCGCTGAGCGGCAGGCGGCCGAGCTTTTGCGAGGCGGCCGTGATCCCGGCGAGAAAACCGGGCGTTGCGGCTGCGCCGGCGCCGATATGGAAGGACTGCGTGGTCTCGCCGAAATCGGCGTGGATCTCGAAGAACTCGATATCCCCGTCAGGCGGCAGGGCGAGCGGCGCATCGCAGAAGAAGTCGAAGAGATGCGGCCGTGCGCCGTCATAGGCCATGAGAAAACCGCCCCCGCCCGGCGCGGCAAGGATCGGTTCGGTGACGCAGGCGGTGAGGAGCGCCCCGATGCAGGCATCGACCGCATTGCCGCCTTCACAGAGGATAGCGACCGCAGCGGCCGCCGTCTCAGGATGGCCGCAGGCGACAGCCCCCTTTGCCTGCTCTTTGCCCATGAAGCCTCGCTAAGCCGCAGATGAGACCAAAACGATGAACCGACACCCGATATGCATTGGACGGGTCCCGAGGCCAGATACAAAACGGCCGGCGCACCGTTGCGATACGCCGGCCGTGACAACAAAGATGACCGCGTCGCCTATTCGGCGGCATCCTTCAGACGCGGCGCGGCGGCCAGAACCTCTGCATCGACGTCGTCGGCGAATTGCTTGAAGTTCTCAGAGAACATTTCCAGGAGCTTCTCGGCCTGACGGTCGTAGGCCGCCTTGTCGCTCCAGGTTTCGCGTGGATGCAGAACCTTGCCATCGACGCCCTCGAGCTCGGTCGGGATCTCAAGGCCGAAGACCGGCTCCCTTTCCATCGGCGCTTTCTCGAGCGTGCCTTCAAGCGCGGCTTCCAGCAGCCGCCGCGTCAGCTTCAGCGGCATGCGCTTGCCGACGCCGTAGGGGCCGCCACTCCAGCCGGTGTTGACCAGCCAGCAGGTGACGGCGTGCTTGTTGATGTGCTCGCGCAGCAGATCGCCATAGACGGCGGGAAGGCGCGGCATGAACGGTGCGCCGAAGCAGGTCGAGAAGGTCGCTTCCGGTTCGGTCACACCGCGTTCGGTGCCTGCCACCTTGGCGGTATAGCCGGACAGGAAATGTACCATCGCCTGCTCGGCCGTGAGCTTGGAGATCGGCGGCAGAACGCCGAACGCGTCGCAGGTCAGCATGACGATATGGTTGGGCTGACCACCCATGCCCGTCTCGCTCGCATTGGCGATATAGTCGAGCGGATAGGCGGAGCGCGTGTTTTCCGTCAGCGATCCGTCGTCGAAGTCCGGCTTGCGCGTATCTTCGTCGAGGACGACGTTTTCCAGAACTGTGCCGAAGCGCGTCGAGGCCGCGTAGATTTCCGGCTCCTGCTCAGCGGAAAGCCGGATCGTCTTCGCATAGCAGCCGCCTTCGAAATTGAAGACGCCGTTTTCGCTCCAGCCATGCTCGTCGTCGCCGATGAGCGTGCGCTCAGGATCGGCCGACAACGTCGTCTTGCCGGTGCCCGACAGGCCGAAGAAGATGGCGACGTCGCCATTGTCGGCTTCGTTGGCCGAGCAATGCATCGGCATCACGCCCTTCTCCGGCAGGAGATAGTTGAGAAGCGTGAAGACCGACTTCTTGATCTCGCCGGCATAGGCGGACCCGCCGATGAGGATGAGCTTCTTCGAGAAGTTGACGGCGATCACGGTTTCGGTGCGGCAGCCATGCCGCTCGGGATCCGCCTTGAAGCTCGGCAGATCGATGACCGTAAACTCCGGCAGGAAGGAGGCGCGGGCCTCTGCGTCGGGTACGCGCAGGAGGTTATGAATGAACAGCGAATGCCAGGCGAGCTCGGTATAGACACGCACATTGAGGCGATGAACCGGATCGGCGCCGCCGCACATGTCCTGTGCATAAAGCGTCATGCCGTCGGCATGGGCGAGAAAATCCTCGCGCAGACGCTCGAAGGCGTCCGGCTCCATGGCGCCGTTGCCACCCCACCAGATGGTGTTTTCCGTCTTCTCGTCGCGGACGATGAACTTGTCCTTCGGCGACCGACCGGTGTGCTTGCCCGTCGTGGCGACAACGGCACCGTCTGAAGAAAAGCGGGCCTCGCCTCGCCGGATGGCGTGCTCGGCAAGCTCCGCCTGCGGAAGATTCCAGAAAACCCTTTTGACCCTATCAAGCCCAACAGCTTCGACCCCGCATGCGGGGTTGCGCTTGCCACTCTCCTCCACCATTCACTCCTATATGTCTTTGGGCCGGACATCCCCCCGGAGCCGGCCACTCCTGTTTCTGCATAGACGGGTGATATGCGCAGTCGCAAGAGCGACATTTGCAACTCTGATCCCTAATTCGCAGTTGTGCCTCTGCGATGGCAGGCATCTTTTAAGTTATGGAACCTTACAGATTTCTCATGTTCCGCAACGGCATTTTTTGTGCAACCTGCCACAATTCGTTCGCATTCTGTCACAAGAGCGGCGCAGGCGCAGTCTTTGCCGCCGCAAACCACCCGTAGGAGCATCACCCATGGCGACCATCGCACTCGTGGATGACGATCGCAACATCCTGACTTCCGTGGCGATGACGCTGGAATCGGAAGGCTATCGCGTCACCACCTTCAACGACGGCGCCTCCGCGCTGGACGGGCTGACGCAGGCCCCACCAGACCTCGCCATCCTCGATATCAAGATGCCGCGCATGGACGGCATGGAGCTCCTGCGCAAGCTGCGGCAGAAGACCGACCTTCCCGTGATCTTCTTGACCTCGAAGGACGAAGAGATCGACGAGCTTTTCGGCCTCAAAATGGGGGCTGACGATTTCATCAAGAAGCCGTTCTCACAGCGCCTTCTGGTCGAACGAGTACGCGCCGTCCTGCGCCGCGCTCAGCCTAAGGAAATGGGCCCCGCGCGCACCGGCGACAGTTCGAAGACATTGGAGCGCGGCGCCCTTGTCATGGATCAGGAGCGCCACACCTGCACCTGGAATAACGAGAATGTGACCCTGACCGTCACGGAGTTTCTGATTCTCTTTGCGCTGGCTCAGCGCCCGGGCGTGGTCAAAAGCCGCAACGCGCTGATGGATGCGGCCTATGACGATCAGGTCTATGTGGATGACCGCACCATCGACAGCCACATCAAGCGGCTTCGCAAGAAGTTCAAGGCCGTCGATGACGAGTTCAATATGATCGAGACCCTCTACGGTGTCGGATATCGCTTCCGCGAGACATGAGAGCGCTTTAGCCCATGGTGGCTGAGACGCATCCAGGCAAGACGCACGGGCGTGAGGAGACGCCGCGGCACAGTGAAGCGGCCAGGCGCCGACGCTGGCGGCGGCTCCTGGTCCTGCCGTTCGCCCGTGGTCTGTCGATTCTGGCCCAGGCGAGTTTTTCGAGCGTCAGCCGGCGCATCGTCACTCTCAATCTCGCTGGGCTCATCGCGCTCGTCCTTGCCGTCCTTTACCTCAACCAGTTTCGCGCCGGCTTGATCGATGCGCGCGTCGAGAGCCTGAGAACGCAGGGTGAGATCATTGCAGCGGCGATCGCCGCGCAGGCGACCGTCGAAACCGACGCGATCACCATCGACCCTGACAAGCTCCTGGAATTGCAGGCGGGCGAAAGCGTCTCCCCCTTCGATGTCGGCGAGACATCGGCTGATTTTCCGATCAATCCTGAGCGTGTTGCGCCCTTGTTGAAGCGGCTGATGACGCCGACGCGCATTCGCGGCCGCCTTTACGATCAGGAAGGCAATCTGATCGTCGATTCCAAAGGCCTTTATACGCGCGGTCAGATCCTGCGCTTCGATCTGCCCGCGCCGGAAGAGACCCGCTCCTGGTGGGACAAATCCTGGGACAAATTCCGTCTCTGGCTGCGGCGGGGCGATCTGCCGAAATATCACGAGGTCGGTGCCGGCGACGGACGGGCCTATCCCGAAGTGGTCAATGCGCTCTCGGGCCAGGCGGGCTCCGTGGTCCGTGTCGGCGAAGATGGCGGACTGATCGTGTCCGTCGCTGTGCCCGTCCAGCGCTTCCGTGCGGTTCTCGGCGCCCTGCTGTTGTCGACGGAATCGGGCGACATCGACGCGATCGTGCATGCCGAGCGCATGGGCATTTTCCGCGTCTTCCTGGTCGCTGCGAGCTCGACCGTCCTTTTGTCGATCCTGCTGGCCAGCACGATCGCAGGCCCCATCAGCCGCCTGTCTCAGGCCGCGGAAAGGGTCGGTCGCGGTGTGCGTTCGCGCATGCAGATCCCCGATTTCGGCGAGCGCAAGGACGAGATCGGCCATCTGGCGCGTTCGCTGCGTGATATGACCAATGCGCTCTACAGCCGCATGGATGCGATCGAACGCTTCGCCGCCGACGTTGCGCATGAGCTGAAGAACCCGCTGACCTCGCTCAGAAGTGCGGTGGAGACCTTGCCGATCGCCCGCAGCGAGGAGAACCGGGAACGGCTTCTCGATGTCATCAAGCACGACGTTCGCCGTCTCGATCGGCTGATCAGCGACATCTCCGACGCCTCCCGGCTCGACGCCGAATTGGCGCGCGAGGATACGGAGCCGGTGGACATTGCCCGCCTCCTTGAGGCCGTGGTGAGTGTCGCGCGCGAGGTGCGCACGACCGATCCGAGCCAACTCACCTTGAGCCTGAAGGCCGGCAAATTCGGCAAGGACGCCTTCTACGTCCTCGGCCATGACAGCCGCCTCGGCCAGGTGTTCAACAATCTGATCGACAACGCGCTTTCCTTCTCTCCCGATGATGGCGTGGTGCGCGTCGTTGCCGAACGCCTGCCCGGACGTATCGTGGTTGTGGTCGATGATGACGGCCGCGGCATCCCGGAAGACAATTTCGAGCGCATTTTCGAGCGTTTTTATACCGACCGTCCCGAGAAGGAGGCTTTCGGCAACAATTCCGGTCTCGGCCTTGCGATTTCGCGGCAGATCGTGGTGGCGCACCGCGGCACCATCACTGCGGAAAACAGGCGCAACCAGGACGGGTCTGTGGCCGGAGCGCGCTTTACGGTCGTCCTGCCCGCCGCCGATTGAGGGACGATGTCGCTGCGGCTGCACGCAAGCTGTGTTCTCTGGCAAGGCGCCGGCATTCTCATCAGAGGCGCGTCGGGCAGCGGCAAATCCATGCTCGCCTGGTCGATCCTTGCGGAGGGAGGGCGCCTCGTTGCCGATGATTATTGCGATCTGACCGCCTGCCATGGCCGTCTCGTCGTCACGCCGCCTGCCGTGACAGAGGGGCTGATGGAGCTGCGCGGCCGTGGGCTCGTGCGGCTGCCTCATGAACAGGCAGCGGTGATTCGCCTCGTTATCGACCTTCTCCCCGAAGCGGCTCTCGAACGTCTGCCGGATGCCGGCGATCTCGTGACGGAGATCGCCGGGATACGCGTGCCGCGCCAGCCGGCTCCAGCGCGCAGCCCTGCGACGCTGCTGCTCGTGCGAACGGCGCTCGCTGCAGCCCTTCAGTCGCGCGAGGGACTTGCAAGGTGACGCATTTTTGTGGCCAAGATGGCGGCCCTTGCACAATGGATCGGCAAACCCCGTATGATCGGATTAGTCCTTGTCACCCACGGTCAGCTCGCTTCTGAATTTCGTGCTGCTTTGGAACATGTGGTGGGACCTCAGCAGGGCTGCGCGACGATCTCCATCGGCCCCGATGACGATATGGAGGATCGACGCCAGGACATCGTTCAGGCGGTCCAGGAGGTCGACGCCGGCGATGGCGTGATCCTGTTGACCGACATGTTCGGTGGCACTCCTTCGAATCTTGCGATTTCGGTGATGGAGCCCGGCCGCATCGAGGTCGTGGCCGGCGTCAATCTGCCGATGCTGATCAAGCTCGCAAGCATCCGCGGCGATGCGGAACTCGACGAGGCGACGGTTGCGGCGCAGGATGCCGGGCGGAAATACATCAACGTTGCCAGTCGGATCTTATCCGCCAAATGACCACGATCGCTCTGGAAAGCCTGCCCTTGCGGCGCCTGACCATTTGCAACAAGCGGGGTCTTCACGCACGCGCTTCGGCTAAGTTCGTGAAGCTCGCAAGCTGTTTCGATGCAGAGGTCGTGGTGATCAAGGACGGGCAAAGCGTTGGCGGCACCTCCATCATGGGTCTGATGACGCTTGCCGCCGCGCCCGGTTGTTTCATCGATATCGCCGCCGTCGGGCCGGATGCGGATGCCGCGCTTGAGGCGCTTGCTGCCCTCGTCGAAGGGGGGTTCGGCGAAGATGTGACCCGCGAGCCGCGCGAGTGAGGCTGGAAGTCCCGGCCTTCCATCCGTAATCTCAGCAAATTCTTCCAAAGCCATTCGGCCGGAGGGGGCAGGGACTGCACCCGGCCTCGGCGAAGCAATGCGTGAGGATCACGAGGATGCAACAGCTGGGCGTCAGTCCGATTGCGGTGACCCGCCTCGCCAAGCGCTACGGCTCGGTCAGCGCCGTCGACGGTATCAGCTTTTCGGTCCCTGCAGCCTCCGTCACCGGCCTCCTCGGCGGCAATGGCGCCGGCAAGACGACGACGATCGCCATGCTGATGGGATTGATCACGCCGAGTTCCGGGGAAGCCCGCATCCTCGGCGCCGATATGGCGCATCAGCGCTACCAGGTGCTCCACCGCATCAATTTCGAAAGTCCCTACGTGGAAATGCCGATGCGGCTCACCGTACGGCAGAACCTCAAAGTCTTCGGGCGGCTCTACGGTGTCGCCGACCTCAAGGAGCGCATCGACGAGCTCGCCGGCGAGCTGGCGCTTCGGGATTTTCTCGACCGCCCGTCGGGTAAGCTCTCCGCCGGACAGAAAACCCGCGTCGCCCTGGCAAAATCCCTGATCAATCGCCCTGAGGTCCTCCTCCTAGACGAGCCGACCGCTTCGCTCGATCCCGATACTGCGGACTGGGTGCGCACCCATCTGGAGCGCTATCGCCGCGAACGGGGCGCCACCATTCTCCTCGCCTCGCACAACATGCCCGAGGTTGAGCGTCTCTGCGACGACGTCGTCATGATGAAGGGCGGCATCATCGTCGATCAGGGCGCCCCCTCCGAGCTTATCTCGCGCTACGGCCGCGAGACGATGGAAGACGTCTTCCTCGATGTCGCCCGCGGTCGCAGGCAGGGTGAGGCGGCCTGACGCGCCGGCTGAAACGCTAGGAAAGCGAAGTTTTCGCGGCGAGCTCGTCGAGACCGTCTTTCACCTTGTCGAAGACCCCGGCCTTTGTGAGGGCGGCAAGAAACGCCTCGTTGATCCCCCCAGGCGTGGCGTGATCTTTGGCGAGCCGCTCAAAGTCCGGCTTTTCGTCTTGGAGCGAGCCGGCCACTCCAGCGAAGACCGCAGCCATATAGCGTGACGCGGCGTCCTGGGGCACGTTCTGTGCGGCAAGCCATCCGGCGATGGTGTTGAGATAGGCGAAATGTGCTGCGACCGTCGCCGAAGCCGTAGCAAAAGCCTCAAAGCTCTCTTCGCTCGGCAGCTCGACGGCGCTGCCCAGCGTCTCGAACAGGGCTTTGGCTTCCCCGCCGGCCGGGAAGACGGGCGTGATGCCTGAGCGGGTGCGCACGGGCGGCAGCGGGATGGCTCTCGCGATCTTTGTGGCCGGCGCGACGAGCGAAGAAAGCTGCGCAAGCGGTGTGCGGGCCAACAGGCTGATGACCGGGCGCTCTTTGGGAAAGACGAGATCCTTGAGCGCCGCCGCCGCATCCTGCGGCCTGACGGCAAGGATCACGACCGAGCAGCGATCGATGACGGCCTGATTGTCCTCCGCGACGGTGACGCTTGCGTATCTCTGCTCGAGATCGGCGGCAATCTCGGCATTGCGCGGCGACAGCACGATTGCGGGCGCGCCCACGTCGACGCTGCACAAGCCTTCCACGATCGCCTCAGCGATCGCTCCGACGCCGATGATGCCATAGACCATGAGGCTTCCTCTTCGCTGAATTTGTCGGCGAGGACCTTAGGCAATGATGGTCGCCGAAGGGAGGGGGCGGCGCGAGGAAAGGGTCGACGCGATGGGTCGGGACCCGGTCAGCGGCGTTTTTCTCCGGTTTATTGCCGGCTTTTCGCGCTGCGGCGGCGGGTCTACGATTGCCGGGCGGCCGCTTCGCCCAGCCTTTTCGCCGCCGGAACGCTCAAGGACGACTCGATGCTCTCTGCCTCCCTCAACCGCATCTTCGCGCTCGTTCTGCGCTATTGGTATCTTCTCAGAGGCTCCTGGCCCCGCTTCGTCGACCTCGTCTACTGGCCGACCGTACAGATGCTGATGTGGGGCTTCTTGCAGACTTATCTGGCCGAGAAGACCTCTGTTGCCGCGCTCGCTGGCGGGGCCTTCATTGGCTCCGTCCTTTTGTGGGACATCCTGTTTCGCGGCCAGATCGGCTTTTCGGTCTCCTTCCTGGAGGAGATGTGGTCGCGCAACCTCGGCAATCTGATGATGACGCCGCTCAGGATGTACGAGCTTCTGGCCGCCCTCGGCGTGATGAGCATCATCAGGCTCCTGATCGGGCTGATGCCGGTCACGGTGATGGCGATCGTCTTCTTCGGCTTCAATCTGTGGGGGCTGGGTCTGGCGCTCGCCGCCTTCTTCGCCAATCTCATCATGACAAGTTGGACGATCGGGCTTCTCGCCTGCGGCATCGTTCTGCGCAACGGGCTCGGTGCGGAGAGTTTCGCTTGGAGCGTCTCGTTCCTCCTGCTTCCGCTCGCCTGTGTGTACTACCCCGTGACGGTTCTGCCCGCCTGGCTGCAGCCCATATCGCTGGCGCTGCCGCCCACGCATGTCTTCGAAGGGATGCGCGCCCTCATTTTGGAGAATCGTTTCGACGTCGGCGAGATGTTGTGGGCCGGCGGCCTCAATCTTGTTTATTTGTCCGCCGCATCCATTGCTTTTGCAGCCTTTTTGCGCTCTGCCCGTCGCTCGGGCGCGCTGCTTCAGCTTGGCGAATAACAGGTCCGCGCAAGCTTTCAACCTGAAGACTTTGGGTCTGCCGCAGTTGCGTTTGCGCCTAAACGGCCTATTCTGCAACGCGGAAGACTATTGTGCAGCGCCAGAATGCGCTGCCATTCCGATAAGGAAAAGGCGGGAAACGTGGGCATCTATCAGTTCTACGAGCTAAATCACGCCGTGCTTGCGCCGTGGCGCGCGATGGCAGATGTGACCCGGCTCGCCTTCCAGAACCCTTTCAACCCCTTCGCAGAGACGCCGTTTGGCCGTTCGGTCGCCGCAGCGGCGGAGTTGTTTGAACGGACGACGCGCCGCTACGGCAAGCCCGAGTTCGGGCTGAAGGACGTCGAGGTCGACGGCAAGACCGTTGCCATCGAAGAACGCGTGGTGTGGTCGAAACCCTTCTGCGATCTTCTTCACTTCAAGCGCAATCTGCCATCTGACCGGCCGCGCGATCCGAAGCTTCTGATCGTTGCGCCGATGTCTGGCCATTACGCCACTTTGCTGCGCGGCACTGTGGAAGCGATGCTGCCCTTCCACGAGGTCTTCATCACCGACTGGACCGATGCGCGCATGGTGCCTCTGTCCAAGGGGCATTTCGATCTCGATGATTTCGTCGATTACATCGTCGAGATGCTGCACCATCTGGGCTCCGGGACGCATGTCATGGCGGTTTGCCAGCCGTCCGTCCCGGTCCTCGCCGCGGCCGCCGTGATGGCGGAAGACGATGATCCCTGCCAGGCTGCCTCCATGACGCTGATGGGCGGGCCGATCGACACGCGACGCAACCCGACTGCCGTCAACATGTTCGCCGACGGCAAGAGCGTGGACTGGTTCCGCCGCCACGTCATCATGAACGTGCCGTTTCCGCATCCGGGCTTCATGCGGGCCGTTTATCCGGGCTTCCTGCAACTCTCGGGCTTCATGAGCATGAACCTCGACCGGCATGTGAGTGCCCACCACGAGTTCTTCCAGCACCTCGTTGACGGTGACGGCGACAGTGCCGAAAAGCACCGTGATTTCTATGACGAGTATCTCGCCGTCATGGATCTGACAGCGGAGTTTTATCTGCAGACGGTCGAGACCGTGTTCATCCGTCACGATCTGCCGCGCGGAGAGATGCGCCATCGTGGGAGGTTGGTTCGCCCGGACCTCATCAAAAAGACGGCACTCTTGACGGTGGAAGGCGAGCGCGACGACATTTCGGGTGTCGGCCAGACGGAAGCGGCGCAGTCCTTGTGCTCCAGCCTGCCCGAAGAGATGAAAAAGCATCACCTGCAGCCGAAGGTCGGCCATTATGGTGTTTTCAACGGCAGCCGTTTCCGCAAGGAAATCGTGCCCGTCATCGCAGATTTCATCCGCCGTTTCGCGCGTGAGGATGCCAAGCCCCTGAACGGGGCGGCGGAGGCCGTGCGCAGCAATCCGCGCGAGGATTATCATGCGCGTTTTGCCGACGCGATGGGCTTCTCGGCGCTTGCCGTAGACAATCTGCCCGCGGTGGCGACAGACCTGACCGAAATCGTTGGACTCGGCCCGGCGGCGGCCGACAGCCTCAACGAGTTCGGCATCTTCCAGGTGAGCCAGCTTGCCGAGATGACGAGCGAGGCGATGGAAGCCTTGCAAGGGGAGATGTCGCCACACGCCGGCGAGGCGCTCGAGAGTTGGGTGGCGCAGGCGCGACGTATGATGGGCATGGCCACTGAAATACGGCACTGAGCGGGCTTTTCCGTTCGCTGGTGCCGCGTTCTTGAAGCACTTGACCGTCGGGATGCGGCCGTCGTTGTCGTGAGAGACCGAAAGCCGGTTGTGGCGGCTGGCGTCCGGTTTTTCTTGAATCCCGATTTTGCGCTCCCCATCTCCAGTTCATCCACTGCTTGAGGGGAGTTCGATGAACCAAACTGTTACTGCCAATCGGGCCTGTTCGACTCGGGGTCGCTGGTCACCACTGAACATTCTTCTAATGGTGATCGGTTTTGCTCTGTTCTGGCCGCTGGGCCTTGCCATGCTGGCCTGGATGATCTGGGGCCAGGAATTGGTCCGGTTCGGACAGGACATGCGCAATCAATTCCGCAGCCAGTTCGGCGGCATCACACGCCAAGCCGGATTTGGTGTCGGCGACACCGGCAATATCGCCTTCGACGAGTATCGCACCCGCGAGTTGGAGCGGCTCGAGGAAGAGCGCCGCAAGATCGAAGGTATGCGCAGCGAGTTCGAAGGCTTCGTCAAGGAATTGCGGCGGGCGAAGGACAAGGAAGAGTTCGATCGCTTCATGGCCGAGTACCGCCGGCGTACGGACGAGGGAGCGCAGCGCGCGTTCTAAGATCCCAGCCTGATTGCGAAGACAGCGGGGCCCACAAGGCCCCGTTTGTCGTTGTCGGGGCTGTTTCGACGATGGTCTCTACGGTCGAGATGTCAGCCCCGCGGCGGCATTCGACCAATCGGGATCAGCCGGCTCAGCGAAGTCTGCGCGCCACTGGAGCAATGGCTTTGGCCGGGCCAGAAGACGAGGCATAGTGCCTGCTATGCGATTCTCCCGCCGCAAAACCCCCGAAACCTGTCGTCTTGCCTTTCAGGAGAGCGAGCTTGCCGTGAAGGTACGCCGCTCGAGCCGGGCCCGGCGCATGATCCTGCGTCTCGACGCGGCGACGGGTGAACCGCTTTTGACGCTGCCTGCCTTTGTGCCGCTCTCTGCGGGAGAGAGCTTTCTGGCCGGCCACCGCGACTGGCTTGCCGAGCGGATGCGGGCGCATGAGGGTGGAGCCCCATTTGTGCCGGGGACGTACTTTTCGCTGCGGGGAGAACAATGCCTCATCAAGACGGATCCGTCACGCGGTCTCGTCCGCATTTTGGATATGGAAGAAGGGCGCGCCGTCGTCGTTCCGGGCGATCCGCGCCATCTGGAGCGGCGTCTCTCCGATTGGCTGAAGCGTCAGGCGCGTCGTGACCTGAGTGAGGCGGTTGGCGCCTATTGCGACGTGCTGGGCGTCCGGCACCGACGCATCGCCGTGCGCGACACCAGGAGTCGCTGGGGCTCCTGTTCATCGACGGGGACGCTGTCGTTTTCCTGGCGGCTCGTTCTCGCGCCGCCGCATGTGCTGCAATATGTCGCGGCCCATGAAGTCGCCCATCTGCGCGAAATGAATCACTCGCCGCGCTTCTGGCGTCTCGTGGGCGAACTCTATCCCGGCTACGAAGAAGCGCGCAGATGGCTGCGCCGTCATGGCGCCGAGCTTCACCGCATCGGTCGAGCGGTTGCCCAGACGTCGTGAGCGGCCGTCACGCTGGTTTCGGCGATAAAACCTGAGAAGGTGGGATGCAGATCGCCGGTTGTGGCCTCGCCCGCCAGCTATGCCTGGCCTGGGTCGTCCGTTTGGTCGCGCGCGATTTCAGAAACCAGTTCGATCAGGCGGCGGCGAACCTTGCTGCTTTTGATGTGCGTGAAGGAACGGTTCAGTTCCACGCCTTCGGCTGTTGAGACGAAGTCCATCACGAAGGCCGTCTGGCGCTCTGCGAAACCTTCCTCGCTGCCATTCCCTGAATTGTCAGGCAGGAAATAAGACAAGGGACTGCCAAGAACTTCAGCGATCTGGAAGAGTCGGCTGGCCGCGATGCGGTTTGCACCTTTTTCGTATTTCTGTATTTGCTGGAACGTGACGCCGAGCTGCTCGCCAAGCTTCTCTTGAGACAGCCCGGCCATCTTACGGCGCATCCGGACCTGCCTGCCGATGTGAGCGTCGATTTCGTCCGGCGACTTCGGCTTCCGCTTTTCGTTCATGTTTTTCCTTACACGCTACGGCCAATTTTTCTTGGGCCGATCATGCCCGCGATTGGGTCGGTTCGTGGCGTCCGATCACTTGGTAACCTAGGGTCACCGTTTCTGCCTGGAGGCCCCGGGAGTCAATGGTACGGGCACGTTTTCTCGCCTCAGGGCCCAAAATCCGGCTGAAAAACAGATTAACAAGTGAATTAACGTAAATATGCCACCCCAGCGTGCAGCCATGGGAATTTCAGCGGCTTCAGGAAGGCCGCCATCGATGAAAGTCTTAGTGCCGAGCTTTGCGCTCACCCTGATGCGGCCGTAGGAGTCGATGATCGCCGAAATGCCGGTATTGGCGGCTCTCACCACCGGTAAGCCCTCTTCCACAGCGCGAACTCGTGCCTGATGGAGATGCTGATAGGGCCCTGGCGTATGTCCGAACCAGGCGTCGTTGGTGACGTTCAAGATGAAACCTGGGCGGCTACCGTCGTCGACGAGAATCTCACCAGGAAAGATAATTTCGTAACAAATCAGGGGGACGAAGGGCGGTGCTGACGGCAGCGTGAGGGTGCGCCGACGCGTGCCGGATGAGAACCCGCCGCCGAGCAAAGACAGCTGCTGAAGCCCGATGCGATCGAGCAAATCTTGCAGCGGAAGGTACTCTCCGAACGGTACTAAATGCACCTTATCGTACGATCCGACGATCGTTCCGTCGCTGTCGATGAGGTAGATCGAGTTGAACACGCGGCGGCTGCCGTCCGGTTCATTTTCGAGCCGCGCCGCTCCGGTGACGAGATGCGCGCCTTGCGGCAGGAGCCGGCCGATGGCGGCGAGTGCGCCGGGCTCGTCCGTCAGGATGAAGGGCAGGGCGGTTTCCGGCCAGACCACCAGCGTTTCCCCATCGAGAGGATGGCGGCCGGCTTCGGCACTGAGCGTCAGATAATCCTGAAACACGCGATTCCGGTTCTCCGGCAGCCATTTCTGCGCTTGGTCGACGGCAGGCTGGACGATGCGGAGATTGATGTCTGGCACGGTCGCATCTGAGGCGGACCCGAGACGCGAAAGCCCGTAAGCCGCGAGCGCCAGAACCACGGCGACCGATAGGAGGGGCGCCACGTATCTGCGTCGTTCTCCAGTCAGCAGCGTGATGGGCGCTGAGAAGATGACGACGGCGAGGAAGCTCAAGGCGTAGACATTGGCAAGCGAAGCCGACTGCATCATCACTTCGCCGGCCGTCAGCGCATAACCGATAGCGTTCCACGGGAAACCGGTGAAGAGATGGCCGCGCAGCCACTCGGCGCCGCCGAGCCCGAATGCGAGAGCGAAGATCCGCCAGCCGCTGCCGGACCAGATAAGCCGCGCCGCCACGACCCCGAGACCCCAGAGGATGGCGAGGCCGGCGGGCAGAAGGACGACCGCGAAGGGCATCAGCCAGCCGAACTGATCCGCCTCCACGAGAAAGGCCGATCCGACCCACCAAAGTCCGGCGAGGAAATAGCCGAAGCCGAACCACCATCCGGTCCCGAAAGCCGCCATCGAGCGTCCGGTGCGGCCAGAAAACCGCGACGAGACCGCGCCATCGATAAGAAGCACGAGAACCGGCAGCGTCAGCCACAGGAGCGGGAACAGAAAGAAGGGCGCTTGCGCGAGGGCCGAAACCGCTCCGGCCGAAAAAGCGATGCCCCGCCGGCGCCACCCCCATGAAAGAATGATCGCCTGAGCGAACCTATTCATGTGCAACTCGAATCGCTTGCCGGTGCGTCGGCGAGATGACGGCCTAAGAGACGCGAAATCAAGCGGGGCTTTCCCCGCACTCGCCCTTCAATCGTCCAATTCCCCGCGGACGGTGCGTTTTCATACCCATCGCCGGCCGATTCCAGCGCCAGAACCCGAGAGGGTGGGGCGGTCGAGCTTAGCCTGGCTGGAGCCTTGATGCCTTTTCAAAGAACCTTTGCGCCAAATCTGCGAGCTCGCCACGCCCTCGTGGCCGTTTTGAGCCTCGCTTGCCTCA
Source organism: Rhodopseudomonas julia (assembly GCF_030813515.1). Lineage (NCBI taxonomy): Bacteria > Pseudomonadati > Pseudomonadota > Alphaproteobacteria > Hyphomicrobiales > Nitrobacteraceae > Rhodopseudomonas > Rhodopseudomonas julia. The sequence goes on along the minus strand of NZ_JAUSUK010000001.1, from coordinate 1,263,325 downwards.
TTGCTTCAGAATTCCCGGCAACCGCAGCCATGCTCCGCACCGGGCAGGTGACGGCGGGCGGTGCGGAGAGCTTCTCTGGCGCGATGATCGACGAACTCGAACATGCGCTCGGCGAAGAGAAGGCCGACCTCGTCTTGAGCCGTCTGTCGGGAGGTTCGAAGGCCGAAGCCTTCGAGCCCGAGGCTCTCTGGGACCGGCTCGCGACCGGCCGCGTCGATGTCGCGGCTCTGCCGCTCGCTGCGGCCACCTCTTCTGATCCAATTTTCGGGGCGGCGTCGATGCCCGGTCTGGCGCGCCGGCATGCCGATGCGGACGCCCTTGCCCGGTCGGCCTTCATGGCCGACCTCAAGACCCATCTCGACAATGCTGGCATGATCGTTCTCGCCGATGCCTGGCTTGCCGGCGGTTTCGTCTCCTCCGGGGCCTGTCTTGAAGGGCCGCCATCGACGAGCGGCAAGACCCTGCATGCCGAGGGCGAGCCTCTGCGCACCGTCCTGACGAAATCCGGAGCGTCGGTGGCGCGGGCGCCGCGTGCACGTCTCGCTGCAGCCCTTGCGGGCGGGGTCATCGATGGCGCGCTTGCCTCATCCTCCGTCCTTGCCGACCCCGAACTGGCGCGTGCCGCCAAATGTCTGACGGCGCCCGGCAGCGACGCTCTCTGGTTCAGCTACGAGCCGATCGTCATCGCGCGCCCGAGCTGGGAAGCATTGAGTGAGGACGAACGCGCCGCTCTCAAAGCGGCGGGCGAAAAAGTCACGGCCTGGGCTGCGCGGGAATCCCGCGCCCAGGACGACCGGCTGGTGCAGATGTATCGGAAGGCGGGCGCTGAGGTGGAAGAGATGCCGCGCTCCGCGCTTGACCAATGGCTGGCCGTCGCAGTGGAATCGAGCTGGCGCGATTTCGCGCGCGACGTGAAGGACGGCAAGCGTCTTCTTGCTGAGGCGATCACGGGCGATTGAAGGTCTTTGTGCCTGCGGCCGCGCCACCTCTTGTTCAAAAACGTGTGAGCTGCCTGAATGGCGGTCATGGATCGCAATCTCTATACCCGTCTCGCCGCCCTTTTTCCCGCCGCGATCAAAGCCGCGCCCTTTGCGCGCCTGACGGACGGGCGAAGGCTGACATATGCCGACGTGGAAAACGGCTCCGCCCGCTTTGCCAATGCGCTCGTCAAACTTGGGGTGAAGCCCGGCGACCGAGTCGCTGTGCAGGTCGAAAAGAGCATTGAGGCGGTGCTTCTCTATCTCGGGACCGTTCGCGCCGGGGCCGTCTTCCTGCCCCTCAACACCGCCTATACGCCGGCCGAGGTCGCGTATTTTCTGAAAGATGCCGAGCCGGCACTCTTCGTCTGCGATCCCGCTAAAGCGGAGATCCTCTCACCGGTCGCGGAAGAAGCCGGGGCACGGCTTGAGACGCTCGGTGTGCGCAAGAAGCGCGAAAAAGCCTCAGGCAGTCTCGATCGCCTCGGTGTTTCGGCCGGCGATCAATTCAAGACGGTGGCGCGGGCCGACGACGACCTCGCTGCGATCCTCTACACCTCCGGCACGACCGGCCGTTCCAAGGGCGCGATGCTGAGCCACGACAACCTCGTCTCCAACGCCCTCACCTTGACGGACCTTTGGCAGTTTTCGGAAGATGACGTCCTTCTCCACGCGCTGCCGGTCTTCCACACTCACGGTCTTTTCACGGCGTGCAATGTCGTTCTTGCCGCCGGGGCGTCGATGATTTTCCTGCCCCGCTTCGATCTCGACCTGGTGATCGAGGCCCTGCCGCAAGCCACGGTGATGATGGGGGTGCCGACTTTTTACACCCGTCTTCTTGACGATCCGCGCCTTGTGCACAAACTGGTGCAGGAAGTACGACTTTTCATTTCCGGTTCCGCACCCCTCCTGCCTGCAACCCATGCTGCCTTTCTCGAACGGACCGGCCATGCCGTCTTGGAACGCTACGGTATGACGGAAACGAGCATGAACACGTCGAACCCTTATGTGGGCGATCGCCGACCTGGAACGGTCGGCCTGCCCTTGCCAGGCGTCGATCTTCGCATCGCCGATCCGGAAACGGGTTCGCCGAAGAAGATGAGCGAGATCGGCGTCATCGAGGTGAAAGGACCGAACGTCTTCATGGGCTATTGGCGCATGCCGGAGAAGACGGCGGAGGAATTCCATGATGGGTGGTTTCGCACCGGAGATCTCGGCCTGATCGACGAAGCGGGCTATGTTCACATCGTCGGGCGGGCCAAGGACCTGATCATTTCCGGCGGTCTGAACATCTATCCGAAGGAGATCGAAATTGTCCTCGATGCCTGCGCCGGCGTTTTGGAGTCAGCAGTCATCGGGGTTCCGCATCCCGATTTCGGGGAGGCGGTGATCGCGCTCGTCGTTCCCGCGCCGGGGAAAGCGCCCGAAGCGGAGAAGCTGAGTGCCGTCCTGGCCGAGAAGCTCGCAAGCTTTAAGCAACCGAAGGCCCTTATTTTCGTGGAGGACCTGCCCCGCAACACCATGGGGAAGGTCGAAAAGAGCAAATTGCGCGCGCAATTCAGCCAGGTGCTGCAGGAAATTGAGGCAGGCAAGGATCGGCCGATTCCTGTAGGCAGGCCTTGATAGAGTGGCTTCGTCTCGGAGTTGCGATGCCACGAACAGATAAACCTCATTGAACCCGCCCGGCCGGTCAGCTGTCACGGCCGTTTGTGTGGGTGTCAAATTGCCCAAACGCGCATGCGCGTCGGGCAACAATCGCGAGGAGCGCGATCATGAATGCAGCGACAGCCGTCACTCTTTCGCGCCGCATCGAGGATGCGGAAGATGTGAAAAGGCTCATCATCGAGAAGCTGAAATATGCGGTCGGCAAGGATCCGGAGCATTCGGTCCGCCAGGATTGGAGCGCCGCGCTCATTCTGGCTGTACGCGATCAGCTTGTTGATCACTGGATGGCCTCCACGCGCCGCGCCTACGATCAGGACCAGAAGCGGGTCTATTACCTGTCGATGGAATTTCTGATCGGCCGTCTGCTCAAAGACACGATCATCAATCTCGGGCTTGAAGCTCCGGTGCGTGAAGCGCTGACGGAGCTCGGTGCCGACTACGACGAGATCCTGCGCTCAGAGCCCGATGCCGCCTTGGGCAATGGCGGCCTAGGGCGCCTTGCGGCCTGCTTCCTCGATTCCATGTCGACCCTGGGCATTCCGGCCCACGGTTACGGGATTCGCTATGAGAACGGCCTCTTCCGTCAGTCGATTCGCGATGGCTGGCAGGCGGAGGAGCCGGAGGATTGGCTGGTCACCGGTCACAATTGGGAGTTCGAGCGCCCCGAGGTCGTCTACAACATTCCCTTCGGCGGCGAGGTGATCACCACGCCGGACGGCAAGCCGATCTGGCATCCGGCAGAAGTCATGCTGGCCGCAGCCTACGACACGCCGATCGCCGGCTGGCGCGGCCGTCACGTCAACACGCTCAGGCTTTGGGCCGGCAAACCCGCCAAACGCGTCGATCTCGATCGCTTCAACCGTGGCGAATATCTCTCCGCCATGGAGGCGGCGGTGCGCGCGGAGACGGTGTCGCGCATTCTCTACCCGGACGACACCACCGAGGAAGGCAAGAACCTCCGCCTGCGCCAGGAGTTTTTCTTCACCTCCGCATCGCTGCAGGACCTCCTGCGTCGCTACCTGTCGTCGCATGACGACATCACGAAGCTTCCGGAAAAGGTGGCGATCCAGCTCAACGACACGCATCCCGCGATCGCGGTTGCCGAACTCATGCGCCTTCTGGTCGACACGCACGGCCTGTCGATGGAAGTCGCGTTCCAGCTCACCCGCAATACGCTTTCCTACACCAACCACACCTTGATGCCGGAAGCTCTGGAGCGCTGGTCGCTGCAGCTTTTCGGCTCCGTTCTGCCGCGCCATCTCGACATCATCCGCTGGATCGACGAGCAGCATCTGCGGACGGCCGCCGCCGCCAAGCGCACGCTCGATCTGGAGCGCGTGCGCATCGTCGACCACACCAATGGCCAGGGCGTGCGGATGGGGCATCTCGCTTTTGTCGGCAGCCACCGCGTCAACGGCGTCTCGGCCCTGCACGCGGATCTGATGAAGCAAACGGTCTTCCACGATCTCGATTCGCTCTATCCGAGCCGCATCCTCGGCGTCACCAACGGTGTTACGCCGCGGCGCTGGCTGCATTCGTGCAACAAGCCGCTGAGCGATCTCCTGATCGAGACCATCGGCGAGGACTGGATCGGCGACCTGGAAGCCATCGAGGCGGTGGCGCCCTATGCGGAGGATGCGGCCTTCCGCGAACGCTTCCGTGCCGCCAAACACGAGAACAAATGCCGTCTGGTGACGGAGATCCAGAGCCGCGTCGGCATCCATGTGTCACCGGACGCCATGTTCGACGTCCAGATCAAGCGCATGCACGAGTATAAGCGGCAGCTTCTCAACATCATGGAGGCGGTGGCGCAGTATTTTGCCATCCGCAACGATCCGGCCGCCGACTGGACGCCGCGCGTCAAGATCTTTGGTGGCAAGGCCGCTCCCGGCTACGAGATGGCGAAGCTGATCATCAAGTTGATCAATGATGTCGCACGGGCCGTCAACAGCGATCCTGTGGTCGGCGACCGACTGAAGATCGTCTTCCTGCCGAACTACAATGTCTCAACCGCTGAGCGCATCATCCCCGCGGCCGATCTCTCCGAGCAGATTTCGACCGCCGGCATGGAAGCCTCCGGCACCGGCAACATGAAGCTCGCTCTCAATGGTGCTTTGACGATCGGCACGCTCGACGGCGCCAATGTCGAGATCTGTGATCGGGTCGGGCGCGATAACATCCATATCTTCGGTCTGACCGCGGAGGATGTCGCCAATTATCGCGTCTCCGGTTACGATTCGCGCGCTGTCATCGACGGCAACGAGACCCTCAAGACTGTCCTCGATGCGATCGGCTCGGGCGTTTTCTCGCCGGAGGATCCAAATCGCTTCCGTGCCATTGTCGACCGGCTTTCCTATGACGATTATTTCTTCGTCACGGCGGATTTTGCCGCCTATCTCGACGAGCAGCGCAAGGTCGATCGGGCGTTCATGGACAAGGAGGACTGGACGCGTCGTACGATCTTGAACACGGCACGGGTCGGCTGGTTCTCTGCAGACCGCGCCATTCGCGATTACGCCCGCGAGATCTGGAACGTCGAGACGCCTTCGGCGGAAGAGATCAACCAGGGCGGCCAATAGCCCAAAAGACGTGAAAGCCCGGCCGCGATCAGCGCGGCCGAGGCACCTCACATTTTGGAAGAAAGCTCAGAGCCGAGCTGTGCCACCAGGCGCTCAGCGACGGCTTCCTTGCTCATTCGCGGCCATTCTTCGTGGCTTGCGGGCCCGATGAGCTGCACGGCGTTTTCCGTGCCGCCCATGATGCCGGAGCCGGGTGAGACATCATTGGCTAGGATGAAGTCGCAGCCTTTGCGCTGCAGCTTGGCGCGGGCGTGGGCAACGACGTCATGGGTCTCCGCGGCGAAGCCGACGACGAGGCGCGGTCGTTTTTGGTGCCGCGAGAGCGTGGCCAGGATATCCGGATTTTCCACCAGGGTGAGGGCCGGAGCGCCGGTTTCCGTCTTTTTCAGCTTTCGCTCCGCCTCTTCCGACGTCCGCCAATCGGCGACGGCTGCGGCGAGAACTGCGATATCGACGGGAAGTGCGGCTTCGACCGCTGCGAGCATCTCACGGGCCGATTCCACGGTCACGAGGTCCACGCCGTCAGGCGCAGGAATCGTAACGGGCCCGGAGACGAGCGTCACATGCGCACCGGCTCTGGCGAAGGCGCCAGCGATGGCGTGACCCTGCCGCCCGGAAGATCTGTTGGCGAGATAGCGCACCGGATCAATGGGTTCATGCGTCGGGCCTGAGGTGACGAGAACGCGCCGACCGGACAATGCCCCCATGCCTTCCGGCGTTCCGCAGAGGCGCCGTTCAATCTCCGAAAAGATCGCCTGTGGCTCGCTCATCCGGCCTTCGCCGGCCTCGTCCCTTTCCGCCATTTCGCCGGCTTCGGGACCGATGACGCCATAGCCGTCGCTGCGAAGCTGCGCGACATTGCGCCGGGTCGCCGGATGCACCCACATTCTCGGATTCATGGCGGGGGCAAGAAGCACGGGCTTGTCGCTCGCAAGCAGCACGGCACCTGCGAGATCGTCGGCAAGACCGGCGGCAAGCCGGGCCAGCCGGTCGGCCGTCGCCGGTGCCACGACGATGAGATCCGCCTGCCGCGACAGCCGGATATGGCCGATATCTTCCTCTGCCTGACGGTCGAAAAGCTCGCTGAAGACCGGTTCATGGCTCAAGGCGCCAACGGCGAGCGGTGTGACGAATTCCTGCGCCGCCTTGGTCATCACGGTGCTGACCGAGGCGCCTGCCTTCTTCAGAAGCCGGATGAGCTCCAGGCATTTGTAGGCGGCAATTCCGCCGCCGATGATGAGCAGGATGCGCTTGTCTTTGAGCTTCGTCATCCTTGCCGCTCCGTCGAAAAGGCCGCTCGCTCAGGCCGTCTTAGCGCCACAGAGAGGCGACGGCCATGACGACGAGCGCGAGCCCGCCGAGCCGAACCGCCCAACGCGTCCAGAAAAGCTCGTGCGTGCCGGCGTCGGCAAGCCGGTCGACCGTCTGGTCATCGAGCTTGATGCCGCCGGCGGAGAACGCTGCGAGCCGGTCGACGGCCGATTCCACGCGTGTCAGCGTGTCCGGCAGATGCTCGACGAACTTGCCGATCTCGCGCAAGGAATCCGCCGCTTCCTCAAGACGCCCGACGGGCCCGAGATGGCGGGAAATCCATTCCGTGACGACGGGATCGGCCGCTGCCCACATGTCGAAATCCGGATCGAGACGCCGAGCGACGCCTTCCACCACGACCATGGTCTTCTGCAGGAGGATGAGCTCCGGCCGCGTCTGCATATTGAAGAGCGCCGTCACCTCGAAGAGGAGGCCGAGAAGCCGCGCCATGGAGATCTCGCTCGCACGCTGGCCGTGGATCGGCTCGCCGATCGCTCGCAGCGCCTGGGCAAAATCTTCTGCCGAATGGATCGGCGGCACATAACCGATCTCGATATGCAGCTTGGCGATCTTGAGATAGTCGCGCTTGATGAAGCCGTAGAGGACTTCGGCGAGAAAGCGTCGCTCCTTCGGTCCGATCCGGCCCATAATGCCGAGATCGACGGCAACGAGACGTTCTTCCTTGTCGACGAACAGATTGCCCTCGTGCATGTCGGCATGGAAGAAGCCGTCACGCAACGCATGGCGCAGGAACGACTGCACGACGATGCGCGCGAGGTTCTGGCGATCGATCCCGGCCTCGACGATGCCCGCCGTATTCCGGAGCTTGATGCCGTCGATCCATTCCATCGTCAGGACGTCGCGGCCGGTATGGGCCCAATCGACGGCCGGCACGCGGAATTCCGTTTCCCCGACGATGTTTTCCGACAGCTCCGAATAGGCCGCGGCCTCCAGGCGCAGATCCATTTCCAGGAGCACGGTGCGCTCGAGCGATTGCACGACGGCGACAGGCTTCAGCCGCTTGCCTTCCGCCGACAGCCGCTCCAGGAAGTGCGCTCCGGCATAAAAGGTCTCCAGATCGCGCTGAAAGCCGCCACGCACATGCGGGCGCAGCACCTTGACGGCGACTTCGCGCTCCTCGCCGTCGACGAGCCGCGTGGCGTGATGGACCTGGGCGATTGAGGCGGCCGCCACAGGCTCTGAGAAGGAGGTGAAAACCTCCTCCACCTTGCGGCCGAGATTGATTTCGATGATCGCCTTCGCCTCTTCCGTCGGGAAGGGCGGCATCTCGTCCTTGAGGCCCGACAGGGCTTCGGCTGCGTCGTTGCCGACGATATCCGGCCGCGTCGCCAGGAACTGCCCGAGTTTCACATAGGAGGGGCCGAGCCGGTGTAGCCGGGCAGAAAGGCGCCGGCCGCGTTCGGCGTCCGAAAGCCCGCGCGGCTCGAAAAGCCGCGCGAAACGTACGAAACGGGCCGCAACCGGCGGCACTTCGTCGACATCGACGAAGCCAAGCGCGCCGGCGCGGACGATATGAAAGCCCGCCTTCGTGAGGCGGATGAGATTGAGCACGCTGTGCGACCTTAGAGCTTTATCGCGTTAGAGCTTCCAGCCCGAATGCAGGGCAACGACGCCGGTTGTATAGTCACGATAGCTGACGCGCTCAAAGCCGGCGTCGGAGATCATGCTGGCGAAGCGCTCCTTGTTCGGGAAGACGCGGATCGATTCCACCAGATATTGGTAGGATTCGCGGTCGCCGGTGACGACCTGCCCGATCATCGGAATGACGCGGAAGGAATAGGCCTCGTAAAGCTGCGAGATCACCGGTGTGGAGACCGGTGTGAACTCCAGGCAGAGAAAGCGCCCGCCCGGCTTCAGAACGCGGTAGGCTTCCGACAGCGCCTTGTCGAGGCGCGGCACGTTGCGGATGCCGAAGGCGATCGTATAGGCGTCGAAGCTCTTGTCCTCGAAGGGCAATTCCTCGGCGTTGGCTTCCGCATAAGAGAGATTGGTGTAGCCGTGCTTCTCGGCCCGCTCGCGGCAGACTTCCAGCATCGAACCGTTGATGTCGGCAACCGTGATCTCGGCGTGACCGCGCGAGCGGTCGGAGATGCGAAAGGCGATGTCGCCGGTGCCGCCCGCCATGTCGAGCACCCGGTAGGGCCGTCCCGAATGGGGCGGGGCGAGCCAGGAGACCATGGCGTTCTTCCAAAGCCGATGCAGGCCGCCCGACATCAGATCGTTCATGATGTCGTAGCGCCGGGCGACGGAGTGGAAGACGTCGTCGACACGCCCCTGCTTTTCCTCCATCGGCACCTCTTGGTAGCCGAACTGGGTCTTTTCACTCATAGCTGATCCTCTGGACAAATCCGGAGGCGCCGGTGTTGCGGCGCGGTTGCCGCGGACCATAACGAAAGCCATCGCGACACGCCATGCGGCGTGGCGCGGAAAGATGAAGGATAAGTGGCGATGCCGGAATTGCCGGAAGTGGAGACGATCAGGCGTGGTCTGGCGCCGGTTCTGGAAGGTCGGTCGATCGAGGCGGTCGAGTTGCGCCGTCCCGACCTGCGTTTTCCCCTGCCGCCGGGCTTTGCTGGCGCGCTCGAGGGCCGCCGCATCGACCATGTCGGCCGCCGGGCAAAGTACCTTTTGGTCGAAACCGATGCGGCGCAGCGCGGCCCCATCCTCGTCATGCATCTCGGCATGACCGGCTCCTTTCGCTTCGAGGGTGCGCTCAATCTGACACCGGCCGAAGGCCGCTACTTCGACAACAAAAAGAAGACCATCCACGATCACGTCGTGTTCCATTTGGACGGAGGTCTCGACCTCGTCTTCAACGACGCTCGTCGCTTCGGCTTTATGGCTCTCGCAGAAGCGGGTCATCTCGAGGAGCATCCGCTTTTCGCCCATCTCGGGCTGGAGCCGACCGGCAACGCTCTCTCCGCCTCCGAGCTCGCGGCAAAATTCGCCGGCCGCAAGGCGCCCCTGAAGGCGGTGTTGATGGATCAGCGCGTCATCGCCGGGCTCGGCAATATCTACGTGTGTGAGGCGCTGTGGCGCGCGAAGCTCTCGCCCCGGCGAGCGGCCGGAACCTTGGTGCGCCAAGATGGGCAGCCGAGCGCGCGTCTGATACGGCTGGTGGAGGCGGTCCGTGACGTGATCGCAGACGCAGTCGCAGCAGGTGGCTCCTCCCTGCGCGATTACGTTCAGGCCGATGGCTCCGTCGGCCGCTTCCAGGAGAGTTTCGCCGTCTATGACCGGGAAGCTTTCCCGTGCCCCCGGCCGACTTGTGCGGGCGTGGTCTCCCGTATCGTGCAATCCGGCCGTTCGACGTTCTATTGCCCTGTCTGTCAGAGGTGACGGCAAGGTTGCCTTGCTGCTCGTGCACAACCGCATTACGGCTATCGCCAGGGAAACGTCAGTCAGGAGGGGGCATGGCCTACGATTATATTCTGGTGGAGCGGCGTGGACGCGCCGGGCTCATCACCTTGAACCGCCCGAACGCGCTCAATGCGCTGTCGGCCGGTCTCGTCGGCGAACTCAATGCGGCACTCGACGAATTCGAGGCTGACGACAAGATCGGTGCGATCGTCATCACCGGCTCCGAAAAGGCCTTCGCCGCGGGTGCCGACATCACCGAAATGAAGGAGCTCGATTTCGTCACCGCCTATCGCGACGATTTCATCTCCGAATGGGACAAGGTCGGCCAGCGCCGCAAACCGTTGATCGCGGCCGTGGCAGGCTATGCGCTCGGCGGTGGTTGCGAGCTTGCGATGATGTGCGATTTCATCATCGCAGCAGAAACGGCGAAGTTCGGTCAGCCGGAAATCAGCCTCGGTGTCATTCCCGGCTCCGGCGGAACGCAGCGCCTCACCCGCTTTGTCGGCAAAGCGAAAGCGATGGATATGTGCCTGACCGGGCGGCTCATGGAAGCCGACGAGGCGGAGCGTGCCGGCCTCGTCTCTCGCGTCGTGCCCGTCGGAGATGTCCTGGAAGAGGCGGTGAAGGCCGCTCAGAAGATCGCATCCTTCTCTCTTCCCGCCGTCATGATGGCCAAGGAAAGCGTCAACCGCGCCTATGAGACGACGATGGCGGAAGGCATTCGCTTCGAACGTCGGCTCTTTCAGGCGCTGTTTGCGACCGAAGACCAGAAAGAAGGCATGCTCGCCTTTGCGGAAAAACGCTCGCCGCAATTCAACAACCGTTGAGCAATACCGTTGGGCCGTCCGGGCGTCTTTGCGCGCGTCGGGGCGTGACAGAAATCTTCCGGGCGGTGTCTTCTCGTGAGGGAAGTCTCGGTCGTCGCGATTTCGCGGGTGATCACGCCAGACTTGGTATTTCGACGAGTTGAAATGAAGTCGTATTTGCGGGCAGCATTGCGGAAGGTCACCGACCCTTACCCATTCTGCCTTCCGGAGCCTCCATGGCCACAGATCCTCGCATTGCCATCCGTCGCGCGCCCTATGAAGACGAGGAGGCGGTGGTCAGAAACCGCCTCGCCGCGATAAATCTCGACGAAGCGGCACGAAAACGTGCCGGCGCGAAGGCCGCGGGTATGGTGTCGGCCCTGCGGGCCGATCCGGCGCCGCATCTGATGGAGCGCTTTCTCTCCGAATACGGCCTCTCCACCGACGAGGGTGTGGCGTTGATGTGCCTTGCAGAGGCCTATCTGCGCGTGCCGGACGCACACACACTCGATGCTCTCATTCGCGACAAGATCGGCGGCGCCGATTGGGGCAGCCACCGCGGACAAAGTGAATCGCTGCTGTTGAACGCTTCGTCCTGGGGCCTGATGCTGACGGGCCGCCTTTATGGCTCTGAAGGGCAGGACGAGCAGACCGAGGCGCATCTCATCCATACGATGCGCCGCATGGTGCAGCGCGTCGGCGAGCCCGTGGTGCGGGCGGCTGTGGCGCAGTCGATGAAGGTGCTGGGCGCGCAATTCGTCCTCGGGCGCAACATTGAGGAGGCTTTGCGCCGCGCCGAGCCGATGCGTGCCAAGGGCTACCGCTATTCCTACGACATGCTGGGCGAGGCGGCACGGACGCGCGAAGACGCGGAGGCCTATTATCGCTCCTATTCGGCCGCGATCAGTGCCATCGGCAAGGCCGCCAATGCGGAACGTGTCACGGACAATCCGTCGATCTCGGTGAAGCTCTCCGCTCTGCATCCGCGCTACGAGACGGTGCAGAAGGAGCGGGTTCTAGCCGAACTCGCGCCGACACTTGCGCAGTTGATGCGCGAGGCGAAGGCCGCCGGCATCGGCCTCACCGTCGACGCCGAAGAGGCCGACCGTCTCGATCTGTCTCTGCAAGTCATGGAACGCGCACTTTCTGAGCCGGAATTCGCAGATTGGGACGGCTTCGGCTTCGTCGTCCAGGCGTTCTCGAAAGCCTCCCTGCCGGTCCTCCATTGGATCGTGGAGCTGGCGGAACGTCTCGATCGCCGCTTTGCCGTGCGCCTCGTCAAAGGCGCCTATTGGGATTACGAGATCAAGCAGGCGCAGATCCTCGGTCTTGCTGCTTACCCGGTCTTCACCCGCAAGCCGTCGACGGACGTCTCCTATCTCGCCGGCGCGAGCTATCTGCTCGCACATTGCGATCGCATCTTCCCGCAATTTGCCACGCACAATGCCCATACGGCCTGCGCCATTCTGGAAATCGCGCCGCCTGAGGCGCGCTTTGAATTCCAGCGTCTACACGGCATGGGTGAGGCACTGCACGAACGCCTGAGGAAAGAGACGGGCCGCCCCTGCCGCATCTATGCGCCGGTTGGCATCCACAAGGATCTGCTTGCCTATCTCGTCCGTCGGTTGCTTGAGAACGGCGCCAATTCCTCCTTCGTCCATCAGCTCCTCGACGAGGACGTGCCGGCGGAAAAGCTGGTCGAAGACCCGATCTCGCTGGTCGAGCAGGCAAAGCCGGTCGCCCATCCGCTGATCCCGCTGCCGCCCGACATCTATGAGCCGGAGCGCAAGAACTCCAAAGGCTGGAATCTCAACAATCCGCTCGATCTGGAGGCACTTTCCGAAGCCATGAAGCCGTTCGAGGCCGCGCAATGGCGCGCCGCCCCGCTGATCGGGGGCGAGGAAAGCCCCGGCAGCGCGCGGGATGTCTTCAATCCGGCGAAGCCCGCCGAAAAGGTCGGCATCGTCGTGGATGCGGACGCGGAAACCGCCAGGCACGCGCTTGGCGTGGCCGCCGATGCGGTGGTGGCCTGGCAGGGGGTCGGGGCGGATGCGCGCGCCGAGATCTTGGAGCGCGCCGCGACGCTTTATGAGGAGAACGCGGCCGAACTTATCGCCCTTGCCACCCGCGAAGCGGGCAAGACGCGTCTCGACGGTGTGTTGGAAGTGCGCGAGGCGGCAGATTTCCTGCGCTATTACGCCAGCGAGGCCCGACGGCTGTTCGCGGAAGGTGGCACAACGCGGCATGGGCGAGGCGTTTTCGTCTGCATCTCGCCTTGGAATTTCCCGCTGGCGATTTTCACCGGCCAGCTTTCCGCAGCGCTTGTCGCCGGCAACACTGTCGTCGCGAAACCCGCCGAGCAATCGCCTCTGACGGCGGCAAAAGCCGTGGCGCTTCTGCATGAGGCGGGCGTGCCGAAAGGCGTGCTCAATCTCGTGCCGGGAGAGGGCTCTGTGGTGGGTGCCGCGCTCACCTCCGATCCGAGGGTCGGGGGCGTCTGCTTCACCGGCTCGACGGACACCGCGATCTTGATCGACCGGGCTTTGGCGAAAGCGGGTCCCGTGCGCGCACCGCTCATCGCCGAAACGGGCGGCCTCAATGCGATGATCGTCGATTCGACTGCGCTTCCAGAACATGCGGTCCGCGATATCGTGCAATCGGCCTTCCAATCGGCCGGACAGCGTTGCTCGGCGCTTCGTGCTCTCTTTGTGCAGGAGGACGTCGCCCCGGCGCTTTTGAAGATGCTGAAGGGGGCGACCGAAGAGCTCGTCATTGGCGATCCGTGGGATCCCGCAACCGACGTCGGGCCGGTGATCGATGAGGAAGCCCGGCAGACGATCGAAACTCATGTGGCAAAGCTCACGGGCGAAGGACGGCTTCTCTTCGCCCATGATGAAATGCCGGGCGAGGGCAATTTCGTGGCGCCCGTAGCGCTTCGCCTCGATCGTTTCGACGAACTCAAGCGCGAGATCTTCGGGCCCGTCCTGCACGTCATCACCTTCAAGGCGAAGGAGATCGACGCGGTCGTGGCGGCCATCAACGCGTCGGGCTACGGCCTGACGCTCGGCATCCATTCGCGCATCGACCAGCGTGTGGAGCGCATTTGCGACCACGCCCATGTCGGCAACATCTATGTGAACCGCAATCAGATCGGCGCCGTCGTGGGCGTGCAGCCTTTCGGTGGCGAAGGGCTTTCCGGCACCGGCCCGAAGGCCGGCGGTCCGCATTATCTCGTCCGCTTCACGCGGCCGGTCGAGGTGGCCGCCGTTCCCCTCCACGGCGACGAAGAGCGACCGCAGGTTGCCGCCCTGGCGCCTGCCGACCTCGCGGCCCTTCCGGATATGAGCGAATGGGAGGCGAACTCCGCTCGGATCATGGTCTTGGCGAGCGCCGCCGGCGAATTGCCCGAAAATGCCCGAAAGGTTGCGCATGAGGTGATTGAGGCTGCGCGGCCGGAGATCGCCGGCGTCGTGGCGCTGCCGGGCCCGACGGGCGAGGCAAATCGTCTGTCGCTGCATGGCCGGGGGTTGGCGCTTTGTCTCGGCGCGCCATCGGCAGATGGAGAGGGGGCGAGGCGGGGTGCGCTTCTGGCACAGGTCGTGACCGCCCTTGCCGCTGGCAACCGAGCGGTCGTGCCGGCCGGCATTGTCGATGCCGCCGTGGTGGCGTTCAAGAGGGCCCTGGAACGTGTCGGTGCCCCGGCCGGGCTCGTCGTCGTGGTGGAGGGCGAGCCTGTGGCGCTCGCTGCCGGTCTTCGGGGCCTCGGCCTCGTCGCGTATGAGGGGGGTGGCACGCAGGCAAGAACGTTGCGCATCGCCCTTGCCGAACGCCAGGGTGCGCGACTGCCGCTTTTGTCGCTCGCAGAAGGCGTGGCGGCGTTTGCCACTGAGCGCGTCGTGTCGATCGATACCACCGCTTCGGGCGGCAATGCGACGCTTCTGACGCTTGCCGGCAGTTGAGGGAGCTTGCCGGCAGAACGCTTGCAACCCTCGTCCGATTACCTCGTTAGGCTAGGCAACAGGCTGGACCTCTCTCCGGCCTGACCTAGCTCGAAGTGTATCGCCGGCGCCTTCGCTGGCGGCGCCCTATTGGAAACGTCCAAGCCGACAGGATCATGGAACAGGCTCTCAAACCCGCCGATCGCCTGCTGCACGCCCTCGCCGACAACCGCATCGCCATCGAGGCGGTGACGCCCGAGATCGATGGTGGCCGTTTTCCGGCCAAAGCCGCGGTCGGGGAAGTCGTGGTCGTGGAGGCAGATATCTTTTCCGACGGCCACGATCTCATCGACGCGGCGCTTTTGACGCGGCGAAAGGGTGACAAGGCGTGGTCTGAAACGCCGATGCGCCTCTATGAGAACGATCGCTGGCGCGCCTCCTTCGTACCCGTCGAGAACACGACCTACGAATATACCGTGATTGCCTGGCGCGATCTCTTTCGCAGCTGGCGTTCCGACGTCTCAAAAAAGAAGAATGCCGGTCAGGATGTGACCTCCGAACTCAAGGAGGGGCTACATATTCTGAAGAAGGCACTGTCTGAAAGCGACCGTCTCGATCCCGAGAGGCGGGCAAGGCTGCAGCGCGTCACCGAAGATATCGCCCGCCTTGCCGATCCGGCCCAGCAGTTTTCCGTCCTCATGGGCGAGGACCTTCTTGGCCTGATGACGGCCGGCGGACCGCGAAGCAACCTCTCGTATTACCTGCGGCTCCTCGATCTCTTCGTCGACCGCAAGCGCGCCGCCTTCTCAAGCTGGTACGAGTTGATGCCGCGCTCCCAGTCCGGGGATCCTGCCCGCCATGGCACCTTCGACGATGTCATCGCGCAGCTTCCGTACGTGCGCGATCTCGGCTTCGATGTGCTTTATTTCCCGCCCATCCATCCGATCGGCAAGACGAACCGCAAGGGGCGCAACAATTCGCTGACGGCGCGTGCCGACGATCCCGGCAGTCCTTATGCCATCGGCTCGGAGGAGGGCGGTCACAAGGCCATCCATCCCGAGCTCGGTACGTTTGAGGATTTCCACCGCCTGGTGAAGGCGGCCGCGGAGCACGGGCTGGAGATCGCGCTCGATTTCGCCATCCAGTGTTCGCCCGACCATCCCTGGATCAAGGAGCATCCGGAATGGTTTGATTGGCGTCCCGACGGCACCATCAGGTTCGCCGAGAACCCGCCGAAGAAATACGAGGACATCGTCAACGTCCATTTCTACCGCGATGCCATCCCTGGGCTCTGGCACGAATTACGCGATACGGTGCTGTTCTGGGTCGAGCACGGCGTCAAAATTTTTCGCGTCGACAATCCGCACACCAAGCCTCTGCCGTTCTGGGAGTGGATGATCGCCGAGGTGCGCCGCCGCCACCCCGACACGATCTTCCTGGCGGAGGCTTTCACGCGACCGAAGATGATGAAGCGTCTCGCCAAGGTCGGTTTCACTCAATCCTATTCTTATTTCACCTGGCGCAACAACAAGGCCGAGCTGACGGAATACCTGACGGAGCTCACCACCGAGGAATGCCGCCATTTCATGCGGGTGAATTTCTTCACCAATACGCCAGACATCAATCCGTTCTATCTGCAGAACAGTGGGCGCGCCGGCTTCCAGGTGCGGCTCTTCCTGGCGGCGACACTTGCCACCAATTACGGTATCTACTCCGGCTATGAGCTTTGCGAGGCCGCGGCAATGCCTGGCAAGGAAGAATATCTGGATTCGGAAAAGTACGAGATCCGTGCCTGGGACTGGGACAGGCCTGGCCATATCAAGGACGATGTGCGCCGGCTCAATGCCTGGCGTCGGGCCCACCCGGCCTTGCAGCAATTCACCAATCTCAAGTTCTACAACGCCTATAACGACAACATTCTCTACTACGGCAAATATACGGACGATCTGTCGGATTTCCTGTTGTTTGCCGTCAATCTCGATCCGTTGAACGCGCAAGGCGCGCAATTCGAGGTGCCGCTTTGGGAATTCGGACTGCCTGACGATGCTCCGATCATGGCCGAAGACCTGGTCGTGGATCGGCGTTTCACCTGGCAGGGCAAGATGCAACGCGTCTGGCTCAACCCGTCCGAGCGCACCTATGCGGCCTGGCGTTTGATCTCACCTCAAGAGCGGCTCACTTGAACGCGGCCCCGACAGAGAACATGCAAAAATCCAATCGTTCCGAGCGCCCCCATCATCGCATCGACGGAGTGATCGATCGCTCCGACACCGAATGGTATAAGGACGCGATCGTCTATCAGCTTCACGTCAAAGCGTTTCTCGATTCGAACGGGGACGGCGTTGGAGATTTCGGCGGTCTTCTCGACCGTCTCGATTACATCGAGAGCCTTGGCGTCACCGCGATCTGGCTTCTGCCGTTCTATCCTTCGCCCCTGCGCGACGACGGCTACGACATCGCCGACTACCGCGCGATCAATCCGTCTTACGGCACGATGCGCGATTTCCGCCGCTTCGTGGCGGAGGCCCATCAGCGCGGCATCCGGGTGATCACCGAGCTCGTCATCAACCACACCTCCGACCAGCATCCCTGGTTCCAGCGGGCGCGCAATGCAAAGCCCGGATCGGCTGCGCGCAATTATTACGTCTGGAGCGACACCGATCAGAAATACCAGGGCACGCGCATCATTTTCCTCGACACGGAGACCTCCAACTGGACCTGGGATCCCGTCGCAGAAGGATTTTTCTGGCATCGCTTCTATTCCCATCAGCCGGATCTCAACTTCGACAATCCGCGGGTGATGAAGGAAGTGCTGTCGGTGATGCGCTTCTGGCTCGATATGGGGGTCGACGGGCTCAGGCTCGACGCCATTCCCTATCTTGTGGAGCGCGACGGCACCAACAACGAGAACCTGCCGGAGACGCATGTCGTCCTGAAACAGATCCGCAGCGATCTCGACGAGAATTATTCCGATCGCATGCTTCTCGCGGAAGCCAATCAATGGCCGGAGGATACACGGCCCTATTTCGGCGAGGGCGACGAATGCCACATGGCGTTCCATTTCCCCTTGATGCCGCGCATGTACATGGCGCTGGCGCAGGAGGATCGCCATCCGATCACCGATATCATCCGCCAGACGCCCGAAATCCCAGATCCGTGCCAATGGGCAATCTTCTTGCGCAACCACGACGAGCTGACGCTCGAAATGGTGACCGACACGGAGCGCGATTATCTGTGGCGCACCTATGCCTCCGATCAGAAGGCGCGCATCAATCTCGGCATTCGCCGTCGTCTGGCGCCGCTCATGCAGAACGATCGCCGCAAGATCGAATTGATGAATGCGCTCTTGTTGTCGATGCCGGGCACGCCGGTGCTCTATTACGGCGACGAGATCGGCATGGGCGACAATTACTTCCTGGGCGATCGCGACGGCGTGCGCACCCCCATGCAATGGTCGGGAGACCGCAATGGCGGCTTCTCGCGCGCCAATCCGCAGCAGCTCTATCTGCCGCCGGTGCAGGACCCGATCCACGGCTATGAAGCGATCAATGTCGAGGCGCAGCAATCCGACCCGTCATCGCTCCTGAATTGGATGCGGCGCATGGTGACCGTGCGCAAACAGCACAATGTCTTCGGTCGCGGCGAGATGACCTTTCTCTATCCGGGGAACCGCAAGATCCTCGCCTATATCCGCAGTTACGAAGACGAAGACATTCTCTGCGTCGCCAATCTTTCCCGCTCCGCCCAGGCCGTCGAGCTCGACCTGTCGCGTTTCCGTCACCGGGTCCCGGTAGAGCTTTCCGGCCATTCTGCTTTCCCGGCGATCGGTGAATTGCCCTACATGCTGACGCTGCCCGGTTACGGTTTCTTCTGGTTTCTTCTCACCGAGGAGACGGACGTGCCGCAATGGCACACGCCCGCACCCGACGTCATGCCCGAATTCATCACCGTCACCACGCGCGCCGATCTCGACGCGGCGCTCTCCGGCCGCGACGGCCGTCAGCTGGAAGCCCAGGCGCTGCCGGAATTCCTGCAACGACAGCGCTGGTTCGCCGGCAAGGGCGCCACCATCGACGGGGTTTCGCTGTCGCCTCTGACGAGCGTCGCGGAAGGGCGCACGGCCATTGCGACCGTGGATGTGACGCTTCGCAACGAGGAGACGCAGCGTTA
This sequence comes from Rhodopseudomonas julia, assembly GCF_030813515.1. NCBI lineage: Bacteria > Pseudomonadati > Pseudomonadota > Alphaproteobacteria > Hyphomicrobiales > Nitrobacteraceae > Rhodopseudomonas > Rhodopseudomonas julia. Next base: position 1,244,498 of record NZ_JAUSUK010000001.1, on the reverse strand, counting down.
CTTCCTGCCGCTCTCCGCGCTCTGGGGTGAAGAGAACCTGCATTTCGGTGCGCCCAAACTCTCGTACACGCTGGCCAAGATCCGGCGGGGCCCGCGTGTCGGCGCTCTTGTCGACGCGGCCTTCGACGAGGATTTTGCAAGAGCGCTGTTGAAGGCGATGGCTGCCGGCGACACGGTCGCCGCAAAGGCTGGCGAACTTGTCTTTGCCGGGCAGGCCGATCTCGCTGAGGCGGCGGAGGAAACCGACATCCGCCCACTCGGCGTCGAGCAGTCGAACGTCTCCGTCATCATCGGCGACCGTGCGCTCCTGAAAGTCTATCGCCGGTTGCGTGAGGGTGATCAGCCCGAGGTGGAAGTCGCGCGCTTCCTCACCGATGTGGCTGGTTTCGACAACACGCCGCAGCTTCTTGGAACGGTCGAATACCGTCCGAACGAAGGCGAGCCGACGGCGCTTGCCGCGGTCTTCTCCTTTGTGCGCAATCAGGGCGATGGCTGGGCCGTTCTCGTCGATGCGCTCGACCGCGATCTGGAGGCAACGGCGCTCAACGCCGCGACCGCAGCGGAATCGGTTCCGGCCGCAGCTCCCATACCTTTCGGGCATCCGCTCGACCTCGCGATGACCATGGGTCTGCGCACGGCCGAAATGCATGTGGCACTTGCCGCCGACACCGATCTTCCGGCCTTCAAAGTGGAGCCCCTGGAGCAGGAAGATGTGGGCGCGATGGCCGTCGATGTCGCGAGCCTTGCCGATCAGGCGATCGAGCGGCTTGAGGCGATGGCTGCGACGCTGCCCGCCGAAACGCGGGAGATGGCGGCTGACCTCGCCGAGCGTCGCGGTGCACTGCAGGGCGAGCTGGAAGCCTTGGCTTCAAGCCCGCCGGCCGGTGGCAAATCGCGCATCCATGGCGATTACCATCTTGGCCAGGTTCTCGTTTCCCAGGCCGATATCGTCATCATCGACTTCGAAGGCGAGCCGCAACGCTCGCTTGCCGAACGGCGCGCGAAGTCATCACCCTTGCGGGATGTCGCCGGCATGCTGCGCTCCTTCGATTATGCCGCGGCTGCGGCCGAACGCCAGTTCCTGGCGCGGCATATGGAGGTGCCCGAAGCGATCCGTGAACGTGCCCAGCAATGGCGCGACAAGGCCATCGCCGATTTCCGCGCGAGCTACTTCGCCCGGATGGAGGGCGTGTCGACGCTTCCGAAAGATGAGGCGGCGGCAGAGCGTCTGCTGCGGCTCTTCCTTCTGCAAAAGGGCTTTTACGAGATCCTCTACGAGGCGGCCAATCGTCCCGACTGGATCGACATTCCACTGCGCGGCGTTCTTAACCTGATCACCACTGAGGCAAAGCTATGAACACCTGGCGCAAAGAGATTCTGATCTCCTTTCCGGAGATCGACCGCTCGGCAATCGCTGCGCTGATCGAAGGGCGCCATGGCGACCCGTTTTCGCTTCTCGGCCCGCACCGGGCCTCTGCCGGCTTGAGCATCCGCACGTTTCACCCAGGCGCTGAGCGAGCGGAAATTCTCAGCATGGGGGGCGATGAGGTTCTGGCCCAAATGGAGCGCCTCGAGGCGGGCTTCTTTGCGGCCCTGCTGGAAGGAAAAGATCTGAGCCTTGCCTATCGCATCCGCTTCTATGCGGGCGATCAATCCTGGACCGTCGACGATCCCTACCGTTTTCCGCCGATCCTGGGAGAGCTCGATCTGCACCTCCTCTCGGAGGGCAACCACCGCCGCCTCTACGAGAAGCTCGGCGCGCATCCGGCCACGATGGACGGCGTTCAGGGTACGACCTTCGCCGTCTGGGCGCCGAATGCGCAGCGCGTCTCGGTCGTCGGCAGCTTCAACGAATGGGACGGCCGCCGCCACGTCATGCGCAAGCGCGTCGAAAGCGGCGTTTGGGAGATCTTCCTGCCGGGGATCGGGCCGGGCGAATACTATAAGTACGAGATCCTCTCGCCTGAAGGACGGCTTCTGCCGCTGAAGTCCGACCCCTTTGCCTTCTCTCAGGAAGAGCCCCCCTCGACCGCCTCGCGGGTGACGGGGCTTCCCGATCGCCAATGGCACGACGAGCAATGGATGCAGACGCGGCGTGCGCGCAACGATCGCACTCAGCCGATCTCGATTTACGAAGTGCATCTCGGCTCATGGCGCCGCGGCGACGGCAACACCTACCTCGATTACGATGAGCTTGCCGATCAGCTCATCCCCTACGTGAAGGATATGGGCTTCACGCATATCGAGCTTTTGCCGATTTCCGAGCATCCCTTCTCCGGCTCTTGGGGCTATCAGCCGATCGGGCTCTATGCACCGACCTCGCGCTTTGGCTCGCCGGAGGCGTTCGCCCGGTTCGTGGAGCGTTGCCACGCCGAAGGCATCGGCCTGATCATCGACTGGGTGCCGGCGCATTTCCCGACGGATGAGCACGGTCTCGCCCGTTTCGACGGCACCGCGCTTTATGAACATGCCGATCCACGCCAGGGCTTTCACCGCGACTGGAACACGCTCATCTACAATTTCGGCCGGCGGGAGGTGCGCAACTTCCTGGAAGCGAACGCCCTTTACTGGATGGACGAATTCCACATCGACGGGCTGCGCGTCGATGCCGTGGCCTCCATGCTCTACCTCGACTATAGCCGCGAGCCGGGCGACTGGGTTCCCAATGTCCATGGCGGCCGCGAAAACCTGGAAGCCATTTCCTTCCTGCGCGACACCAACACCAACGTCTTCGGCGGCTTCGAGGGCGCGACGACCTTTGCCGAGGAATCGACGGCCTGGCCGGGCGTGTCGCGGCCTGTCGAAACGGGCGGCCTCGGCTTCGGCTACAAGTGGAACATGGGCTGGATGCACGACACGCTCGCCTACATCCACAACGACCCGGTGCATCGCCGTTACCATCATCACCAGATGACCTTCGGCCTGCTCTACGCGTTCTCGGAGAATTTCGTTCTGCCGATCAGCCACGATGAAGTGGTGCATGGCAAGGGCTCGCTCCTCGGTAAAATGCCGGGCGACGAGTGGCAGCGCTTCGCCAATCTCCGAGCCTATTTCGGCTTCATGTGGACGCATCCCGGCAAGAAACTGATTTTCATGGGCTGCGAATTTGCCCAGGAGCGGGAATGGAACCACGATCAGTCGCTCGACTGGCATCTCCTCGGCGGCGAGGGCCATGCGGGCATGCAGCGGCTGGTACGTGACCTCAACCATCTTTATCGCGATGTGCCCGCACTCCATCAGCGCGATTGCGAGCCGGCCGGTTTCCAATGGATCGACGCGTCCGATGCCGATCAGAGCGTCTTTTCCTATCTGCGGCGCGGCGAGCGCGGCGAGGATGTCGTTGCCGTCATCTGCAACTTCACGCCGGTCGTACGGCATGGCTATCGGGTCGGTCTGCCCTTCCAGGGGCGTTGGCAGGAATGCCTCAACACCGATGCGGGCGTCTATGGCGGCTCCAATGTCGGCAATGACGGCGAAGTGCGGGCCGAGGAGGTCGGATGGCATGGTCAGCCGGCGTCGGCCGCTCTCACCCTGCCGCCACTCGGCGTGATCGTCTTGAGATACCAGCCCTGAAACCTATTTCGGCTTTCTTTTTAGAAGGATCAATGCATGTCGCGGCTTCGCGTGAGGCCCGGTACGCCCCATCCATTGGGGGCGACCTGGGACGGCTCTGGCGTCAATTTTGCCCTCTTTTCGGCACACGCCGAAAAGGTCGAGCTGTGCCTGTTTGACCGGCAAGGACGACGCGAGCTCGAACGTATCCCTCTGCCCGAACACACGCATGAGGTTTGGCACGGCTATTTTCCGGACCTGCGTCCCGGCCAGCTTTACGGCTATCGCGTCTACGGGCCGTATGAGCCGAAGGCCGGCCATCGTTTCAATCCACACAAGCTTCTGATCGATCCCTACGCCAAGGCGCTCTACGGCGAATTGCGTTGGCACGAGGCCTGTTTCGGCTATCGCGTGTCGTCTTCGCGGGGGGACCTCTCCTTCGACCGGCGCGATTCGGCGCGCTCGATGCCCAAATGCGTGGTCATCGACCCGGCCGTGACCTGGGGTCCCGACGTGGCGCCGAAGACGCCGTGGTCGGATACGATCATCTATGAGGCGCATGTCGGCGGCCTGACGGCGCTGCATCCGGAAATCCCGGGACCGGTGCGCGGCACTTTCGGCGGTCTGACCGATCCGGATGTCATCGACCACCTGGTGAAGCTCGGCGTTACGGCGATCGAGCTGATGCCGGTACATGCCTTCTTCGACGATGAATTTTTGGTGCGCAAAGGCCTGTCGAACTATTGGGGCTATAATACTGCGGCCTTCTTCGCCCCGGCGCCTCGCTTCATCTCGCCCGGGGCCGGCATCCATGAATTCAAGACCATGGTGCGCAAGCTGCACGAGGCGAATATCGAGGTAATCCTCGATGTGGTCTATAACCACACCGCAGAAGGCAACCGGCTCGGGCCCACCTTGTCGTTCCGGGGCATCGACAATGCGAGCTATTATATTCTCGGCGACGACCCGCGGTACTATTTCGACACGACCGGCACCGGCAATACGCTCAATCTGCGCCATCCGCGCGTTCTGCAGATGGTCACCGATTCGCTGCGCTATTGGGTCGAGGAATGCCATGTCGACGGCTTCCGTTTCGATCTCGCAACGGCTCTTGGGCGCGACCGCGACACCTTCCACAACGATGCGGCTTTCTTCGATGCCATCCGCCAGGATCCGGTTCTGTCGCGCACCAAGCTGATTGCCGAGCCCTGGGATATCGGACCGGGCGGCTATCAGCTCGGCAATTTTCCTCCCGGCTGGACGGAATGGAACGGCGCCTACCGAGATGTCGTTCGGTCCTTCTGGAAGGGCGATGACGGGCTGCTGCCCGATCTCGCACGCAGCCTTCTCGGCTTCGCCGACCTCTTCGAACATCGTGGCCGCAAACCGTGGGCGAGCATCAATCTCATCACCGCGCATGACGGTTTCACGCTGAACGACCTCGTCTCCTACAATCACAAACACAACGAAGAGAATGGCGAGGACAGCCGCGACGGTCACGACGACAACCGCAGCTGGAATTGCGGCGTCGAAGGTCCGACGGACGATCCGGACATCCTGCAGCTGCGCGATCAGCAGCGGCGCAATTTTCTTCTGACCCTTCTTCTCTCCCAGGGCACGCCGATGATCGTCATGGGAGACGAGCAGGGGCGCACGCAAAACGGCAACAACAACGCCTATTGCCAGGACAACGAGACGAGCTGGATGAAATGGGCCGATCTGCCGGAACGTGATCTTGCCTTGCGGGACTTCACCGCGTCCGCGATCGCCTTCCGCAAAGCCCATCCGCTTTTGCGCCAGACCCGCTTCCTGCACGGCGAGGAGGTTCCTGGCCGCGACATCCCCAACGTTCAATGGCTGAAGCCCGAAGGCGGCTTCATGGCTGCGGAGGATTGGCAGGACGGTTTACGCAAATGCGTCGGCCTGATGCTGTGCGACGAAGGCACCAGCTGCGTGTTGATCCTCATAAACGCGGCGCCGAACGATTTGAGTTTCCGGCTGCCGGCCGCGAAGGGTGTGGAGATGTGGCAGAGGCGGCTTGAAACCGTTCATGGCGAAGTCGGCGGCGCGGAATTTGCACCTGACTCGGAGGTGACCATGACGGCGCGTTCGATGATCCTTCTCGAGGGATGATCCTCCGTGAAAGCTGACCAAAGAGACCGAGGCTGACCTCGGCGAAAGGGCGAAGGAATGAGTGACACTCTCGACAGGCTGGCCGACGCCCTCGGGATCGAGACGCGCTATTGGGCATTGTCAGGCGAAGAAGTCTTCGCTGGCGACGAAACCAAGGCGGCGATCCTGACTGCTCTTGGCGTCGACGTCTCGGAGACCGGCGAAAGGCAGAGCCTGCGGCCGGCTCTCGGTGGCCTGGCGGCGCCGAATGCGCGCTGTTTCGTGCCCGGGTTTCTTGAAGAAGGCCGCTGCTGGGGCGTGGCGTGCCAGCTTTATGGGCTGCGCACCTCGCGCAACTGGGGGATGGGCGACTTTGAGGATCTGGCACGGCTTGCGGAAATGCTCGCTGCCGATGGTGCCGACTTTTTGGGCGTCAATCCGCTGCACGCCCTGTTCCTGGCCCTGCCGGAACGGGTGAGCCCCTTTTATCCCTCGAGCCGGCGTTTTCTGAACCCGCTTTATATCGCGGTCGACGACGTGCCCGGTTTCTCGCAGGAAGACCAGCCGCCGCAAGGCTGGCTCGATGAGGCGCGTGCCGCAACGCTCGTCGATTATCCCGGCGTGACGCGGCACAAGCTCGCGGCGTTATGGCGGATTTTCAACCGCGAGCGCGAGCGGATCCTGATCGATCAGGATTTCGCGCGGTTTCGCGAGCGCGGCGGCCAGGCGCTTTACGATCACGCCTTGTTTGAGGCCTTGTCGCTCGGCGGGCTCGCGTCACCGACGCCTGGCGGCTGGCACATCTGGGGTGACGATTTCCACAGCCCGGAAAGCGCTGCCTCTCGTGGCTATGCGGAAGAAAACAGCGATGCCGTTCTCTTTCAGATGTGGCTGCAGTTCACCGCCGATACGCAGCTTGCCGAAGCACAGCGGCGGGCGCGGCGCGCTGGGATGCGGATCGGCCTCTACCTCGATCTCGCCGTTGGTGTCGCCCCCGACGGTTCGGCCACCTGGACCGACACCCGCACGACCGTGAATGGCATGACCGTCGGCGCACCACCCGACTATTTCAACGCCAATGGCCAGGATTGGGGCCTCGCGCCGCTATCGCCCGCGGGACTCTTGGAAGACGATCTTAAGCCGTTCCGCGCCCTGCTCGACAGCCTGATGTGCCATGCCGGAGCGATCCGCATCGACCATGCGATGGGCCTCTACCGCCAGTTCTGGATCCCGCAGGGACTCGGCCCGGCGAAGGGCGCCTATATGCGCTATCCGCTGACGGCGATGCTCGCCGTGCTGGCCGAGGTGTCACAGGCCTATGAGAGCCTGGTGATCGGCGAAGATCTGGGCGTGGTGCCGGATGGTTTCCGCGAAGTGATGCGCGACACGGCGCTGCACGCCTATAAGGTCTTTCTCTTCGAACGCGAGGAAAGCCGTTTCCGCGGGCCGCAGGAATATCCGCCGGCCGCACTTGCCTGTGTCACGACCCACGATACGCCGAGCCTTCTCGGCTGGTGGACCGGGCACGACATCGATGTGCGTCTGGGGCTCGATCTCTTGCGCCCAGACCAGGCGGATAGCGAAAGGCAGCAGCGGGCGGCTGATCGCGGGGCGGTGCGGCGCCTCCTTGCCGAACACGGGCTTGGCGAGATCGACGCCGACGATGCGGAAGTCTCCGCCGGCGAGGCGGCCGTGCGCATTTCGACGCTTGTCGCACGAAGCCCTTCGCGGCTTTTTGCCGTCTCCCTCGACGATCTCGCTGGAGCACGCGATCAGCTCAATGTGCCGGGGACGATGGACGAACACCCGAATTGGCGCCGGCGCCTTCCTGTCGATCTCGACGAATTGCGCAGCAGTGAGCTCTATCGGCGCACGATCGAAGCTCTCCGCGAAGAAAGGCCGCAGCAGTGACGCGGTGATGCCTTTGCGGGAACTCGATGTGCAGCCTTAAGACCTTCACGCAGAACGCGACCTCGCCCTTGAGCCTCGCTTGCGTTCGTCCCATGGTATGTTCGCGCGCCGGCGGGGGATGGTTCGGCGGGGGAGATTTTCAATGAGCAGAATCGATCCGGATGCGCTGGGCGGCCGCTTGGCCCGGCGCACGATGGCTTTTGTCCTGGCGGGGGGCCGGGGCAGCCGTCTGATGGAGCTGACGGACAATCGGGCGAAGCCGGCCGTCTATTTCGGCGGCAAGAGCAGAATCATCGACTTCGCGCTGTCGAATGCGCTGAATTCCGGCATCAAGCGCATCGCGGTTGCCACACAATACAAGGCCCACAGCCTAATCCGGCATCTCAACCGGGGTTGGAATTTCTTTCGCCCGGAGCGCAACGAGACGTTCGATCTCTTGCCCGCCTCCCAGCGTGTGGCCGAAGACAAATGGTATGTCGGAACCGCCGATGCGGTGACGCAAAATATCGATATTGTGGAAGACTATGGGCCGGAACTGATCATCATCCTTGCGGGCGATCACGTCTACAAGATGGATTATGAGATCATGCTGGCTCAGCATGTCGACAGCGGGGCGGAGGTCACCGTCGGGTGCATCGCCGTGCCGCGCATGGAAGCGACGGGCTTCGGCGTCATGCATGTCGACGCCAGCAACCGCATAGTCGATTTCGTCGAAAAGCCGGCAGATCCCCCGGCCATGCCGGACAATCCGGACCTCGCGCTCGCTTCGATGGGCATCTACGTTTTCCATACGAAGGTGCTGTTTGAACATCTGCGGCGCGACGCCGACGATCCGGACTCAAGCCACGATTTCGGCCATGACATCATTCCCCGGATCGTCAAGGAAGGCGGTGCGGTGGCGCATCGCTTTGCCGAATCCTGTGTGATGTCGGGGGCGGAGCCGGAGCCCTATTGGCGTGACGTGGGCACCATCGATGCCTTCTGGGAAGCCAATATCGATCTCACCGATTTCGTCCCCGGCCTCGACCTTTACGATCACAACTGGCCGATCTGGACCTACAGCGAGGTCACGCCGCCAGCGAAGTTCGTTCACGACGAGGAGGGCCGCCGCGGCTCGGCCGTGAGCTCGCTGGTTTCCGGCGGCTGCATCCTGTCGGGTGCGCGCATCGACAAATCGCTCTTGTTCACCGGCGTCCACGCCCATTCCTACAGCGAGCTTTGCCGAACCGTTGCGCTGCCGCATACCACGATCAACCGGCATGCCCGGCTCACCAATGTCGTCATCGACCGCGGTGTGGTGATTCCGCGCGGCCTCGTCGTCGGCGAGGATCCGGAAGAAGATGCGCGCCGCTTCCGCCGCACCGACAGTGGCATATGTCTGATCACACAGCGGATGCTCGATCGCCTCGATTTCCAGTCGTAAGTGCTGCCGTGAACAAGGTTCTTTTCGTCGCCTCCGAATGCTATCCGCTGGTCAAGACCGGGGGGCTCGCCGACGTCATCGGCGCCCTGCCGCTCGCGCTTGCCGGCGAAGGGGTCGATGCCCGCGTTCTGCTGCCGGCTTATCCGGAAGTTTGCGAAAGGCTGAGGGAGGCAGAGGCGCTTCCGTTGCCGGGTGGAAGAGTCCTTGGTCAGGAAGGCCGCCTTCTTGCCGCGACGACGGAGGAAGGCCTCAAGGTCTGGGCGCTCGACGTGCCGGCCTTCTTTGCCCGCGTCGGCAATCCCTATGTCGGGCCCAATGGGCACGACTGGCCGGACAATCATCTGCGCTTTGCCGCCTTGTCGCGCGTTGCCGCCGATATCGCCGGCCATGGCGTCGGCCGATGGCGGCCGCAGCTTTTGCACATCCATGATTGGCAGGCCGGCCTCGTGCCGGCCTATCTCTCTGCGGATGAGATCGATCTGCCGACCCTTTTCACGATTCACAACATCGCCTTCCAAGGCGTCTTTCCCGCGGCCGAGATCACGCGCCTCGGCCTGCCGGGGCGCTATTTTCACCGCGACCTGACGGAATTTTGGGGTCAGATCTCCTTCCTGAAGGCGGGCATCGCCATGTCGAGCAAGGTGTCGACGGTGAGCCCGACCTATGCCCGCGAGCTTGAAAGCCCCGAATTCGGCTGGGGCCTCGACGGCCTCATCCGTCACCGCCAGGCCGATATGTGCGGGATCTTGAACGGCATCGATGCGGGCGTCTGGGATCCGGCGAGCGATCCGTTGATCGCGGCGCCCTATTCGGTTGAAAAACCGGCCGGCAAGGCGCGCAACAAGCAGGTGCTACAGGAGCGTCTCGGCCTTGAAAACGATCCGAACGCCCCGCTTTTGTGCGTCGTCAGTCGCCTGACTCAGCAAAAGGGTATGGATCTCCTTCTGGAAAACCTGCCGCAGCTCTTGTGGCGCGGAGGACAGCTCGCGGTGCTGGGCAGTGGCGAGGCGCATCTGGAAGCGGGTTTCCGCGAGGCGGCTTTCAACAATCCCGGACGGGTCGCCACCGTCATCGGTTACAATGAGCCGCTGTCGCATCTCCTGCAGGCGGGAGCGGATGCGATCGTCATCCCCTCCCGCTACGAGCCCTGCGGCCTGACTCAGCTTTACGGCCTGCGCTACGGCACCTTGCCGATCGTTTCACGCACCGGCGGGCTTGCCGACACAATCATCGATGCCAATGCCGCCGCGGTGCAGGCGGGAACGGCAACCGGCTTCCAGTTTGCCCCTGTGACCCCCGAAAGGCTGCGCCATACGCTCGACCGCGCCTTCGATCTGTGGGCCGACCGAAAAGGCTGGCGTGCCGCCCGGCGTGCCGCGATGCAATCCGATTTCGGCTGGTCCGCCTCGGCCCGGCTATACAGAAACCTCTACCGGCGCATGCTCAAGGAAGCGCGCCAGAAGAAGATGGGAGAGAGACAAGGTGAACATTGAGACCGTGTCGACGAAGCCGATCGCCGGACAGAAGCCCGGCACCTCCGGCCTCAGGAAGAAGACGGCGACCTTTCTGGAGCCCGGCTATCTGGAAAACTACATCGCCGCGATCATAGAGGGCATCGGCGGCGTCGAAGGCGCCACGATGGTGATCGGCGGTGACGGCCGCTTCGGCAATCGTCAGGCGATCAAGACGCTCGTGCGCATGCTTGCCGCCGCAGGCGCAAAGCATCTCATCATCGGCCAGAACGGGCTTCTGTCGACGCCAGCCGCCTCCTGCGTCATCCGCAAGCGTCAGGCGACGGGTGGCTTCATCTTCTCCGCCAGCCACAATCCGGGCGGCGAGCACGGCGATTTCGGTCTCAAATATAATCTCGCCAATGGCGGTCCGGCCCCCGAGAACGTCACCTCCGCGATCTATAAGGCGACGCAGACGCTCTCCTCTTACAGGATTGCCGAGCTCGATGAGATCGACCTCTCCGACGTGGCGACGGTCGAGCATGACGGCTTCGTGGTCGAAGTGATCGATCCGGTCACAGATTATGCAGCGCTCATGGAAGAGCTCTTCGATTTCGACGCGATCTCTGGGCTCTTCGACTCCGGCTTTCGTCTCGCCTACGACGCGATGCATGCCGCGACCGGCCCCTATGCGAAGGCGATCCTGGAAGGCCGCCTTGGTGCTGCGGTGGGCACGGTGCGAAATGGCGAGCCGCTGCCGGATTTCGGCGGGTTGCATCCCGATCCGAACCCCGTCCACGCCAAGGCGCTTTTCGACCTCATGGCCGCACCTGAGGCGCCCGATATGGGCGCCGCCTCCGATGGCGATGGCGACCGCAATCTCGTGCTCGGTCCCGGCCTGCCGGTCTCCCCGTCCGATTCTATCGCAGTTCTCGCCGCCAATGCGCATCTTGCACCGGGCTACGAGCGCGGCCTTGCCGGCGTGGCGCGCTCCATGCCGACGAGCCGTGCCCTCGACCGGGTGGCAGAGGAGCTCGGCATTTCCCTCTACGAGACGCCGACCGGCTGGAAATTCTTCGGCAATCTTCTGGATGCCGGAAAGATCACCATGTGCGGCGAAGAAAGCGCCGGGGCGGGTTCTGACCATGTGCGCGAGAAGGACGGCCTGTGGGCCGTGCTTCTGTGGCTCAACATCCTCGCCGTCCGCCGTCAGTCGATCCCCGAGATCGTGCGCGAGCATTGGGCGCGCTTCGGGCGCAATTATTACACCCGCCACGACTATGAAGCGATCGAGACGGAGCGTGCGGAAACGCTGATGTCGGAGCTGACGGCGCGTCTCGCTTCCCTGCCGGGCGAGAAAGCCGGCGCGCTCACCATCGAAGGGGCCGACGAATTTGCCTATCACGACCCGATCGATGGCTCTCTCGCCGAGCATCAGGGAATCCGCATCCTCTTCGAAGGCGGCGGTCGCGCCGTCTTCCGCCTGTCGGGCACCGGCACGGAGGGCGCGACCTTGCGCGTCTATCTGGAGCGCTTCGAGCCGGCAGGCGGCGATCACGCCCTGGAGCCGCAGCAGGCGCTCGCCGAGATCATTGCGGCGGCAGGCGAGGTGGCCGGCATCGAAAAACACACCGGTCGCACCGCGCCGGACGTGATCACCTGAGCGGTCGAGCAGCCTTTTGAAGACAAAAGCGCGGCCCTTGAGACCTACTCCCAGGCCGCGCCTTCGAGGGTGTTGAGGGGAATCTTGAGATAGCGCCGGCCGTTTCCTTCCGGCTCCGGCAGAGATCCGCCGTTCATGTTGATCTGCAGCGCATGCAGGATCAGCTTCGGCATTGGCAGGCTTTTGTCGCGTTTGTTGCGGAGCTCGACATAGGCGGCCTGCGTTTTGGCTTGCTGAAGGTGCTTGTTTCTCGCCTTCTGTTCGCCGACCGTCGATTCCCATTGCGGCTCGCGCCCGTCCGGCATGTAATCATGGCCGGTGAAAAGACGCGTTTCATCGGGAAGCTTTAGAATCTCCTGGATCGAGGTCCAAAGCGTGGCTGCGTCGGCGCCGGGAAAGTCCGCCCGTGCCGTCCCGAAATCGGGCTGAAACAAGGTGTCGTGGACGAAGGCTGCATCGCCGATCACATAGGTGACGGAGGCAAGCGTATGGCCGGGCGAGAACATGACGCGGCCTTCGATCTCGCCGATGCGGAGATCATCGCCATCGGCGAAGAGCCGGTCCCATTGGCGTCCGTCAGCCGGAAAATCTGGCCAATTGTAGAGGCCCTTCCAAAGTTCCTGGACGTCGGTGACATGAGCCCCGATGGCGCGTGGAGCACCGGTCTTTCCATGCAGGTAATGGGCGGCCGACAGATGGTCGGCATGCGGATGCGTGTCCAGGATCCATTCCGGGGCGAGCCCTTCCCGTTCGATGAAGGCGAGGATCTTGTCGGCGTTGAAGGTGGCCGTCGCCCCGGATTTCTCATCGTAGTCGAGCACCGGGTCGATGATCGCGCAGCGCTTCGTGGCGGGATCTGCAACCACATACTGCACGGAGAACGTCCGCTCATCGAAAAAGCCGGTGACGGCAGGCTTGGCTGAATGACTCATCATATCCTCTTTTTTTCCTGACGCCCTCCACATGGATCACATTCAAATAAATGCAATTGTGAGCTTCCGCTGTGCTCTCCCTTGACCGCCCACGCCCTTCCTGCAAGGCCGCTCTGAAGCGCCGTGGTGATCGGCATGCTCCGCGGCCGGCCGATGCCGCCCGATGCGCCGGCACGTTATCCGAACCCTGAGAGGAAGATTGTCGATGAGCGTCGATGCGTCGCCCCGCGTTGAAATCAAGATCCTGGATGAGCGTCTCAGGGATTGGGGATTGCCGCTTGCGCATTCCGCGATGGCGGCAGGCGTCGACCTCAGGGCCTGTCTCGACGCGCCTCTTGCGCTCGATGCCGGAGCGCCCGCGGTGCTTATTCCGGCGGGGTTTGCTCTTTCCATCGCCAACCCCAATATCGCGGCGCTGATCCTGCCGCGTTCCGGAGCCGGGCACAAAAGGGGCCTCGTCCTCGGCAATGGCGTGGGGCTGATCGACGCGGACTATCACGGGCCGATCATGATCAGCGCCTGGAACCGGAACGCCGCCGGTGACGCAATCCTGATCGAACCCGGAGAACGGATCGCGCAGATGCTTTTCGTGCCGGTGCTGACGCCCCGCTTGCAGGAAGTGGCGGAGTTTTCGGGCGTCAGTGAACGAGGTGACGGCGGTTTCGGCTCGACCGGCTGACCACGGCGGATCGGTGCGAGTAGCCGATGCGCCTGTGTTTCGCAGCGCGAAATCTTTTTTCTGGCATACAATTTTTGGTTTTGCTGTCGAATCGACATTCAACCCCGCAAAACTGCCGATCTTGCCGTCTTTGGGGCGGAAAGATGGCGGCCAACTGTTGACTCACCAGCCCCTCGGCCATACCTGTCCTGCTACCCAATCCTCTTTTAGTTGAAATCGCAAAGGACCAAGCGACTTGAGCGAAAGCGAGACGCTTGTTGTCAAAAATCTTTTTAAGGTTTTCGGCGACGACCCCGCTAAGGCGATCTCCCTCCACCGCGAGGGACTCGATAAAGACGGGATTTATGAGAAGACGGGGATGACGGTCGGCGTCTGTGACGCCAGTTTTACGGTTCACGAGGGCGAGATTTTTGTCGTGATGGGGCTTTCCGGCTCCGGCAAATCGACGCTCGTGCGCATGTTGAACCGGCTGATCGACCCTTCCGCTGGCGAGATTATCGTCAATGGCTCCGATATTGCGGCTATGTCCGAAAAGGAGCTGATGCATTTCCGTCGCAAACACATCAGCATGGTGTTCCAATCCTTCGCGCTGATGCCACATCTGAGTGTGGTACAGAACGCGGCATTCGGCTTGGAGCTTGACGGCGTGCCAGCCGCACAGCGTGAGGAACGTGCGCGTGCCGCACTCGCGCAGGTCGGGCTCGAGGCGCGCGGTGACAGTTATCCCAACGAGCTTTCCGGTGGCATGCAGCAGCGCGTCGGACTGGCGCGCGCGCTCGCCAACGATCCTTCTATCCTTTTGATGGACGAAGCGTTTTCTGCGCTCGATCCGTTGATCCGCACGGAGATGCAGGACGAGCTGGTGACGTTGCAGGAAGAACAGCAGCGCACCGTGATCTTCATCTCTCACGATCTCGACGAAGCCATGCGCATCGGTGATCGCATCGCGATCATGGAAGGCGGTCGCGTCGTTCAGGTCGGTACACCTGACGAGATCTTGAACAATCCTGCGGATGACTATGTCGCCTCCTTCTTCCGCGGTGTGAACGTGTCGAACGTCCTCACCGCCGGTGATGTGGCGGTGCGCGAACAGGTCACCACGGTGGAGCGAGACGGCCAGATCCGCAGCATTCTGCAGCGCATCGGCAAGGCCGACCGCGACTACGCCTACGTCCTCGACCGGCGCAAGCATTTCCACGGGGTGGTTTCTGCGGCCTCGCTGGAAGAGCAGGTGAAGTCTGGAAAGCCCGAGCTGCGGCATGCCTTCCTGCCCGGCATCGAGCCTCTGAAGGCGGATACGCGGATCGGAGAGATTATCGGTGCCGTTGCGGCCGCGCCCTGCGGCCTGCCGGTTGTCGATGACGATGGGCGCTATCTCGGCGTCGTCTCAAGGGCGCTGCTTTTGCAAGCCTTGGACAGGGAGACCGCGCAAGATGCCTGACACCAGCAATCCATGGGCTTCGTCGGCCCAAAGCGGCACGGACAGCGCGGCCTCTTCCGGCGCGGACGCTGTCGCACAGACTTCAGATGGAGCCGCCTCCGGCGCGGCTGATGCGGCTTCCGGTTCCGCCAATCCCTGGGGCGCGAGCAGCGGGACTGATGCCGGCGTTCCGGCCGGTGCGGGATCATCGACGCCGGATTGGTTGACCCAGGCGGCGCCGCCGCAGCAGCACCATTTCGATATCATGCATCCGTTCGACCGGGCGATCATCCCGATCGAAGGTTGGGTCGAGCACCTCCTCGACTGGGTGGTCGCCAACTTCCGCCCGATCTTCCAGGCCGTTCGCCTGCCGATCGACTGGGTTCTCTCGGCCATTCAAATTGCGCTTCTCGGCGTGCCGGCGGTCGTGATGATCCTTCTGCTCGGTCTGCTCGCCTGGCAGGCGGCAGGTCCGCGTCTGGGTATCGGTGCGGTGATCGCTCTGACCTTCATCGGCGCAATCGGTGCCTGGGATCAGAGCATGGTGACGCTGGCGCTGGTCTTCACGTCCGTCTTCTTCTGCATTCTGATCGGGTTGCCGACAGGCATCTGGCTGGCGCGCAACGACCGCGCTGCGCAGATCATCCGTCCGATCCTCGATGCGATGCAGACGACGCCGGCCTTCGTGTATCTTGTGCCGATCGTGATGCTTTTCGGTATCGGCAACGTGCCGGGCGTCATCGTGACCATCATCTTCGCACTGCCGCCTCTGATCCGTCTCACCAACCTTGGCATCCGTCAGGTTCCGGGCGACCTCATTGAGGCGGCCAAGAGCTTCGGCGCATCGAAGCGGCAGCTCCTCTACAAGGTGCAGCTTCCGATCGCCATGCCGACGATCATGGCCGGCGTGAACCAGACGCTGATGCTGGGCCTGTCCATGGTGGTGATCGCTTCGATGATCGCCGTCGGCGGCCTTGGTCAGATGGTTCTGCGCGGCATCGGCCGGCTCGATATGGGCCTTGCCACCGTGGGCGGTATCGGCATCGTGCTTTTGGCCATCATCATCGACCGGATGACACAGTCGCTTGGTATCACCAAGCGCGACCGGGGCAATGTTGCCTGGTACGACACCGGCCCGATCGGGCTGGTGCGCCGCCTCATCGGGCGAGGGTCAGCCTCGAAAGAGGCTCAGGCCGAGCCCAGAGAAGCGTAGGTCTGGCGGCACCCAGCCGGACCTGCAGAAACGGCCGCTTTGCGGCCATTATGAAAACCCCGAAGGGAGATCACATCATGAACTACCCGATGACACCGAAAGCCTTGCGCGGGCTTGCGGCTGCTGCCGGCCTCACGGCCGCGCTCGCCGCAGGCTCTGCGCTCGCCCAGGACAAGCCGGGCGAAGGCGTGGAAGTGATTCCGCTCAAATCCTCCATCGCGGAGGAGACCTTCCAGACCGTTCTCGTCAACAAGGCGCTCGAAGAGCTGGGCTACGACGTGAAGCCGATCAAGGAGCTGGAATATGCGACGGCCTATGTGGCGCTCGCCAATGGCGACGGCACTTTCATGGCCGACAGCTGGGATCCGCTGCACAAGGACTTCTACGAGGAAGCCGGCGGCAAGGATAAGATCTACCGCGAAGGCGTCTACTCGCCGGGTGCGCTCCAGGGCTATCTGATCGACAAGAAGACCGCCGAAGAGCACAACATCACCAATCTCGGCCAACTCAAGGATCCGGAGATTGCCAAGCTCTTCGACCATGACGGCGACGGCAAGGCCGATCTGACCGGCTGCACCCCCGGCTGGGGCTGCGAGAAGGTGATCGAGCATCAGCTCGACGCCTTCGATCTGCGCGACACGGTCACCCACAATCAGGGCTCCTATTCCGCGATCATCGCCGACACGATCACCCGCTACAAGCAGGGTGAGTCGGTTCTGTACTACACCTGGACGCCTTACTGGGTGTCGGGCGTGCTCGTTCCGGGCAAGGATGTTGTCTGGCTGAACGTGCCGTTCTCCTCGCTTCCGGGCGAGCGCAAGGACGTCGACACCTCGCTGCCGGACGGCTCCAACTACGGCTTCCAGGCCAATGAGCAGAAAATCGCTGCCAACCTGGAATTTGCGGAAGCCAATCCGGCGGCTGCGAAGCTCTTCTCCCTCATGAAGATTTCGGCCAACGACATCTCGGCTGAAAACCTTCTGATGCGCGATGGTGAGGATTCTGAGGAAGACATCTCACGTCACGCCGATGCCTGGATCAAGGGCCATCAGAAAGAGTGGAACGAGTGGCTGGATCAGGCGCGCGCCGCGGCTGAGTAAGCAATCGCTTCAAAGGATGCGGCCACGCGGCCGCGTCCGGGCATTCTGGAAGGTCGGCTCACAGCGAGCCGGCCTTTTTCTTTGCCCGCCTCCGTGTTCTTTCGGCCCTGCGGGGTGGTCAAATCTCGGCACCGCGCTCTTTGCGGTGGCGCGACGAAGGCTGAAGCGAAAGGGGGCGAAGCATGGTCGATTGGGTGAGGCACGCCATTGCCTGGCATGTTTATCCGCTGGGTTTTGCGGGAGCGGAGGTGGAGAATGATCGCGCCGCGCCGGTGGCGCACCGCCTCCTGCGTCTGGAGAATTACCTCGACTATGCCGTTGAGCTTGGCGCCTCGGCGCTCGCGCTGGGGCCGATCTTTCAGTCCGCCACTCACGGCTACGACACGCTCGACTATTTCACGATCGATCGCCGCCTCGGCGACGATGACGACTTCGATCGCCTCGTCCGGGAAGCGCATGCCCGCGGCCTCAAGGTCATCCTCGACGGGGTGTTCAACCATGTTGGACGCGACCATCCCTTTTTCCGCGAGGTGATCGACCGCGGTCCGCATGCTGACAAGGCGTCGTGGTTTCGCCTGACCTGGCCGCACGGCTGGGAGCCGGGCACGGTGCCTCAATACGCCGATTTCGAAGGCCACGATCAGCTTGTCGCGCTCAATCACGACGAGCCAGCCGTGGCGGATTATGTCGGCTCGGTCATGGATTACTGGCTGGCGCGTGGCGCTGATGGCTGGCGCCTCGATGCCGCTTACGCCGTGCCGCCGGCCTTCTGGACGAAGATTCTGCCCGGACTTTGTCAAAAGCACCCGAACGCTTTCATCTTCGGCGAGGTCATCCACGGCGATTATCCCGCAATCGTCAAGGAATCCGGCTTTGACTCGCTGACCCAGTACGAATTGTGGAAGGCCTTATGGAGCGCTCTCAACGACCGCAATTTCTTCGAACTCGCATGGGCTTTGAAGCGCAACGATGCGCTCTTGGACGATTTCGTGCCGGTCACCTTCCTCGGCAATCACGATGTGACGCGCATTGCTTCCAAGCTCAGCGATGAACGTCATCTGCCGCATGCCGTAGTGCTTCTCTTCACCCTGCCTGGCACACCCGTCGTCTATTACGGTGACGAGCAGGCGTTCCGCGGCATCAAGGAAGACAGGATCGGCGGCGATGATGCGATCCGCCCGGCGTTTCCCGACAGCCCCGGCGAGCTTTCAGACCTTGGCGCGCCGATCTTCCGCCTGCATCAGGAACTGATCGGCCTCCGTCGTCGTCATGCCTGGCTGCACGGCGCGCACGTGTCGGTGCACCACCTCGAAAACGAGGCGCTCGTTTATGAGAGCGCTGCCGAGGGAGAAAAGCTCCTCATCGCCCTCAATCTGCAAGACGCGCCGGCCCGTCTGCCGGTGCCGGCCGCGCGGGAGCGGCTTGCCGGTGAAGCGATGCTCGAAGGGGAAGGCGAGGAGCGTGTCGCCGTGGTGCCGGCGCATCGCTTTGCGGTATTTGGTTGCTGAAGGGGCGCGTAACCCGCGAGATGACGGCGCGGGGCCGGGTCGTTCCTTGCCCTTGAGCGCGTGGCCCGTGAGTGCGTGCGCATCCTTTTGCCCGCCCGGCAGTTGGTATGGACAACCATGAGGCGGAACATAAGGAGCAGGCCTTGACCAGCACGATCAATGCCATGTTGGGCGGCCTCATCGGCGGCGCGATCGTGACCGCCGTGATTGCGGCTGGCCGTCAGAGCGGGCTTGCGGATATCGCCCTGTCGGACGAAGAGGAGGCGCTCTTCGATCGGCCTTCACAAGCTCTCTCGCGCCGGCATGATGCGCGCGTCTGGGCCTCGGCGCAGGGCAATCATCTCCTTGCGGCCGCCGGCTTCGGTCAGGCCTATTCGGTTGTGCGTGAGCGCTTTCCGACCGTTTCGCCAGCGCTGCTCGGGGCGGGTTTCGGCGCGCTCCTGCATGTCGTGACCTCGGCCGGCCTCGGCCATGCCGTTGGGATCGCCCATGGCCGCTTTCGCGCGCCGGAGGGGCAGGCCGGTAAGCGATTCGGCATGCACGTGATCTTCGGCGTCGCGACCGCGCTTGCCACCGATATGATCGAACGTCGCCGCCGATAAATCACCGTCGCGGCGCATCGGCGGGCATGGAAGCCGGGCCCGCCGTGCGTTTTGAGCAAAATGAAATCTGGTGCTCCGCGCGGCCGTGTTTCTGAAATCCCGTTCTTTTCCCGGCGCAGGAATCGCGGAGCTGCACCTCGCGGGGAACAGCGGCGGGGCCTAGGTTGTTGGCTTAGAGATTTCCGAAATTTCCGACGGAGGACGCCATGAACGATCAGGCGCTTCAGCGCGACGTAACTGCCCATAAGCCGGGCCGTGGCCGCATCTACAATTCAATTACCGAGACCATTGGCGACACGCCGATCGTACGCCTCGACAAGCTTGCCAAGGAGAAGGGCGTTCAGGCCAATCTTCTGGCGAAGCTCGAATTCTTCAACCCGATCGCCTCGGTCAAGGACCGCATCGGCGTGGCCATGCTGGAAGCGCTGGAGCGCGACGGCAAGGCAACGCCCGGCGAGACCACGCTGATTGAGCCGACATCCGGCAACACCGGCATCGCGCTCGCCTTCGCGGCCGCTGCCAAGGGCTACAAGCTGATCCTCGTCATGCCCGAGACGATGTCCATCGAGCGGCGCAAGATGGTGGCACTCTTGGGCGCCGAGCTCGTCCTCACCGAAGGCCCGAAGGGCATGAAGGGCGCCATCGCCAAGGCGGAGGAGCTTCTCGAGCAGACGCCGAATTCCGTCATGCCGCAGCAGTTCGACAATCCGGCCAATCCGGAGATCCACCGCAAGACGACGGCTGAGGAGATCTGGAACGATACGGGTGGCGCGATCGATGCTCTCGTTGCCGGCATTGGCACGGGCGGCACCATCACCGGCGCCGGTCAGGTGCTGAAGGAACGCAAGCCCGATATCCGCATCGTGGCGGTTGAGCCGGCCGACAGCCCGGTTCTCGCCGGCGGCAATCCCGGCCCGCATAAGATTCAAGGGATCGGCGCGGGCTTTGCCCCGAAGGTCCTCGACACTTCAGTTTACGACGAGATCATTCCGGCGACCAACGACGAGGCTTTCGAATATGCCCGCCTCGTGGCGCAGCTTGAAGGCGTGCCGGTCGGCATTTCCTCAGGCGCGGCCTTGTCGGCTGCGGTCAAGCTCGGCCAGCGTCCGGAATTTGCCGGCAAGAACATCGTGGTGATCATCCCGTCCTTCGCCGAGCGTTATCTGTCGACGCCGCTCTTCGAAGGCCTGGGCGGCTGAGCGAATTGAACTTCTGATGATGCGACCGGCCGCGGCTCCTGCGGCCGGTTTTTATGCCGGATCGGTCGGCACCGCACGCACGGCCGGCTCCGTCTTTGCCTCGTAGCGGCAGAGATCGGCGATGATGCAATCGGGGCATTTCGGCTTTCGGGCGACGCACACATAGCGCCCGTGCAGGATCAGCCAATGATGGGCGTGCAGCTTGAAATCGTCAGGCACCACCTTTTCCAGCATCAGTTCGACGGCGAGCGGATCTTTGCCGGGAGCAAGCCCCGTTCGGTTGGAAACCCGGAAAATATGTGTGTCGACGGCGATGGTCTTTTCGCCGAAAGCGACGTTCATGACGACATTGGCGGTCTTGCGCCCGACGCCCGGCAGCTTTTCCAAGGCTTCGCGGCTCGGCGGCACCTCGCCCTGATATTCGTCGATGAGCTGCTGTGACAGCGCCACGACGTTCTTCGCCTTGTTGCGGTAAAGCCCGATTGTCTTGATGTGCTCGCGCACGGCCTCCTCGCCGAGCGCCACCATTTTGTCTGGCGTCGGGGCGACGCGGAAGAGCTCCTTGGTGGCCTTGTTGACCCCGGCATCTGTCGCCTGCGCCGACAAAACCACGGCGACGAGCAGCGTATAGGGATCGACGTGCACCAGCTCGCTCGTCGGTTCCGGCCGCTCCGCCTTCAGCCGCGAGAACAGAGTGATGATTTCGTCTTTGGATAGGAGGGAGCCGGCAGGCGCCGCTTTCTTCCTTTTGACACTCGTGTTTTTGCCCATCTTCTCCCTATAATCATTCCAAATGAATGAGAGCAACGCGCCTGTCGCCACGTCCGGCGACGCGGAGATCTTTTCGGTCACTTTGACGCCGCACCGTTCGCTCGGGCCGCGGGGCTTCGTTGCGGTTATGGCCGTCTTCGGCGCCACCTGTTTCCTGTCCGGCCTGTTGTTCTGGCGCGTTGGAGCCTGGCCGATCGGCGCTTTTTTCGGTCTGGACTTCGTGATCCTGTGGGGCGCCTTCGCGCTCAGTTACCGCTCCGGCCGTGCCTTCGAGGACGTGACCGTCAGCCGCAGAGATCTCCTCATCCGCAAGGTCGCCCCGAACGGGCGGGCGCGAGAGCTCAGGCTCGATCCTTATTGGAGCCGGCTGGAGGTGCGCGAGCTCGAAGACGAAGGCGTTGTGCGCCTTCACCTCGTCAGTCGGGGCGAAAATGTGACGATCGGCGAATTCCTCAACCCCGACGACCGGGCGAGCCTTGCGGATGCGCTGCGTGACGCGCTTCATGCCGCAAGGCGGCCGCCTGCCCTTGCCGAGACCATGATGGAGGCGGGCTAGGTCCTCCGCCGAGGCGCAAGAAACGGGTGGCCGCGACGCCGAAGCGCGGTCATCTTGCAGCCTGGAGGACCGCTATGACCATGCACAGCCCCCTTGCTTCTTCCATGACGAGCCGCGAACCGACGAATTCCGAGACCGATTACGCAATCGTTTGCGCGGTGATCGCCTATCTCAGCAGGAATTACCGCGACCAGCCGGAACTGGAGGAGATCGCAGCCGAGGTCGGCATGAGCCCGACGCGCCTGCACAAGCTCTTCACGCGCTGGTGCGGTCTGTCGCCGAAGGGGTTTTTGCAGGCCGTCACCCTCGATCACGCCAAGCGGCTTCTCGATCAATCCGCCAATCTTCTCGACACGAGCTACGAGCTCGGCCTTTCCGGGCCCGGGCGTCTGCATGATCTCTTCGTCACCCACCATGCGATGACGCCCGGCGCCTATAAGAACCGCGGGGAGGGGCTGGAGATGGCTTACGGCTTCCACGCCTCGCCCTTCGGCAACGCCCTGCTTTTGGTGACGGATTACGGTCTGGCAGGTCTCGCATTCGCCGATCCGGGCGAGGAAGAGGCGACGCTTGCCGAAATGATGGGGCGTTTTCCGCAAGCCCGCTATCGCCATGCCCCGGAGGCGACGGCGCGGTATGCCGAGCGCGTCTTCGAGCCCTCCGCCTGGCGTGCGGAGGAGCCCCTGCGGGTGGTCTTCATCGGTTCCGACTTCGAGGTGCGCGTGTGGGAAAGCCTTCTCGATATTCCCGTCGGCACGGCGACGAGCTATGGCGCGCTGGCTAAGAAGCTTGAACGCCCGAAGGCGGCTCGCGCCGTCGGGGCCGCGGTCGGTCGCAATCCGATCTCTTTCGTCGTGCCCTGTCATCGTGTCGTCGGGGCGAAGGGCGCGCTCACCGGCTATCACTGGGGCATCACCCGAAAACGCGCCATGCTCGGCTGGGAATCCGGGCTCCTCACGAAGGATTGAAGCCGCCCGCAAGGCCTCGCTCGGTCTGGACCTTGCCGCCGGCCGCCAGCATAGTCTGCCCGCCGAGCGGGAGATAACGATGACGACAAAGGAATGGCAGGTGGTCGACACCTATCTCGAAGCGACCGTCGTGGGGTCCGACGAGAGGCTGCAGGCGGCGCTCTCAGCCAACGAGGCGGCCGGTTTGCCGGCGATCGATGTGTCCCCGGCACAGGGCAAGCTCCTTCACCTTCTCGCCCGAATGGCGGGCGCGAAGCGCATTCTGGAAATCGGCACGCTCGGCGGCTATTCGACCATCTGGCTCGCCCGCGCTCTGCCCGACGATGGCCGCCTGGTGAGCCTCGAAGCTGCGGAAGAGCATGCCGCGGTGGCGCGCGCCAACATCGCTCGTGCCGGGCTTGCGGAGAAGGTCGAAATCCGCGTCGCCCCAGCGCTTGAGACCCTGCCTCACCTCGTCGAGGAGGGAGACGGCCCCTTCGATTTCATCTTCATCGACGCCGATAAGCCGAACAACCCGGCCTATCTGGAATGGGCGTTGAAGCTTTCGCGGTCTGGCACCGTCATCTTCGGCGACAATGTCGTGCGCGACGGGCAGGTCACGGACCCGCAATCCGCGCAGCCGGGTGTCGTCGGCACGCGCCGCTTCCTGGAGATGATCGGCGGCGAGCCGCGCCTTTCCGCCACCGCGATCCAGACTGTTGGCGCCAAGGGATGGGATGGCTTTGTTCTCGCCATCGTCACATGATGAACTGGCGCTTAGGCTGGGGGATCAGAGGCTTGCAGCGAGATGCCATCGGTCGCGCCGCCCTTGACGAAGTGGGGCGCCGGGTCCATCTCCCGTCCACGATGTGAAAGCACGCAAATTGTCGCGTGCGATGAGGTTTCGATGTTCATCCAGACCGAAGAAACGCCCAACCCAGCAACGCTGAAGTTTCTTCCCGGGCGGGACGTGCTGCAGGCCGATACGCGCGATTTCCGCTCTCCGGAAGAAGCCGCGTCCTCGCCTCTGGCCGAACGGATTTTCGCCGTGGACGGCGTTACCGGCGTCTTTCTCGGCCAGGATTTTATCACCGTCACCAAGGACACAGCCGAATGGCAGCATATGAAGCCGGCTGTCCTCGGCGCCATCATGGAGCATTACCTTTCCGGCGAACCGGTGCTGGCGGATGCCCATGAGGAAGAAGACGGTGACGAATTCTTCGACAATGCCGACAGCGAGACGGTCGGCATGATCAAGGAATTGATCGAAACGCGCGTGCGCCCAGCCGTTGCCAATGACGGCGGCGACATCACCTTCAAGGGCTTCAAAAACGGCATCGTGTTTCTCAACATGCGCGGCGCCTGCGCCGGCTGCCCGTCGTCGACGGCGACGTTGAAGCACGGCATCGAGAACCTTCTGCGTCATTTCGTGCCGGACGTTCAGGAGGTGCGCCCGGTCTGATCGGGTCAGCCCTTCGCTTTCTTCATCTCGACAGCGATTGCCCCCGTGAGTAGAGCGGGGGTGATGCTTCTCGCCCTCGACACTGCCGGACCTTTTTGCGCCGTCGCGCTCGCGACCCTAGACGAAGGCAAGATCAATTGTCTTGCCCGCCGCGAGGTGGAAATCGGTCGCGGTCATGCCGAACGGCTTTTCCCGCTGATCGAGGAATGCCTGGCGGACGCCTCCGTCGCCTATTCCGATCTGACGGCGGTTGCGACTACAGTTGGCCCCGGCTCCTTCACCGGCATCCGAATTGGCGTAGCGGCCGCTCGCGGCCTCGCGCTTGCGCTCCAAATCCCGGCCTTCGGCGTCGACGTCCTGGAGGCACTGTGCGAGGGCGTGCGCCACAGCGAGGCCGCTCATTGTGCGGCCGGTCTCGTCGCCGCCGTGCTTGATGCCGGGCGCGGCAATGTCTTCCTGCGCATGGAAGAAATCTCCTCCAGAGAGGAGATTATCGTCTCGCAAAGGGAAGTGCAGGAAGAAGCGGCCGCCTTTCTGGCCCCCTATGCGTTCGAGGGGCTCGTGCTTTGCGGCGCGGCCGCGGATGCGATTGCCGGCGTTCTCGCGGCCGACGGCCTTCCCGCGATCATTGCCGATGCGCGTCCCTCGGCGGATATCGCCATGGTCGCCCGTCTTGCCCTTTGCGGGCATGCGGTGAGCCCGCCCGTGCCGCTTTATCTCCGTCCTCCCGATGCCAAACCGCAAACGGCAAAATCCCTGAGACGGCACTCTGAAACACCATGATTCCCCGCACCGAGATCACCCTGCGCGAGGCGACGCCCGAGGACAGTCCGATCCTCGCCCGCATCCACGCCGACGCCTTCCGTCACGCCTGGACCGACGGCGACTTCGCGTCCTTCCTGTCTCAGAACGGCGTGAGGGCGCTGGTTGCGTTCCATACCGGACGCGTCACGCGCCGGGCGCCGGCCGGCTTCCTCCTTTATCGCCAGGCGGCGGACGATTCGGAGGTTCTGACGCTTGCCGTCCTGAAATCCTACCGGCGCCGCGGCATCGCCCAGCGGCTCGTCGAAGAGACGATGCGCCGGCTCTACCACGAGCGCGTGGCGACGCTGCATCTGGAGGTGGAGGCCGGCAACGCGGCGGCGGTCTCGCTCTACCGCAAGCTCGGCTTCGAGGAGGTCGGCAAAAGGCCAGCCTATTATGCCCGCGATGATCAGCCCCGTCTGCCCGCGCTTGTCATGCGCCGGGATCTCATCTAGCCGCAGCACCGGAGACAAGCCCATGCAAGACAAGCCGTGCTGCCCGCATCGTGCCAGTGCCTGCCGTTGCGGCGGTCTCTCGTTCCGCCTGGTGCGCGCCGTGCCGGCGCCGATCGCAGGGTAGGGCTCGGATGTTTGCACATCTCCGGCTTGCCGCGGCGGCCTTTCTCTTCCTCCTGTCTCTGCCTTTTGCCATTCCGGCGCAGGCGCTGGGCCTCTGGCTCGGTGGCCGTTGGGCGAAGATCGTGCCGCTTTACTGGCACCGCTTCGTCCTGCGCCTCTTCGATATCCACCTTTTCGTGCATGGAAAGATCGCCGGCGAGCGTCCGCTGCTTCTCCTCGCCAATCACATTTCTTGGCTCGATATCCCCGTTTTGAGCGCGATCGCTCCGGTCTCCTTCATTGCCAAGAAGGAGGTGGCCGACTGGCCGCTTTTCGGCCTTTTCGCCAAATTGCAGCGCTCCGTCTTCATCGACCGCGAAAAGCGCCATCAGACGGGCAAGGCGGCCGATGAAATCGCTGCGCGCCTCGTCGCCGGCGATGTGATGGTGCTTTTCCCGGAAGGCACTTCCTCCGATGGCAACAAGGTGCTCGCCTTCCGCTCCGCCATCGTCGGTGCCGCACAGCGCAGTTTTTCCGAAGGTCGGCCGGTCACGCTGCAGCCGGTGGCGATCGCCTATACCCGCATGCTGGGCATGCCGTTCGGTCGTCAGCACCGGCCGTGGGTCGCCTGGTATGGCGGCATGGATCTCTTGCCGCATTTGAGCCGGTTGATGTCACAGGGGGCCGTCGATGTGCATGTCGTCTTCCTGCCGCCCGTGACGATCACGCGCGACGGGGACCGCAAGCGTGTCACCCGCGCGGCGGGCGCGCTCGTCAAAGAGGTGGTGGCCGAGCTCAATGCCGGCCGCGATCCCCAAAAAGTGATGCGCATGGTCGAAGAAATATCGCTTGAACCTGAGCCTGAAAGGGCCTAGCGAGCGCGGCTCAATTCGGTTAAAGCTGGTATATGATGCGCTTGGCGAGGAGCACGCGCCGTTTTTCATGAACACGGCGAGACGCAAAGTTTTCATCAAGACGTACGGATGTCAGATGAACGTCTACGATTCCGATCGTATGACGGACGTGCTGGCACGCGACGGCTATGATGCTGTCGAGACGGCGGAAGACGCCGATCTTATTGTCCTGAACACCTGCCATATCCGCGAAAAGGCCGCCGAAAAGGTCTATTCCGAGGTCGGTCGCCTGCGCCCCTTGAAAGAGGCGGCGAAGGAGGAAGGTCGGCGCGTGGAGATCGCCATCGCCGGCTGTGTGGCCCAGGCGGAGGGCGAGGAGATCATCCGTCGCGCGCCCATCGTCGATGTGGTTATCGGGCCGCAAAGCTATCATCGTCTGGGCGCGGCTCTCGCTCGCGCCCGTGCGGGTGGCGCGGCGGTGGAGACTGAATTCCCGTCCGAAGACAAATTCGACCATATTCCATCGAGGGCGCGCGCCCGTTCCGGGCTTGCGGCCAATCCGGCGGCGTTCCTCACGGTGCAGGAAGGCTGTGACAAGTTCTGCACCTTCTGCGTCGTGCCTTATACGCGCGGCGGCGAATTCTCGCGTCCGGTCGCCAAGATCCTCGCCGAAGCGCGGCGCCTCGTCGGCTCCGGCGTGCGCGAAATCATGCTTCTCGGCCAGAACGTCAACGCCTATCACGGCGAGGCCGAGGATGGGTCCGACTGGTCGCTTGCCCGTCTCGTGCTGGAGCTGGCGGACATCGATGGGCTGGAGCGCATCCGCTACACGACCTCGCATCCGCGCGACATGGCGGACGATCTGATCGCCGCCCACCGCGACTGCGACAAGCTGATGCCGTATCTGCATCTTCCCGTGCAGTCGGGCTCCGACAAGATCCTTGCCGCCATGAACCGCCGTCATGGGCGCGAGGAATATTTCCGTCTCGTCGACCGGCTGCGTGAAGCGCGCCCCGATCTTGCTCTGTCGGGCGATTTCATCGTCGGCTTTCCGGGCGAAAGCGAGGACGATTTCGCCGCCACGATGGATCTCGTTGCCCGCGTCGGCTACGCCTCGGCCTATTCCTTCAAATATTCGCCACGTCCCGGCACGCCGGCGGCCGAGCGTGAACAAGTCGACGAAGCCGTGAAGTCGGAACGTCTGCAGCGCCTCCAGGCACTGTTGAGCGAGCAGCAGACGCGCTTCAATGCGGCCATGCAGGGCAGGGTGATCGATGTGCTCCTGGAAAAGCCCGGCAGGCGTCCAGGCCAGCTCGTCGGCCGCTCGCCCTTCCTGCAGGCCGTGCATGTCGATGCGCCGGCGCATCTGATCGGCGAGATCGTCTCCGTGAAAGTGGATGAGATCGGCGCCAACTCTCTTTTCGCCAGCCAGATGAGCCCCCCATTGGAAAGGCTTTCCGCCTGATGGCAGTGTCGCGTCCGCGGCCGAAGCGGGAAAGATCCGCGACTTCGGAAGAGATCGAACTCGTCTTCGATGACAACCGTCTGGCGAGCGCTCTTTTCGGCGAATACGACCAGAACCTCGCCCTGATCGAGCGTCGGATCGGTGTCGAAGCCGTCGCCCGCGGCAATGTCGTACGTCTCATTGGCGAGCCGGACGAGCTGCGCCAAGCGCGCGCCATCCTCAACACCCTCTATCAGCGTCTCCTGGAAGGGCATGACGTGCTGCAGGGCGATGTGGAGGGCGCGATCCGCATGGCCGACACGCCGGGCGCGCAATGGTCACTGCCGAGCCTGGAGACGGGCTCGCGCGTGCAGCTCGCCCAGATCGGCACGCGCAAGCGCTCCGTCACCGCCCGCACGCCGCGCCAGGACATCTATATCCGCGCCATGGACCGTTGCGAGCTCATCTTCGGCATCGGTCCGGCCGGCACCGGCAAGACCTATCTCGCGGTCGCCTTCGCCGCCGCCCTTCTGGAGCGCGGCGACATCGAACGCATCATCCTGTCGCGCCCCGCGGTCGAAGCCGGCGAGAGGCTCGGCTTTCTGCCGGGCGACATGCGCGAGAAGGTCGATCCCTATCTCAGGCCGCTCTACGACGCCCTCTATGACATGATGGCCGCCGACAAGGTGGAGCGGCTTCTCGCTTCCGGCACGATCGAGATCGCGCCGCTCGCCTTCATGCGCGGGCGCACGCTTTCTCATGCCGTCGTCATCCTCGACGAGGCGCAGAACACCACCGCCATGCAGATGAAGATGTTTTTGACCCGCCTCGGCGAGGGTTCGAAAATGGTGGTGACGGGTGATCCGACGCAGATCGATCTCAGGGAAGGTGACATTTCCGGCCTGATGGAAGCGACGCGCATCCTGAACGGCGTGGAAGGCATCGAGATCGTGCGCTTCGGCGCGGAGGACGTGGTGCGCCACGCCCTGGTGCAGCGCATCGTCGACGCCTACGACAAGCAAAGTCGTGCCGTATCCAAGGGCGAGCTCTGAGGACATATGTCTGCCGTTGCGATCGACGTGATTCGCGAGACGGAGGCTTGGCCTCCGCAGAGCGAGCTCGCCCCGCTGATGGACAAGGCCGTGGACGCGGCCCTTTCCGTTGCCGGCTGGACGCTGCCTGAAGGCGCCCTTGAGCCTGTCGAACTCAGCATCGTCCTGACCGACGATGAGACGATTGCGTGCCTCAATCGTGACTGGCGCGGCAAGGACAAGCCGACGAACGTCTTGTCCTATCCGCAGCCGCCGGGGCCCCTTTTGGGCGACATTGTCTTTGCTTTTGAGACGATCGAACGCGAGGCTGAAGAGCAGAAGAAAGCTTTTCTCGACCATTTCGCCCATTTACTGGTGCATGGCTGCTTGCATCTGCTGGGTCATGATCACCAAATAGACACTGAAGCAGAGGAGATGGAAACGCTGGAGAAGGAAGCGCTGGCCAGGCTCGGCATTGCCGATCCCTACCGTCAGGGCGATGTTGCCTTTCCGGCCCCAGGATCATGAACGACGACCGATCTCGAAGTCCTGCGGGACTTTCCTACGATGTCTCTGAATCTACGCCCGAAAGTGTGGGAGATCGCCTGCGCGCGACCTTCAAGGTCCTGATCGGCGGCAAGTCGAACGGTTCGGCACGCTCCGAAATCGAGCATGTGCTCGCCGCCGACGAAGTCGACGGGGCCGCTTTTGCGCCGGAAGAGCGCGCCATGCTGCGCGCCGTCCTCAAGCTCGGCGATATGCGTGTCGACGATGTCATGGTCCCGCGCGCAGATATCGATGCGGTCGACCACGACGTTCCGCTCGCGACCGTCTTGATGGCCTTCAAGGAGGCCGGGCATTCGCGCCTGCCCGTCTATCGCGAAACGCTCGATGATCCGATGGGCATGGTCCATTTGAAGGACGTCGTGGGCTGGATGCTGGAGCATGCGCGCAAGGATCTGGAGCAGCCTGAAAGCATGGCTGCGGCCGAGGAGGAGACGGAACGCCGCTTTCGCTTCTCTGCCTCGCTGGATTTCTCGCCCGTCGATCTCAGCCAGCCTTTGCGCTCATCCGGCATTATCCGCCCCATCCTCTTCGTGCCGCCCTCCATGCCCGCGCGTATGCTCCTGGAACGCATGCAGGCGGGGCGCACGCAGATGGCGCTCGTCATCGACGAATATGGCGGCACCGACGGTCTCGTTTCGCTCGAGGATCTCGTCGAAACCATCGTCGGCGAGATCGAAGACGAGCATGACGACGAGGAGGATGCCGATATCGCCAAAGTGGCGGAAGGCGTCTTCGTCGCCGATGCCCGTGCCGAGCTCGACGAGCTGGCCGACGTGATCGGTCCCGCCTTCCTGACCGGCGAACTCGGCGAGGAGGTCGAGACCGTGGGCGGCCTCATCTATACGCTGCTTGGTCGCATCCCGGTCCGGGGCGAGATCGTCAATGCGCTCGACGGGTTCGAGATCGAAATCCTGGAGGCCGATCCGCGGCGCATCAAGCGTGTCAGGATCCGCGAACGGCGCAAGGGACGGCTGGTGCAGCGGGTGAAGAGCCGCCAGGCTGCAGAGCCCGCTTTGCCGGCTCCGTCGGGCGCCCCGCCGGCCCTTCAGATCGCCGATAAGCCGCGCGCGACGGAAAGTCCGTCATCGAGCGACACTTCCGATTGACTTCACCCCTCGCCAGGGCTTAAGGGGGTGCCCGCTCCCGAGCCCAGGTGGCGGAATTGGTAGACGCGCACGGTTCAGGTCCGTGTGCCGCAAGGCGTGGAGGTTCGAGTCCTCTCCTGGGCACCACATTTCGGGAGGCGCGCCGAGTAAGGCGCGCCGGCATTCGCCAAAGCGTTCTTTCAACGACACTTTTGATGCTTTTGCCGCCCTCCGCGGGCGGGCGCATGGGTTAAGCTTGGCGAATGAGCCCGGCGCCCATCCTCGCGAACAGGCGCCGGAATGTGTCGCCTCTATTTCTCGAAAAAATCCCTCAGCCGGTAATAGTTGATCATCGCCGTGGCGTAGATCGGGTGCAGGCCGTGCACCGGCAAAGGCGTGATGTCGGTGAGCTTCAGCGGCAGGGGTGCTGAGCGGTCGAGAAGATGCGCACCGATCGCCTGGCCGAGCGAGGTCGCAAGCCCGACGCCGCGCCCGTTGTAGCCGAGTGCCATGGTGAGATTGGGCGCCGGCTGATGCACATGCGGAAGGTGATCGCGCGTCATCGCCACGCGACCTGCCCAGAAATAGTCGATCGCGAGCTCTCGTGTCTGCGGATAGAGCGTGTGCATGGCCGCAAGCACCCGACGGTAATCGCCCGGCACTTCCGGAGCGCCGAAGGGGCCGCGCCCGCCGATCATGAAGCGGTTCTCCGGTCCGATGCGGAAATAATTGGCGATACGCCGGCTGTCGGAGACGACGCTGCGTTCGGGCAGGATTTTGGCGAGAAGCGCCTCAGGAAGCGGTCTGGTGGCGATCTGGATGCTGGTTGCCGGCACCACCGTTGCCTTGAGTTTGGGCCACAGGTTCCCCGTATAGCCGTTGGTCGCCACGACCACCTCATTCGCGCTGAGCTGGCCCCTTGGGCCGACCGCGACTGTCCAGCCGCTCCCTGTGCGCGTGAGCGAACGTGCTTCGCTCTCCCCGCAGATGCGCACGCCGGCCGCGATCGCCGCTTTGGCAAGCCCGCGGGCGTAATTGAGCGGGTGCAGGCGCCCCGCGCGGCGATCGATCCAGCCGCCGGCGAAACGCTCGCTGCCGGTCTTTTCCGCCATGCCCGCCGCATCGAGCATTTCGACAGGTGCCCCGCGTCGCTGCCATTCTTCCATGCGGGTGCGAAGGAGCGGCAGATGGCTCTGTTTGAGCGAGGCCTGGATCCAGGCGCCCTGTTGGGCGTCGCAGGCGATGCCCTGTTTGGCGATGAGCGCGAACGTCGTGTCCGCCGTGTGCCCGGCAAACTCCGTCGTGGCCTCGCCGTAGAGCCTGTCGAGCGTCTCGGGATCGTATTTGAGACCGGGGATTACATGGCCGCCATTGCGCCCGCTCGCGCCGAAACCCGGCCCGTGCTTGTCGACGACCACGACCTTGGCACCGCCTTCGGCAAGCCTGAGCGCGGTGGAAAGACCCGTAAAGCCTGCGCCGATGACGGCGACATCGGCGCTGACCTCGCCGAGAAGTGGCGGTGTGTCCGGCGCCGGCGTGGCGGTGGCGGCCCAAAGAGAAGCGACATGTTCTGGCATGGCAGTGTCCGAAGGCTCGATGATCAAACCGGATGGGTGACGCGGCGCAGAAAATCCTGGGTGCGTTCGTTCTTCGGTTGGCGCAGCACCTCGTTGGCCGCACCTTCCTCGACGATGCGCCCACCGTCCAGGAACAGCACGCGATCTGCGACTTCGCGCGCAAACAGGATCTCGTGCGTGACGACGAGCATGGTCATGTGCTCTTCCGCCAGCGCCCGCATCACCTGAAGGACTTCTCCGACCATCTCGGGATCGAGCGCCGAGGTCGGCTCGTCGAAGAGGATCGCTTCCGGCTCCATGGCGAGCGCCCGGGCAATCGCCACGCGCTGCTGCTGGCCGCCGGAGAGGGAGGCAGGATAGGCGTTGAGCTTGTCGGCGAGCCCGACGCGCGTCAAAAGCCGCTCCGCCTTTTCCCGCACCGTCGCCTTGTCCTGTTTCAGGACGTAGCGTGGACCTTCCATGACGTTCTCGATCGCCGTCCTGTGCGGGAAGAGATTGAAGCGCTGGAAGACCATGGAGACGCGCGTGCGCAGATCGTGGATCGAAGGGGCGGTGACGTCGACTGTCTCGTCGTCGATGCTGATCCGGCCAGCCTGGTAAGTCTCGAGCCCGTTGATGCAGCGCAAAAGCGTTGATTTGCCGGAGCCCGACGGGCCGATCAGACACACGACCTGTCCCTTGTCGATCTCCGCATCGACGCCCTTCAGCACTTCATGATCGCCGAAACTCTTGTGCACGTTTTCGAGCTTGATCATCGCGCCTGTCCCATCTTCACCTCGACATAGCGCATGGCGAAATTGAGCGGCACCGTCAGGCACAGATAGAGAAGTGCGACGAGCGTGAAGACGGTCATGTTGTCGAAGGTGGAGGAGGCGAGCATCTTGCCCTGCATGGTGAGTTCGGCGACCGAAATCACCGACACCTGCGAGGAATCCTTCAGAAGCATCACCATGTTGTTGGCATAGGGCGGCACCACGATCTTGAAGGCCTGCGGCAGCACCACCCGGCGCATCATCAAGGGCGTCTTCATGCCGATCGACTTGGCGGCCTCCACCTGGCCTCTGTCGACGGCTTCGATGCCCGCTCGAAACGTCTCGCCGATATAGCAGGAATAGGTGAGCGCGAGGCCCGCGACGCCTGCCTGGAAGGCGGTGAGGTCGAGGCCGAATTCCGGCATCACGAAATAGATGTAGAAAAGAACGACCAGGATCGGGATGCCGCGCACGAATTCCACCACGATGCGCGTCGAGATGGAAAGCCAGCGAACGCCGGAGGTGCGAAACAGCGCCCAGACCAGCCCAAGCGCGGTGGCGAGCGCAAGCGACAGGAGCGTGACGGAAATCGTCAGCCACATGCCCTTGAGGAGGATGGGCAGGTAGATTTGCGCACTGACGAAGAAGTCGCTCATGCGAGACCTCGCCGGTGAGGCGGCCCGAAGGCTGCCTCACACATGAGAAGGATCATCATACCGCGACGTTCGAGAGCCTCTCTCACAGGCCGTATTTGGCGAAGATCTTGTCGAGTTCGCCGCTGTCTTTCAGCTTTGCGATCGCCGCATTGACCTTCTCCAGAAGGGCCGAATTTTCTTTGGAGACGGCCACAGCGACATCGCCCTTCTGCATAGGCTCGTAGCCCTCCACGAGGCGCACGCCGAGCTCCGGCTTTTGGGAGACCTGATAGGCGACGATCGGCTTGTCGCCAAAGCCCGCCTTGATGCGTCCGAGCTTCACGTCGCGCATGATGTCGGCGATCGAATCGTAGAGTTTCACCTCGCCGAACGTGCCGAGAGCCTGAAGCTTGTCGGCAAATGTCGTGCCGATCTGCGCGCCGACCGTTTCGCCCTTCAGATCATCGAGCGTGTAGTCCGTCGTGTCGTCCGCCGCGACGAACATGGCGTCGCCGTAGGAATAGACGGGGGTGGAGAAATCGACCACCTTCTTGCGCTCGTCGGTGGCGAACATACCGGCCGAGATGAGGTCGATCTTGCCGCTGGAAAGCGCCGGGATCAGCGCGGAAAACGCCACCACCTTGAACTCCGCCTCGTCGCCGATATCCGCCGTGATGGCTTTGGCGAGATCGACCATCGCGCCTGTCGGCTCCTGGCTCGCCGTGTCGACGAAGGTGAAGGGAACGCCCGTCGTGGTGACGCCCACATCGACGGATTCGGCATAGGCAGGGGCTGCAAACGCCATCGCGAAACCGAAGGCGAGCGAGGCGACGTGTTTCATATCCATGAAATTCCCCATTTATTTCTTCCGCTGCGATCGGTAAAAGCGCCGCAATCGAGCGAGGCTCGGCGATCGAGCACGTCAGGAAGACGCGCATATGTTCATTATCATGAAATTTGATGGGCGCGCAAACCCGAGAAATGAACGATTTTGCGGCAGAGTTTGAGCGCGTTTCCGGGTTCCTGCGGGTGGAGGTCGAGGGCGTGGTGCCGAAGCTGTTTCCCAGAAAGCAGAAATCCCATATTGTGTTCATCGTGATGAAAAAGAAAGCGCTCAACTGATGGGTTCGAACCCGCGCGAAGCCTTGGCCGTCCAGGAGTTGGAGAACGAGCCGGGTGAAGAGGACCGTTCGCTCGGTTCTGCGGTCCGCGAAGCACGTCGTGCCCGCGGCCTGTCGCTGAAGCAGGTCGCCGACGGCGCCGGCATCTCGGTCGGTCTCCTAAGCCAGATCGAGCGGGGCATTTCTTCGCCCTCCGTGCGGGCGCTGAGGGCGATCTGCAACGTGCTCGAAATGCCGGTCTTCACGCTCTTCGGTGACATGGAGGCGAAATCCGAGCTCGAAGCGCGACGCATCGTTCGTGCGGCTGAGCGCCGGCAGGTCGATTTCGGCGCCAAGGGCATGGTCAAATCCTTCCTGACGACGAACGAGGAAGGCGCGCTCCAGATGATGGAGATCGTCCTGGAGCCCGGCGGCGGCTCGGGCGAGGAAGCCTACAGCCATGAAGGCGAAGAGACGGGTCTCGTCCTTGAAGGTCGCCTGGAGCTCTTCGTCGACGGCAGTGTCTACCGTTTGAAGGACGGCGATGCCTTCGCCTTCGAAAGCCGCCTGCCGCACCGCTTCCGCAATCTCGCGGAAGGAACGACGCGCATTCTCTGGGTCACCACGCCGCCGGTCTGGTGAGGGCGCGAAGACGGATCGCCAAGCCTGTTGCCCCCCGGGAGAGGGCGACGTTCGCTTGGCCAAATCTTTCGGGAACTTAATCCTGTCTCCACAAGATTGCCTTTTCTGAGGCGTTGGTGACGCCGCGGCAGCATAAGCCGCACCGCCGGCGATCGCCGACTTCACCCGAGGCGGGCCGGTGCAGCGAGACCTTAAGGAGGATCCCTCATCATCAAGATGACGCGGATACGGCCGGTGGCGCAACCCTGCGCCCCTGGGCGGGATCTGGCGGAGGATCGAAGCCATGAACGATAAAACGGCCCCACAGCCCTCTGAAAGAAAACCGGAGGGCGAGGCTCCGGCTGAGGCACCCGTGCCGCAAACCGATCTCAAATCCGGGCTGACGAGCGATGCGGCCCAAGAGCGGCAGACAAAGTTCGGCGAAAACGCCATCAGCGAAGAGAAGACGAGCCCCCTCCAGCGCCTCATGCGCTATTTCTGGGCGCCGATCCCGTGGATGATCGAGGCGGCGGCAATCCTCTCCGCGGCGCTTGGTGACTGGGCCGATTTTGCCATCATCATCACCATGCTCCTCGTCAATGCGGCCGTGGATTTCTGGCAGGAGCGCAAGGCAGGTAATGCCATCGAGCTTTTGAAGGAGAGCCTTGCGCTCACTGCCCGCGTCCTGCGCGACGGCACCTGGCAGACGCTGCCAGCGAAGGAATTGGTCCCGGGCGATGTCGTGCTTTTGCGCATCGGCAATGTCACGCCCGCCGACATCCGGCTCGTGGCCGGCGATTATCTGAGCGCGGACGAGGCGGCGCTGACGGGTGAATCCATGCCGGTCGACAAGGCGGTCGGCGATACCGCCTATTCCGGTTCCGTCGTCAAGCTCGGCGAGATGACGGGCGTTGTGACGGCGACCGGCATGAACACCTATTTCGGCAAGACGGCGCAGCTCGTCGCCTCTGCCGAGACCCGCTCGCATTTCCAGCGAGCGGTGCTCTCTATCGGGAATTTCCTGATTCTGACGACGCTCGCCCTCGTCGCCGTCATCGTGCTCGTTGCCGTCTTCCGCGGCACGCCCTTCTGGGAGACCGTGCAATTCTCGCTCATCCTGACGGTGGCGGCGATCCCGGTGGCTTTGCCGACCGTCCTGTCGGTGACGATGGCGGTCGGTGCGGAAAAGCTCGCCCGTATGAAAGCGATCGTCTCGCGCCTCGTGGCGATCGAGGAATTGGCCGGCGTCGATGTCCTTTGCGTCGACAAGACCGGCACCTTGACGATGAACGCGCTCACCGTCGCCGACATCGTCCCCGAACAGGGGGTGGAGGCGGCCGACGTGATGCTCGCCGCGCAGCTTGCAAGCAACGCCAATGATCCCGATCCGATCGACAAGGCGGTGCTCGCTGCCGAAGGGCCGGCCGCCGCTGAAGACTACGTGATCGGTGATTTCACGCCCTTCGACCCGGTGTCGAAACGCACCATGGTGGAGACGACGTTAGGCGATCGCAAAATCGCCTTCTCCAAGGGCGCGCCCCAGGTCATTCTCGATCTCGCCATGCCGCCGGCGGAGATCCGTGCGCGCATCGAGGCAGAGGTGGACCGCCTGGCCGACGAAGGCTACCGCGCCCTCGGCGTGGCGCGCCGCGAGGGTGACGCCTGGCACTTGCTCGGCCTCGTCTCGATTTTCGATCCGCCGCGCGAGGATGCGGCCGCGACCATCGCCGAGACCGGTCGAATGGGCCTTGGCGTCAAGATGATCACCGGCGATCATGAGGCGATTGCTCGCCAGATCGCGGGCAAACTCGGTCTTCGTCGCAATATCCGCTCGGCCGACGCCGTCTTTGCCGATGGCAGCGACGGCGAGGTCAGCGACCGCATCGAACAGGCCGACGGCGTCGCCCGCGTTCTGCCCGAGCACAAATTCAAGATCGTGCGCGCCTTGCAGGATCGCGGCCATATCGTGGCGATGACCGGCGACGGCGTGAACGATGCCCCCGCCTTGAAACAGGCCGATGCCGGCATCGCGGTAAGCGGAGCGACGGATGCGGCGCGTGCCGCGGCCGATGTCGTGCTGACGAGCTCGGGTCTCGGCGTCATCGCCTCGGCGATCGAAGAGGCGCGGCGGATCTTCGAACGTATGACGAGCTACGCCACCTTCCGCATCGCCGAGACGATCCGGGTGCTCGTGTTCATGAGCCTGTCGATCCTGATCTTCGATTTCTATCCGGTGACGGCCGTCATGATCGTGCTTCTGGCGGTCCTGAACGACTTCCCGATCATGATGATCGCCTATGACAACGCCAATGTCGCCGAAAAGCCGGTGCGCTGGAACATGCCGCGTGTGCTCACCATCGCAAGCTGCCTCGGTCTTCTGGGCGTGGCCGAAACCTTCCTGCTCTTCTGGTACGTCGACACGGTCATGCATTTGCCGCGCGAGGTCATCCAGACGGTGATCTTCCTGAAGCTTCTCGTCGCCGGCCACCTGACACTCTACGTCACGCGCAACCAGCGCTGGTTCTGGTCGAAACCTTTCCCGAGCCTCAGGCTGTTCCTGACGACGGAGGCGACGCAGATCCTTGGCACGCTGGTGGCCGTCTACGGCATCTTTGTTGCGCCGATCGGCTGGACCTATGCGCTGGGCGTGTGGGCCTACGCGCTTGCATGGCTTCCGATCGAGAGCGCGATTGCGATCGCCTTGCGTCGCGCCCTCGACATGAAGGCTGCGCATCAGGCGAGCCATTTGGCGCGGACGGAGGGTCGCCTCGCCGGGCGCTGAGCGGCGCTGCCATGTGTTGCACGCCCGCCTCGCTCGCTCTTGCTTGTGGTGATAAGAATGTGATCTCTCTCGACAAATGCCCGTTCGGTCACATCTTCGCCTTGAAGCGATGGCCATCCGCGCGGGGTTGCAGGTGAGGCACTTTACCCGCACCGCGCGGCCCGCCGGCCACCACGGCCTGCTCCGTTTTCCCGGGCGGGGCCCTGCCGGCCGAAGGCGTAAGAAGGAGAAAGAATTGCCGCATAGGATGTTTGAGAAAAGCCGCGGGGTGGCCGTGCGGCTTCCGGCCGCTGCTGCGCTTGCCTTGGCGTTGGCCGCCTGCACGACGACCCGACCCGCACAGCCCGAAGGCCCGCGCGTCGATCAGAGTTACGTTCGCATGTATGGGCCGGTCCAGGATGATGGCTGGAACGTCCAGGCAATTGACGTGTCGAAGGTCGATCCGCGCTATCTGCGCCAGATTGTCGATTACAATTCACCTTATCCGGCCGGCACCATCGTCGTCGATCCTTACGAGCGCTTCCTCTATCTCGTGATGGAGAACGGCAAGGCGATGCGCTACGGCGTCGGTGTCGCCCGTTCAGGAATGGAATTTGCCGGTAAGGCTGAGGTTGCGCGCAAGGCCGAATGGCCGCGGTGGACGCCGACGCAGGCGATGATCAAGCGCGAGCCCGAGAGATACGGCAAGGTTGCCGACGGCCTCGATGGCGGCATTTCCAATCCGCTCGGTGCGCGGGCGCTTTATCTTTATAAGAACGGTCGCGATACGCTCTACCGCATTCACGGAACCAACGAGCCCTGGTCGATCGGCAAAGCCGTTTCCTCGGGCTGTATCCGACTGTTCAACCAGGACATCATCGATCTCGCCAGCCGCGTCCCCCCGGGTTCGCGCGTCGTCGTGTTGGATCGCTCGCAGTCCGGTCAGGGAACGGTGCCGAATGGCCCGATGGCTGCGGGACCTCAGTCAGGCGCCGCGGTGACGGGAGGGCTGAGCTGACATGCTGGATCGCCGCCATTTCGTGACGCTGGCCGCGGGCGCGGCCGGCTTGGCGCTGCTACCGGGCTTCGCGCGGGCACAGACGGGTTTGACCGTAGAGGAAGTTCTCTCCGATCCGACCGCCCCCGTGCGCGGCAATTCGGATGGCGATGTGACCCTGGTCGAGTATTTCGACTACCAATGCCCGGCCTGCAAGGGCAGCCATGACGAGGTGATGCGAGCGGTCGAAAAGGACGGCAAGGTGCGCCTCGTCATGAAGGACTGGCCGATTTTCGGCGAGGCCTCCGTCTACGCGTCGCATCTGGTTCTCGCCGCCGTGCCGAGCGGTGGGTACGCCCATGCCCAGGAAGCGCTCTTGAACACGAAGGGAGCGCTCACCCGTCAGGCGGTCGAGACGACGCTGGAGAAGGCCGGGCTCGATGTGGAGACCCTCCGCAGTGCCTACCGCGAACGCAAAGGCGAGATTGACGCGCTCATTATGCGCAATTCGCATCAGGCCGAAGCCTTCGGCTTTCCGGGCACCCCGGCCTTTGTTGCCGAGACGACGCTTTATCCCGGCGTGATGGACGAAAAGGCGCTGCTGGAAGCCTTTGCCAAGGCCCGCGGCTGAGGCGTTTTCAAGCGGCCTCTTTCCGCCCGCGGCGGGGAGAGGTGCTCAGCGGGTGCTGTACTCTTCGATCAGCGCAGGAAACTCCTCGGGCGTTGGGAAATGCTCGAAACTGTGCTTCGCCGGCGTTGTGACCCAGTCGAGCTTTTCGGCCGTGCAGGTTTCGAGAAAGGGTTCCAGCTCGCTGGTGTCCTCGAGCATCGTGCTGCGGACATTGATGATTTCGCCCATCACCTCCGGAAAGCGCGTGAACACCCAGCTCATGCAATGACCGCAGAACGAATGGTCGAGCCCCTTCATCTCCCGCGCGCCGCCGATGACCGGTTCGCCGGAGAGAAGTCTAAATCCCTCGACCGGCACCGCCATGCTCAGGGAAAATGCGCTCGCGCTCATCCGCTGGCATCCCTTGCAGTGGCACGCCGTCGTGATGATCGGCGGTGTCGTGATTTCGAAGCGCAAGCGGCCGCAGCGGCAGGAGCCCTGGCGCGTTTTCCAATCTGTCGAAGTCATGCCCGTCGCCTTTCAAAGGGGTGTCGAGAGTGTGGCAGGCCGGCAGCAGGGGTAAGGGACGTCCAGGAGGGAGCTCCAGGCCTTTGACTCTGCAATCGGCCTGCCTTGCTGATTGCGGATCGTCTGCGATGAAGATGGCAGGAGCCGCGGAAAAAAGCACCATCATGAAGGCGACGTTCGCCGGGATGAGGATAACTGTACGACGGTCGCGTGGGCTGTTGCGAAACGCCTGCCCCCAGCGCCGTCCGGGCGGGCGACACCACTGTCAGCCATTGTCGGAGGACGCAGATCATGTCAGGAGCTTTGCCAACGAAGAGGCTAAGACATGACCATCCGCTTTCACGAAGGCGATCTGCCGGATCTCTCCAATTACGGCGAATTCGTCGCGATCGACACCGAGACGATGGGGCTGCGGCCCGGCCGCGACCGGCTCTGCGTCGTTCAGCTTTCGCCGGGAGACGGCACGGCCGATGTGGTGCGTATCGCCCAGGGCCAGGACGAGGCACCCAATCTGACGGCGCTGATGGCCGATCAGGAGCGTACCAAGATCTTTCATTATGCCCGCTTCGATGTGGCGGCTTTGCGCTACGCCTTCGGCGTGATCACGACCCCGGTCTGGTGCACGAAGATCGCCTCCAAGCTCGTGCGCACTTACACCGACCGGCACGGCCTCAAGGATCTGGCGCGCGAGCTCCTCGGTCTTGAATTGTCGAAGCAGCAGCAGAGCTCCGATTGGGGGGCCGACACGTTGAGCGAAGCGCAGCTGCAATATGCGGCGGCCGACGTTCTCCATCTCCACGCCATGCGCGAGGTTCTCGTAGAACGGCTGACGCGCGAGCATCGGCTGGAGCTCGCCGAAGCCTGCTTCCGTTTCGTGCCCGTGCGCGCCGAGCTCGATTTGCTCGGTTGGGAGGATTCGGATATCTTCGCGCATGCCTAAAGGTTGGCGCCCGCCCAAAAATCACCATGTTGGACGGCATGAAGTGTGGCGACCCCGACACCAGAAGGTGAATTGATGGCAGCTGCGACAGCAACCGCGACGGCGCAGCCGCAGATTTTCGGGCGCCCCCGGCTTTCTGCGCGCGAAAAGGCGTTTCGCAAGGCGAAGCGTCACTCCGCCTTTGTGCGTTTTATGCGCGTTTTTCTGCCGGTGGGTGGCGTTGCTGGCATCGCGGTCATTGCGCTTGTCGGGCAGTTCTCGAGCGATGAGCAGTTCGACCTGTCGATCGCCAAGACGACGATCGCCAAGAACGCCATCATCATGGACAATCCGAAGCTCACCGGCTTCGATCGCTACGATCGGGAATTCCGTCTGGAAGCCGATCGAGCCATCCAGAAATTCACCTCGTCCGATGCTGTGACGCTGGAAAATATCACCGCGCATATCGATTCGCCCGGCCGCGGGCCGGTCGCGATCGAGGCCGTTACGGCCGATTTCGACAATGCGAAGGGCGATCTTCAGATGGGCGGCAACATCGTCGTCGATTCCGCCGATGGTTACGGCCTGACGCTGACCGGCGCACAGATCGACACCAAGAGTGGCACGCTCAAATCCGACAACCCCGTCTCGATCACCTATCAGGATAGCGAAACGACCGGGAATTCGATCGACGCGACCGATGGCGGTCAGCGCATCATTATCCAAGGCAATGTGCGCACGCGCATCATGCCGCCGAAACGTGGCCAAGCGGCGGCCGTCAATTGAGGTCTTTGCTGATGTCTTTGCGGCTTATGGCGCTTCTCGCCGCGCTTTGCGTTCTGCCTTTTGTGGCGACGGCGCAGGCGCAGGATTTCGGGGAAACCTTCTCCGGTTTCTCCTCAAACTCCAACGATCCGATCATGGTGGAAGCCGATCGTTTGGAGGTGCGCGATAACGACAAGGTCGCGATCTACAGCGGCAACGTGAAAGTGCGCCAGGCCGAAACCGTGCTGGAGACGGCCAAACTGACGGTCCATTACTCCGGCAACCCGACTGACAGCCTGAATGGCAGTGGTGGCGGTGCAGGAAATGGCGGCAAGCCGGCCTCGAACGCCTCGGCAACGCCGGGCTCCTCCATCACCCGGATCGAGGCGGAAGGCGGCGTCCTCGTCACCTCCGAAAATCGCACCGCGACGGGCGACCGGGCGGATTTTGAAATGGCCACCGATATGGTCACCCTCTACGGCAATGTCGTTCTGACGGAAGACGACAACGTGCTGCGCGGAGAAAAACTCATCGTCAATTTGAAGACCAAGAAGGCTCAGATGCAGGGCGGCCGCGTGCAGACAATCCTCGCGCCGGGGTCTTCCGGTCAAAGCGGACAGTAACGGAGCGATGCTGATGCGCCGCGCCGCGAAGGGCGCCCCCGCCGAAACCGAGGCTGAGGGGCGTTCGCGACGAAGTCTCTTTGGCCTGTCGCGCAAA
Organism: Rhodopseudomonas julia; assembly: GCF_030813515.1. NCBI lineage: Bacteria > Pseudomonadati > Pseudomonadota > Alphaproteobacteria > Hyphomicrobiales > Nitrobacteraceae > Rhodopseudomonas > Rhodopseudomonas julia. Next base: position 1,201,670 of record NZ_JAUSUK010000001.1, on the reverse strand, counting down.
CCCGGCCGCTCAAACGACGGGGCAGCCTCCACCGCAGAAGCCGATGATTTCGAGGGCGATAGAGGGATGGCCGGCGAGGGCTCCGGAGGCTCCGAACCCCTCAATCGCGAAGGCTGGCTCGTCGCAAGCGGGCTCAGACGGTCATTCAAAGGCCGCACCGTCGTAAAGGACGTGTCTCTCGCCGTTCGCCAGGGAGAAGCCGTCGGGCTTCTCGGGCCAAACGGGGCCGGCAAGACGACGGTCTTCTATATGATCACCGGCCTGATCCGTGCCGAAGGTGGCCGCATCGAACTCGAAGGCTACGACGTGACGCGTCTGCCGATGTATCGGCGCGCGCGCCTGGGCATCGGGTATTTGCCGCAGGAAGCCTCGATCTTCCGTGGCCTCAGCGTCGAAGACAATATCCTCGCCATCCTCGAAGTGGTGGAGCCCAACCGCAAGAAGCGGCTGCAGGAGCTCGATTCCCTGCTTGAAGAATTCCATATCGGGCATCTGCGCAAATCGCCCGCGATTGCGCTTTCCGGCGGCGAACGCCGGCGCTGCGAGATCGCGCGGGCATTGGCGAGCCGTCCTGCCTTCATGCTGCTGGATGAACCCTTCGCCGGCATCGATCCGATCGCCGTCGGCGACATTCAGTCGCTGGTGCGCCATCTCACCTCGCGCGGCATCGGCGTCCTCATCACCGACCACAATGTGAGGGAGACGCTGGGGCTCATCGATCGCGCCTACATCATCCATTCCGGCGAGGTTTTGACGGAAGGAAGCCCCGACGCGATCGTCGCCAATCCAGAGGTGCGACGCGTTTACCTGGGCGAGCACTTCCGGCTTTGACACGCTCCAAAAGCCGGTTAAGCTTCCCTTGCAAGGAACGGGCCAGCTGCCTCCTCTGAAGGTCATTTGAAGGGCATCGGCAGGGTGTTGGCGTCTGGCCTCAAGGCGTGGGGCGTCAACGATGAACATGTCGGCGAGACTTCAGCTCAGGCAGTCGCAGTCCCTGGTCATCACGCCGCAGCTCATGCAGGCGATCCGTCTCCTGCAAATGTCTGCGCCGGAGCTCGAAGACTTCATCGACCGCGAGATTGAAGAAAACCCGCTGCTTTCGCGCGACGAGAGTGGTGAGGGAAGCGTCGATACGGGAGATCGCGCATCCGAAGGCGCTGGGGAAACCCAAGAGGCAGCCACCGCGGAGAGCGCGGGCGGAGACCTCACTGCAGAGGCGGCAGCCACGTCTGCCAGCGACGCTGACGTTGCCCGTGAGGATCTTTACCCCGACGACGACCGCAGTCTTTCCGGTTCGAGCGATTTTTCACGCGCCGGCAGCCGCGACGCTTCCGAATTTCCCGACGAAGACAGTTATGCGGCCTCCGCACCCACCCTTCTTGCGGTTCTCGAGCAGCAGATCGACACGGTTTTTCAAGGCGCCACGGACCGTATGATCGCGCTCACCCTCCTGGGCGAGATCGACGAGGCCGGGTATCTGCGGGCCGAGCCGGAAATGCTGGCTGCGAACCTCGAAGTGACCTTGGAAGATGTGCTGCGCGTTCTCTCCCGCTGCCAGAGCTTCGAGCCGGCCGGCGTCTTCGCCCGCTCGCTCAAGGAATGCCTGAAGATCCAGTTGGCCGAGTTTGATCGTTACGATCCGGCCATGGCGGCGCTCATCGACAATCTTGAGCTTCTCGCCACGGGCAACCGGGCTGCTTTGTGCAACGCCTGCGGCGTCGATATGGAAGACATGATCGAGATGATCGCCGAGGTGCGAGCGCTCGATCCGAAGCCTGGGATGCGCTATCTGAGCGAGCCTGTGGCGCTGCTGGTGCCGGACATCGTCGTCAGGCCGGGACCGGAGGGTGCCTGGCTGATCGATCTCAACGATGCGGTTCTGCCGCGCCTTCTCATCGATCGGCGCTACCATGCCGAGGTGAAGGGTCGCCGCCGCGATCAGGCGACGGAAAAGTTTCTCTCCGAATGCCTGCAGAAGGCGACCTGGCTCGAAAAGAGCCTCGATCAGCGCGCTCGCACGCTGCTTGCCGTATCGGCGGAGATCGTGCGCTGGCAGGACCGCTTTTTGCACGACGGGGCGGCCTATCTGAAGCCTTTGACGCTGCGAATGGTGGCCGACGAGATCGGCATGCACGAATCGACGGTGAGCCGCGCCGTAGCCAACAAGGCAATGGCGACGCCGCGCGGCATCTTTCCGCTCAAGGCCTTCTTCTCCGTCGCGCTCGCTGCGACGGATGGGGGCGATTCCCATTCCGCCGAGGCGGTGCGCCAGCGCATTCGCGTCCTCGTCGCGGGGGAAGGCGATCGCGTCCTCTCCGATGATCAGATCGTGGCGATCCTGAAAGACGAGGGCATCGTCATCGCCCGCCGGACGGTCGCCAAATACCGTGAAGCGATGGGGATACCCTCATCCGTGAACCGCCGCCGCATGCAGCGCCAGAAACTCGCATCCTGAAAGGGTTGATGTGGCTTCGGCGGCTGGTTCCCTCACCGGATGAGACGCTCTAGCCCTGCGCCGTGGCCTCTTCGACAGCTTTCTCGGTTGCCGTCACCACCTCTTGTTCCTGCGGGGGCGGGTCGCCCTCGCCCCAGACGAGCTTCTTGTATTTGAAGCCTCTTTCGAGCGTCGGCTTGACGATGGCGAAATAGGGGGAGAGGTCGAAATCGCGTGGCGCGAACAGCGAATGATGGCGGATGAAATAGATCTCGCGCCGTCTTGCGCCCATACCCCAGCGACGCTTCTCCTCCGTGCGGATGATCGGCAGGATGGGATAATGCACGCGCTGATAAGCCTCCGCGATCAGCGAGGAGCAGATTGCGCGGGTCGGATCGCCCGACCCGAAGGCGATCGCCCGGCGCCGCCATCTCGCCGGCAGCGGCAGAGGAAAGAAATAGCGCAACAGGTCGAAGATGTTCTTCATGTCATAGGAGAGGCCGAGCTTCGAAATCATGAAGCGCGTCACCTCCTCGCGATCGGCCGATGACAGCCCGACCGGTCGGCAGATGCGGATGTTGTAGGTGTCGTAGCGCGACAAGGGCAGGGAGATGCAGCCCTCGCCGACATCGACCTCGATGAGGCAATGCGGTTCGCCATCATCTTCTGTTTTGCCCGGGATATCGCCGACATAGAGCGCGGAATGCGACCAGGTCGAGGTGGTCAGGTATTTGATGACCTGGGAAATATACTCCCGCCCCTCGACGAGGATGATGTCGCCGGGCTTCAGAACTTTGCGCAACGCCGTCGCATCGAAAGCCGCGTACGGTTCATAGTCGCGCGTTTCGGTGCGCAGCCAGCCTGCGAGGACGTGCCCCGTGCGCTCCAGAAAGGTATCGGCTTGCTGCGTCATGCTCTGCCAAGAAGAAATATCCAGACCCGCTTGGTCAAGAGGCTCTTGAACTTGCGGCGACTGGCGCTCTTGCGCATGCGACGATTGCGCGCCATGGAGCGGAGGAAAGGATCCCCATGCTGATCAATATGCAGCGCCGCCTTCGCTTCTCCGAGCTGGGAGAGAAGGAGATACTGGCCCTCGCCATCTCTGCGGAGGAGGAGGACAGCCAGATCTACAGCACCTATGCGGAACGTCTGAAAGACGAATTTCCGCAGACGGCGGCGATGTTTGCAGCGATGGGCAAGGAGGAGGACGGCCACCGGCGCCTGCTCATCGATCATTTCCGTGCCGCGTTTGGGGATACGATCCCGCTTATCCGCCGCGAGCATGTGGCGGGCTTCATGCGAAGGCGCCCGGTCTGGCTCGTCGCCAATTTGAGCCTCGACCGCATCCGCAGCGAAGCGGCTGCGATGGAAGAGGAAGCGCGCAACTTCTATCAGAAGGCGGCCGCGCGTACGGCGCATGCCGAGACGCGCAAGCTCTTGGGCGATCTTGCCGTGGCCGAAGGCCACCACATCGCAACCGCAGAGCGGCTGGAGGCGGAATATCTGCCCGCGGAGGCGCGCTCGGAAGAGGACCGGGCAGCCCATCGCCGCTTTGTCCTGACCTATGTGCAGCCTGGCTTGGCGGGATTGATGGACGGGTCGGTCTCGACACTCGCGCCGATCTTTGCTGCCGCCTTCGCCACCCACGACACCTCGCAGACCTTCCTCGTCGGCCTTGCCGCGGCGATCGGGGCGGGCATCTCCATGGGCTTTACCGAGGCTGCGAGCGACGACGGTGCGCTGACCGGCCGCGGTTCGCCGTTGAAGCGGGGGATTTCTTCGGGCGTCATGACGGCGCTCGGCGGCCTTGGCCATGCGCTTCCCTATCTCATCCCGCATTTCTGGACGGCCACGGCCATCGCCTTTGTGATCGTGATTGCGGAATTGTGGGCGATCGCCTGGATCCAGCAACGCTGGATGGATACGCCCTTCTGGCGTGCCGCGTTGCAGGTGATTTTGGGCGGTTCTCTGGTCTTTGCCGCTGGTATCTTGATCGGCAACGCCTGAACTGGCCGGGGTCCGTGAAGGCCCGAGATCCGCTCTTTCCGTGCTGCACTTTGTCGCACACGGCGCTATGTCTCGCGCCAAGCGCTTGCGGAGAGGATCCAGTTTCATGCCCAACATCGACAAGGCCGGGACATTCACGCTCGGCAGCCATACGGTCAAACGTCTCGGATATGGCGCCATGCAGCTCGCGGGCCCCGGAGTTTTCGGCCCGCCGAAAGACCGGGATGCAGCGGTCGCAGTGCTGCGGCAGGCGGTGGAGGCGGGCGTCGACCACATCGACACCAGCGATTTTTACGGACCGCACGTCACCAACGACATCATCCGCGAGGCGCTCCACCCCTATGCGGACGATCTCGTCATCGTCACGAAGATCGGTGCCCGCCGCGACGCCAAGGGCAATTGGCTGCCCGCCTTCTCGCCTGAGGAGCTGCGCCAGGCCGTCCACGACAACCTGAAAAATCTGAGGTTGGAACGGCTCGAGGTCGTCAATCTTCGGCTCATGTTCGCCGAAGGCCCGGCCGAGGGTTCGGTGGAGCCAGAGCTCAGCGTTCTTGCAAAGATGCAGGAAGAGGGCCTCGTGCATCACATCGGGCTCAGCAACGCCACATCTGCCCAGGTCGCGGAGGGCCGCAAGATCGCGGAGATCGTCTGTGTCCAGAACCTCTACAATCTCGCTCACCGTTCCGATGACGAGCTGATCGACGAACTGGCGAAAGACGACATTCCTTATGTGCCGTTCTTTCCGCTCGGCGGCTTCACGCCGCTGCAGTCCTCGTCCTTGAGCGCGGTCGCAGAGCGTCTCGGCGCAACGCCGATGCAGGTGGCGCTCGCCTGGCTCCTGCAACGCTCGCCCAATATCCTTCTCATTCCCGGCACCTCCTCGCTCAAGCACCTTGAGGAGAACCTCGCGGCGGCCGAGCTTCACTTGCCGCAGGGAGTGCTTGAGGAGCTGGAGGACGTCGGCAAGGCGGGTTGAAGGCGTGCCGTATAGTCAAGACCGCCGCCAGTATCCGCCGCCCGGTCGGCGTCTGGCGGCGCTGCTACCTGTTGCCGCGGCACAACAGTTTAATCGAATTGGTAAGAATTCATCGGGCGCAAGCCCCAGGTCATCTTCTGTTCAGATATTCGGCGCTATCGCTTGAGCCATATCAGAAAGGCTCCGCCCGCGCTTGAGGTCCGGTCGGACGGGAGAGTTAAGACCATGCTGCTGTTCAGAAAATGGGTTCGCCGCCTGGGTGACAGCACCCGCACTTTCTTTTCCACTGCCTACCGGCCCGAAAAGCATTACATGCGCGGCGCCGGTCCCGCATGCGCGGCTCGCAACCAGCCCCGCAGCGTTTCTTTTTAGTTCGGTCACTCATCAAGCGCATCCGCAACTGAGTGGCCGGATCAAAAGGCGCGGGAACCGTCGTGGCGTCTCTCGATCGCCATGACGATCGTCCGAAGACGCGAGGCGCGTCTACTTCACGCCGAGCTTTTCTTCCGTCCGATCGAGGATAAGCGGCACGATGATGTCCTCCTCGTCGGCGAGATGGCGGTGAAGACCGGTTAGAAATCCAGTTAGTTCACCGCTCATCGTTTCGGCGCTGCGCATCTGCGCGTCCCGATCCCGACTGAGACTTTCAACGAGCGCATTGCCCGCCTCGCCCATCCGGACGAGATCGCGGTGAATGATCTCGTGGTCGTTTTCCAGGATTTCGAAGCCGCGGATGAGGCTCGCCTCCGCTTCCATGAAGGCGGGGAAATAGGCGTGGTCTTCGATTTGGTGATGCCCGTGCAGCTGGTGCAGAAAGAAGCGCATGCGCGGCGCAAAGAAGCCGCGGAACTCGGCCGGATCGATGCGCCCCTCTTGGAGATCCTCGGACGACTTGGCGAGGATGGCACAGAGCTCGCGGAACATGTCGTGGCGGGCGAGCCAGAACTTTGCGAGTTCACCCAGATTCTCATGCTCCGGCCAGACCTCCCGCGGATATTTCCGCAGGAGGGCGAGGAGATCGTCCGGCAGATGCGCCCGCGAACCGAGCCTGAGCGCAGGATCGATCGACGGCGCATCGGTCACTGCAAGATGACCTTTTCGGCGACGGTGGTGTCGGCGTTCAGGCGGTAGACGAGCGGCACGCCCGTCGCGAGCTCGAGCTTGGTGACGGCGTCCGGCGTCAGTCGGTCGAGCACCATGATGAGCGCCCGCAGCGAATTGCCGTGGGCGGAAACCAGAACCCGCTTGCCGCTCATCACGTCGGGCAGGATGTGGGTCATGTAATAGGGCCAGACGCGGGCGCCGGTATCCTTCAGGCTTTCACCTCCCGGAGGGGCCGTGTCGTAGGAGCGGCGCCAGATATGCACTTGCTCCTCGCCCCATTTCTTTCGCGCATCGTCCTTGTTCAGGCCGGAGAGATCGCCGTAATCGCGCTCGTTGAGCGCCTGATCCTGCGTCCGCGGCAAGGCGCCGTCTCCGGAAAGCGGCATGCCGAGCTCTTCCAGGATGAGATCGAGCGTGTTCTGGGCGCGCGTCAGTGCGCTCGTATAGGTGAGGTCGAAGCTGAGACCCGCTTCTTTGAGAAGCCGGCCGCCCTTGCGGGCTTCTTCGATTCCCTTCTCCGTGAGGCCAGGGTCTTTCCAGCCGGTGAAGAGGTTCTTGAGATTCCATTCCGACTGTCCGTGGCGGACGAGAACGAGAAGGCGATCCATATTGTCTCCCTCAATTAGGCAAATGGTTTCAGTGCAGCCCGAGAACGTCGGCCATGTCGTAGAGGCCGGGTTTCTTGTCGAAGGCCCACAAGGCGGCGCGGAGTGCCCCGCGGGTGAAGATGAGGCGCGTCTCGGCGCGATGGCCGATCTCGATGCGCTCGCCCTCGCCGGCAAGCACCACCATGTGATCGCCGACGACCGAGCCGCCCCTGAGGCTTGCAAAGCCGATGGCGCCTTCAGGCCGCTCACCGGTCTCCCCGTCGCGCCCGCGCACGGCGACCGTGTTGAGATCGACGTCGCGCCCCTCCGCCGCTGCCTCGCCGAGGAGGAGCGCCGTGCCGGAGGGCGCATCGACCTTGTGGCGATGGTGCATTTCGACGATCTCGATATCGAATTCCGGCCCGAGGGCCGCTGCAGCCCGGCGCACGAGACCGGCTACGAGATTGACGCCGAGGCTCATATTGCCGGATTTGACGATGCGGCAATGGCGCGACGCCGCGCGGAAGGTCTGCTCGTCTTCCGGCAGGAACCCTGTCGAGCCGATGACATGGACGATACGTGCCTGGGCCGCGAGCTCGCTCAAGGCGAGACTGGCAGAGCGCCCGGTGAAATCGATCAGCACGTCAGATTGTGCAAGGACGGAAAGCGGATCGTCGGAAATGGCGATGCCCGCCTCCTTGATGCCGGCCACCAGTCCGGCGTCCTGGCCGATCGCTTCTGAGCCTTCCCGCTCCAGCGCGCCCACGAGGCGCAAATCATCATGCGCTGCGACGGCGGCGACGAGAGCGCGTCCCATGCGCCCGCTGGCACCCGCAACGACGGTTCTCAGCTGTGTCACTGGCCTCTCCCGTTCTGTCGCGCCGCCTATAGCATGCCTGGGGCGCAAGGCCATCCTCGCCGGCTCTGCCTGACCTCAAAGCTGCCTCGGCCGTGACATGCTCTATGAGAATCCGAGGCCTGCGCGAATACGGCCCGCTGGCGAATATGGCTGTGTTGGCTCGAATAAGCAGAAAACCGAGATAGATATTTTCGCTCCAACGAAGTCTTTGCGCGGCAGTAACGCTTTGCGGCGCGGCAACGCCGTCGCAGAGCACGAAAATGGCGAAATTTAGCCTGCTGCATATTCCAATCGTGTGCAGTTTCGCTAAGAGGACGCATGCCTTTCAGCGACCCATCGAGCAAACTGACCCGCGAAGTCGGGATGGAGCGAGCCTTTTCGAGCCGACGTCTCCGGCTAAGCACGCTCACGCGCCTGCGTTGGCTTGCCATCGCCGGGCAAACCGCCGCCGTGGTGCTGATCGGCTTCGTCCTCGGATTTCCGGTCCCCTTCGGTGCCTGCTTCGCGCTGATCGCGTTGTCGGCCTGGGTCAATATCGGCCTCAGACTGACGTTTCCCGCAACGCGGCGCCTGCATCCGAACTGGGCGACGGTGCTTCTCACCTATGACATCGTGCAGCTTGCCGGGCTCTTGTACTTGACGGGAGGCATGGAAAATCCCTTCGCCTTCCTGATCATCTTCCCGGCGCTCGTCTCGGCGACGACAATGCCCCCGGACAAGACCTTGTTTCTGGGTGGCCTCGCTTTCATCAGCGCGAGCTATCTCGTCTTCTTTCACGAGCCGTTGCCTTGGTCCGGCGCGCCTCTCAACCTGCCGCTTCTCTACGTTGCCGGCATGTGGGCGGCCGTCGTCTGCTCGCTCGTCTTTATGGGCTTCTTCGCCTTCCGCGTCGCCGAGGAAGCGCGCCAGCTTGCTGATGCGCTCGCCGCCACAGAACTCGTCATGCAGCGCGAGCAGCATCTGTCGGCGCTCGACGGACTAGCAGCTGCCGCTGCCCATGAGCTTGGCACGCCGCTCGGCACGATCACCCTCGTGGTCAAGGAAATGCTGAGCGAGGTCGATGCCGAAGATCCTTCTTCGGAAGATCTGAAGCTCCTCGCCTCCCAGACCGCGCGCTGTCGCGAGATCCTGTCCAAGCTCACCTCACTCTCCTCCGAGCCTGAGGAGCATCTCGGGCGTCTCGCTTTGCCGCGTCTTTTGGAAGAGGCGACAGCACCGCATCGTGATTTTGGCATCAAGCTGGCCGTTGAGAGCGATGGGAAGGGCCCTGAGCCCATCTTCCATCGCAACCCTGGTATTCTCTATGGCCTTGGCAACATTCTGGAAAATGCTCTCGATTTTGCCAAGAGCGAGGTTCGGGTCTCCGCGAGCTGGGACGATCGCTTCGTTCTTATCGCCATTTCCGACGACGGTCCGGGCTTCGCGTCGGAAATGATCGAGCGTCTCGGAGAGCCCTACGTCTCGACCCGCTTCAGGACGAGCCCCACGGAACGTGAGAATTCCGGGGGTGGGCTGGGTCTCGGTTTCTTTATCGCCAAGACGCTCCTGGAGCGGAGCGGGGCCAGGCTGTCGCTCAAAAACCGTCCGGCCCCGGAGACGGGCGCGATCGTGACGATCGGCTGGCGGCGCCAATCACCGGCATTGGCAAGCGATGACGGGTCAGATTTACACTATGAGGTGTAAAATCAATTTGACGATCGGGTTTGCAAACCCTGTGCTGAGGCATTAGCACAGATAGTGGAGCAACGAAGTTAAATCAGGCGTTTCTGGGATGAACAGTGAAACCGTTTCGGAACTCGGCCTTGCCGATTCCTCCCTGCTGATCGTGGATGACGACCGCGCCTTCTTGCAGCGTCTTGCGCGCGCCATGGAAAAGCGTGGCTTCGATATCGTTACCGCCGACTGCGTGCGTGATGCCAAGCAGCAGGTGGCGAGCAAGCCGCCTGCCTTCGCGGTTGTCGACATGCGTCTGGAAGACGGCAACGGTCTCGATGTGATCGAGCTTTTGCGGGAGAAGCGGCCGGACGCCCGCGCCGTCATCCTGACCGGCTACGGCAATATTGCGACCGCGGTGACAGCCGTGAAGATGGGGGCGATCGATTATCTGTCGAAGCCGGCCGATGCCGACGACATTTTTGCCTCGCTCATCCGCAATCCGGAAGACCGGGCGGATCCGCCGGAAAACCCGATGTCGGCCGACCGCGTCCGCTGGGAGCACATCCAGCGCGTCTACGAGCTGTGTGATCGCAACGTTTCGGAGACGGCACGCCGCCTCAACATGCACCGCCGCACTCTGCAGCGTATTCTGGCAAAACGCGCCCCGCGCTGAGCCACCCGTCCCCGGCTGAGGCCCTCTCGGGACGCATGTGACCCGGAAGACCACGCGTGATCATTCGCGCGTGCCATCGGGATCTTCCAGATCGTGCAGGCGATTGGCGCCTGCACGTGCGATCCGCACCAGCATTTCCTTGCGCCGGGCGCCCGCAAGACGCGTCTCCTCGCTGTCGCGCAAAATCTCCGCTCCGAAGGCATCGGCGAGGATGAGGCCGGCGTCCTGCGGGAAGACGTCGAGCGGCACATCCGCGGATGTCGCGAAATAGAACCGGTCACAATAGCCAAAGTAGTCACGCCATTTGTGGTCGGCCATGAAATCGGCGAGTGACGACTTGATCTCCACGATGACGATCTCGCCCTTGCCGCCAAGCGCCACGAGATCGGCACGACGTCCGCTCGAAAGTGAGACTTCCGGCAAAAGCGCATAGCCTTCGGCCCGCAGCCTGCGGCACGTGCCGCGGCGGATGGCAAGCGCCGCCGCCGACTGCCGACCGTCGATGAGGGCGGGCTGCCTGTCGGTGTCGACGAGAACGGTGCGAAGGGCGATGCGTGGCATGGGGCAAGGATAGCAAGTGTCGCCACGCCTGCAAACAAAAGACGAACAAAAGCGCCAAGCAAGGCGCACAATCGAGCGGAGGCCGGCCCGACCTCAGGGCGCGGTCTTCACATAGGCATCGACATCGAATTTGCGACGGAGCCCGCTTTGCGTCATCGGACGCACGGTTCCGTAGACGGCGTTTTCCTGGAAGGGCCGGTCGTGCAGGCCGAATGTCCAAAGATTGTTGGCGAAGGAGTTCGGATCGCCGCCGTCGAGAAAATACCGATTGTTCAGGGCAATGATGGTTTCAAGCGCATATTGCGGGCTGGAGGCCCAGCGCAGGATCTGCTTCGCCCAGTACATTCTGAGATGGTTGTGGAGATAGCCGGTCGCCTTCATCTCGCGCATCGCGGCATTGAAGGCCTCGTCTGAGGTGTCGCCCGCTTCGATCTCTGCGGCCGTATAACCCGGATCGCGTTTGTCGTCGGAATGCCGCTGAAGCGTCGCGCGCGCCCAATCGGGGAGGGCTTCGTAGCGATCGTAATTGTCGCGGTAATGGCACCAATTGGCGGCGAGCTCTCGCCGTACGATGAGCTCTTCGAGAAACCCGGCAGCCTCCGCCTTCGCGGCACGCGCCTTGAGCGCGATCTCGATGGGCGAGATCTGGCCGAAGCGCAGATAGGGCGACAGGTGCGAGACACGACGCTTGGTGGGATCGCTGCGTTCGCCATCATAGCGGGGAAGATCGTTGGCGAGAAAACTCGCAAGGTGCTGTTTCGCGCGCGCGTGACCGCCAGCGATCCAATCGACCGGCGCCGGGCCACAATTCCCGCAAACCGCTGCGAGCTTTTCCCAATCCTGAGCGTCGAGGCCCGCCGGGAGTGTGATGCCGGAAAAACGCTTCTGAGGCCGAACATCTTTGTGATCGGTGAGAAAGCGCTCGAGCTGCCGGTTGATCTTGGGGCGGATGGTGCGGGCCGCATACTCGGCCTTGTCGGATGCCGCATTGACCGGCACGACGAGATCGGTTTCGACGGCAATCGCCTGACATCGTGCGTGGTCGCCGAGCCACGTGCGGCGCTGACGGTGATGGCGGAGATGGCCGACATCGGTGACGGCGAGCACGGCACGTTCGAGAAGGTCGCAAAAGGTCGTCTCGTCCGCCATCTCCAAAATCAGAAATCCGGCCTCCATATCGGCAAGCTCTGAGGCGAGATCCTGAAGCCCTTCGGCCATGAACTTCGCCTGCCGGCGAGTGATCGAAGGCGCCTCGTCGCCGAAACGCAGGACGATGAGGAGCGGGCATTCATGTCGATTCGCTTGCTCGGCAGCGAAAGAAAACGCGTGGTTGAGGCGCACTCTCTGCGCCCGGTCCATCCAATAGAGAACGAAGCGCCCGTCCTGCGGAGGCTTTCCGTTGAGCGGAATGAGGCGGGGATCGTTGTCAGTCATGAGATTTATCGGCCTGTCGTCCTTTCGTCAGGGGATGACGAACTCAACGCGCTTTCGTTGCAATCTCGGCGCGATCTGTCGGAGACGACGCGGAACACTTCACCGGGCCAAGAGTTGAGGCGGCAGAGAAACAAGGAGAGTTCCATGTCTTACGAAGCCGATCGCCACCGTGGCCATCCCGTCGATCGCTCGACAGCAACGAGTGGCGACATCGTCCGCATTCTTCTCGCAATCATTCTGCCGCCGCTCGGCGTCTTTCTGCAAGTCGGTCTCGGTTTGCAGTTTTGGTTGAACATTCTTCTGACGCTCTTCGGCTATGTCCCGGGTATCATTCACGCCGTGTGGATCATCCTGCGCCGCTAAGGCCGGCGTGCGCCGGCGACGGATGCCCGGCCTCGCTGCTGTGTTAGAATTGCAACAATTCTAACATGTTGGCGGCCGAGGACCCGTTTTTGACCTGTGTCAAATGGACGAGGTTGTCGGCCCCGCATATCAGGGCCCTGTGATTTCTAGTGCAGGGGACGAGAATGCGCGGGACAACGACTTTGGGACGGGCGGCGCTTGCGGCCGCGTTCCTCTCCATCGCAGGCGTGGCTGGAGCCGCAGATCTGCCAGGCCAAACCTACGAGCCCGTGGCCGCGCCGGCGCCGGTCGCCTGGAGCCCGTGGCAGATTCGTTTGCGCGCGCTTGCGGTGATCCCGAACGACAAGGGTTCAGTCGACCAGATCCCCGGTTCCGATCTTTCCTATTCGAATTCGGTCACGCCCGAACTCGACATCACCTACTTCTTCACGCCGAATATCGCGGCCGAACTCATTCTCGGCACCACCTATGCCAAGATTGAGGGCGATGGACCGATCAGCGGTCTCGACGCGGGGGACACGTGGATCCTGCCGCCGACCCTGACGCTGCAGTATCACTTCACGAATTTCGGCGCCTTCAAGCCGTATGTCGGCGCGGGCGTGAACTACACCTTCTTCTACGGCACCGAGAACGACGATCTCGCTGCCTTCGACATCGACAACAGCTTCGGCCTCGCGCTGCAGGTCGGTGCCGACTACATGTTCAACGAGCATTGGGGCATCAACCTCGATGTCAAGAAGCTGTTCCTGTCGGCCGATTGGGACGGCAGCCTTGCGGACGGCACCTATGTGAGCGGCGATGCCGATCTCGATCCCTGGCTGATCGGCGCCGGTGTCACCTACAAGTTCTGATCCGCGCTTTTGAGCTGAACAATTTGAGCGGCCCTGCTTGCAGGGCCGCTTTTCTTTTGCCCGGGCCACCATCGCGCTCACGCGAAGATGCGCTTCGGTTTCATGGCTGCAAGGTCTCGCGTCAGCCAGAAACGGCCAGCGCTTCGCGCCGAACGCGCAAGAGAAGGAAAACGGCGAGCGCCAGAAACGCTACCGGCGCCACGTTGATGTGCCCCACGCTGGTGGCGACGCCGTTGATGAAAGAGATCGAGGAAACGCCTATCAGGAGTGCCGAGGCGGAGATGCCGGGCCGAGGAGCTCCGCCGCCACCGAAATAGAGGCTGAGCGCGACGAAGCTCGGCGCAGCAAGGTCATAGTAGAGCACGTAAGGCAGCGTCAGGTAGGTAGCCGTCACCAGCATTGCCGCTTTGGTCTCGCGCCGGGCCCCCGACAAGGTCGCGTAGACGAGGGAGCCCACCCCAAAAAGTGCGCTCAGCGCCTGTAAGGTCGCCGCCGCCGTGACGTCGAGACCGAGATAGCGTGCGGCGCCGTAGACGCTCATCTGCACGCTCAGAAAGGCGTCTCGTTCGCTCAGCAAGACCGCGCCGGTTGGATCCTGAAGGCCGAAGAGAAAGGCTCTCCATGGCTCGATGCCGAAGGCCGCGATCGAGGCGCCGATGAGGCTCGCAGCCGTGACCGTCGCCACCGCAATGACGAGAAACCGGTGCTCCAAGAGCAGCACCAGCGGGATGAGAACTCCGAATTGCGGCTTGACGGTCAAAAGGCCGAGAAGAATGCCGGCAATGATCGGTTTCTCGTCCCACAGATAGATGGCGCCGATAAAAAGCCCACCGACGATGAAACAGGTCTGGCCGATGAGGATTCCGAGCGCCGTGACCGGCGCGATGAGAAGCCAGACGACGATGCTCTTGTCGCCCCAGATGCGTGCTGCTGCGAAAAGAAAGGCTGCGAGGCTGGCCCCCATGAAGAGACCGTAGGCGACCAGGTAGGGAAAGAGGCTGAGCGGGGCAAGAACAAAGAGAAAATGCGGCGGGTAAAGCCAGCGCACCCCGAAATCCGACCCGTAGAGGTCGATGATGTAATGTGAAAACTGACTTGGATCGAAAAGACCGGAGAGATGGCCTTCGAGAAGCATGCGTGAGGCGATCCAGAAGACGATGAAATCGCCGCCGCCTGGATGTGCGGTGGAATAGACCTCGCCGGTGCGGGTCATCCACTCCGTTAGCATGCCTCGGGGAAAGCCGAGAAGCGTCACAAAGAAAGCGAAAGCAAGCCAGAAACGTCGATCGTTGAGGAGCGTGAAGCGGAACGCTGCATTCCCCGCTCGTGACGGCTCGCCCGGCGCTGCGGCGTTCATCTCTGCCTCATGCGGCGTTCACTTCACGGCATGTGCCTTCGATGGGAGATGCCTGAAGGGGCTGGCCGTTGCGCCCGGTTTCCGCCCGCGCGCGAAGGAGAAGTGCGATCGCCAAAGCGAGGAAGGCAATCGGTCCGCTGCCGAAGCCGATCGCCACGGTGGCGCCGTTCACGAAGGAGAGGCAGGCGACGAAGATGAGGAGCATGGAGAACAGGACGTTGGGCGGCTCCTCCCGTTCTTTGCCGAAATAAAGCCATAGCGCCACGAAGGTCGAGGCGACGAGATCGTAGAAGAGCACATAGGGCGAGACGAGATAGGTTGCGGTGACGAGCATGGCGATCTTCGTGTCACGTTGCGCGCCAGACAGCGTCGTCGCGACGAGCGCGACGACGGCAAAAAGCGCGCTCAACCCTTGAAGCCAAGCTGCCGTTGCAAGATCGGCACCGAGGAGCCGCGCCGAACCGAAGACGCTCATTTGCAGTCCGAGGAATTTTTTGCTCGCCGTCGTCAGGATATCGGAATTGGCCCCATCCATGCCGAAGAGGAAGGCCTGCCAGGGGGCGGTGCCGAAGACGAGGACGGAGACGCCGATCATGACGAGGGCTGTCACGGACGCGACGAAGATCACGCGCCACCGCCCTTCCAAAAGGAGAACAAGCGGGATCAGGACGCCGTATTGCGGCTTGATGGTGAGAAGCCCGAGGAGAATGCCGGCGAGGATGGGCTTCCGATCCCAGAGAAAAATGGAGCCGATCAGAAGGCCGCCGACGAGAAAACACATCTGGCCGAGCAGGACCCCGAGGAATGTCGAGGGCGCAACGAGCAGCCAGAAGACGATGTCGCGCTTCCCCCAGACGATGCGACCGATGGCGGCCAGAAAAGCGAAACTCGCCGCCATGAAGCCCGCCCATGCCGCGAGATAGGGTAGCTTGGCGATCGGCGCGATGAAGAACAGAAAATGTGGCGGGTAGAGCCAGCGCATCTCATAGTCGCTGCCGTAACGATCGATGATCGTCTGCGAGAAAGTGGCTGGGTCGTAGAGGTCGCGAATATGCCCCTGCAGGATCAGCTCTGAGGCGACGTAGAAGACGACGAAATCGCCGCCGCCCGGATGGTTCGTCGAATAGACGTCGCCGCTGCGTGTGATCCAGTCGGTCAGGATGCCATAGGGAAAGCCGAGCAGCGTGGTCCCAAAAGCAAAGAGCAGCCAGAAGCGGCGATCGTTCAGGATGGTGAATTGCATGCCCGCCATCTCCGGCCTGACAGTCTGAGGGCTCGCCTGCGCATGTTTCAACGCCATGGCGCAGCAGCTCCCCGTGCAAGGATGCTCTGGCCCCCGCCTCGTGCCGTCACTCCAGCCGGGCCACGATCGCACTCACGTTCTGCGGCATTCGCATTTTCCTGACGGGCACGCAAAACGAGCGCCGTGGCAAGCGCCGCGAATACGAAGGGTCCGGCGCTGAAACCCATCGCGACGGTCAGGCCGTTGACGAAGGACAGGGTCGCCACGAGCACGAGAAGCAGTGACAGGGCAAAGCCCGGCGCCTTCTCACGGCCATGGCCGAGATAGAGCCAGATTGCTGCAAAGGTTGGAGCCGCGAGATCGTAGCCGAGGATATAGGGTGTCGCGAGATAGGTGGTGGCGACGAGCATCATATCTTTCGTGTCTCGCTCCGCCTGCCATAGCACGACACGGACGAGGGCGACGGCCGCGATGACGGCCGCTCCGGCCTGAACGAGACCTGCCGTCTTCATATCGGCGCCGAAGAGGCGGCCGGCACCGTAAGGCGTGAGCTGCAGCGAGAGGAAATTGCTGGCGGAAGCGCGCAGCATGTCACCCTGCGGGCCGGAAAGATGGCCGAAGAACCCTCTCCACGCCTCAAGCCCGAAAACGGCGACGGAAGCGCCGATCAGGGTTGCGGCGGTCGCGGACGCAACGGCGATGACAAGGAAGCGTCGCTCCAGCAGAAGCAGGAGCGGAAAGAAGACGCCGAATTGCGGCTTGATGGTCAAAAGGCCGAGGAAAATGCCGGCCAGGATCGGCCGTTCCTCGCGCCAATAAAGCGCACCGATGAAGAGCGCTCCGACAAGGAAGGTCGTCTGCCCGAAAATGAGGGCGAGAACGGTAAAGGGGGCGATGAGGAGCCAGAAGACGATGTCTCGCCCGCCCCAAATCTTCGCGGCGACGATGAGGAGGACCAGAAGACTGCCCACCATGAACAAGGCGAAAGCGGTCCAATAGGGCAAAAGCCCGAGAGGCAGGATGAAAAACAGGAAGTGAGGCGGATAGAGCCAGCGCCGATCGAAATCGTCGCCGAATTGATCGATGAGCGCCTGCGCGTAAAGATGCGGATCGTAAAGATCGCGGGCCTCGCCATGCAGGCTTTTCAGTGATGCGATCCAGAAGTTCAGAAAATCAGCGCCGCCGGGATGCAGATTGTCGGCGTAACTTCCGGCCTCATTCAGCCAATCGACAAGATAGCCGCGTGGAAAACCCGCGAGCGTCAGCGCAAAGGCGAAGAAGAGCCAGAAGCGGCGGTCGTTGAGGATGGTGAATTGCGGCATCGCTGGAAAGACTACGCAGCGAGGCTTAAATCCGCGGTTAAACGGGGGCCCCCTCAACTCCTCCTGCGACGAAAGACGCCGTCAGCGCCGCGCAATTTCTGCGGCAGGAGGGGCATGCCGCATCATCCGTGCTTGCGCCGGCCTGCGGCCATGCTACATGCGCGCTCCATGGCTGATCTTTCCCACATCCGCAATTTTGCGATCGTCGCGCATATCGACCACGGCAAGTCGACGCTTGCCGACCGCCTGATTCAGACGACCGGCACCCTACCGGAGCGCGAGATGAAGGAGCAGCTCCTCGATTCCATGGATATCGAGCGCGAGCGCGGCATCACCATCAAGGCGCAGACCGTGCATCTGCGCTACACGGCGAAGAACGGCGAGGAATACCACCTCAACCTGATCGACACGCCGGGCCATGTCGATTTCGCCTACGAGGTGAACCGTTCGCTCTATGCCTGCGAGGGCTCGCTCCTCGTGGTCGATGCCTCGCAGGGCGTGGAGGCGCAAACGCTCGCCAATGTCTATCAGGCGATCGAGGTCAATCACGAGATCGTTCCGGTCTTGAACAAGATCGACCTGCCGGCGGCCGAGCCGGAGCGTATCAAGCAGCAGATCGAGGACGTGATCGGCCTCGATGCGTCAGATGCTGTGATGATCTCGGCCAAGACCGGGCTCGGCATCGAGGACGTGCTGGAGGCGATCGTGCATCGCCTGCCGGCGCCGAAAGGCCTGCTCGATGCGCCCTTGAAGGCGCTCCTCGTCGATTCCTGGTATGATCCCTATCTCGGCGTCGTCGTCCTCGTGCGCGTCATCGACGGCACGCTGAAGAAGGGCCAGACGGTGCGCATGATGGGCACCGGCGCGCGCTACGAGGTCAACCAGGTCGGCATGTTCACGCCGAAGATGGTGGAGACCGAAGAATTGCCGCCGGGCGAGATCGGCTTTCTGACGGCCTCCATCAAGGACGTGGCCGACACCCGCGTCGGCGATACGATCACCGAGGACAAGCGGCCGACGGAGAAGGCGCTGCCGGGCTTCCGGCCGGCCGTACCCGTCGTCTTCTGCGGCCTCTTCCCGGTCGACGCCAACGATTTTGAGGATCTGCGCGCGGCGATGGGCAAGCTCCGCCTCAACGACGCGTCGTTTTCCTATGAGATGGAAACCTCGGCCGCGCTCGGCTTCGGCTTCCGCTGCGGCTTTCTGGGGCTTCTGCACCTGGAGATAATTCAGGAGCGGCTGGCGCGCGAATTCGATCTCGATCTGATCGCGACGGCGCCTTCGGTCGTCTACCAGATCCGCCTGACGGACGGCGAAGAGATCGAGCTCCACAACCCGGCCGATATGCCCGATCCGGTCAGGATCGAGGAAATCAAGGAACCTTGGATCCGCGCCACCATCCTGACGCCGGACGAATATCTGGGCGGGGTGTTGAAACTCTGCCAGGACCGCCGCGGCATCCAGCAGGGGCTCACCTATGTCGGCCAGCGCGCCATGCTGGAATACGATCTACCTTTGAACGAGGTCGTCTTCGATTTCTACGACCGGCTGAAATCGATCTCCAAGGGCTATGCGAGCTTCGACTACCACATCACCGGCTACGAGACGGGCGATCTGGTGAAGATGCAGATCCTCGTCAACGCCGAGCCGGTCGACGCGCTCTCCATGCTCGTCCATCGCAGCCAGGCCGATCGACGCGGGCGGGCGCTGTGCGAAAAACTGAAGGATCTGATCCCCCGCCACCTCTTCAAGATCCCGGTCCAGGCTGCCGTCGGCGGCAAGGTCATTGCCCGCGAGACGATCGCAGCCCTTAGGAAGGACGTGACCGCCAAATGCTATGGCGGCGACGCGACGAGAAAGCGCAAGCTTTTGGACAAGCAGAAAGAGGGCAAGAAGAAGATGCGCCAGTTCGGCAAGGTGGAGATCCCGCAGGAGGCCTTCATCGCCGCCTTGAAGATGGGCGACGAATAGGCTGACAGCACGCTCTATCTGGTCGCGATCGCCGCGGCCGCCCCGCCGAGGAAGAGGGCGCTGATCCGGTTGACGACGCGGCGGGCGGCAGGCTTCTGCAGGAAACGCCGCACCTGGCCGGCAAGGGCGATGTAGCTGAGGTCGATCGCAGCAAGCACGAGGAGAAGGGTGAGCGACAGCTCACCCCAACCGGCGAGGCTGAGACTTTCGAGATCGAGAAGGTTGGGCAAGAGGGCGAGATAGAAGACCATGATCTTCGGATTGCCCATCGTCACCGCGAAACCGGCAAGGAATATTTTGAGAGCCGAACCGCGCGGCGACGGCGTCCCATCCTCCGTTTCCACCCTTGCTGGTGCATTCCACATCTTGAATGCGAGATAGATGAGATAGGCGGCGCCCGCGAATTTCACGACGGCGAAGGCCCAGAAGAAGCTCTGTGCGAGTGTGGCGAGGCCGAAGACGGCCGCGGCCAGCCACAGAACCTCTCCGATCCACATCGCTGCCGCAAAAGGCAGGACGTCGCGCCAACCCCGGGTCAGAACACGCGAAACGAGGGCCGTGACGCTCGGCCCCGGCGTGCCCGCATTGATGAAAAGCGCACCTGCAAAAAGCGTGAGGGTCAGGGGATCAAGCAGCATCTGGTCTCAATACCTTTGCGACAGAGCTTGTGAGGTTAGCCGAAGCCTGCGTCCCAGGCGAGCCACTGCGCCGGTCTTCAGGCGGAGTCTGATCCCTCGCCAGCAAGAACGACGATCCGGCTGCCGATGGGAACGCGCCGGTAAAGGTCGATGATGTCCTGGTTGAGAAGACGGATGCAGCCGGACGAGACCTTCCGTCCGATCGTCCACGGCTCGACGGTGCCGTGCAGTCTGTACAGGGTATCCTCGCCGTCCCTGTAGATGTAGAGGGCACGCGGCCCGAGCGGATTTCCGTTTCCGCCCGGCAGCCCGGCCCTGAGAGGGCCGTATCGCTGGGGCTCGCGCGCGATCATGTCGACCGTCGGCGTCCAGTGCGGCCATCGGGCCTTGCGGCGGATCGTGCCTTCTCCGCTGAAGTTGAAGGCCTCGACCTTGCCGACGCCTACACCGTAGCGCAGCGCCCGCCCATCCTCCTGAACGAGGTAGAGAAAGCGGCGGGCGGGATCGACCACGATCGTGCCTACCGGCTCGCTCGTCCGATATTCCACCTCCTGCCTCAGGAACTGCGGCTCGATCCGGGAAAGATCGATCGCCGGCACGTCGAACGGCTCCGTTTCGACCGCCTCATACATGGACAGATGATAGGCGCTGCCCGCCGCGCCCGCGCCCCCGTCCGAGCTGAGCGGCGTGACCGATCGACCGCTCACGCAGCCGCCCAGCATGGCGGCCGCCGCGATGATCAGGCTTCTTCTATTCATCTGCATCAGGGCATCCGATCGCTGGCATTGGCGGCTGCAGGTACGATCTGGCGGAATGCCTGTCGATTGGTTATGGGGTAATAACAGCCATAACCGGAGCGGGTGAAATGGATTTCAGGGCCCTACGCGCCTTTGTGCGCACCGTGGAGCGGGGATCGATGACCGGCGCCGCCCGGGACCTTGCCATCTCGCAGCCGGCGGTGACCAAGCATCTGCGCAACCTGGAGCACGCCCTCAACGCGCGGCTCTTGGAGCGCACCTCGCGCGCGATCCGCCCGACGGCCTCAGGCCTCAGGCTCTACGAGGCCAGCCGCGGCGCCTTTGCCGCGCTCGAGGCGGCGATGGAGGACGTGAAGAGCGATACGGGGCGCATCGAGGGGGCCGTGCGCATCTTCGCCCCCTCCTGCATCGGCAGTCAGAATCTCTGCCCGATCCTGATGGCGTTCCAGGAGGAGCATCCGGGCGTCGCCGTCGATCTGATCCTCGATGAGCGCCAGGTCGATCTCGTCTACGAGAATTTCGATCTGGCTCTCTGTTACGGCAGACCTGCGAGCCAGGACACCATCGCCCGCCGGGTCGGCTCGATCTCTCGAATTCTCGTGGCCGCCCCCCACTACCTGGAACGGTGCGGCCCGATTGAGACGCTGGAGAAATTGTCCGAGCGCGAGCTCGTCACGACGCTCGCCGTCCTGTCGCAGCAGCACAGTCTCGCGCTTCTCCGCGGCAGCGAAGCGGTGGATCTGCCGGTGCGCTCGTGCCTGCGCACGAACAATGCGCAGGTGGTCCGCGCCAGCCTTCTCGCTGGACGCGCGCCGGGGCCGGTTCAGACAATCCTCGTACGGGACGATTTGGAGGCGGGCCGCCTCCTACGCATCTTGCCGGACTATGTGGTGAGGCCGACCGAACTGTTTCTGACCTACCCATCCTCGCGCTTCATGCGGCCCCTGGTTCGGGCGGTGATCGACTATCTCGTTCCGCGGCTGCTTGCAACGGAAGGGATCGATTGAAGCCTCCAGCAGTCTCTAGCCGACTTAGGTCTTCCACCTCTCCAAACCGGAACCGCACTCGCCCGCTTCGCTTCCCCTCGAGAAAGAGGGAGAAAGTCATGAACGACAGGCACGACACTGAGCGTCCGCCGCAGGCACAGGAACATCAGCCGGGCGATGAGCACAAGATGACGCCCGAGCCGGATTACATGCCGCGTTATCCGGGCTCCGGACGGCTCAAGGACAAGGTCGCGCTCATCACCGGTGGCGATTCGGGCATTGGACGTGCAACCTCAATCCTCTTTGCGCGCGAGGGTGCCAAAATCGCGTTCCTTTACCTCGACGAAGACGAAGATGCGGAAAAGACGTGCCAAATGATCGAAGAGGAGGGCAGCGAGGCGATCGCCTTCCGTGGCGATATCGGTGACAAGAGCTTCTGCGAGGAGGTTGTCGCGAAGACGGTGTCCCGCTTCGGCGGGCTCGACATTCTCGTCAATGACGCTGGCGAGCAGCATGTGGCCGAGGAGCTTGAAGAGATCTCCGAAGCGCAGCTGACGCGCACCTTCCGCACCAATATTTTCGGCATCTTTTTCATGACGCAGGCGGCCCTGCCGCATCTGAAGACGGGTGATGCGATCGTCAATCTGACGTCGATCACCGCCTATCGCGGCCAACCGGTTTTGATGGATTATGCCTCGACGAAGGGGGCCATCCTGGCGCTCACCCGCTCCTTGTCGAAGAATCTTGCCGACAAGGGCATCCGTGTGAACGGCGTGGCTCCGGGCCCGATCTGGACGCCGCTCATCCCGGCGAGCTTTCCGCCCGACAAGGTGGCGAATTTCGGGGCCAACCAGCCGATGGGTCGCGCCGGACAGCCGAACGAGGTGGCCCCAGCCGTGCTCTTCCTCGCCTGCGCCGATTCCTCCTACATGACCGGCCAGGTGCTGCACCCGAACGGCGGCGCGGTCATCGGCGGCTGAAGCGTAGTTGACGACAAAAAAGGGCCCCGCCGCGGCGGGGCCCTTTGTCGTTCTCGATGGATGTGTAGGCCGCGCCAGGCACGGCCCGGATAAAAGCTGGCCTCAAACGGCCACTGCGCCGACGCCGAGAAGCATCAACACGAAGAAGATGACGGCGACGACGAGGAAGATGAAGAACAGGAAGCGTGCGATCGTGGCGGCACCCGCAGCGATCCCGCTGAAGCCGAGTGCGCCGGCGATGACCGCGATCACGGCAAAGATAAGGGCCCATTTCAGCATGGTGGAAATTCTCCGGTAGGTTCAGGTGTCGTTGCACCTGACCGAATTAACCGCTGCGTTAACGCCTTGTTCCCGCCCATCTGCGTGATGTCGGGTGTCTTGCCTGCAGCTCCTGCCTCGATGCATGGCCGAAAACGGCGCTGGCGCAGAGGGGCCTACGGAGAACAGCAAGGGAGCGTTTCGGGCGGATCGGCGTTTGTCCTTCAACCGAAACAAGAATTTTCCGATCCTCTTTGATGTCCATCCGTTTTGTTTGCAGCCTTGCCCTTCGGGCCGCTGTCGGTGTCGCCGCCGTTTCCTTTCTCATCCCGCCGGCCGTGTCTCAGGAGGTGCTTGAGGCGCCCCCCGGCGTTTCACCGGGTTCGGTGCTTCTCGGTCCGGCCCCGGCTCCAGGCGAGCCGGCGCCTCCCCCTCCCGCACCTCCCCCTCCGCCGGTGGTTCCCGCTCCGTCTGCGCCGCCGGTCATCGTCGAGCCTGCTCCGCCTCTCGCCGCCCCGTCGCCTGCAGCGGAGCCGCCTGCGTCAGCCGCGCCTCCCGCCGATGCACCTGTGTTCGGCGATGCACCAGCTGGCAGCGCGACAGAGCCGCTCCGAGCGGTTCCCCTCGGCGAGCAGGATATGGCGGCGCCTCTGGTCACACCTGACACGATCAATTCCGCGAATTTCGCCGAGGATCATGTCTTCGTCACCAAGCACCGCGATCCGTTCATCGTGAAGCTGCAGGTGCTTCTCGATCGCGCCGGCATTTCGCCGGGCGTCATCGACGGCTATTGGGGCGACAACGTCCAGAAGGCCGTGCAGAACTTTCAATTGTCGCGCAAGGAGGTCCCGGACGGCCAGCTTTCGGCGACACTCTGGGCGGAGATCGCGCAAAACGACACCACGCCGGTCGTCACCTCCTACCGCATCACCGAAGAGGATGTGGCCGGGCCCTTCGTCTCTTCCATCCCGTCCGATTACCGCGAGAAGGCGGCGATGGAGCAGCTCGCCTTCACGAGCCCGTCTGAAATGCTCGCTGAGCGCTTTCACATGGACGAGGGTTTTCTGAAGGCGCTGAACCCCGAGGCCGATTTCTCCGTTCCGGGGACGATGATTGCCGTGGCGGCCCCGGGGGGCGATGTCAAAGGCGAGGTGACACGCATCGAAGCCGATAAAGGGCTTGCGGCCCTGCGCGGCTATGACGCCGCGGGCCGGCTCCTCGTCGTCTATCCCGCGACGATCGGCAGCTCCGATACGCCGTCGCCGAGCGGCACGGTCGAGGTGGAAGGTGTCGCCTTGGATCCGACCTATACCTACCGGCCGGACGTCAACTTCCAGCAGGGCGAAAATCGCGATGTTCTGACGATCCCACCGGGTCCCAATGGTCCTGTCGGTTCTGTCTGGATCGATCTGTCGAAACCGACCTACGGCATTCACGGGACGCCCGCGCCTGAGGCGATCGATAAGACCTTTTCGCATGGATGTGTGCGTCTGACGAATTGGGACGCCACGGAGCTCGCCCATATGGTGAAGCCCGGCACGAAGGTGGAATTTCTTGACTAGCCAGCTTCCGGCCTGGGGCTTTGCGCTTGCGCTCGCCCTCGGGATTGGCACGGCGGGGGCCGAGACGCCCCCGCTGAAACCTCAGCCGCGTCCGGCCGAGGTTCCGGGCGGGGATGTGCCCACCGCGGCGGGTCGACCTTCTCCTGCGCCCCCCTCTGCGCCCCCCTCTGCGCCCCCCTCTGCGCCCCCCTCTGCGCCCCCCTCTGCGCCCCCCTCTGCGGACGAGACACGCGGTGCACCGCCGGCGCCCCAGCCGCGGCCGCACGGATCGAACGGGGATGCGGGAGCTCTCCCGCCCGTGCCGGATGTCCGCCCGCAGGATAATGCGGACGACGAAGAGCCGGGCGGAGAGCGTGCCGTCCCAGAGGCAGAAGAGGCGAGCGAGCCCAAAAAGGAGGGGGTGCCGCTCGTTCCCTCTCTGACGACCGACGACACGCAAGCCGATGAAATGCCGAAAGACGGGGACCCATCTCAGGCTGAAACGGGTACCGAAGGCCAGGACGAGACGCCGGGGGACGCGAGGGCAGAAGAACCGGCGGACGAGGATGCGGCGAGAGATACGCCGCCGCTTCCCGAGGCCCGCCCGGAAGATGCGCCACAGCCGGTGAAGCCGCTGATCGCCCAACCCCCATCCGAGAGGCCGTCTGAGGCGCCTGCGGCGCCAGGAGCCGAGCCGGATGAGGATGCGGCCGAGGAGGCGTCGAAGTCGTCGAAAGAGGATGCGGAGGCCGAAGCGGCTGCGCTGCAAGACTTCCGTCAGTGTGTCTGGCGCCTCAGGGCTCTCGGTGTGGCATTCGACGAGGAGCCAGCCATCTCCGATGGTGGTGCTTGCGAAATAGCTCATCCGATCGAGGTCGAGGAGCTCGCGCCGGGCGTTGGCATCTCGCCTCCCGTCACGCTCAATTGTGCGGTGACGGAGGCGCTCGCCACATGGTTGAAGGAGGTCGTGAAGCCGGCGGCCGAAGAGCTGCTCGACGGTGCTGAATTGCGCGGCGTGACCCAGGCCTCCGGCTATGTTTGCCGCACGCGCTACAATCGCCCGGGCGCCAAAATCTCAGAGCACGCGTTGGCCAATGCGATCGACGTCAGCGCCATCACCTTCAAGAGCCGTTCGCCGGTTGCCGTGAAAAAGCGGGAGGACGCGGATGCGGCCGCGAGCCGTTTTCAGAAGCGCATCCGTGAAGGCGCCTGCAAATATTTCACCACGGTGCTCGGGCCTGGCGCCAACGCCGCCCATGCCACGCATTTTCATTTCGACAACAAGGAACGTCGAAATGGCTACCGCATCTGCCAGTAGCCGCCGCGTTCTGCGAGGGCCGAGGTGTGATCGGGCTACTGAATGGGGAGTGCCGGCACGCTCAAAAACAGGATGCGCTTCTGTTCGAGCCGCGAGCGGCGCAGGCTCTCCAGGATGAGGCCACAGGAGAGGGATATTCCCGCAAGCACGAAAGCGCTCGCCGAAAGAAGTGCGCTGGCCTGCACGGAATCTATGTCGGAGAGCGCCGGCAGAGCGGCAAGAAATCCGAGAAGGCCGAGAACGAGGCCGACGATGCCGAAGAGCGGAAGCGGGCGCGCGACCTGCATGACACGCAGGAAGGTGGCCACTTCGCTCACGGCGTGACGCACATTCTCTGCCGGGTTCCGCTCGCTGGCGCCTTGGCCCCCATCAAGCGACAGGCTGGCGACGGGCACCATGAGCTCGCTTGCATGAAGCGACAATTCGGTCTGAGGGGAGAGCCCTTCGGAGACCGGCGGGAAGCTCTTGACGAAGCGCCGGCTGAGGGCGCGGTAGATGGAGGTGCGCGCCGAAAGGCCCGTGCCGAAAAAGCGCCGGTAGAGGTCGAAGACACTGCCGGCGCCGTGGCGCATGTCGTCGGTGCCGCAGCCGCCGAGGATCGCCGAGGTGCCGACCACCATATCGACGCGTTCCGTCAAAAGCGCGTTGATGAGCGAGCTCGCATCGGCCGGATCGCAGGAGCCGTCGCCCGCGGCGAGAAGATAGATGTCGGCGTCGATATCAGCGAACATCCGCCACACCGCATGGTTCGGTGCGTGGCTTGGGGTGTGGCTCGGACCGCGCAGAACGCGGGCGCCAGCCTTTCGCGCCTGACGGGCGGTGTCGTCGGAGGAATTCTCGTCGAAGACGTAGATGCGGGCATCGGGCAGAGCTTCACGGAAGCCGCGCACCACGTTCTCGATGGTGGTCGCCTGATCTCGGCACGGCAGAAGCACGGCGACGCCGAGACCCTCGCAGGCGGTAAACTCGCTCATTTCGACGCTTCCCCTTAATGCCGTGCAAACGCAAGCCAAAGATAGCTTCTAAAGCGTTAAAGGAGAGTAAGGTGCCGGCTTCGGATCACGGCACCGGCATGATAGCATTTGCCAATGCTACGATTCGTCCCAAGACTCGTTTTTGCCTTCAGCGCCTTGTTTCTGGCGGGCTGGCCGGCCGCGGGTCTGGCGGACCAGATTCCGGCCAAGCGCTATTTCGGGGCCGCCAAGCTTCCCTCCGAAGGGCGCGCCGCGGCGGTCGGGTTTTATTCCAAGGGGTGTCTGGCGGGAGGCGAGGCGATCACCGTCGACGGCCCCTACTGGCAGGCGATGCGCCTGTCGCGCAACCGCATCTGGGGCCATCCGAATCTCATTCATTTCATCGAGTGGCTGGGGCGCGAGGCCGCCACCAAGGACGGCTGGCCGGGGCTTCTCCTTGGCGATATGTCCCAGCCGCGCGGCGGCCCGATGGTCTCGGGCCATGCCTCGCACCAGGTCGGTCTCGACATCGATATCTGGCTGCAGCCGATGCCGCAGCGCCGGCTCTCGGCAAAGGAGCGCGAGACGATGTCGGCCATTCCCGTCGTGGAAGTCGGGCCGCATGAGGTCGATCCGCGACGCTGGACGAATGCGCATGCAAGGCTCATCAAGCGCGCCGCATCCTATCCCGAGGTGCAGCGTATCTTCGTCGCGCCCGGCATCAAGAAGAAGCTCTGCGAGACGGCAACGGGCGACCGCTCATGGCTTGCCAAGGTGCGTCCCTATTGGGGTCACAACGAGCATATCCATGTGCGTCTTGTCTGCCCGGACGGTTCGCCCGGCTGCGAGCCGCAACGTGCGACGGGCAAGGACGACGGCTGCGGCGCGCCGCTCGCCTGGTGGTATTCGAAAGAACCCTATCGACAGGCAAAGCCAAGCAAGAAGCCTGCGAAGAAGCGTGAGACGACGCTCGACGATCTGCCCAATGCCTGCCGCCAGGTGCTGGCGTCCGGCGATAAGCCTGGCACGATCACCGCGCTTGCCGCCTATGGGGACGATGTTCCGGCCGACGTGGCGGCCAAGGCCGTGGCGCTACGCCCCGATGTCGGGGCGCCCGGCGCGCCGTCGATGCCGCATACCCTGCCGCAGGCGCGGCCGGCCGTGATCCGCTGAGCCTCTTCTGACGAGGGGGGTCGCAGGTGCTCTGTCGCTCTCCGTACGGCGGAGTTTGATATCTCGCCTGATCAGGCGGCCGCATTCTCCGGCACGGAGGGGCAGGAGAGGCCGGTGCCACCGAGGCCGCAATAGCCGCCGGGATTTTTCGCCAGATACTGCTGGTGGTAATCCTCGGCGAAATAGAAGGCGGGGGCCTCGACGATCTCCGTCGTGATCGGTCCGAAGCCCTTGTCTTTCAGAACCTTCGCATAGGCCGCCTTGGCCGTTTCGGCCTTTCGCCTCTGCTCCTCGTCGAAGACGTAGATGCCCGAGCGGTATTGCGTGCCGACATCGTTGCCCTGGCGCATGCCCTGGGTTGGATCATGCGCTTCGAAGAAGCGGGCGAGGAGCTTCGAATAGCTGATGACATTCGGGTCGTAGACGACGAGCACCACCTCGTTGTGGCCGGTGCCGCCGGTGCACACTTCTCGGTAGGTCGGATTCGGCGTGACGCCGCCCGCATAGCCAACCGCCGTCACATAGACGCCGTCCGTCTGCCAGAAGACGCGCTCCGCCCCCCAGAAGCAGCCGAGACCGAAGACCGCCGTCTTGAGACCCTCCGGATAGGGCCCTTTGAGGGAGCGGCCATTGACGAAATGCGTCTCGGCCGTCGGCAGCGCTTCAGCGCGGCCGGGCAACGCCTCTTCGGGCTGCGGAAGGTTGGTTTTCTTGGCGAACCGGTCGAAGGGGAACATGGGGGAGTGTCCTTTTTCTGGAGGTCGCGTCGTCTAAAGGTCGCGCTCATGCGCGAAGGTGAAACGCCGCCGCGGCCGGCCGAGCCAGAAGAGGAGTGCGGCCACGACCAGCAAGACGGCGAAGGTCGGTGCCGTCAGCACCACCTTTTCGAGAAACGCCCAGAGCCACGGCACTTTGTCGGCAACGGCATGATGCGCCGCATCGAGGCTCGCGGCCGCCCAATTCGCCCAGGTCTCGGCAAAGGGCGTGAGAACGAGGCGTGATTCGGCGATCGATTTCGCCGCATCGATGACGGCCATGACGAGGCCTGCGGCAGCGAGCCAGATGGCCAGGAAACGAAGAAGAAAGCGGATCATCTGGCTTTGCGCAGCACTTGAGGTTTCATTCCTGGCTCATTAGGTAGGGCCGCGCTGGCGCGCGTGCAATCGCGCTCCGGCTTTTCGTCGACGCTCGGTCTTCGACGTTTCGCATCAGGCCTCGTCTGCGCGCCCGGTCACCGACCGGACGCCTTGTCGGGGCCGCCGCGGCCGGTCCCGATCGCAAGATTGGGCGCCCGTCGCAGAAGGCCGAAACGGCGCTGACCGCAACAGCGACGAATTCGTGCTCTCCGCCTTGCCCTCGCGGCGCGGCATCGCTAAAGGGGAGCCTCGCTGGAGGGATGGCCGAGTGGTCGAAGGCGCACGCCTGGAACGCGTGTAGGCGGGCAACCGTCTCGAGGGTTCGAATCCCTCTCCCTCCGCCACTGCCAACGAGAAAGAACAGCCGGTCCATTTCGCCAGGCTCCTCTACAGCGCAAGGGCGCGCATCGAGCAGACCATCGGCGGCATCCTGCAAACAATCGGATAACGGGGGTGAAAACGCTGGCGGAAACTCGGCTGCGGCACCCCTCTGAAACACCCCGCTTGTATGCGTATCCTGCAAAATCGGACCTCACAGGTCACCGGATCTGTAAATGTGCGCGCATACCGTTGAAGAGCAGGTCCACCAGATGGGCAACGCGCGGCGCTGGTGCGGTTTCCTTTTCGACCGCGATGGATATTGCGCTGACAACGCAGATGATGTCGTCGAAGCTGGCGTCTTCACGCACGATCCCGGCCTCCTTCGCGCGCCGAAGCAGTCGGTGCCCTTCCTCGGTGATCGCGTTACAGCCGGGCGTCCCGTGTTGGATGACGGTCCCGAGCGACGCGGCGAGGCTCCGGTAGACGCTCGTGTTCAGCGCGAGCTCCTCGAGAAAATGACGGAGCGCCTCCTCGGGCCCATGATCCGCATCGCGCGCGCGGCTCGCCTCCGCGACTGACGTGAAGCGTTCGTTGCTGGTGGCCGCCAAAAGCGCCTCTCGCGTCGGGAAGCGGCGGTAAAGCGTGCCGGCCCCGACCTTGGCTCGTTTGGCCACCTCATCCAGCGAGACACTCGCGCCCCGTTCCAGAAACAGCGCCTCCGCCGCGACGAGAATGCGTTGGCGGTTCCGTTCCGCATCGGCGCGTAGACCAGATTCGCTCATTTTTCTCCCCCGGCTTGTTAAGTGGAGACTCTCTCCATATAGTAAGTGGAGATTCAGTCCACTTACACAAAGGACGATATGATGGCGAAACGGTTCGAAGACAAGGTCGTGGTGATCACCGGTGGCAGCGACGGCATCGGCTTGGCGTCCGCGCAGCGCTTCGCGGAAGAAGGCGCCCGGGTATACATCACCGCACGGCGGCAGGAGTTGCTCGATCAGGCGGTCAGCCAGATCGGTCACGGCGCGATCGGCGTGCAGGGAGATGTCACGAACCTCGCCGACCTGACGTCGCTCTACGAGCGCGTCGAGCGTGACCACGGCAGGGTCGATGTCGTCTTCGCCAACGCTGGCATGCACCAACCCATCCCGCTTGAAGCGATCGAGGAAGCGCATTTCGACTCGACGTTCGGCCTCAACGTGAAGGGTCTGATCTTCACGGTGCAGAAGGCATTGCCGCTGATGACGCAAGGGGGCGTGATCGTTCTCAACGGCTCGGTCGCTGGATCGAAGGCCTACGCCGGACAGTCACTCTACAACGCCAGCAAGGCGGCGGTGCGCTCCTTCGCACGGAGCTGGACCCTCGACCTGAAGGAACGCGGCATTCGCGTGAATGTCGTTTCTCCCGGCGCCACCGAGACCCGGCTGATGCGGGACCACTTCGACTCAGGGCGGGGGGCGGAGGAAGAGGTGATCAAGAGAGTTCCGCTCGGACGCCTGGGGCACGTCGAAGAGGTCGCGAATGCCGTCTTGTTCCTGGCGTCGAGCGAAAGCAGCTTCGTCGCGGGCCATGAGCTCTTCGTCGATGGCGGGGTCGCGGCGGTCTGACCGCGCGCCGGTTTCCGGGAAGCGGTGGGAGCGACACTCGTTGCGCTCCAGCAAATCCGGAAGGTCATGGAATGTCCATGGTGAGAACTCTGACTGCCACCCTGCTGGCGCTGTCGGTTGCAGGCCCCGCCTATGCCGAGGGGCCTGCCAACGCCCAAGTACCCGACAAGGTTGTTGCATCTGCCAACGCCCCCGCAACCAATGTCGTTCTTGTGCATGGTGGAACGACCCACGTCGTCAATCTCGACAAACCGGAGCTGTTCGTCGGGGAGATCGACAGCTTCTTCCAAGGTAAATGACGCAATATTGAGGGCTCGGCTGACTGGCCTGCTCTGGTCCATTGGCGGCCAAGCGACATGGTAGAGCCAGATCACGCCAAGAGAGATTTTACTCATCTTGTCAGATATTTGGGCTCCGTGCTTACGAGGGGTTTGGGACGGCTATAGCGTAGACGTAGTTCTCATCGCTATCCCTCTCCCTCCGCCATATTAGCGCGCCGATTTGCGCAGCATGATGACGACATGAAGTCCGCAGACTGTACCACCCGCATACCGCTTCAGCGTCTCTGACGTCAGAAGCGCGTGGCAAGCGATCCTGGAGATCTCTTGCCCATGTTCGCCTGCAGATTTGCGGGTGATGCGTTGCCGCATATGCGGCTTGCGAGCGTACGGTAATCGCTATGGCAAATGTCTTTGAGAGCCCCTTCAGGGGCATCACTCTTGATCGTCTCGTCACCAACCCGAACATCCAAGTCGGACGCTACAGCTATTATTCCGGCTATTATCATGGGCACGGCTTCGATGAGTGCGCCCGTTTCCTCTTGCCGGATGAAGGTGTCGACAGGCTCATCATCGGCTCGTTCTGTTCGATCGGTTCGGGTGCGGCCTTTATCATGGCCGGCAACCAGGGCCACAGAAACGATTGGATCAGCACGTTCCCGTTCTATTGGATGTCCGATGTTCTCGCCTTCGCAGGAGCGGAGAATGGATATCGGCCGGCGGGCGATACGGTGATCGGCAACGATGTGTGGATCGGGTCCGAGGCGATCATCATGCCGGGCGTCACGATCGGCGATGGCGCCGTCATCGGAACCAGAGCCCTCGTCACAAAGGACGTCGAACCTTACGCCATCGTGGGCGGCAATCCTGCCAAGGTCATCCGCAAGCGATTTGACGAGACGCACATCGCCCAGCTCCTCGAACTTCGCTGGTGGGATTGGGACGACGCTGCGTTGAAGCAGGCTATGCCGATCCTCACCAGCGGCGATATTCCGGCCCTTCATCGCCACTGGCGGGAGGTTATCGAACCATTCGAGTGACGAGCGCTTCACTGTCAGCTTCTGAGACTGGTCCGCCAGAGCGGTCGTCCTGCGCGCGGTCGCGCAGGGCGGCGGGCTCCGATGAAGAGGTTCCCACCCGCGCCAGCAACGTCACCGGCAGCATCCCGATCGCCACGATCACCAGAGCGGCGAGAGCGGCATCTTCATAGGTTCCACGGGCGGCTTCGCCATAAAGGAGGGTTGCGAGGCTCTCGAAATTGAGCGGGCGCAGGAGAAGCGTCGCGGGCAGCTCCTTCATGCAATCGACGAAGACGAGAAGGCCCGCGGCCGTGAGCGCCGTGCGTGACAGGGGCAGGTGGACCCTCAAAAGCGAACCGGTCGAGGTATAGCCGAGCGTGCGGGCGGCATGATCATAGGAGGTCGGGATGCGGCTTAGTCCCGCCTCTATGCCTCCGGAGGAGATGGCGAGGAAGCGGGCCGTGTACGCATAGACGAGGGCGCAACCGGACCCCATGAACAACAGGCCCGTCGACAGGCCGAACCAATCGCTGGCGCTGCGATCGATGAAGCGGTCGAGCGCCGCAACGGGGATGAGGACCCCGATCGCCAGAACCGTCCCTGGCACGGCGTAGCCCAGTGTGGAGAGGCGCAGAAAGCTCCCAGACCACGGCCCGGAACGGATGCGGCTGGCATAAGCGACGACGAAGCCCGCGACGAGAACGAACACTGTTGCTGCGGCCGAGACCGCGACCGTGTTGATCGTCGCCTGCACGATGTGGGGCGAGATGCCGGCGAATTCGATACGCCGGATGGCAGCGGTCAGAAGATAGGACGCCGGGCCGACGAACCCGATGAAGATCGGGAGAAAGCCGATAGTAAAGGCCAGGGCGCCTTTCACGCCGGTGAGGGGGCGCGCAGCCATGGCCCGCGAGCGCTGGGCGTTGGTGGCGTAGCGCTGGCGCCGCCGTGCGAAACGCTCAAGCCAGATCAGCACGACCACGAAGATCAGCATGGCGCTGGCGATCTGGGTTGCCCCTGCAAGGTCGTTGCGGACGATCCAGGTCGTATAGACCGACGCCGTCAACGTCCGCACGCCGAGAAACTGCGACGCGCCGATGTCGTTGAGCGTTTCCATGAGCGCGAGGCTGACCCCAATCGCAATTGCCGGGCGCGCAAGCGGCAACGCCACCCGCCAGAACACGGCGGAACGGCTCGTCCCCAATGTGCGCGAAGCCTCCACGAGGTTGGCCGCCTGCGTGAGGAACATCATGCGAGTGGTCAGATAGACGTAAGGGTAGAGGACGAAGCCGAAGAGGGTGATCGCCCCCCACATGGCGCGTATGTCCGGCAGCCGAAATTCGCGCGGACTGGAATAGCCGAGAAGGTCGCGGATCACGCCTTGGATGAAGCCGAGCGGGCTCAGCACATCCATATAGGCATAGGCCATGATGTAGGTCGGCACGGCCAGCGGCAACAGCAGCCCCCATTCCAGGAACGCGCGGCCGCGAAATCGGTACGCCGTGACGAGCCAGGCGCAACCTGTTCCGATTACTGTGACCAGAATGGCTGTGCCCAGAAGGAGTGTCAGCGTCGTGCGGGTCGCTTGCGGCAGGATCCCAGCCACGACATGGGACCAGAGCGAGCCGGTGTCTTCCATGGCGGTCGTGAGGATGACCACGATCGGCAGGACGGCAAAAAAGGCCACCCCGAACGCGAACACGGCCCATCCGTTCGGGATGAGCCGTGCGCGCCTGCGCATTGGCCTGAGAGCCAGTTCACTCATGGGAAACGCGCGCGGGAGGCGGGCTCCCTCGCTCAGTTCTCAAAGGTATCGAAGTTCAGGCGGTCGACCATCTCGCTCGCCACCGTGCGGTGAGGCAGCACCTGTCCGAGCGAGATCGTGTCGGGAACGACCTCACCGAAAGAGGCGACTATCGGATGCGGCTCGGCCGTCTTTGTGATCGGATGCTCGAAATTGGCCTCGGCATAGAGTTTCTGGGCTTCGTCGGACACCAGGTATTCCAGGAGCTCGATGGCTTCCTCGCGATTGGGCGCGTGTGCGGCGACGCTGGCGCCGGTGATGTTCACATGCGTTCCGCCATCCTCGAAGGTTGGGATCAGAACTTTGATCGCATCGCCCCATTCGACCTGTTCGGCACCGCCACCGCCGCTTTTCATGCGGCCGACATAGTAGGAATTGCCGACCGCGATATCGCAGATGCCGGCCGCAATATCGCGGGCGCCGTCACGATCGCCGCCGGCTGCCGGGCGGGCCTGGTTCGCTTTCAAACCACGCAACCATTCTTCCGCGGCTTCTTCGCCATGATGGGCGATATAGGCGGCGAAGAGGGCCGTATTGTAAGGATGCTGGCCGGAGCGGATGCACAGACGCTCGCGCCATTTCTCATCGGCGAGCTCCTCATAGGTGATGGAATCGAGGTCGAGATCACGTGCCGCGTAGACGATGCGCGCACGTCCCGAGAGCGCGAACCAATTGCCCTTCGGGTCGCGCAGGCTCTCCGGAATGGCCGAACGAAGAACCTCCGATTCGACCGGCTGAGTGAGCCCGGCATCGACGAGATCGATCAGCGCGCCGAAATCCACCGTCATCAGAATATCGGCGGGTGAGCTTTCGCCCTCCGCCTTGACCCGCTCGATGAGGCCATCCTGAAGGAACACCGTGTTCACCGCCGTCCCCGTCTCGGCGGTATAGGCATCGAGAATGGGCTGAATCAGCCCGGGCTCCCGTGTCGTATAAATGTTCACTTCCTGCGCGGCAGCCGGCATGGCGGCGCTCAGCGCGATGAAACCGATGGCAATTTTCAAGGCAGGCGTCATGTTTCCTCTCCGTCTGCGGTCCGGATGCCAGCGCATCCAGGGGCGCCTTAATTCATAGATGAAAAAAAGAGTCAACATTTACGGCCGGCTTGAACCGCCGATCGCCCAGGCATGTCGGTCACAGTTGCGTGTGGAGGGTCGTGCCGGCAGGCCCTGCCCGCCGCCTCTCAGGTGGGCCGCCTCTCGGACGGCCGCGTTTTGGCAGACCGCGAGCGCTTCCTGCGGCCGCCCGTTTCGTCAAACGCCGCCCGCATCGAAGAGCGGGCTGAGGGCGCGCGAGGACGGATGATCGCCCTCGCAGACGAGAATGCTGCCGGTATCGAAACGGACGCGGACGTCATCGCCGACCTCGACGTCGCTGCGCGCGGTCGTCCGCATGACGAGAGGGTCTTCGAGCGCCTCGATTTTCAGCACCAGTTCCTCGATCTCACCCAGAAGCATGCGACCGCTCACGCGCGCCGGAATTCCCTGCTCTGCAAGTGCCATGGCCTGCGGTCTGATGAAGAGCCGCACCGGGCCGGTCCTTGCGCGAAGATCCGGGAATCGTCCGATCGGGCTTTCGAGCCATTCCCCCGAGGGCTGTGCCGGTACGATGTTGACGTGGGAGAAAAACAGAGCCGCATCCGCGGTGCGTGGCGTCCGATAGATGTCTTCGCCTGATCCCTCTTCCACGATCCTGCCCTTGTCCATGAGGACGATGCGATCCCCCAGCGCCAGGGCTTCTTCGGCGTCGTGCGTCACGATGATCGCCGTCGTGCCGAGCGCGCGCAGCACGTCCACGGTTTCCCTCCGGATCCTCTCGCGCAATCCCCGGTCGAGATTGGAGAACGGCTCATCCATCAAGAGCATATGAGGCTGAGGCGCGAGTGCACGCGCGAGCGCGACGCGCTGTTGCTCGCCGCCCGACATCATATGCGGATAGCGCTCGCAGAGGGCTTCGAGGTTCAGCCGCTCGATGATGGCGGCGACGCGGGCCGCGGCTTCCTTGCGGGGCATCTTCTTCAGGCCGAAGCCGATATTCTGGCGCGCCGTCAGATGCGGAAACAGGGCATAATCCTGAAACATCATTCCGACATTGCGGATCTCGGGTTCGACGAAAATATCGCCGCCGACCACGACTTGGCGACCAAGCGCAACCTGGCCGCGGTCGATGTCCTCAACGCCGGCGATGATCCGCAGCAACGTCGATTTTCCGCAGCCCGAATGTCCGAGAAGCGCGACGATCTCGCCAGCTCTCACTTCCAGGGAGACGTTGTCGAGCGCGGGCATTCCGTCGAATCGGCGCGTGACGCCGTCGACCTTCAGGATCGGCGGCAAGATTGGTGGCTCGTCGTTCATCGGCCTGGCCCTCGGTTCGGGAGATGACGGCGCGCCGAGCCTTAGCACCCACGGCGGTTTCCCGCATGTCCTGAAACGGGCCCGCTTGGTAACGGTCGCGTGTGTTGGAGGGGCTCTTTGCCCTCGCGCATTCTCGCCCAGCCGCGTGGCGCCAGGATATGTCAGGAGACGCCGACCGGGATGTGAGCACGGCCTGTTTTGAGCGGTGCCGAGCGTGGAGCGGCCGGACGGGGCGAAGGGGGACGCGCTCCTCAGTCGGTCGTGGCCGTCGGCTCCAGGGATTTGATCTTGCCCTTCTCGAGAGTGAGGATCTTGTTGCAGGTGCGGTTCAAGAGCGTCGGGTTGTGGCTGGCGAGGATCATGATGCCCGCCTTTTCGGCAAGCGCGTTCATGCGGCTTGCCGCCTTGTCCTGAAAGCTTTTGTCGCCGGCGCCGATCCACTCGTCCATGACCAGGATTTCGGGTTCGAAACTCGTTGCGACCGAGAACGCGAGGCGCGCGGCCATGCCTTGGCTGTAGGCCTTCAGGGGCATGTCGATGAATTCGCCGAGCTCGCTGAACTCGATGATCTCGGGCATGCGCTCGGCGATCTCTTCCTTGCTCCAACCGTTGATGAGGCCGCGGAGCTCGACATTGCGCCGGCCGGTCGCCTCACCGCGAAAGCCGAGCGTGATGTTGAAGAGGGCGTCGACGCGCCCGTCGATCTCAACGATGCCGCCGCTCGGCTCGTAGACGCCATAGATGACCTTGAGCAGCGTCGTCTTGCCGGCCCCGTTCGGACCCGCAAGACCGAGCCGGTCGCCGGCCTTGAGATCGAGGCTGACGCCATCGAGCGCGGTGACGAAGCGCTTCGTGCCGCGGCCGCCGATGACGCCGCCGGGGGGGCTCAGCCTGCGGTCGGCCGGGCGAAAGCTCAGCTTGTGCCGGACGCGGTAGACGAGGCTGACATTGTCGAGATGAATGGAGGGCATCACAGAACGAAGATGATCTGCCGACGGAAACGGCCGAGACTCCAGAGAGCCAGAAGCCA
The DNA here is from genome assembly GCF_030813515.1 of Rhodopseudomonas julia. Classification (NCBI taxonomy): domain Bacteria; kingdom Pseudomonadati; phylum Pseudomonadota; class Alphaproteobacteria; order Hyphomicrobiales; family Nitrobacteraceae; genus Rhodopseudomonas; species Rhodopseudomonas julia. Next base: position 1,164,118 of record NZ_JAUSUK010000001.1, on the reverse strand, counting down.
CGAGACGGCGCCGATGAAACCACAGACCAAGAAGGCATGCAGCGGCAAGACGCCGTCCGTGATCGGAACCCGCACGATCTCAAGGAAATAGGTGAACGGGTTCCAGAAATAGAAATGCCCGCGGATGGCACCCTCGGCCGGATACCAGAAGATCGGCGTGAGAAAGAGACCGAGCCGGATGACGTTGCCGACGACGAACTGCAGGTCGGGGAAGAAGGCCCCGGCGACGGCGAGCACGGTGATCGCGGCCGGCGTGATCGCGATGATGAGAAGAATGCCGATGAACGACCACAGCCAGGCCACCGTGATCGGCGTTCCGAGAATGAAGAGCAGGCCGAGAAGGCCGATGAGGGCATAGCCGGCGCGAATGAGCGACTGCATGGTCAGTCGGAACACGTAGACGGAGAGAGGCAGGCGCGTGCCCTTGATGAAATTCTCCTCGCGCACGAAGAGCGAGATGCTCTGGTTGATCACTTCCGACAGATACATCCAGACGAAGAAGCCGAGCGCCACATAGGCCGAAAAGCCGGCGCCGCGCGCATAGCCGAAGATGGCGATGAACGTTCCGACGAAGGCGAGGTAGTTGATGAGAAGCCAGATCGGCCCAAGCGCCGTACGCCGGTGCTGGTCGGTGATGTCCTCGCCCGCAAGCGCCATCCAGGCGCGGCGGAAGGCGATCCCCTCGCGCAGATCCGCAAACGCGGCCCACAGCCATTTCAGCATTGCCACTGCCTCACGCGTTGCCATCCCGCCGAAAGCCCGTGCGCAGCGGCGACTTTGGGCGCGCGCCGGGGCGACAGCATGGCAGCGTCACAGGCGATTGATGATGCAGCCGACATAAAGGCCGATATCTCCGTAGACAGTCTGTCGATAGGCGCCGGATTTCCAAAGCGCGGAAAGGCGTTTAGGCAACGCCCCGGAGCGCGCTTGTTCGATGCGTTCGATGACGTTTCGCGCATCCGGTGTCAAGAGATCCCAGCAGGCCCGCAGACCGGCCAGATTATGCGCGTTCCAGTCCTGAAAGCCGCCCTTGGTGAGGAAGGTGACCCGGCGCAGGCGGGCCGGCCAGGAGGAATTGGCGCCAACGAGGTTGCGCCCGTGCTGACGGTAGCCGATGCGGGCCTCGGGCGAGTAATGCACCCGTCCTCCGGCGCCCGTCACCATCATATAGCACCACCAATCGTGGCTGACGAAGTCGCTGCGACGGGACGCTTCGCGCATCAACTCGTGGGCGGCCTTGTTCATGACCATCGTGTTGCCGCCCGCAATGCTTTGCAGGATGGCGTTTTGGAAGGTCGGTGTGCGTGGGAAGAGCGGTGAATAGCCGAGGAGGCTGCCGTCCTCGGCGATGAGGCGGGTGCGCGTGCAGTAGAGGGAGGGCGTTTTCGGATCCTCGGCGGCGAGCCAGGCGATCGCGGCGGCGAGCTTGTCCTCGTCCCAAAGATCGTCCTGGTCGCAGAAGGCGATGTAATCGGCCTCAATATCGGGATTGGCGAGAAGTGCGCGGAAATTGGCCGCGAATCCATCGCGCGGACCTGCTAGACGACGGCAGGTTCCCTTATCCCACAGCCGTTCGGTCTCTGTCAGGATCTTGTCGGAGCCATCGGAGGAACCGTCGTCTGAGATCCAAAGGTCGATGGGCGCGACGGTCTGGTTTTTCAGGGATTGGATTTGCGGCAGCAGGAAACGCTCACCGTTGTAGACCGACAGGAGGACGGCGGTCCGCGGCGCATCCGGTTCAATTCGCGACAAGGACATCGTCTACGCCGCCCCGCTTTGGTGAAAATCCGCCGCTGCTCGCATTCGTGTGCCGTGCCGCTTTGAGATGGCGCTCATCGCGTCGAACCGCGATGCCGGAAGGCGGCATGCCCCTGCCTCGCAGACGTGACCTTCGCGACGTCTCCCGAGGCGTCGATGCAGCGTCGCGATGCGAAGGTGTGCGGAGCGTCTGGCAGAACTGGCAAGCCGGCTGACCCTGGGTTGAAAATCGACGAGGCTCATGTCCGGCGCATTAGGGTGATTTTGAGGCATCGAGAGATCGACGGGCGGCTTTGACCTGTCGCGGCCAAGGCATCCTCGCCGATGCACGCTGTGTCAACCCTTCCGCGGCGCGACGGGCGCAGAGCGCATGGCAGGCCGTCGCCTCGGTCCGGCAAAGCGACGGATGAGGCGGCGCGCCGGTCTCTCGAAAAGGATGAAGATCACGAAGGATTGGAGGATGGCGAGCGTGATGGCCGAGACGCCGAGAAGCACGGGATGGGTCTGCGGATCGAGGAAGTAGCGCAGATTGCCGATCGCCAGCATGTGCGTGAGGTAGAGCGAATAAGAGATATCGCCGAGTTTGCGCAGCCAAAGCGTCCCGAGAAGGCCTGCGGCGAGATTGCTGCGCAAGGTGAAGAAAAGGAGGAGGAAGACGGCCAGCGCGATCTGCGGCTCCCACCACATGCGCGGCGTATATCCGAACAGCCAGATGAACGGCATTGGAAAGAGGAATGCGATCATCGCGGCGGAGGCGACGAAGCCCGCATCGTTGAGCCTCGGCGCGAGATGGATGCGTTGGGAGAGAAGCTTCGTGGCCATGCCGATGACGAAGTAATGCCCGAGATGCATGACCGGCATGGAGGAGGGCGGCAGGACGAAGTAGGCGAGAGCAAGCGCCAGACATGAGAAAAGGGCGATATTGCTCGAGACGCGATAGAGGATCCAGAAGAGCGGGAAGAGCGCATAGAAGCGTAGCTCGACCGGGATCGTCCAAAGCACGTTCTCGCCACGCTGCAGAAGCAGGTGATCGACGAGACCGGCGCCGTCGATGGAATAGACAAAGGGATATTCGCCGCTTTTCCAGCGCGTCACCGCGTAGGAGAAGAAGACCACGGCGAGAAAAAGCGGCACGACACGGGCGACGCGCGCAACCAGATACTTGTAGAGCGCAGAAGCCCGTGGCGGCGTCTCGAAATAGATATGCGCCATCAGAAAGCCGGACAGCGCGAAGAAGATCATGACGCCGATCTGACCGCCGCCGCGCTGAAAGTACTCATGCGCGACGCCCGTGGCACTGGCCACATGCGAGAGCATGACGATGACTGCCGCCACTCCTCGAAGACCATCGAGAGCCGGAATATGCGCGGGGACGGGAGCGAGAACTCGCGGAGGCCGGCTCTCGTCGCGGGCGGTCGGCAGACGGTCTGGCATGTCAGCCGCGCTTGCGGCCGATCAATGTGGTGGCCGAAGCGAGCTCGAACTGTGCCGTCTCGCTCAAATCTTTGACGAAAGGCTGCTGGCGCGCCTTCCAGTAGCGGCTCGTCAGGATATCGCGCACGCTCATTTCGGCGAATTCCGGGCGCGCCTCCTCCGGCAGCCCCTGCAGGTAGGAGCGCAAGATCCATTGCAGGGAGCGGAACGGGTGCTGGTGGTCGTCGACGAGGTGCTCGATGACCTCGATCTTGGGCCCGTAGAGACGGCGGTGACCTGACCTCGTCATGTTGAAATAATGGTCGGGATAGCCGTGCTCGGGCTGCATGAAGGGGATGCCGGAAAACAACAGCCCGCCCGGTTTGAGCACCCGCACGATTTCTGTCGCGCAGGTGAAGGGATCATCGACGTGTTCAAGCACTGCGAGCGTCAGCACCATGTCGAAGGTGTTGTCAGCGAAGGGGAGAGCCTGGCCGACGGTAAGGAGATCCGTTGAGGGATAGTCGAAGATCTCCATATAGATGACGTCGGGCCGCTCGATCCGCTTGAAGCCGGCACCGAAATCGAGTGCCATGAAATTCTCGTGCCGCGCCGCATCGAGCTGTGTTTCGAGGAGGTTCGGATAGGGATGGTCGGAAACTCCGTCGGCCTTGTCGGCAAGGCTTCCGGAAAAGCCATAGGCGGGATCGAGCAGGTTGACGGCGCCGAAGGGCGGAAGCGGCGTGGAGAAGCCAGCCTGCGGAAAGACAAGCGCCTTGTCTTCGGCCAACCCGGCTTCGCCGCTCTGCCAGTGCCGCAGATGGCGGACAAGCCAGTCCCGCTTGCGAAGTTTGGCCGAGCGCGCCGCCCCGACGGTTTCGGTAAGACCGTGCGCGACCATCACCTCAAGGGCGCCGGCCGGATCGCCGTTCACCTCCGCGATGAGTGGCAACGGCGCTACCAAAGCCTTCGCGTCGAGCTTGGTGAGATCGACATAGGCTCGAAAGCCGATGCCGCCTTGCCCGAGGTCGGGTCGGGCCACGTTGCTGACCGCGAGCGGCACGCCTGCAAGCCTGAGATCAAGGGTCCCCGCGCAGGTATGTGCAACCCATCCCTCAAACACGTCATAAGGCGTGGAGAGCTCGGCAGTTGGGTGGCTGTCGAGGTGGATCATGGGGCGCCTATACGAGTTGCGTGGCGATCTTGTCCAGGCGAGCCGATCCTCTTCGGCGAGTTGAGCAGCCTGTTGACCGGATCTCTCATCGTTTCGCCGCAATATCGTCCGAAACGCTGTGCTTGTGAGACTTCGTTAGCATGTGCTAGCTGATAATCTATCCCAGATGCTATTGCAGGCATGGGTTTGAACAGAAGCGGTCTGGCATGCGACGGTGGCCGCTTTCCGGCGGCCAGGAACGACCCGGGACGCGGGTTTGGTGTCGGGAGTCTCCTTTCCATCTTGCGGAACGCCGCTGACGGCGTCCGCAACGGGTGTTCGGCAGCGCAATGACAGAACTTGACCACGCGACCTCCAGTGTCCGCCGCGCCTTCATTGGCGTGTTCATCATGAGCGGGATCACCTCCGTTCTGATGTTGGCGCTGCCGTTCTACATGATGCAGGTGTTTCAGCGTGTGCTGCCGAGCCGCAGCGAGGAGACGCTGATCGCGCTCTCGATTCTCGCCTTCATCGCCTTTGCGACCTACGGCATTTTCGAAGCCTTGCGTATGGCGGTCCTGGCACGTGCGGCAGCGCGCTACGAAGCGATGCTCGCAGGTCCGGTCGTTTACGCCCATTTCCTGGATGGCAGCCGCGATGCCTCTTCCGGCATGGAGCTCATGCAGGATGTGCGGCAGGTGAAGACATTCATCGGCTCGCGCGCATTGGCGGCGGTGGCCGAGGCCCCGTTCATCCCGATCTTTGTCGCCGTCCTCTTCATGGTCGACATTGCACTCGGGATTTTGATCACCTGCGGAATGGTGGTGATGATCGTCGTCGCCGTTCTGCAGCAGCGCGCCATGAAGCGCGGCATCGAAGTGCAGAACGATGCGCAGCGCGGCGCCAATCGGATCCTGCAATCGCATATCGAACAATCTGAAACGGTGCGTGTCCTCGGCCTCCAGAAGACGGCGATCGCCCGCTGGGGCAGTCTCAATGCGCGCGGCCTCACCGCTTTCGTCAATCTGCAGACCGTCGGGGCGCTCTTCGGCGGCTTTTCGCGCTTCATGCGCTTCAGCCTGCAGGCCTCGATCCTCGGCGTCGGCGCCTTTCTGGCGCTCGAGGGTGATGTTGCGGCGGTCGTGGTCTTCGCCTGTATGATGCTCGGCGGGCGGGCGCTCGCGCCGCTCGACGGCCTCGTCGGCTCTTGGAGCGCGTTGACCAATGCCTGGTCCGCCCATAACCGCGTCCGCGATGCGCTGATCGGCTTTTATGTCGAGCCGGAAAAGACGGCCCTGCCGGAGCCCAAGGGCAATTTCATGGTCGAGAAGCTCGTCTTCGGCGTGCGCGGCTCCGACGAGGCGATCATCAAGCGCATCTCCTTCGGCATCGAAGCCGGTGAGACGATCGGCATCATCGGGCCGAGCGGCGCCGGCAAATCGACGCTTCTGCGCCTCCTCGCCGGCGGGCTGATGCCGAATGCCGGCCATGTGCGCCTGGATGGCGCCGACATGCGCAACTGGAACCGCATCCAGCTCGGCGAATATATGGGCTACGTGCCGCAATCGGTTGATTTCTTCCCCGGCACGATCGGTGAGAACATCGCCCGCTTCGATCCCGACGCGTCGGATGCCGACATTGTCGAGGCGGCGCAGCAGGCGGGCATCCACGAGATGATCCTGCGCTTTCCGCGCGGCTACGACACGCGCATCGGCACGGGCGGGATGCAGCCGTCCGGCGGTCAGAAGCAGCTGATCGCGCTGGCGCGCGCGCTTTACCGCAATCCGCGCCTCATCTTCCTCGACGAGCCCAATTCCAATCTCGACCAGGAAGGCGATCACATTCTGTTGGGCGCGGTGGGCCGCGCCAAGGCGCGGGGTGCCACCATCATCCTCGTGACGCAGCGCCCGGTGTTGCTGCAGGTCGTCGATCGCGTGCTGTTGATGAAGAACGGCACGATTGAAAATTACGGGCCGCGCCAGGAAGTTCTGCCCAAGGTGGTGAAGCCGGCAAGCGTGGAGCGGCGGCCCGTGCGCCAGATCCAGCAGCCGAAAGGCGGCGAGGAGGCGAGCGAAAAAACTGACGGCCAGGTTGTTGCCGGCGCGGGAGGGTCCGCATCGTGAAGGAATTGCAGGCGATCGGCATGTACGGCAAGGCGGCCCCCGTGGCCCGCAAGCCCCGTAAGGACGACGAGCCCTTCTATCATGCCTGGCATCACGAGGTGCCCTTGAAGCTGACGCGCGCCTACCGGCTCGCCATCATCGCGATGTTCTGTTTCGTCGGGCTCGGCACCTATTGGGCCGTGTCTGCGCCGATCGACGGCGCCTTCATGGCGGATGGTCGCCTGGTGGCGCAGGGCAAGAACCGCATCGTGGAGCATCTGGAAGGCGGCATCGTCAACGAGGTGCTGGTCAAGGAGGGCGAGCAGGTGAAGGCCGGCGATCTCCTTGCCCGCATCGACGTGACGAGTGCGGAGGCGAAGCTTGCGACTGCGCAGATGCAGCGCGACGTCGCCCGCGTGAAGCTTGCCCGCTATCTCGCCGAGCAGCGGGGCGACGACGAGATCATTCTGCCGCCGGATCTGGAGCGCCGCATCGCCGAAGAGCCGGAGCTCGCCGAAACGGCAAGCTCGCAGCGCGAGGAATTCGAAGCCAAGACGGCGGAGATGACGTCGCTGAAATCGATCCTCAACCAGCGCATCGACAACAATCAGCAGCTCCTCGACAATTTGAAGGAGATGCTGGCGGAACGCCGCGAGCGCGTGAAGGCGACCCAGGAAGAGGTGCGCGTCTCGGGTGATCTTCTGGAAAAGGGCCTGACGACCCGCGATCGCAATTTTTCGCTCAACCGCCAGCTCGCTTCGGACCAGGACAATGTCCGCCAGACGCTCATCCAGATGGACGACAAGCGCTCCACGATCAACGAGACGCAGGAACAGCTGAACCGGGCTCTGTCGCAGCGGGCCAACGAGGTCGCCCAGCAGATCACGGATCTGCGCTCCAACATCTTCGAGCTCTCCTCGAATATCCGCTATTTTTCGGATGTGACGAAGCGCTCCGAAGTGCGCGCGCCCGTTGCCGGTATCATCGTGAACGTCGCCGTCAACACGCAGGACCAGGTGATCAAGCCGGGTGATCCGATCTTCGAGATCCTGCCGGAAGGGGTGCCGATGAGCATCGAGGCGATGGTCGACCCGCATTACATCGATTCCGTGCACCAGGGTCAGCATGTCTCGATCCGCTTCCCCTCGCGCGAACGCTCCAAGGCGATCCAGATTCTCGACGGCGAGGTGAGCTACGTCTCGGCCGACAGCGAGCAGGACGAAAAGACCGGCCGCTATTTCTACAAGGTGCGCGCCTCCGTCGATCCGGAGAGCCTGAAAGAGTACGGCAAGGTCATGCCGGGCAATGTGGGACAGGTCTATTTCGAGCTCGAAAACAAGACCTTCCTGGAATATCTGATCGAGCCCTACCAGGACATGCGCGACAAGGCCTTCGTCGGCTGAGCCGCTGCGGGATGAGACGAAAACGAAAATAAGCCCGAAGACGGGCGACCGGGGCGGGGCCGGGGGGATAGAATGGGCGAAAGCGAGACGCCGGGCGTGCTAGCCGACAGGCTTGCGGCGCAGCTGCCGATTACGGCGAGCCGCATCCTTCTGGCAGGACGCTCCGTCCCGGGGCTTGAGATGCTCCTGCGGGCCCGCAATCCAAAGATCGAGATCGACCGTGCGGACAGCGCCGCGCCTGCGACGGACATGCCGACCGATGCTTCCCGCGATAACACGACCCGCTATGATGCGGCCGCGCTTGTCGCCGATACGCCAGATGAGGCGGAAGCGGCGCTGAAAGCGCTGGCGCCGAAAGTGCGCGACGAGGGCGTTTGCGCGCTTCTGGTGCCGTACCGCTTCACCTGGCCAAGGCTTCAGGCTTTTCTCTCCGGAAAGAGCGTTAGCGGCGCTGCCGGTTTCGATCCGGACGAGCTTCAGGAGATGGCAAGACGGGCCGGGGCACCGCTCGCGCGCATCGTCGCCATCCAGGCGGGACCAGGGATCCCCGAAGATGCGGCACAGGCCGTGCGGCCGCTCGCTGCCGCGCTGAAGCTCGACGCTGAGACCGTTCTCCGGCGGCTCGCGGCCTCGCATTTCACCGCCCAGACACGCCCGCGCCGAGTGCCGGACAGGATCATCCGCTTCACCGGCAAGGCGCTCGCTTCAAAGCCCGATGCGATGGCCATCGTCCGTATGCAGGCGCCGCTTGCAGCGCTTGGCACGCTGCCCGAGTTCATGATCGACGATCTCGGCCCCACGCCCAGGCGCCCGAGCAAGGGGACGCGCGATGTCTTCGTCTGGCAGCGGCCGATCCTGACGCGCGAGGAATCGCTTCCCGTCTACAGACAGATTCTCGAAACCCACAAGCTCCTCGTGGTGGAGTTCGACGACAATCCGATGCGCTGGCCGGCGATCGCGGAAAACGGCCACCTCACCTTCCGCTCCGCGCATGCCGTCAGAACCTCGACGGAAACGCTCGCCAAGATCATCCGGGAGTGGAATCCGAACGTCTTCGTCTCGCCCAACCAGATCGAGGCGCTGCCACCGTTTCGGCCCGTCGAGTCCCGGCAGGGGCCGGTCAGGCTTCTCTTTGCCGCGCTCAACCGCAAAGAGGATTGGGCCCCCTATATCGATGCCGTCAACGAGGTCGTCTCCCGCTATGGACCGGAAAGGCTTCGCGTCGACGTCGTCTTCGACCGTGCGTTTTTCGACGCGGTGAAGGCGGAGGACAAGCATTACCAGCCGGTCCTGCCGTTCAGGGAGTACAAGGCGCTCCTGTCGAAGGCGGATATCGCCTGGCTGCCGCTCGAAGACAATCTCTTCAACCGCTGCAAGAGCGACCTGAAGTTCATCGAATGCGGTGCTTATTCCGTCGCCGTCGTAGCGAGCCCGGTGATTTATGGCGACGTCGTCCGTCATGGCGAGACCGGGCTTCTCTATAAGTCGGCGAAGCAGCTTCGCGAGCATCTCCGCGCGCTGATCGAAGATCGGGAGCAGCGCGGGAAAATTGCTCGCGCGGCCTATGAAGAAGTTGCCTCGCGGCGCATGCGCACCTACCACGCGAGCGGCGAGGCCGCATGGTACGCAGGCCTGTTGCGACATCACGAAGCGCTCGAGGCCGAGCGCGTCGCGCGTTTGCGCGACGAGCCGGCCTGGGGCGAACCACAAACCGAGCCGGCCTAGAGGGTGGACGACGTTATGACCGAAGATCTTTCCTGGCTTTATTCGCCGGCCGTCTTTCAGGTGCCTGAGCGGATCGGAGCCTCAGGCTGGCTGGAGCACACGCCCTTCGCCTTCTGGCTCATCGACAAGCTGCGCCCGGAGCGCCTCGTCGAACTCGGCACGCATACCGGCATTTCGTTCTGCGCCTTCAATCAGGCGATCAAGCAGCTCGGCACGGCAACCGCCTGCCATGCCGTCGACACCTGGCAGGGCGACCAGCACGCCGGCTATTACGGCGACAACATCTACAACGAGCTGGCGCGTTACAACGAGGATCGTTACGGCAGTTTCGCGACCCTGATCCGCGCTCGCTTCGACGAGGCGCTCGCGCATTTCGACGATGGCGCTATCGACCTTCTGCACATCGACGGGCTTCATACCTATGAAGCTGTGGCGCACGACCATGAGACCTGGCTGCCGAAGGTGAAGGAGGGGGGCGTCATCCTCTTTCACGACACCAATGTCCGCAGGGGCGATTTCGGTGTGCACCGCTATTGGGCGGAGATCGCGGAGGGGGCGCACGCGTTCGAGTTCTTGCATGGCTTTGGCCTCGGCGTGCTCGTCAAGGGCGAGCCGCGGAACGAAGCGATGGCCGCGCTCTGCGCGGCCCGCCACGACCCGGAGGCGACGAGCGCCGTACGCCGGACGTTCGCCTTCCTGGGCGGGGCCGTGACGAACCGCTTGAAGCTCGCGATGGCGGCGAAGAAGGCGAAAGCCGCGCCTGCTGAGGCTTAATCTTTCTCCGCTTCGGCCTCGCGGATGAACACATCGATATCCGGTGAGAGAAGGGCAGGGATGAAGCGCCGGAGCTTGTCTTCCGGCCAGTCCCACCAGCGGATCTTGAGAAGCTTCTGTTTCTGCTCGCTCGAGAACCGTTCGGCGAGCGGTCGGGCCGGATTGCCGCCGACGATCGTATAAGGTTCGACATTTCGCGTCACCACTGCACGTGTCGCGATAACCGCACCATCCCCGATGGTGACGCCGGAGAGAATGACGGCCTGGCCGCCGATCCAGACATCGTTGCCGATGACGACGTCGCCTTTCGTCGCCGGATGGCCGACGATGCCCCGGGCTTCAGGCCATCTCTTCGCAAGCGCGGAAAACGGATAGGTCGTCACCCAGTCGGTTCTGTGATTGCCGCCGAGAAAGATCGTCACGCCATCCGCGATCGACGTATATCGGCCGATGATCAGGCGCGCTTTTTCGCCCCACCAGCGAATCGCCGGCCTGCCATAGGTGAATTCACCAACCTCGAAGCCGTGGCGCACGATGAAGTCGGCAAGATGGTCGCGCGTATAGAAAGGCGAAGACATTTTTGCTCTGTGTTGTGGGACGGGCGCGGACGTGGGGCGCAATTGGAAAAGGCTGATAGACAAAAAAAGGGGCGCCGAAGCGCCCCTTTCTCTCGTTCCTGGGAAACGATTAGATGACGATGAAGTCGTCCGACGAGATCTGAGACGCGTCGGTGTCTTCGAAGACGATCGTGACCGTGTCGGTAGTATCAGTGTACGTGACAATAACGTCACCCGGCTGGGTGGTCGTGTCGAAGGTGAAGTTCACCGTGTCAGCGGACTGAAGACCGATCACGTCGTTGCCGTCGTCGTCGAAGTCGGTGACGGTAACGGTATCGCCATTGGCGAGAGCCGTGAAGTCAAGCACGTCGTCGCCGGCGCCGCTGGTCACTTCGTCAAGGTCGGCCACTGCGATCGTGTCAGCACCCGCACCCCCGAAGAGGAAGGCACCGCCGGTACCGGCCGACCCGTCGATGACGTCGTCGCCTTCGCCGCCGTACACAGAGTCTGCACCATTGACCGTGATCGTGTCGGCACCAGCACCGCCACCGAGCTCGTCGCCGCCCGTCGCGCCGCCGGTGATGAGGTCGTTGCCGTCGCCGGCGTAGATCTCGTTGGCGCCGCCCGTGGCGGTGATCGAGTCAGCGTCGGCACCACCGAAGACGGTGTCGGAGCCGTCAGCAGCGATCGAGTCGATTCCGGCACCGCCGTACATCTCGTCACCGCCCGTGCCGCTCGACAGGTTGTCGTTGCCCGAGCCGCCATACATCGTCTCGTCGCCACCGGCGCCCACGAGGACGTCGTTGCCGGCGCCACCACCGAGGAGGGCGTCGCCGCCACCACCGGTCAGCGTGTCGGCGCCGTCGCCACCGAAGAGCGTGTCGGAATCGGTCGCGCCGCCCGTCAGGCTGTCTTCGTCGGCACCGCCATAGACGAGGTTGTCGCCGGCCGTGGCCGTAAACGTCTCGCTGCCAGCGCCCAGGAAGATCACGTCGTCGCCACCCGTGCTGGTGACAACGTCGTCGCCGTCGCCGCCATAGATCGTGTCGGCACCAGAGCCGACCGCGATCGTGTCGGCACCGTCGCCGCCGCCGACGATGTTGATCATGTTGCCGGTGGCGCCCGTCATCGAGTCGGCACCCTCACCGAGATAAATCTCGTTGATCTGGCCGGAAACGCCGAAAGCAAGGTTCTCGCCGTTCAGGTTGACGGTGTCATTGCCGGCGCCGCCAAGGACGGTGTCGCCGAGGCCGTCCTGAGCCATGGTGACGGAATCAGCACCGTCACCGAGGAAAACCAGGTCGTTGCCGTTACCGTCGCTCGCGACGTCGTCGCCGGCCATTGCGTAAATTGAATCCGCAGCAGCGCTACCCACCAGGGTATCGTCGCCGTTCGTTCCGAAAATTTCAGCCATGTGTTTCTCCAGTAGAGCTTCAAAACACGCGCGTGTGTTGTATCCCCATCCCCACGCCATGTTTGCGCCGCGGCGGAGGGTAACGCGGACCGCAGCTTATTGCGGAGGCCCCTATCGGTGTCAACCTGCGAAAGCCACGGCGGATAAATTTCCGCGGGGGTTGCTGAAATGCAATTGTCGCGTCGTAGAAAGGCCTTAAGTGAAATGCGCAGATCAGGAAAGCTTCTTTTAAGGAAACGTAAAAGTACCTGAAAAGAATGGCGGTGCTTTTGCCTGTCGGCGGCCTCCTCTCGTGCGGCGCCGCAGCTTTCGCGCGCGCCGTTGCAGAGCTCTTGGGGTACGCAGGGGTTTCCTTCAACGGTCTGGTCCGGCTGCGGGGTACGGGCCTGCAAGCGGAATGGTCGTGATCCTCTAAGTCCTTGGGAAACAAGCGTGCGGAGCGCTGCCGAGGGGGCGTGGCAGGCGCATGCCGGGGTTTGGAGCGAGGCGCCGAGGCAAGGTTGCGGAGCCGTGCAACACGGCCTCGCCCAGCGCTCCGACCTTCGAAGCGATGCCGCTCGCCGGGAACGGCGCGGTTCTCCCCCGAGAGGCGGCGGCACGCCCGACCCTCGACCGCGCCTCCCCTCCGGCCCGCCTTGCGGCTCAACACCCCACCCCGGCGGTCGCGCGGAAGTGTTGCCCGTCTGCATCATGTCAAGCGGCAGGCGCAGGCGGCTTTTCAGCCCTTTTGTCGGCGGGAGAGGCGGCGGTTTCAGCGTGTTTGACACGCCTCTGCGATTCTTAAGACCGTCTCAGCCTCGATCCGCCAGTTCGGATGGGCGGGTGCCGGGCCCGGCGCAACGATGTCGCCGCGCAGGAAGGCATGGGCGAGGCCGAGGCTGCGATAAAGGCTCTGATGCATGGGGCGGAAGCCGCCATGCGGCTCGAGCTCGAGGATCGTCGTGCCCGGGCGGCAGAAGATGCAGTTGAAGAGGCCGGAGCCCGACGGGCCGATGACGATCTCGGCGTCCCGGAAGGCCGCGATGCGGGGGCGAAGCGACAGGCTCTCGGGCCGGACCTCCTCAAAGCCGAGGGCGCCGAGGCGCGCGACGATCTCGTCCTCGTTCACGAGAATGCGCCGCGGCGCCGTCTTCGACCAGCTGCGGCGCGAGACATAGAGCCGGCGCCCGGCGCTGCCCTGCGAGGGCACAGTTCCGATCAGCCGAGCGGCGAAGGCCGCCAGCGCCTGGCGCAGCTCGGATGGAAACACGTTGCCGGGGGCGGCGAGCGAGGGGGCGAGGACGTCGGCAAGGGGCGTGATCGTCGTCACCTCCTGGGCGATCACCTGGCGCCCGGGGGCCGCGGCCGCCACGATCTCGCGCATCCATTCCGCCTCCATCGGCAGGAGGAGCGCGCCCCCCGCCGCTTCGGGGATCTCATCGAGGAGGAGGAGTTTCGGCAGAATGCGGAAGAGCCAGGAGCCGTAATTGCGCGATTCGGTCGAGCCGAGCGCGACGACCGGCGTATCGATCGGCGCCTCAAGCTGTGCGTCTGCCTCGATCCGGAGCCTCTCGCCGGCGCGGTTCACGCCATGCGTCATGCGGAATTCGTGCGGAAAGGCCGTGAGCGGGCGGGACTGATCGAAGAAGGGGGCGGGGAGAAGCAGAACGTCGTTGACGAGGACAGGCTCTGCCGCGCCGCTCTCGGCGATGTCTGGATCTCCCGGATCGATCAGCGCCCGCTGGCCGGCGAGGAGGACGTTCTTTCCCGCAACGACATAGCGCGGCCGCGCCTGAAGCGGATCGCGCTCGATCTCCGTTTCGGGCGGCGCACCGAGGGCAAGCCGCGGCCCCTCATCGCCGAGCGGTGCGGCGCCCGCAACGGCCTTGGCCCGCAGCCGCGGCGAGAGCGGATGCCAGACGCCGGGCCGCGCCCAGAGATCGGGCGCCTGCACCGGCGCGACCTCGCGCCCGGCAAGAGCCCGCAGGGTGGCTGCGGCATCCTCAGCCACGTGTGCGGCCGTCCGAACCTTTCGCCCGCAAGGCCTCCAGCTTTTCGATGCGTGCGAGCAAAGCCTGCAGTGTCCGCTCCTGGCGGGAGACGAGATCGACGAGCCGGGCCGTCACATGTTCGACGTCGCGCGCCTCGGCCCCCGCTCGCGCCTCCTCGATCGGCGCATCCGCCTCGTCGATGACGGCGAGCCCGGCCTTGTCCGGCATGAAGCGGGCGAGGATCTCCTGGTTGCGGGCTTCGTAGCGACGGCGCACGAGATCGAAGAGGTTGTGAGGCAGCTTCAGCTTCTCCGCGCCGTCGCCCGAGCGGCCCATCGCCAAAACGTCGATCGGCCGGTCGTCGTCGAGGCTCTCAAAGAGGCCGGAATGGCGGGAAAGAAAGCGCAGAAGGCGTGCGTCCGGGCTGACATTCTCATTGGCGACGGGGACGAGACCCTCGGCCGGTGTTTTGAGAAACTCCGCGAAATCGGCGAAGAGATCGCCGCGCGTCAGAAAGCGGGGATCGAGAAAGCGCAGGCGGAGCGCGTCCTCTCCAGCAATCCCGCTCCATTCGGCGATCGTCGCTTCATAATCGGGAAGCCCGGAATTCATCCGGTAGGCAATGAATTCCGGCAGAGACAGCCCGCGCTTCAGCCCCCATTGTCGCCAGGCGGCGAGAAGCACGCGGTCCTGCCGGCGGATGTAATAGGCAACGCGCACGGAGGTCTCGCCGAGAAGCGGGACGAAGAGCGCCGCATGGCCGGGATTGAAAAGGATCTCGGTGGAGAGAACGAAGCGTGCCTCCGGCGCCTCGATCGCCGCCATTTTCGAGCGCAGATGCTCGGCGAAAGCCTCGGGCGCGATGCCGGCGTTCTCTCGGAAATAATGCAGCGGATTGCCGGAAACCTTGTTGTGCGGATCGAAGCCCAGATCCCCCCCGGCGAGGAAGAGGCCGCGGCGCGCAAGCTCCTCCGCATTCCGGGCGAGAAACGCCTGGAGCGTCGATGAGCCGGTCTTCGGATGGCCGATATGCAGAAGAAGTTCGCGCATCAGGGGCGATTTTCCGGCTCGTGCCTCAATGCGGCAGACGGCGGGCGAAGGCCGCCTCGATCGCCGCCTCGTCATAGGCCTCGCCGAGGAAGTCGAAAAGGGCGCGCAGGCTCGCCCGGTCTTTGACGTAATCGTCGTAGCGCACGAGGAAGCTCGTATCGGAATGCGCGGCGACGTAATCCGCGTATTGCCGGTCGAGATCCTCCACCATCTCCATCACCTTTTCGGTTTCCACATCTTTCCACCAGGAGGAGCGCGCGACATCGGCGGCGCGCCGCGTGTTGAAGACGAGCCGGCACGGCGGGAAGAACTCGCGGATGAAATCGAGGAACTCCGGCATTTCGCCGGGCTCCGCATCGTGAAAGCGGATTTCCTTGAAGCCGAGGACACGCGTCTGCGGCGTGGGCTTCAGGATCTCGCGCACGAAGAGACCTGCGAGCTCTTCGCCGAAGCGGCGCGGCACGATCTCGTCGGCCCCGTACCAGGGCCCGTGTGCCGGGATCGGCGCCTGTCCCTGATTGTAGCGTGTGTTGTGGGCGCGCTTCCAGGCGCGGAAGAGCGGATAGAGGAGATTGTTGTTTTCCCCGCGGATCATCGCCCCCGGGATCGTCTGGAGAGCCGTCTGCAAAAGCGTGGAGCCCGAGCGGCCATAGGTGACGATGACGATGAATTTCTCGAAGTCGGGCCTGGCGGTCATAGGGGTCTCCGCGGGTTCAGCGAATGTGGCGGCCGGCGCATCAATGGGCGAGCCGGCTCTTTATGGTGAAGGCGAGCGCCTCTGTCGGCACAAGGCGGCTCGACGGCACGCCGCAATTGGCAAGTGCTTTGCGGCCCTTCACGCCGGCGGCGATCGCGTGATGGGCGTGTTCATAGGCGGCCGCGACGGTGACCGGATCGCGGCCACGGACGGCATCGCGTTCGATGAGCACGTCGTCGAGGGCGAGAATGGTGAGGATCTTGTCGCCCTTGGCCTCGCCGGCGAAGGGCAGGAAATCCGTGATGCCGAAGGTGATGAGAGCGTCATGGCCGCGCGCCAGCGCCATCAGACGCGCATGCTTGGATGGATCCTGGACCGGGATGTCGCTTCCCATGAAGCCAAAATCGGCCGGCGGCGGCGCGGGCACCGGATCGAGAAGAATGTTTTCGAAATCCGCCGCCTGCGCGGCGCGCGCGAAGGCCGGATTTGCCGTCTGGCCGTCAAGCGCGAGCGACAGGCGCAGGCCGGCCCGAGACAAGCGCTCGCAGAAGCGGCCAAACGCGTCCTGCAGCGCCTCGTCGGCAAGGCTTGCCGGCGCGACGGCGACGAGGCAGCGCTCCCGACCTCCCGGGATGAAGGGGAACGGCTTGAAGGGCGCGTAGCCGCAGAGATCGTCGGCCATCAGCTCGCGCACATCCTTCACGATCGGGCCGCGATAGAACCGGCTTGCATGCTGGAGCGGACGCGCCTGCGACACGCGCGTAAACGGCCGCAAAAGGGCCGAAAGCCGCGCAATCCGTCGCTTGCGCCCGACATGGCCGGGAAACGGTGGGACCGGTTCGAGCGTCGGCAGGCTCCAATGCTCTACACGCGTCACGTCCCGCACGAGGGCGAGACCCGGCCGCTTCGGTCGCTCGAAGGCGAGCCGCGACAATTCGTTGAGCGGGATAAGGGCGATAAGAGCCTCGGCCGCTTCCAGATCCTTGCGCGCGCGGCGCGTGTCGCCGACGAAGCGGCTCGCATGATCGGCGGCGCGAATGGAGAGGATGTGCGGGCCGGTGACGGGCTCAGCCAGCGCTTCGAAGAAAAGGCTGCGCAGATCTTTCCGCCATTCCACCTCGGCTGCGGCACGTCCGTGATGGGCAACGAGCATCGGTGGAACGTCGTGCTCGTGAATGCCGGAGAGATGCTTCTCGAAGAGAGCGACGGCTTCCCGCAACGTCATTTTACGACCGGGAAGCACCGGGTCCGACGTCGCCCGGAGCGCGCCGGTCTCAAGGTCGGCCATCAGGAAGCGCGGCGCTTCCTCGTGCTCGTCGGCAAGGATCGCGGAGCGGGCGAAGAGATCGAAATGCTTGCGCTGCATCCCCGCCATGATCTCGTCGGTCTGGCGACGCGACTGCGCGACCATGCTTTCCGGACGCACGCGATAGAGAAAGCCCGGATCGGTGACACGCACGCCGTGAAAACCCGCTTCGCGCGCCGACAGCCAGAAATCCCAGTCCTCGAGCCCGAATTTCATCGTCTCGTCGTAGAAAACGCCAGCGCGAAAAACCTCGGAACGCACGAGGCTACCCGCCTCGCTGATATTGCCGCGGCGATGTCGGAGCGCGGAATCGGCCACCGTCGTCTCTCGCACATCGACGCCGTCGACCATCGGCGTCAGCCCGAAAGCATGCACGTCCGGAAAGGCCCAGCCGGCGCCTTCTTCCGCGCCGAGAGCGGCCGAATAAGCGGCAATCGCGTAATTCTCCAGCCTGTTATCGGCATCGAGAAAGAAGATCGCATCGGTGTCGGGGAAAAGTCCTAGAAGCGCGCGCACGCCGGTGTTGCGGGCGGCCGACAGGCCGCCATTTCTCTGACGCAGGCTGATCACCCGCCCCGGATAGCGCGCCCGACAGGCCGTCAGCGCATGCTGAGTTTCGGGGTTCGGACAGCCATCGTCGACGACGGCCACGATAGGGGGTGTCGCGAGCATCTGCTCGCAGGCGCTTCGGACCGCTTCGACGGCGAAACGCGAATGTCCGTAGACCGGCACGACGACACCGATCCGCCGAAAGGCGGAAGGGGCGTCATTCTCGGTGAGGAGCGGTCCTCGCATCACCTCTCCGAACGGAGCTTTGCCTTGCCACGGGCGAGCTCGAGGCGATGGGCACCCTTGCCGGCGACCGTGAGATCGAGCCCATACCAGCGGCACCAGGCAAAGGCGATATGTCCGGACAAGCTGCGGATGGTGCACAGAAGATCGGCGGGTTGTGCGAGCGGCGTTGCAAGCTCGATGGCAAAATCGTGCCGCTCATTGGGCTCCGTGCGCATCTGTGCGGAGGCGATGACGAAATCGGGTCGAGCCGTGTCACCTCCTTCGACGAAGCGCTCCATCGCTCTGGCAAAGGCGGCCGGGTCATCCTCGCCCGCACCGCGCCTGATGATGTATAGCCCGTATTCCGCATCCGGTCCCTGGCGATGGCTCGTCATCACGCGGGCGCCGAGGCGGATCAGCCCCTCGGGCAGGATACCGACACCGCGCGCCCCCGAAAGCCCGTCGGGCAAAGGATGCGTCTGCATGAAATTTTCGACGTCGGAGATCTCGAAAACCGAAAATCCGAGGCCTTCGGATGCGCGGCGACCTTCGCTGTCGCCGAACATGTAGCTCATCCGGCTTTTCAGTTCCGCGAAGGGGATGCGTCGGGCAAACGGAGGCTCGAGCTCGCTTCGCAGGTCCTCGATCTTCTCGACCGCCATATGGGAGGCGCTTAATGCGATCTCTGCGCTCGAAGAATTGCGAAGCGCGACGACGACATCCATCGGCCGCTCGGTCGGGCTCGCGAATGTCAGCCGCAATGTCGTGCGTGTCGCCTTCGGCAGGCGGCGGGTGAGCGAGGCCGGCAGGTTCGCTGTTGTGTCGGCATCTTGCGCGAAGATCGCTTGCACGACCTGCCGCAGCTCCTCCGCATCGCGGAGAACGAGGTCTCGGCTCGGTATGGCGAAGATGGCGGTTTCGATCTCTTCGTCCACATCGTCGGCTGCCCGAGCGAGATCGAGGGAGACTGTGAGCGTGCCGGGCTCGATCGGATCCGCCAGCCGGAAGCCGCCGACCTTCTCGGGAAGAGCGCGCAGGCCGATCTGGCCGTTGCTTTCGATCACTGAAAGCGGTCCGCTCTTGCTTGTCTGCCGCAGGATCGCCTCTTCGGCGGCGCCGAAGATATAATGCAGCCGGTCAGAGAACGCCGCCGTATCGAGCGGAGCGCGGGAGATGCGCAAAGCCGCGCGGTTTGCTGCCGGAAACGCCTCCGGCGACAGGCCCTTCCAAACCTTGAGCGCGAGCGAGCCTGAGCTTTCCGGATCGATCAGGCCGAAGCGGTCGGTCGTCTCGTCCGTGAGCGACAGGAGCGGTGCGGCGACCTTTGCGTCTCGGAGGAAGGAGACGGTGAGGACGCCATCGCCGTGGATCGGACCGACGGCCTTTTCCAGAACGATATCGTTCCAGCCGGCCTTCAAATCCGTAGCGGCAATCTCCGCCCGGGCGAGGCTTTGCCGCAGATCGGGGGGCCCGAGCGTGACGACGATCTGGCCGGAGGTCTTCTTGGGCGTGACGACATAAAGACTGACGGCGTTGATGCCCGCGAGATCGACCGGCAGGCGCTGGACGAGCGAGGTCGCCTCCACGTCGCCGCCAGGGCCGATCGTGCGATCGCCGGCCGGCACCTCATAGGCGAGCATGCGTGTGGAATAGCCGAGCGCCTCGACCATTTCGCGGCCGAGGCGAAGCTGCAGCTGTTGCCACTCGGCGTGCTGGCGCATCTCGGCAAGCTCGCTCTCGCGCCGGCCGAGGACCTCTTCCTGGATGGCGAGGCGATGGCTCATCGCCGGCAAGAGCGCATGGGTGAAGCGTAAGAGCGCCGCATCGGTCTCGGTCGCGTCGATGACGGCAAGAGAGGGGACGGGCCGCGCGTCGTGCCGCTTGAAGAACCCGACGAGCTTTGACGCGATCTCCTGTTCGCCTTCGCCGCAGGCAATCAGGAAGACGCCGTGCGGGATGGCGTCGATGAGGACATGGGCGGCCGCGCCCGGATGCGATTCCGAGGATCTGAGCCGCCCGTCCTGATCAAACAGCGTGACGGAAGTCGGAAGATGCGACAGGTCTCCGAGACGTTCGGCAAGGCTTTCGGAGACGAACACCTGGCTCGACGCTCCGAAGATCTGTTGGGCGCTGTCGGGATCGACGAAAATCCCGCTGGAAAAGGCGGTCCGATCCGACACGTCAGGCGACCTTCTTTCTGCGCCGCCGCTCAAGGTGGCCTTGAGCCTGCGGGCCACCGGCGAGATAGCCCTTTAGGCGAGCTTTGTTGAGCTTGTGACGGTAGGCGATTTCGTCGTCGTCGATCCCGTGGGCGCGTCCCCAGGCGGTGTCGGCGGCATTGAGAGCGGCGAGCGTCTTCTCAAGCGTGGCTGCGTCTTTCATGAGCACATAGCCGAAATGCTCGTAGAAGAACTCCGCCTCGATCATCGAACGTTCTTCGGTCTCCGCTTCGTCGTAATCATGGGAGTGATAGACGACGGCATTCGGTGCGAAGACTTTCTGGTAACCGGCCGCGATGATGTCCTCGGCATAGAGCTGGTCTTCCCCGAAGGGAACGTCGCGATAAGGGATTTTCTCCCAAACGGAACGCCGCAGGCAGGAATTGTTGTCGCTGTAATAATGCAGCTGCTGTCGCCATTGGATGTCGCCCGCCGCGTAGCGTGCGGGATCAAGATCCTTGGATACGGCGAGCGGCATTTCGAAGAATTGCCGGAAATGCTGGTCGATGTCGCGCTTGGTAAAGGCGCTCGCGGCTTCCCAGGCGAGATGGTGACCGAAGGCGCCGGCGGCATCCGGATAATGGTCGAGCATCATCACGAGATTGGCGAGCCAGCCTTCGTTCGTCGGCAGCGCATCCTGGGTGAGAAAGGCGATGTAATCGCCGCTTGTCAGCTCGACGCCGAGATTGCGCGTGCGACCATGGCCGAACTCCGATTTGTCGATGCGATGCAGCATGACGGAATCGTCCGCCTCGATGCGCTCCATCGTGCCGTCGCTCGAGCCGCTGTCGATGACGAGAATCTCGAATGGCTCATGCAGCTTTTGCGCCTTCACCCGCTCGATGACGTCGAGGAGGAGCGGCCCGCCGTTGAGGGTCGGGATGACGACGGAGGCTTTCGGTGTGGCCCGCGGGACTGCCGGCGCGAGCCGGGCGTGCCCGAGTTCCTGAAGCCGGTCGACGATGCCTTTTTCGATGACGTCGGCAGCGCCTTCCCAGCTGAACTGGGAGACCCAGTTGAGGGCCTTGCGCGCCTGTGTGGCGCGGCGCTCGCCATCGAAGAGCAGCGCTTCGATGGCATCGGCGAGAGCGTCGGGATTGGCGCCCGCGCGCGACACCACGCCTTCGGGATAGATCGCCTTGGTGCTTTCCACGTCGAGCTCGACCACCGGCAGGCCGCAGGCCATCATCTCCTGCGGAACGAGCGAGTAGTTCGTCGCCGAGAAGACGACGCCGATCGTCGCGGAGCGGTAAAGCCGGCTGAGTTCCTGTGGCGGCAGCGTTCCGTGTTGCACGAAGGGGAAGGGCGCCGTCTCGATCGGCTCTTCGGAACCGAAGAAATCGACAATGAATTCGTGTCCGCGCCGCGCCAGCACCTCGAGCGCCAGAAGGCCGAGATCGACGGCGCGCCTGGCGGTGAAGCGGCGGGCATAAAGTGCGATCCGGGGAAGCGCGTCCGGGGTGGTTGCGCTCCCGGAGCGCGGGCTCGCCGGATGATAGACGTCGCGATCGGCCGCGAGGTGGAAATGGCGCGTCCAGCGACCAAAATTCTCCTCGAGCGTTTGCGACAGCCAAGGGCTCGCGCACAGGCAATCGACGTCGCTTCGGTAGGTGGCCTCAGCCAGAAGCGCTTCGGCGCCGCGGGCAAAGAAGAATGGCTCGTAATCCTGCACGAAGTAGAAGCAGCGCTTCACCTGCCGCATCGAGCGGGCTGGCCACACCGACGCCCAGTCGGTCGCGATGACGGCATCGCCTGAAGCGTCGACGAAGCCCTCCTCGTCGATGAGGCGGATCTCTGCGTCGATCGTCTGATAATGGCGGACGACGTCGTCATAGGCACTGTCGAGCGGCTCTTTCGGATCGCGGTTATGGATCCAGATCGTCTGACGGTGACCGCGCAGACCGAGGGCGCGCACCATCCGGAAGATCGTCATATGGCCGCCGCCGCCGGTGCCGAAATCCGGAATCACCCAATGCAGGACGAGACGGTTCGGCACAAAACTGCCATGCGCATCGGCCGTCTCCGC
This sequence comes from Rhodopseudomonas julia, assembly GCF_030813515.1. Lineage (NCBI taxonomy): Bacteria > Pseudomonadati > Pseudomonadota > Alphaproteobacteria > Hyphomicrobiales > Nitrobacteraceae > Rhodopseudomonas > Rhodopseudomonas julia. Next base: position 1,141,777 of record NZ_JAUSUK010000001.1, on the reverse strand, counting down.
GGGCCGGTGATCCAGCGGATAGCGCAGGAAGCTTCCCTTGCAGCAATGCGCGTCCCGCCGCCCGAGATTGATGCGATGGCTGGGCTTTGCGGGATCGACCGGCCTGAGCACGGGTGCCTGCGGCAGCCCCTCTTTCATGAAGCGTGCGATGGGCTCCCCGTCGCGTGGCGACCAGCCGGTGAGCTCGCCGTAATGCGTGAGACTGAAAGCCGCCGACGGGTCGCAGCCATTCTGCCAGCCGTGACGCAGATAGTGCAGGATCGGAGGCAGGCCACGCAGCGCGTAGCGGTGCTCCTTCGTGTACCAGCTCGGATCGAAATAAGGGTTGGGACTGCGACCTTCGCGGATGCCCCAGTCGACGTAATGTTGAAGCGGATCGGGCACGGCGACGACGTCAGGGTATTTCCCGCGATACCAGGTCTCGTGCAGGAGTCCGCTCGCCGCTATCTCGTCATAGGCGCCGCGCGGGATCGTCATCGGCTCGTGGTCGAGGTCTGCGCAACCGGTGGCGATGAGGAATTGCTCGTAGGCGGTGAGCTTCTTTTGCGAGAGGTCCGGGTGGTCGCGCAGATAGGCCGCTGCGTCGAAATTGGGCGAGGGATTGCGGCCTTCCGTGCAACCGACCTGGAGGTAATGGATAAGAGGATTGATCTCCGCGGTCCGAATGTCGGGATAGGCGGTCAGATAATACGTGACGTCGAAATGCTCCGACGGGTTGCGCCCCTCCTTCCAGCCGATGCGATGAAAATGCTCGATCGGATCGATCTCGGCGCGCGCCACATCCGGATTTTTCTCAAGGTACCATTGCCCATTCATCAGGATCGGATGCGCCCTGAGGAGCCGCATCGATCCCGTGAAGGGCAACAGGTAGCGTTTCAAAGTCCGCTTGAGTGTGGCGTTCACGAACGCGCTCCCAGGGCAATACTAAGCGCCAAGCCGGCGTGATGCGGCTGCGTGGCTCGGATGGATGGCACAGCTTGCGCCAAATCGAAAGGACGACGGGCTCACCGACAGGTCTTGGCGCCAGAGGCGACATCGACCATGAGCTGCCGGTGACAGGGCAGGAGATGCTTCATGGCATAGCGCTCCAAGACTGTGCGACGTGCGGCCGCGCGCAACGGCACGAACTTCTGCTGGCTGGCGAGTGCTTCTTCCATGCGCGCAGCGATCTTGTCGGCATCGAAGAAGTCGACGAGGAGCCCGTTCTTGCCGTCCTCGACCATTTCCCGGATCGGCGCGGTGTCTGAACCAAGCAGCAGGACGCCGGTGCTCATCGCCTCGATCATCGACCATGAGAGCACGAACGGCACGGTAAGATAGACGTGCACGGAGGAAATGCGGAAGACCGTGCGAAGCTTCTCCAAAGGCACCAGATCGAGAAAGTGGATGCGGCTCAAATCGAGATCGAGCGTCTCCAGCGCATGTTTCTTATAGGTCTTGCCGTCAGCGCGCTTTGAGCCGTAGGCGACCCGGTCCCTGCCGACGATGATCGTCTGCATGTTGGGGCGCTGCTTTTGCAGCTTGGCGACCGCCTCCATGAACTGCGGAAAGCCGCGGTAGGGCTCCATGCCCCGCGTGGCATAGGTGACGATCTCGTCTCCAGCGCGGAAGGTCTTGTCGCCGATCGTGAGCGTGTCGGAGCGGTCCGGGCACATGAAATCCGTATCGACGCCGTCGTGCAGAAGCTCGATCTTGTCGCGGAACATGGTCGGAAACTGACTGTGCTGAAAGCGCGTCGGGCAGATCCCCCAATCCATGATCGAGAGATCGGCGAGAAAAGGCGCGTTCTTCATCTGCATGCGCACGCGCTCGTCATAGGGGGCGGGTTCGCGGCGCAGGAAATCGGTATCCGCACCCGTCGAATTGTACCACCACTCGTAATAGGTGAGCATGCGCGTATCCGGCCACAGTTCACGCAGGAACATAGTCGGGCCCCAGCCGGAATGGCCGCAGATAATGTCCGGCCTCCAGCCCGATTGCTTTACCGAAACAAGCTTCTGAAACACGTTCTGCGCATTGATGACGGCGGCTTCGAAAGAAAAGACTGCTGGATGAATGCCCTTCGTCACCGGGCGATGCGGCTTGTAAAGGACCTTCTTCAATGGAAACTTCTGCTGGTTTGTTTCCAGCGTAACCGCGATCATGTCCTCGACCAGCGGATCATCCTTCAAGAAGTTGATGAGGCGACGGTACTGGCCGGGAAAATTGTTGTGCAGGAAGAGTATTTTCATGGGATGGGAAAATCCGAAAAGGTGCTTGGCAAGCCTGGCGTCGTGCCGGCAACGGGTTTTTCGAACCCTGCATGATGGCAATGCGGGGGCACGGCTGCGCTGTCAACACGCAGGATGGAAAGGAGCCGGTTGGCCGCTCGCCCCAATCTAGGCAAGAGCGTCGACCCGCGCCCAGGCGGTGACCGCATGCTCGCTGGCCTCCGGCACGAAAGCGAAGCCTTGTTTCGACAATCCATCCATGACGGCTTTGACGCCCGGCAAACCGTAAATGTCCGGATGAAGTTCAAGGACGAGCGCGCGCAGGCTCGAAGGGAGCGGGTCCGCGAGAAGTTCGAGTTCAGCCCCTTCCACATCCATGACGACGACCTGCGGATCCCACTCATCGAGACGCTTGGAGATGGCCCGCGCCGGCACTTTCACGCAACGCGCCTCCGCTCCTGGTCGGGTCGACGAGGCCCAGAAATCCCGGGTCACGTAGAAATCCGCCATGCCGTCCTCACGCGCGGCGAGTTCGTGGTGGAGACGAGCGCAGGTGACGCCGTTCAAACGGTGATGATGTTCGATTAAGGCTAGAAGCTCGGGATTGGCTTCCACGCACTGGATCGTGATGTCGGTATGGGTCAGCGCCATGAAGCTCGAGATGAAACCGCATCCACCGCCGAATTCGACGACGCGGTCGCCCGGCTTCACCATGATTTCGCTCGCCCGCGCTTCTGCGCCTTCGTACCAGCCACGCTCGACGGCGCGCCGCAGCTTTTCGGTAAAGAGGGGATGCGACAGGTCGAGGCGGACGCCCCGGCATTCGACGATTTCCGGGCTCGTTGCCGGCTGCATCTCTCGCTCCTTGTCTTCATGCCGCAGAATAAGCGTCGGGGATCGGCTTATCCGCAGTCGCTCGCCGCGGCAACCAGTCGCCGCGCTCGCGCCGGAGGTCTCCCAAGATCGCACTTTTCTGTGCAACCCATGTGAGCGTGTCGTATTTGACTGGCTTTTTGCAGACGCTCGTCTGCAAAAGACGCAGACTGTCTCTGGCATAACCGGCTGCATCCGGTCATACTGGGGCATCTCCAGATAGAGACCGACTCCGTAGGTCCCAGATGCACTGTCATCTGGGACCTCTTTTTTGAGGCCCTTATTCGAGCGTTGCGGAGAAGGGTTTTTCGAGGATCGTTTCCCCGTCCCGTTCGACACTATAGACGCCTTCGTAGCGCCCGGCCGGCCAACCCTGAGACGGCCGTTTGCGGCCGGCAAAGACGAACACCTGGGCCTTGTTGGCCTTGAGTGGCTCGACGGCCTGGTCGACGAGAACCTGCCCCCCGGGTGCGGTCATGCGCATATGCTGGATATCGTCTTTCAGGAGGCCGATGGCGCGACCATAGGCGATGAGCACCGGCGCGCTCGTGTCGGGATCGTGCAGCATGCCGCCTTCGATATCGACCATCTTGAGGTCGGCGCGGTCGCTGAAGCCGACATTGAGAATGCTGCCGGCCGAATAAGCAAGGTCAGCCTGCACGTCCTTGGCCCAAAGCGAGGTGCCCGCGATCTCGTCCTGGCAGGCCGCCGCACCTTCCATGGCCGCGACATCCGGCTGGTAGCTGAACGGGTCGACGATCGTCCCGTCCTTGGTCACCTGAAGATGCACATGCGGAAATTCGGTCTGTCCCGACAGGCCCACTTGACCGAGGACCGCGCCGGCCTCGACGTGCTCTCCCGGTCGCACCACGATGCTGCCAAGGCGCATATGGCAATATTGCGTCTGCCAGCCTTCTCCGTGATCGATGACGAGGCCATTGCCGCATTCGGAGCCTTTGACGTTCTTCACCCCGATGCGGCGCACGGACACGTCGTCCATCTTGTCGCGCACGCGCAGCACCTTGCCTGGCGCAACGGCCAGAACGTCGACCCCCTCCCGCATCGCCTCAAGCGTCGGAATGCGGAAATCCGTCCCCTTATGGGCGTCATAAGTGAGGCTGCCGCAGTGATAATCATGGGCGCCGGAGGTGCCGTCGCGGTCGACGTAGTGCTGGATGACGCAATCTGTCCCCGGCGTGCAGGCGAGCGGCAGTTCAAGTTCGAAAGCCGCGGCCGAGGCGGTGAGCGGAGCGAGAAGAAGGAGTGCGAGCGCCGGTGTGCGAAGCCGCCTTGCGGTCAGAGCCTGCACCGCACGGCTTGATGAGGCGACTGAGAGATGGCCATGCAACACGCGCATGAGCGTTCCTTTCCTGATGAGACGGCCCGAAGAAAATTCCCAAATGCGACCGCTTCGTGACTGACGCCGCTGCAAAAGCGGTTTCGAGCGCCGCCTTCAGATAGTCCAGACGAGCAGGGCCGTCACCGTGACCCGCCGATGCTGTGACGGGTGTTCATGACCTCCTCGACCATCTGTGGATCGTATGCCTCGCCGAGGAACGCGCACAATTCGGCGAAATAGGACTGATCGCGGCACATGGCGTCATAGTCGAATGAGAAGGAATGGTCGTCATGGTCCCGGGCGTAATCGTGCATCCGCGTTCGGATGAGCGAGATCGCGCGTTCCGCGTCGCCCGGCTCGTAATCTGGCCACCAGCCGCTCCTCAGCGTGTCTTCGACATTGCGGAAATTGAAGACGAAGGCGGCCCCGGGGAAAGCCCGCCTGAGAAACCGCAGATAGGGCACGAAGTCTCCGTCGCTCAGCGTCCTTCGGTCGTAGCGGATTTCCTTGAAGCCGCAGCATCTTGCGCCGGCGGGAGGTTTCAGAGCGGCGCGAAAGAAGGCGTCCGCACAACCGGCCACGAAGATATCGGGCTCGATAAGGTCGGCACCATACCAGGGGCTGTCCGGCATGGTCGCCTCATTGCCCCATTCTGAGCGCGTGCGTCGCAATCGTCTTTGTGTGCGGAAGAGCGGGACGAGAGCGGCGTTGTTCTCGCCGCGGATGTGATGGCCCGGCAGAGCGTTCAGCAATCCCTGCAGCAAAGTCGAGCCGGAGCGGCCATAAGTGACGATAAAAAGGAAGGGGAAGCGCGCAAGCGTCGGTTGCCGGAGATAGTCTTCAAGCGATTGCAACATTGGCTCCTGGTCTTGCCGGGATTGACGCGCCGGAGCCTCTCGGCGCGCCTTCCTGTTTGAAGAAAGCCGCTAGCGGGACAGAGACGTCCGCAAGACGCGCTGCCGACGCTTCCCGCCTACAATTCCCGCCTACAATGCGTTTTCGTGCGCCCTTCGTTCAAGCTCCGGGTCTCACACGCTCTGCGTTTCGTCCTCTGCCAGCCCGAGAAAGCGGCGCCGTGAGCGGCGTCGGGCGTTGTTGTAAAGCTGCCTGTCGAAACGGACGAAGTCTTCATAAAACGCCCGGACCCTGCCGTCCTGAAGGTCGATGGTCTCAGACAGCATGGCCTCATTGGTTCTCGGGATTTGACCGAGCCCAGGGATTTCTCTGGTGAGCCTTACGTGTGCCGCCGCCATGTCGTCGAGGACGAAAAAGAAGTCGAAATGCTTCAGATGGCCCATCGAAAAGCGGCCCTGTTCCTCGCCAATGCGCCCGGCCACTGAGCGTGTCATGTAACGGGTCTGCGTGTTGTCGAAGAGTGAAATGGCAGTCGGCGAGGCGAGGATCGGTTCGAGCCTGGCGACGTCGTTGAGGTCTGTCTCCCACAGGGCGAGCGAAAGTTCGGCGATGTTTTCCGGAATGAGGCGGCGGCGGGCCTCGCCGTCGGGTCGTCCATAGGCCTTCACCCATTTGAGATGCGAGAGGAGCTGCTTAAGCGGCTCGCGAAAGATCGTGATGGTGAAGACATCGGGCCGCATCACGAGATCGCGCACTCTCGAGAAAGGGAAGTGCCCGGACGCGTAGAAAGGCTTGCCGTCGCTTATGATGGAATAGAAGAGCTCTCGCCGGCTCTCCATGTGCTCGAAATGCCGCCCTGGCGGCACAGCTTCCTGGAAGGCGAGGTTGAAAGCCGAACCCGCCGTCTTGGGGATGTGCAGGAAGAAGATCTTGTCGATCGCTCTCTCTTCCCCTTCCTTCGCGTTGCCGCGTGAAAGCGGAAGAGCGCTCTTTGAGTTCTGGAATTTGCGCATCGGCTCAATCAGCTGCGAAGCGAGAAATCTTCATGCTCTCCGCTCAAATTGGGAGAATAGAAGGGGTCGCGCGCCAACAGGCGTTGCCATTTTTTTCGCATGTAGAGCGTCTCGTCGAAGAAGCGTGCCTGTTTCTCGGAATTGTCTTCATGACCGCGTGAGATGCTTTCAAGGTGGTACATTTCCGCATAGGGCGTGAAGACGTTCGCAAAGCCGAGCTTCTGGACGCTGAGGCAGAAATCGACATCGTTGAAGGCGACCGCCAGATGCGTCTCGTTGAGACCACCCACAGCCTCGTAGACCTCCTTGCGCACGACGAGGCAGGCCGCCGTCACCGCTGAGACGTTCTGCAGGATCTTGAGGCGGCCGAAATAGCCGGGCTCCTCGCGCGGGAAGTACTTGTGCGAATGCCCGGCGACGCCGCCGATGCCGAGGATCACGCCGGCATGCTGGATCGTATCATCGGCATAGTAGAGCTTGGCACCGACGCAGCCGATCTCCGGCTGAACCGCCCAAGACACCATCTCCCTCAGCCAGTCGGGCGAGATCACCTCGATATCGTTGTTGACCAGCGCCAGAACGCTGCCATGGGCCTGGGCGGCGGCGAAATTGTTGATCGCCGCATAGTTGAACGGCTTGTCGTAAGAGAGGATGCGGATTCTCGGATCGACGCGTAGCTCGTCGAAATAACGGTGCGTTTCTGGTTCGACGGAGCCGTTGTCGACGATGAGGATCTCGTAGGCGTCGTAGGTCGTTTTGGTGAGGATCGAATCGATGCAGCCACGCAGGAGCTTCGCGTGATCGCGGGTCGGAATGATCAGGCTGACGAGGGGATGGGGCTCCGGCACTGAGAACTGCAGCCGGTAGAAGGGCACGCCCGGCGCCGGTTCGACCTTCGCTGGCAATCCCAGGCGCGTGACATGCTCCTCAAGCGCGCGCTGCCCGGCCAGATAGGCATAGTTCTTCTCCCCGCCGGCCATGGCCGTCGAGCCCTCCACGGCGCGCCAGTGGTAGAGCACTTTCGGGATGTGCCGGATCTTTCGGGGCTCGACGATTTCGGCAATCCGCAGATTGAGGTCGTAATCTTGGCTTCCCTCGAAACCTTCGCGCCAGCCACCGACGCGGCGGATTTTGTCCGCCCGATGCACCGTCAGATGGTTGAAGTAATTCTGTGAGCGCAGGAGTTCGCGCGAATAGTCCGGCTTGAAATAGGGGTCGTAGCGCACCCCGTCTGCGCCGAGCTTGTCTTCGTCGGAATAGATGATGTCGGCGTCCGGATGGCGGCCGAGTTCGACGGCGACCTCGCCGAGCGCATTTTCCCGCAGGATGTCGTCGTGGTCGAGGAGCGCGATCCATTCGCCCGTTGCAAGCGCAAAGGCGGAATTGGTTGCGGCGGAGATATGCCCATTCATCTCCCGCCGAACGATCTTGATACGGGGATCGCGCTCTGCCCAAGTCTCCAGGCGACGTCCGATTTCCGGATCCGGTGAGGCATCGTCGGCGATGCACAATTCCCAGTGCGGATAAACCTGTTCAAGGACGGAGCGGATGGCGGCGTCGAGAAGATCGGTCGGCGGATTGTAGACCGGCATCAAAACGCTGATGACGGGGCGGCTCTCAAGGGCGTTGATCTGCGTCTCAAGCCTCTCGCGGTCGCGCTCCGGCTGGTAATCGTAGCGCTTGATCCAGTCCGGATAGCTGCCGCCACCAGGGCTGAGGCGCGAGGGGGTGCGCACGCCGACGAAATGCGGCCGGCGCAGATAGTGCCAGTATTGTCGAAACCTGCGGACGAGGCGCATCGGGTCGCGCCATAGGATCTGGAGCGCGTGACGGGCGAAGAAGAGAAGCGTTTCCGCCTTGTTGCGTCGCTTGAGGTGGAGGTGGCCGAGTTCGAATTTTCCGGCACCGTCCGCCGGATAGAGGCAAAGCTCGTTCGCCGGCTCCGGCAGATAGAAATCGGCGGTGAAGCGGTTCCGTCGCCGGTCGCTTTTGAGGCTCACCCGATAGGTCGCGAGAGCGCCCTCGCCGGTGCCGGTGCCGATGCTGAGCTGCGGTGCGAGGACGGAATTGCCCGAGATTTCAAAGGCACAATGATACCAGCCGGGCTGAAGCGGGCTGTGCGGATGAAACTTGATCTCCGGATCGTCCCCTCGCGCCAGGTAGGCGCCGTCGGCGATCTCGACATCGATATATTCGCACGCCGCACAATCCTGTCGAAGGTCAACGGCGCGCACGATTTCGGTTCCTCGCTTTGATCATCTTGCGCCACTCCGACTTTGCGGAGGCGCCCGCTCGTCTCTCAGCTCGGAGAGCCATCTCGTTCGCTCAAGAGCGCGCTCACGACCCTGCTCACGCTCTCCTGCCAGGCGGGCGCCGCATGTCCGAAATCCGTGGCGAAACGGCGGCAGTCGAGGCGGGAGTTCTTCGGTCGCGCGGCCTTGGTTGGAAATTCCGCCGTCGTGATCGCCGCAACTTCGGCTGTCGGACCAGAGAGTGCTCCGCTCACACGGAAAATCTCACGCGCCAACCCACACCAGCTCGTCTCGCCGCTGCCGGCAAAATGATAAAGACCGTTCGGGCGGGCCGCGCCGGCCTTTTGCCAGTGCCGGGCGATGGCGAGGATCGCCTCGGCGATATCCTGTGCCGAGGTCGGGTTGCCGATCTGGTCATCGACCACGGAGAGCTGATCGCGGCCTTCGGCAAGACGTAGCATCGTCTTGACGAAGTTCTTGCCGAACGGGCTGTAAACCCAGGCGACACGCAGGATGAGATGGTTCGGATTGGCGGTTGCGACCGCCTCTTCGCCGGCAAGCTTGCTGGCGCCATAGACGCCCTTTGGCCCCGTCGCCATCGTCTCGTCGTAAGGCTCGTTACCCTCGCCGGAGAAGACATAGTCGGTCGACAGATGGATGATCGGCACGCCGAGTTCGCGCGCGGCCCGCGCCACTTCGCCGGCACCTTTCTCGTTGATGAGAAAAGCCTGGTCCGGCTCGTCCTCGGCCTGATCGACCGCTGTATAGGCGGCCGCGGAGACGACGAGATCCGGTCTTGCCGCGACAAGTGCCGGCGCGATCGTCTCAGGCCGCGCAAGATCGAGCTCGGGGCGCGCGACGGCGACGATTTCCGCCGCATCGGAGGCTGCTCCCGCTGCGATCAGAGCGCGTGCGACCTGTCCTTCCTTGCCGGTGACGACGATCCTCATCCGGCCTTGGCCTTCTGATGGCCGTGGCCGAGACGTTCGCCTTTGTAGCGTTCGGCACGCAGCGGCCCCCACCACCACTCGTTTTCGAGATACCAGTCGATGGTGCGGGCGATGCCCGTCTCGAAACTCTCCTGCGCCTGCCAGCCGAGGTCGCGCTCGATCTTCGAGGGATCGATCGCGTAGCGCCGGTCGTGGCCCGGGCGGTCGGTGACGAAGGTGATGAGGTCGCGGTAGCTCTTGCCGCCTTTGCGCGGCCGGCGCCCATCGAGAAGCTCGCAGATCGTCTCCACCACCGAAAGATTGGTGCGTTCCGCGCGCCCGCCGATATTGTAGCTCTCGCCGATTTCGCCCTTGCCGACGACGAGCGCGAGTGCCCGCGCATGGTCCTCTACATAGAGCCAGTCGCGCACATTGGCGCCCTTGCCATAGACCGGCAGCTCCTTCTCGTCGAGCGCGTTCAAGATGACGAGCGGAATGAGCTTTTCCGGGAAGTGATAGGGCCCGTAATTGTTGGAGCAGTTCGACAGGACGACAGGCAGCCCGTAGGTCTCATGCCAGGCGCGCACGAAATGGTCGGATGCCGCCTTCGAGGCCGAATAGGGCGAGGAGGGCGCGTAGGGCGTCTCCTCGGTGAAGATGCCGCTGTCGAAGGGCAGATCGCCGAACACTTCATCGGTCGAGACGTGGTGAAAGCGAAACCGCTCCTGCTCCTCTGAAGAGAGCTCGCGCCAATAGGTGAGCGTCGCATTGAGGAGTCGGAACGTGCCGACGACATTGGTTTCCACGAAGGCCGCCGGCCCGTCGATCGAACGGTCGACATGGCTTTCGGCTGCGAGATGCATGACGGCGTCGATGCGCTCGGCCTTCATAATATCGAGAAGCGCTGCGTCGTCGCAGATATCGGCCTGAAGGAAAACGTGGTTCGGCGCATTCTCGATTGCGCGCAGAGACTGGCGGTTGCCGGCATAGGTGAGCTTGTCGACATTGACGACACGCTCAACGCCCGCCTGCACGAGGTGGCGGCAAACCGCAGAGCCAATGAAGCCCGCCCCGCCTGTCACGAGTATTCTCATCTCTTGGCCTCCGGCCGATTAATCGAAGATGTCCGCCTCGGCGAGAAGGGGCGCCGCCTGATCCTTCGCCGATAGGGTGAGCGCGTCGCCGGAAAGCGGCCAGTCGACGCCGATCTCCGGATCGTCGAAGCGCAGCGAGCGGTCGTGCTCGGGCGAATAGACGTCCGTCACCTTGTAGATGACCTCCGTATCCGGCTCGAGCGTCAGAAATCCATGTGCGAAGCCTGCTGGAATGAGGATCTGGTTCCACTTCTCGGCGGAGACTTCGAGGCTCACCCATCGCCGGAAGGTTGGCGATGAGCGGCGGATATCGACGGCGACATCGAGGATGCGTCCGCGCGTGACGCGTACCAGCTTGTCCTGGGCCCGCGGCGGCAATTGATAATGCAGGCCGCGCAAAACCCCGACCGCCTTCGAATAGGAATGATTGTCCTGGACGAAGGCGAGCGGGATGCCGGCTTCCGCAAAGCGGTCGGCATTGTAGGTCTCGGAAAAGAAGCCGCGATCGTCGCCGAATTTTTTCGGGACGATTTCGACGACGCCTTCGAGGCCGAGAGGCCTGACCTCGATCATTGGCTGCGCTCCTGAATGCGGCGCATCAAATATTGCGCATAATGGGTTTTGCCGAGCTTCTCGGCGCGGGCAGTGACAGCCGCAGCATCGAGATAGCCGAGCTCGAAGGCGATCTCTTCCGGGCACATCACCATGGTTCCCTGCCGGTGTTCGATCGTGCGCACGAAAGCGGCGGCTTCGTGGAGGCTGTCATGCGTGCCGGTGTCGAGCCAGGCATAACCGCGCCCGAGCCGCGAGACTTCCAGATCGCCGCGTTCCAGATAGGCCCGGTTGACGTCGGTGATTTCGAGCTCGCCACGGGCGGAAGGCTTCACGTCGGCCGCGATGTCGACGACGTCGTTGTCGTAGAAATAAAGCCCGGTCACCGCCCACGAAGATTTCGGCTTTGTAGGCTTTTCCTCGATCGATTGCGCCATGCCGGTTTCGCGGTCGAAGGAGACGACGCCGTACCGCTCCGGATCGTCGACGTGATAGGCGAAGACGGTGGCGCCCGTGTCCTTGCTGGCCGCGTTCTTGAGAAGGCCTGAAAGGCCTGCGCCATAAAAGATGTTGTCGCCGAGGATGAGGGCCGCAGGATCGTTGCCGACGAAATTGCGACCGATGATGAAGGCTTCGGCAAGACCGTTCGGATGCGCCTGTTCGGCATAAGACAAAGAGACGCCGAAAGCGCTGCCGTCGCCCAGGCATTCCTGGAACATCGGCAGATCACGCGGCGTGGTGATGATCAGGATATCGCGAATTCCCGCCAGCATGAGCACGCCGAGCGGGTAGTAGATCATCGGCTTGTCATAGATCGGCAGCAATTGCTTGGAGACGGAAATGGTGAGCGGATAAAGCCGCGTGCCGCTGCCGCCCGCCAGAATGATCCCCCGCATGGCTATACCTCAGCTGAAAAGTCCACAGGCGTCTAGGATAGGTAGGCCGCGCGTGCAAGCGCAGGTCGGCCTTGCTTCAGGGCGCCGAGAGGCGCTCTGGCAAGAAAGACACTGAGGAGAAGCTCTTAGGCGATCGCGTTCTTCGGGTCGAGGGGACCGCGCTTAGATTGCGTGATGATGGCGTCCCGTGGTGATGCGCCTTGTGATGACGGCGCCCCGTTGGGATGCGCCTGCGGTTCCTGATAGCTGCCCGATGGCGCGGCTCAGCCGGCAAGCTGGGGGAAAAGCCCGACCAGGCCGACGATGATCAGGTAGAAGGCGATCACGTAATTCAGGATCTGCGGAAAGACGAGAATGAGAATGCCGGCGATGAGCGCGACCGCCGGCTGAATGAGGACGATGTCCATTGGTGGGGTCTCCTGGATAAGGGTGGGCGATGGCGAGTGTCCGCCGTCCGCCTCTCGTGACAGTCGCAAAACGTAGAAGACCCAAGAGCGTTGCTCACTCTTTGAGCGAAAGAGGCAAGTTTAAGCGGGGCACATCGAACGAACATCGCCGAGATGGACAATCTCTCGACAAATCGCCATGACAAGCAAATGCGGCGGCGTTCAGTCCCGAGATCGGCTGAACGGCGTCGCAAAGCCGGTCATGACCATCCGTGTCCGGCGGTCGCCCACACTTTGGAGGTGCCTCGATGAATATGCTGGCCGAGCCTTTGCAGAAATTTGCCACCAATTCGCTGGAGAGCCATTGGCTACCGTTTACGGCAAGCCGAGATTTCAAGGCCGAGCCGCGCCTCGTGGTGAAAAGCGAGGGCATGTATCTGTGGGACCACAAGGGCGGCAAGATCATCGACGGCTCATCGGCGCTGTTCAACGTGGCGGCTGGCCACGGCCGGAAGGAGATCATCGAGGCGGTCCACGCCCAGATGCTGCAGAACGATTACTCGCCGCATTTCCAGTTGGGGCATCCGGGATCTTTCGCTCTTTCCGCCAAGCTCTCTCAGATCCTTCCTGAGCCCTTCAATCACATCTTCTTCGTGAATTCCGGTTCGGAGGCGATCGACACGGCCCTGAAGATCGTCATGGCCTATCATCGCGCCCGCGGGGAGGGGCAGCGTCTGCGCTTCGTATCGCGCGAGCGGGCCTATCACGGCGTCAACATCGGCGGTGTCTCGCTGTCGGGTCTGATGAAGAACCGTGAGGCATTTCCGGGCGTGATCCCGAATGTCGTGGCGATGCGCCATACCTGGGATTCTGAAAACACCTTCGTGCGGGGGCAGCCGGAAACCGGCGCCGAGCTCGCGGAAGACCTGCAGCGCTTCTGTGACATGTACGGTGCTTCGACCATCGCGGCGGTTTTCGTGGAGCCGGTCGCAGGTTCCACCGGCACGCTCGTGCCGCCGAAGGGCTATCTGGAACGTCTGCGCGAAATCTGCGACGAAAACGGCATCCTGCTCGTCTTCGACGAAGTGATCACCGGTTTCGGCCGCCTCGGCGCGCCTTTTGCCGCCCAGGCCTTCGGCGTCACCCCCGATATCATGACGATGGCGAAGGCGATCACCAACGGCACCATTCCGATGGGCGCCGTAGCCGCACGTGACGAGATCTACGAGACGATCACCAATTCCGCGCCGGAGAACGCCATCGAGTTCTTCCACGGCTACACCTATTCCGCCCATCCGGTGGCCTGTGCTGCGGGGCTGGCGACGCTCGACATCTATGAGCGCGAGGGGCTGTTTGATCGGGCGGCCGATCTGTCGGGCTACTTCCTCGACGCCATCTATTCGCTGAAGGACATTCCCGCCGTGCGCGACATCCGCGGCTACGGAATGATGGCCGGCGTGGAAGCCTGGCCGGAAGACGGCAAGCCGGGCGTGCGCGGCAACAGGCTGCAGAAAGAACTTTTCTGGAAAGGCCTGCATGTGAAGTTCACCGGCGATACGGCCATTGTTGCGCCGCCGCTGATCGCCGAGAAAAGCCATGTCGACGAGATGGTTGACATTCTGCGCCAGACTCTGAGTGTGCTCTAGAGCTGCCGCTAAAAAGGGCGAGTGGCTAAAAAAAGCGGCCACTCGCCGCAGGAAAGTGCCCGCTCTTTGATCCAGATCACGGGTGTGTCAATCTGATGGACGTATCGTCAGTGTCAGGCCTGCTTGACGGTTGCGCGGCGAAGCGCCGCTAGCCAAGCACGGTTCGCGCTGATTATTGTTCGAGCGGCATCGACCGGGGAACGCTATGTTCGATTATCATTCTCATTTCGAAGCCGCCATCGCGGCCCTGCGCAACGAGCGGCGTTACCGCGTCTTTGCCGATCTGGAGCGGCAAGTCGGTCGGTTCCCGCGAGCCATCTGGCGGCGTGACGGCCAGGCGGAGGAAGTCTCCATCTGGTGTTCGAACGATTACCTGGCGATGGGCCACCATCCCAAGGTCGTCGAGGCGATGCGCAACGCGGCGCTGACGATGGGCGCTGGTGCTGGCGGCACGCGCAACATTTCCGGCACCAACAGGCCGCTGGTCGAGCTCGAAGACGAGCTCTGCGATCTCCATCACAAGGAATCGGCGCTGGTCTTCACGTCGGGCTTCGTTTCCAACGAGGCGGCGATCTCGACGATCGCCCGGCTCCTGCCGGACTGCCTCATTCTGTCCGACCAGCTCAATCACGCGTCGATGATCGAAGGCGTCAAGCACGCAGGCACTCAGAAGCAGATCTGGCGCCATAACGATCTTGCGCATCTGGAAGAGCTTTTGAAGGCTGCCGGCAAGGAACGCGCCAAGCTGATCGTCTTTGAATCAGTATATTCGATGGATGGCGACGTCGCGCCGATCGAGAAGATCGCCGATCTCGCCGACGAATATGGCGCGCTCACCTATATCGACGAAGTGCATGCCGTTGGCATGTACGGCGAACGCGGCGCCGGCATTTGCGAGCGCGACGGCGTCATGGACCGGATCGACATCATCGAAGGCACGCTGGCGAAGGCGTTCGGCACGCTCGGCGGTTACGTCA
Source organism: Rhodopseudomonas julia (assembly GCF_030813515.1). Lineage (NCBI taxonomy): Bacteria > Pseudomonadati > Pseudomonadota > Alphaproteobacteria > Hyphomicrobiales > Nitrobacteraceae > Rhodopseudomonas > Rhodopseudomonas julia. Next base: position 1,126,755 of record NZ_JAUSUK010000001.1, on the reverse strand, counting down.
CCGGACCCGCCTCGATCATGGATGCGGTCCGCTCCTATGCGCCGGGCTTCATCTTCACGACGGCCCTGCCGCCTGCGATCGCTGCGGCCGCCTGCGCCTCGATCCGCCATCTCAAGACGTCGCAGGAAGAGCGTGCGGGCCAGCAGCGTCAGGCTGCGCGCACCAAGGAAGTGTTGCGCAAAGCGGGCCTGCCGGTCATGCCGAGCGAGACGCATATCGTTCCTGTCCTCGTCGGCGAGCCGGAAGCCTGCAAGGCGGCGAGCGACCGGCTGATGGAAAAGCACCGCATCTACATCCAGCCGATCAATTATCCGACCGTGCCGCGTGGGACGGAGCGTCTCCGTATCACGCCGACCCCGATGCACGACGATCAGCTCATCGATCAGCTGGCTGAAGCGCTGGTAGAGACATGGCTGGCTCTTGATCTGCCGCTCAACCGGCCCGACGTCGTCGAAACGGCGCCGGCGCGCGCCCAGATCTTCGCGGCTTCGGGCGGCTGAGTGCCGCGGCTGACTGCAGCCGCTGACCACAGCAGATAGCGCGGCGTCACACGTCGCATCAGAACGCGGGCCGAACGGCCCGCGTTTTTGTTTGAGAGAGCTGAAAGATCAAAAGCAGGCCGTTATCGGGGATGGCGCACAGGCGTTCCGCCGCCGCTATTCCTTCTTCGCCCGTTCGCTGCGCCCCCGCTCCCACGGTTCCTCGGGATCTGGAGCGGCGTGCGCCTCTTGCCGCATGAGCCAGCGTGCGAGAAGCGGCACTGCTAAGGCGAGGGCCGCGAACCGCACCACGTGATGGGCGGCCACATAGGCCGGGTCCACATTCATGGTGAAGGCGAGGATGGTCAGTGCCTCGAGCGCACCGGGAGCGAAGGCCATGAAGGTTTGCAGCAGCGAAATGTCGAGAATCATGCTCGTGATCGCTGCGCCGATGGCGGAAATGACGACGGCGATGGCAAAGGCCGCGCCCGCGGCCGTGAGGATCTTCGGCAGGAGGGGGCGGTCTTCGGGCCTCAATCTGCAGCCGGCGATAGCGCCGATGCCGACGAGGCTCGGGATCAGAATGAAAGCGGGGATTGCCGTCTCGACCACGCCGGAGACACAAAGTGCGGCCGCCGCGAGCAGGCCGCCCAGCATTTGACCGCCCGGTATGCGCAGCTTGTAGAGAAGAAATCCGCATACGGCCCCGGTGGCGAAGAGCAGAAAGAGCTCGCCCCAATCGACGGGAGCGGCGCCACGAGCGCCGCCAGCACTCGGATGGACGCCGGCGAGGAAGGCGGCCAGAGGCAACGCCTCGAGCAGAATAATGAGCCGCAGGCTCTGAGCGATGGCGACGCGGCGAAGATCGGCAGAGGTCATCTCGGCGGCTGCCAGCACGAAGGAAAGCGCCCCTGGCAGCGCCGCGAAAAGCGCGCTGTGGCGGTCCCACCGGAACATCCGCACGAGGAGAAGGTAGCTTCCGACGGTAACCAGGACCACGGTGATTGCGAGGGCAAAAAAGCTGACGGGCCAGCTCGACACTTCGTTGAGCGTTGCCGGCGTGACTCCCGTTCCGGAAATCACGCCGAGAACCAGGAATATGACGTTGCGCAATCCGCTCGGGATCTCCGTGTGGAAACCCGCAAGACTGGAGGCGGCGACGAAGAGCATGCCGCCTGAAATCCATGCGGCGGGCAGCCCGATCAACGCAAACAGCCCCCCGCCCGCGGTCGAAAGGGCGAGTGTGGCAGCGATCCGAAAGAGTGTGTCGCGAGAAGGAAGGGCGAAGCCGCCGGCCTGACCACTCACCTCGCAAGCCAGTTTGCGAGCCGCCGCCCGGCTTCGACCATGTCCTCGGGCTTGCGTGCGAAGCAAAGTCGCATGAAGGCTTCGCCCGCCGCCCCGAAGGCGGTGCCGGGCGCCACCCCGACATTCGCCTCGTCGACGAGGCGCAAGCCGAGCCTTCCGGTCTCTTCTTCGCCCTTGATCGAGAAGAACAGATAGAAAGCGCCGTCTGGCCAGGTAAAGCGCGTGCGGGGCGAAGATTGCAGCGCCTTGCAGATCACCTCCCGGCTCTGGCGAGCACGTTCGACCTGCTCGGCGATGAAGGGTTCGCCTTCTTCCACGGCAACGGTCGCCGCCCGCTGCATGAAGACGGCGACGCCGGAAGTCGAATACTGGATGAGGTTTTCAAGCACGCGACCGAGCGCAGGGGGGGCTCCGATCCAGCCGACGCGCCATCCCGTCATCGCCCAGTTTTTGGAGAAGGTATTGACGAAGAGGATTGGATCGTCGTCGTGGGCAATGTCATAGAACGAGGGTGCGCGATCGCCCGCGAAGAAGAAGCGGTTGTAGACCTCGTCGGCGATGATCCAGAGCTTGCGCTGGCGGGCAAAATCGAGGATCGCCTTGAGCTCCTCATGTGTCGCGGTCCAGCCGGTTGGGTTGGACGGCGAATTGAGGAAGATGGCCTTTGTCTTCTCGCCGGTTGCTCCAAGAAGCTCGTCGATATCGAGGCGCCATCCGGCATTGTCGGTAAAATGCATCGGCACATGCACGGCCGTCGCACCGGCAAGGCCGGTGGCCGCTGCGCAATTCGGCCAGGCCGGCGTCGGGATCACCACCTCGTCACCGGCACCGGCAACCGCCGCAATGGCGATTTGGATCGCCTGCATGCCGGAGCCCGTGACGAAGAAGCGCTCGGCCGAAAAGTCTCGTCCGTAAAGACTCTGATGGTAACGCGCCAGCGCCTCCCGCAATGGCGGGATGCCGCGCTGCCAAGTATAGAAGGTCTCGCCAGCGGCGAGCGAACGCGCCGCCGCCTCGCAGATGAAGTCAGGTGTCGGAAGGTCGCCCTCTCCCGCCCAAAGCGGGATCATACCCGGCCTTTCGCGGCCGTAATTCATTACCTCCACGATGCCGGAATCCGGCGCTGCGAGCGCCTCCTGGCGAAGCGTGGAGAGAAGTTGCGTGCCGGGTTCGGCGAGATCGGAGGGATGGGCGCTCATGAGTGTTTTGTAGCGCCCGTTCACCGAGCCCGTCTAGCGCTTTGCTTGGCTCAGACGGTGGGATTATCGCCTTTCGCCGCCTGGTTGCGTGCCTGCAGCGCATCGCGGATTTCGCGAAGAAGCCGCACGTCTTCCGGGACTTCAGGTGCGGCCGCGGGTTTTTCCTCACGCTGGCGCATCAGCCGGTTGACGACCTTGACCAGCAGGAAGACGGCAAATGCGACGATCAGGAATTTGACGATCGCATTGATGAAGAGGCCGATGTTCCACGTGACGGCGCCGGCCTGCTTCGCCTGTGTGATGGTGTTGAAGGTGCCCTCGCCCTTTAGCACGACGAAGAACTGGGAGAAATCCACCCCACCCAGAAGAAGGCCGATCGGCGGCATCAGGACGTCGTCGACCAGGGAGGAGACGATCGCACCGAAGGCGGCTCCGATGATGATGCCAACAGCCATGTCGAGGACATTGCCTTTGAGGGCGAACTCACGGAATTCCTTCAGCATTTATGACGTCCTTCGAGGTCTTTCTGGGCGCTGTCGTCGTCCTCCGCGATCGAGGTGCGCCCCAACGACGGCTGGCTGACAAGGCGCGGTTGTGGGTCTTGGGCGCCCATCGCAAGAATTGGGCACGGTAGCGAGCGTCCTGACCGGACGTGCGCGGCTGGCCCGGTCGGCAAGGCTCACCGTCCGCGGGAAAAACTCTGGCGCTGTTGGATCTGGCTGCTCGCCTGCTCGAAATTCGTGGCCGCGTCGCCGACCGAAATGACCTTCTCGCAGATTGGCGAGCAGGACAGCGTCTGACGGTTGGAGCCGTAGAAGATCGTCGTGAGCTGCCGGTCGTTCGACACCACCTGCAATGTGGCGTTCGCAACTTCCTGTCCATCCTGGTCAAGCGCGATCAGGTTTGTCGTGCCGGCAGCCTTGCCCGTCAGGACGAGGGTTTGTTCATCCTCCACCGTTGCGTCCGCGATACCCGGATTGCCGATCACGATCGTTGAAACCGGTTTGTCGAGCTTCATCACCTTGGCGAAGTCGATGGTGAGCGCGATCGTTTCCGCCCGCACAGGAAGGGTCATCGCGACGAGGAGGACAAGGGGCAGCAGTCCCGCCAGGATGCGAGCAAAAGGAACCCGATTCGTCCTGGTGCGCACGCCTTGCATGAGATCGTCCTTACTAAGTTCGTCAGCACAATACGTAAGAAGGGTGAACGAAGTGCAAACAACTTCGTGCAAAGGCGCCTGGCTGTCCGGCGGTATGAGGCGCATTGCTAAAAATTGTTTGGAAAACATTCCAGTCTCGTAAGTGCATGAATTGCCGTGGTAAATTTCTGAAATCGGCGCTGTCCTGATGCCTTTCCGTATCTTCAGGAGATCTCTGCACATGCTTCGCGCAAGCTTCGTCGTGCAGCATTGTCGCGGCTCTCTGGATGATTGGATTAAGATTGCCGCAAACAATTGTTGCTAGGCATTACCCCTAGTTCCCGGGCACCAAAGACCGCAACGGCGGGCGTTCGGGGTGACGACAGAAGGAGCAGAGAGATGAAGAAGCTTGTGAATCGCTTCATGAAGGACGAGTCCGGTGCGACCGCCATCGAGTACGGTCTGATTGCCGCGCTGATTTCGGTCGTGATCATCGCCGTGATGAGCACGCTCGGCACCGGCCTGAAGGGAGCATTTAGCTCGATCGCGAGCACGCTCGGCACCGCCGGCTGAATCATAAAGACCTGCTGTTGGCATGTCCGAGCAGGTTTGAAAGCAACGGAGGGCCATCGCCCTCCGTTTCTCGTTTTGGGCTGCCGAGACGACGAAGATCGGTCGGCACCGAAGGGGACCGGGAGAATGGCGTGTCTGCAATCGCGCTTCTGAAGTACGCCGTTCTGCTTCTCTTCCCACTGTTGATGACCTATGCGGGCATCATGGATTTGTTGACGTTTAAAATTCGCAACGTCCTGGTCCTAGGCCTCCTCCTCCTGTGGCTCATTGCTGCTCCGCTTGCCGGTTTCACACTGCATGAAATGGGGCTGAGCCTCGCCGTTGGGCTTGCCACCTTTTGCGTGACCTTCGCTTTTTTTGCCGCCGGCTGGATCGGCGGCGGGGACGCCAAGCTTGCCAGCGTGGCGGCCTTATGGTTCGGCTGGCATGACGCGCTCCCGTATTTTGCGCTGGCCTCCGTGCTCGGCGGTATGCTGACGCTCGTTGTGCTCCAGTTGCGAATGGGCCACATCCCATTTCCCAATTATTGGCCGGCCTGTCTCAGCCGTTTCCGCGACGGGGAGAGCGGCGTGCCCTATGGTGTGGCTTTTGCTGCGGCGGCCTTGATCTTGTTTCATCAGACCGAATGGGTCCTGCGCCTCGCATGATTATCGAGACGGTTTCTACTCCTCATATGGATCGGCCCACGGCGGAGTGATCGTGGGTTGCGTCCCAGAAAGGGACAGATGGCCCAGTACATTAACCATACCTTGACCATTCCCGACGAAACTCCGGCTTGAGCGCCCTTAGGCGTGAATTGCGTCAGCCGAGGTTCTCCACGCGATGGCCCCAATCCGATTGATCGTCCTGGTCGTTGCCCTCCTTGCTGGAGGTGCGGCCGCCTATCTGGCGCTCAACCTCGATAGCGGGCCGATAAACGAGCCCGCCGCCACGCCGGCTCCGCAGGTCGCGATGCGTGACATCCTGGTCGCCTCCGCCGATCTCCCGCAGGGGACAGCCCTCAGTGGCTCGAACATGCGTTGGCAGCCCTGGCCGGAAGACAGCATCAACCCTGCCTTCATCGAGAAGACGGCGCGGCCGGAAGCGATCGAAAAGCTCTCCGGTGTCGTCGTCCGCAATCAATTTCTTGATGGCGAACCGATCCGCGAAGGCAAGCTCGCCACTGCCGAGTCCGGCTTCATGTCCGCGATCCTGCCGGAAGGACAGCGTGCCGTCGCCGTTCGGGTTTCGGCCGAAAATGCGGCCGGCGGTTTCGTCCTTCCGAACGACCGGGTCGATATTCTTCTGACCTTCTCCGAAGAGGGCGGCGAATCTCGCAGTCAGGTTACCCGCACGATCCTGCGCAATATCCGCGTCCTGGCCATCGATCAGACCGTGCAGGAGCGTGAGGGCGAGCCGGTCGTCATCGGCAAGACGGCGACATTGGAAGTGACCCCGCGCGAAGCCGAAGTCGTGACGGCTGCGGAAGGCAGCGGAACATTGTCGCTCGCCCTGCGGAGCATGGCGGACGCCGACAACCCCGATACGGCGATCGACCGCAACCGTTCGAGCACGGTCAAGGTGATCCGCTTCGGCGACGAACAGCTGGTGAAGACACAATGAATGCGTGCCTTGCCCTCAAAAGGAGAGTGAAGATGATCGGGCATGCGCACAGATGGGCGCTGGCGGTGCTGACTTTCGTTGCGCTTTCCTTACCCTTGGCAGAGGCGAGCAAGGCCGCGTCCGATTTTCCGCGCACCATCACGCTAAGCGCGACCGGCGCCTCACAGAACCAGCCGCTCAGGCTCGGCGTCAACAAATCCATGGTCGTCGAGCTTCCTCGGCCGGCCGGCGACGTGCTCGTCTCCAATCCGGAGATCGCCGATGCGGTGCTACGCACCTCAACGAGGCTTTATCTCATCGGCGTCAAAACCGGTCAGGCGAACGTCTTTCTCTTCGATGCGGGCGGAAGGCAGATCGCCAGCCTCGATCTCTATGTTGAAACGGATCTGACACCGCTCAACCGGCTTCTGCGCACGGCCATTCCCGATGCCCAGATCAATGCCGAAGTGATCAATGGCTCGATCGTTCTGACGGGCTATGTCCCATCTTCCAGCGCATCGCAGAAAGCCGAGCAGATCGCCAGAAGCCTCATTCAATCGTCGGGGGGCGGCGGCATGAGCGCCGGTTCCATCACCATCAATACGGGTGGCGGTGGCAGCTCCTCTGATGGCGGGCCCGGCATCATCAACCTTCTCAAAATCACTGGCCAGGAGCAGGTCAATCTGCGTGTCACCATCGCCGAGGTGAACCGCGAGATCGTCAAGCAGCTTGGCATCAACACCCAGGCGGTTCTGCAGGATGGCAATCTCGGTTTCGGCGCCATCACCGATGGAGCGGTCAGTGGGGTGAGCAGCCTTTCGCCATTCAATTTTCCAATCAATACCAACACCGATCCCGCCTCCCTCGGTTTCGCCTGGAACAACAATGGCAACAAGCTCTCAGCGAGCATCAAGGCCCTCGAAGAGGCGAGCATGTTGCGCAGCCTGGCGGAGCCCAACCTCACGGCCGTGTCCGGAGAGACTGCGAATTTTCTAGTAGGCGGTGAATTCCCGGTGCCGGTTTCAGTCGATAACGACGGCAACATTTCGGTGGCGTTCAAGCAGTTTGGCGTCAATCTTGCTTTCACGCCCGTCGTTCTCGACGGTGGCCGCATCAGTCTCAAGGTGCGCACGGAAGTGAGCGACCTCGCCTCCGAAGGGTCTTTTTCGACGGCTGCCGGTATCACCATTCCCGGAATCACGGTCCGCCGCGCAGAGACGACAGTCGAGCTGCCCTCAGGCGGGGCTTTCGCGATTGCAGGCCTCATCAAGGATGAAACCCGTCGTGCGGTTTCGGGCTTACCGGGACTGCAGCATCTGCCGATTCTCGGCGCGCTGTTTTCCTCAAAGGACTTCCTGCGCTCCCAAACGGAGCTTGTCGTCATCATCACGCCCTACATCGTCAAACCGGTGGCGCCGCAGAAGCTTGCCCGGCCCGACGATAATCTGGCGATGGCCAATGACGCCGAGGCTTACTTTCTCGGCAGCCTGATAAAGCGCTACGGCGCCCAGGGGGACCGCCCGACGGGCGTTTACGCCGGTCAGGTCGGGTTTTCGTTCGACTGATCGGATAAGGGGAACGACTTCATGCAATCCTTCGCATGTCATGGCCGCAGGAGTGGAGCGACAGCAGCGTTCGCGCTCGTTCTCTCTGTCTGGCTCCTGGCCGGTTGTCAGTCACGAAATCTTGACCAAGCCGGACTCGAGCGGCAGGATTATCGGCTGAGACATCCCATTATGGTTTCGGAGGAGGCTGAGACGCTCGACATCCCGATTGGGATGCGTGGCGGTCATTTGTCTCCCGAGATCAAAGATGCGATCTACGATTACGCCCTCGGTTACCGTGACACAGGCATCGGTTCAGTGACCGTTCAGGTGCCGAGCGGCTCCGGCAATGACATTGCGGCCGCGGCGGCCTCGCGCGCCATCCGCGCGGCGGTCTTGGAGGCTGGGGTGGAGCCAGGACTTGTGCGCGTTGCGCCCTATCGCAGCAACGCGAGCCGCGCGGCCCCGGTGCGTCTGTCCTATTTGAAGGTCAAGGCGGTGACGCCGAAATGCGGCGTCTGGCCGGACGACGTGACCGCCACGATGGACAATCGCGAATACCACAATTTCGGCTGCGCATCGCAGCATAATCTTGCCGCTATGGTGGCCAATCCTGCTGATCTGTTGCAGCCGCGACAGATGTCTCCGGCGAATGCGACAAGACGCGCGAAGGTCCTTCAGGATTATGCTTCGGGCTCCGAAACCAAGTCCGGCATAGGCTTGATCACCAGCGGCTTGGGAGATTGACGGCCCGATGAGCAGCACCGATTTCGACGATCCCTTTGCTGAGGACGGGCCTGAGCCGGAGACGACGGACAGGGCGGATATCAAGCCGGTTCCGCGCGTTACCATCCAAGCATTCTGTGACACGCCGGAAGTCGCCGCCACTTTCGATATGGCATGCTCCGATCGGCGTATGTCGCGCGCGCATTGCAAGGTGCATACCGGGGGCCTTGGTGCGGCCTGCGAGTTTTACCGATCCGCGCCCACCCCCAATCTGATCGTGGTCGAGAGCCGTCTGGAGAAAGAAGATCTTCTGGCGCGCCTCGATGAGCTGGCGGAGGTCTGCGATGCGGGCACGAAGGTTCTCGTCATCGGCCATTCCAATGATGTCGCGACCTACCGTGAGCTGATCAGGCGTGGCGTCAGCGAATATCTGGTCGCGCCGATCGATGTGATGGCGGTGATCCGTGCTATCGCCGATATTTACAGTGAAGAAGGAAGCGCCAAACTCGGGCAGGTATTTGCCTTTATCGGCGCCAAAGGCGGCGTCGGCTCGTCGACAATCGCCCACAACCTCGCCTCGACGATGGCGAGCGTCTTCGCTTCCGACGTCATCCTGGCCGATCTCGATTTGCCTTTCGGGACTGCGGGGCTCGATTTTAACGAGGATCCGCCGCAGGGCATGGCGGATGCCGTCTTCGGCTCCGACCGCCTCGACGAAGTTCTCCTCGATCGCCTTCTGACCAAGTGCCAGGAGCATCTGAGCTTGCTTGCTGCCCCCGCGACGCTCGACAAGACCTATGATTTCGACGAAGAGGCCTTCGATCACGTCCTAGATCTCGTGCAGTCGAACGTGCCGACGGTGGTGCTCGACCTGCCGCACCTTTGGACCTCTTGGGCGCGCAAGACCTTGCTCGCGGCCGACGAAATCGTCATCACCGCGACGCCCGATCTCGCCAATCTGCGCAACACCAAGAATCTGGTCGATTTCCTCAAGCAGGCGAGGCCCAACGATGCGCCTCCAAGGCTCGTATTGAACAAGGTCGGTGTGCCGCGCCAGCCTGAGATCAAGGCGGACGATTTTGCCGCCGCGCTGCAATTGCCGACAAGCGGCGTGATCCCCTTCGACCCGCTTCTTTTCGGGACGGCCGCAAATAACGGCCAGATGATTGCCGAGGCGTCGGCGAAATCCAATATCAATGAAATCTTCACGGACCTGGCGCAGGTCATCACCGGCCGCAAGGAGACCAAGCACGGGCGCAAAACGGGTCTCCTCCTGGGGCCTTTGCTGGAGAAGCTGAAGTCGAAGCCCAAACCGAAGCGGGCCGCCTAAACCAAGGAAGAGTGAATGTTCGGCAAGCGCAGCGTCACGGAGCTTGAACAAGGGCAGCGACCGAAACCTTCGGTCGAGGCGCCCAAGAAGCCTGCCGTATCCGAGAGCGCTGTGAAGGCGGCGACCTCGGCTGCGCCCAGCCTGACGCCGCCGCCCGCTCCGTCAAAGCCGGCGAAAATCGCTGCACGTCCGCGCAAATCGGAAGAGTATTATCGCGTTAAGACGCAGATCTTCGGCGCGCTGATCGACACGATCGACCTGTCGCAGCTTGCCAAGATGGACGCCGAGCAGGCGCGCGAAGAAATCCGCGACATCGTCAACGACATCATCACGGTGAAGAACCTGGTGATGTCGATCTCCGAGCAGGAGGAATTGCTCGAAGATATTTGCAACGATGTTCTCGGCTATGGGCCGCTCGAGCCGCTGCTGGCGCGCGACGACATCGCCGACATCATGGTCAACGGCTTTGAGCAGGTCTTCATCGAAGTGCTGGGCAAGGTGGAGGAAACGGACATCCGCTTCCGCGACAACGCCCAGTTGCTCAACATCTGCCAGCGCATCGTCAGTCAGGTCGGCCGCCGGGTCGACGAATCGAGCCCGATCTGCGACGCGCGCCTGCCCGATGGATCGCGCGTCAACGTTATCGCCCCGCCTTTGTCGATCGACGGGCCTGCTCTCACCATTCGAAAGTTCAAAAAGGACAAGCTCACCCTCGATCAGCTCGTCCGCTTCGGTACGATCACGCCGGACGGCGCGACCATTCTGCAGATCATCGGTCGGGTGCGCTGCAACGTTCTCGTTTCCGGCGGCACCGGTTCGGGCAAGACCACGCTGTTGAACTGTCTGACCCGTTATATCGATCACGACGAGCGTATCGTCACCTGCGAGGACGCAGCCGAACTGCAATTGCAGCAGCCGCATGTCGTGCGTTTGGAGACGCGCCCGCCGAACCTCGAAGGCGAGGGTGAGGTGACGATGCGTGATCTCGTCAAGAACTGCCTGCGCATGCGCCCGGAACGTATCATCGTCGGCGAGGTGCGCGGACCGGAAGCCTTCGACCTCTTGCAAGCCATGAATACGGGCCATGACGGTTCCATGGGAACCTTGCACGCCAACTCGCCGCGCGAAGCCCTGAGCCGCATCGAATCGATGATCACCATGGGCGGCTATGCACTGCCCTCGCGTACGATCCGCGAAATGATGGTTTCGTCGATCGACGTCATCGTCCAGGCCGCCCGTCTGCGCGATGGCTCGCGCCGCATCACCCACATCACCGAGGTGTTGGGTATGGAAGGCGATGTCATCATCACGCAGGACCTCTTTGTCTACGATATTCTCGGTGAGGATCCCGGCGGTCGTGTCCTCGGTCGCCACCGCTCGACCGGCATTGGTCGCCCCGCCTTCTGGGACCGGGCGCGCTATTTCAACGAAGAACAGCGCCTTGCCGCCGCTCTCGACGCCGCCGAGGCAGACGAGCCGATGCGCGCATGAGCAAAGCCCGGGCCAACGATCATCGGAGTCTTGAAAGGGCGTGGCCGTGCTGACGCCCGAGATGATCAAGCTCGCACTGGTCGGCCTCATCTTCCTGTCGGTCGGGGGGGTGGTCTTTGCCCTGTTTTCGTCAGGGCTCGGTAGCAGCTCACGCAGCCAGAAGCGCGTCGAAGGGGTCACTGCGCGCCCCCTCAACACAGAGCGCAAAGGCGGCGAGGAAGGCCGCCGGCGCCGCAGCGTGGAAGACACGCTGCGCGAGATCGAAGAGCAGCAGAAATCGAAACGCAGCCGCAAGCCGACCCTGGTGCTGCGCATGCGTCAGGCCGGTTTCGCCTGGTCGACTAAAACCTTCACCATGATCTGCGCCGTGACCTCGCTTTTGGCGATCACTCTCCTGGTGTTTTTGGGTATCCTGCCGCTGGTGCCGGCAGCCGGTTTTGGCCTCGGCCTCGGCATTCTTCTGCCCTATGCTTATGTGAATTTCCGGCGCCAGCGCCGCTTTAAGCAGTTCACCGCCGAATTTCCGAACGCACTCGACGTGGTGGTGCGCGGCGTCAAGGCGGGTCTGCCGTTGGTCGATTGCATGAAGATCATCGCCGCCGAAGCCTCGCCGCCCGTCTCCACCGAATTCCGCGAGATCATCGAGGACCAGACACTTGGGATGCCGCTCGATGAGGCGGTTTCCAAGCTGCCTGAGCGTATCCCGCTCCAGGAAGCGAATTTCTTCGCCATCGTCATCGCCATCCAGTCGCGCACGGGCGGCAGTCTCGCCGAGGCATTGTCGAACCTCTCCAAGGTCCTGCGCGAGCGGAAAAAGATGGCAGGAAAGATCAAAGCGATGAGTTCGGAGGCAAAATCCTCGGCGATGATCATCGGCAGCTTGCCGATCATCGTCGGGTCGATCGTCTATCTGACGAGCCCCGATTACATCGCGCTTCTTTTCACGACGACGCTCGGCCATATCGTCCTCGTGGGCGCTGCCATTTGGATGCTCATGGGCATCCTCGTGATGCGCAAAATGATCAACTTCGATTTCTAGCGCTCGGCCATGAACCTCATTCAGCAAAACACCGATCTCTTCATCGCCCTTGCCTCGGCGCTATCGGTGTTCTCGGCGATCGTCGTCCTCGCCTGGCCCTATCTTGCCGGCGACAATCTCTCCGCGCGCATGAAGCAGGTGTCGAGTGAACGCGAGCGCATCCGCGCGCGCGAGCGCGCCAAGATGGATGCCGCCAAGAAGCAGGCGACGCTGAAGCCGGAGCCGACGCGCTGGGTCAAAAATTTCGTCGACCGTTTCAATCTTCTGAAGCAGGCGGAAGAAGGGGAGATCGTCAACAAGCTCAGAATGGCCGGCCTGCGCGGCCAGAATCCTGTCCTCTTTTTCCTTGCGGCTCGCTTGCTGGCGCCGCTTGGCATGTTTATCGCCTCGGGACTTTATCTCTTCGGCCTCGACCCGATCGATCAGCCGCCGACAATCAAGCTGGTGATCGTCGTGGCGGCCGCCTATCTCGGCTATTATCTGCCCGGGCTCTACGTGAAGAACCGGACGACGAAGCGCCAGACGGCCATCAAGCAGGCCTGGCCGGATGCGCTCGACCTCCTCCTCATCTGCGTCGAATCGGGTATGGGCATCGAATCGGCCTTCCGAAAGGTGTCGGAGGAAATCGGCCATCAATCGGTGGAATTGGCTGAAGAATTGTCGCTGACGACGGCGGAACTCTCCTACCTCCAGGATCGGCGCAAGGCGTACGAGAATCTCGGCAAGCGTACCGGCGTCGAAGGTGTGCGCGCGGTCGTCACGAGCCTCATTCAGGCGGAAAAGTACGGTACGCCGCTCGGCCAGTCGCTGCGCGTTCTCGCTCAGGAAAACCGCGACATGCGCATGGCGGAGGCTGAAAAGAAGGCGGCTTCGCTGCCGCCGAAGCTCACCGTTCCGATGATCCTGTTCTTCCTGCCGGTGCTGTTTGCCGTGATCATCACGCCGGCAGCGATTCAGGTTATGTCGATGAATTGACGTGGCGGTGAAGCGTGCCGGCGCGATGCCGGGTCATGCGGGTGTGCCGGCAAGGAAATGCAGGGTTGTCGGCCGTGCCGCGTGCGTCAGCCGGCCTGCTTGATGTCTTTCCAGGTATCTTTCTGGGCCAGCATCGCCCGCAGATAAGCGATGTTCGCTCGTGCCTCTTCGGGCGAGAGATCCTGCGAGGCGATCGCTTCGGCCTCGCGAAAATTCCCCTGAAGTCCAAGGACGAGAGCCAAATTCTGACGCACCTTCGCCGAGGCGCTCGGATTGGCGACCGCCTGCCGAAGCACTTTCTCGGCCTCGTCGAGCTCGCCGGTCAGCGTATAGGACATGCCGAGATTGTTGAGGATCTGCGGCTCGCCAGGGGCGAGCACGAGTGCCTGGCGATAGGCCTGACGGGCCTGTTCGTTCTGGCCGACGGAATCGAGGATGCCCCCTTCCGTAGCGAGCAGGCGCCAATCCGGATTGTCGCGATGCTGCGCCCGTTGCACGGTCGCCAGCGCTTCCTGGAACTCGCCGTTTTCGGCGAGCGCTTTGCCGAAGGCGGCAAGCACCTGCCGATCTTTCGGATGGAAGATGATGGCTTTGCGCAAGACGGCCACCGCCTGAGCCGGCTGGCCGGCCGCCCGCAGCGCTGCCGCATAATTGAGGGCCGCGACTCTGTCTTTTTCGTCGTTGCTGTACCGGGCGCCCCAGGCCTGGACGGCGCGCAACGCCTGGTCGTGGCTAAGATCGGAAACCTCCAGCGTCTGCGTCGCGCCGATTGAGCCGGTGGTGCGAGGCGCGTCGGCCTGCCGGCTCTGACAGCCTGCCGCAAAGGCCACGAGCGAAAGAATGGCAGCGGTTCGAAGAAGCGCTGCACCTGATTTCTGACTTGGCCGCATCCGCATGGAGGCTGTCCCGTTCTGGCACGTTATGCACCAAGATGTAGGCCTGACTGGCTAAGCATTCGTTAACGCTAAATGCGGCAGATCCTGCGTCTTCGCGGATCGTCCTCGTTGCAAAGGCAGACGCTCGCGCCTAGGGGTGGGCCGATCGGAGGATATCTTGAGCAATCATCCAGTTTTCGTCAGGGCCGGCGATGTCGGCGCCGAAAAGGGCGTGACGCCCGTCACCGTCATTGAGGAAGAGGGGCTCGACGCAGCCCTTGCCGGTCTGAGCGATCAGCATCGCCGATTCGCGGATGTAAGCGGCTTTTGCGCCCATAGCGGCGACATCGCGCTCCTCCCGAGTGCAGATGGGGGCCTTGAACGCGTGCTCTTTGGTGCCGGGCGCGGCGGTCTTGCGAGAAATCCGTTTCTCACCGGCAAGCTCGCGCAGAAGCTTCCCGACGGGAATTACCGCCTTGAAGGTGCGCTCGGCGAACTGCGCCTTGCCGCCCTCGGCTTCGCGCTCGGCGGCTACCGCTTCACCCGCTATCATGGCGACGCAGAGATGGACCGTCCGCGCCTCGTCCTGCCGGACGATTTCGACCTGGACGGGTTGCAGCAGACAGCGGACAGCGTCAGCCTCACGCGCGATCTCATCAACACGCCTGCCAATGATTTCGGTCCGGCCGAGCTTGCATCAGCGGCACGGCGGTTGGCGGAAGAGACGGGCGCTGATTTCGCTCTGACCGAAGGCGAGGAACTGGCGCGCGACTATCCGCTCATCCACGCCGTCGGTCACGGCAGTGATCGGGCTCCGTGCCTGATCGACATGAAATGGGGCGACGAAACCGATCCCAAGCTGACGCTCGTCGGCAAGGGCGTCGTCTTCGATACCGGCGGGCTCGACATCAAGCCGCCGTCCTCGATGCTGCTGATGAAGAAGGACATGGGCGGGGCGGCAAATGTCCTGGGGCTCGCGCGCATGATCATGCTTGCCGGCCTCAAGGTGCGCCTGCGGGTTCTCATCCCGGCCGTCGAGAATTCCATTTCCGGCCGCGCCTTCCGCCCTGGCGATGTCTTCCCGAGCCGCAAGGGGCTGACGGTCGAGATCGGCAACACCGATGCAGAGGGACGGCTGGTTCTGGCCGATGCTCTGGCTTTGGCTGACGAGGAAAAGCCGGAGCTCGTCGTCTCGATGGCGACCTTGACGGGTGCCGCACGTGTTGCCGTCGGACCCGATATCGCGCCTTTTTTCACCGACGACGAGGCTGTCGTGGAAGGCCTCCAGGCGGCCTCCAAAGTGGAGCACGATCCCGTCTGGCGGCTGCCCTTGTGGAAGCCCTACGATGCGTGGCTCTCCTCCGAAATCGCCGATGTGAACCATATTTCCAGCAACAGCTTCGCCGGGGCGACCACGGCGGCGCTGTTTCTGTCGCGTTTCGTCACTGAAAGCCCGGCCTATCTGCACTTCGACATTTTTGGCTGGGCCCCGAAGGCGCGGGCGCTCGGACCCAAGGGGGGCGAGGCGCAAGGGATCCGGGCGCTCTTCGCCTATTGCGCCGAGCGTTACGGCCGGGGCTGACGTGCCCGAATTCGGCCTCTCATGACGATCCTGCGGTCGAGCCAGGCTCTGCGTCTGTGGTACGAGGTGACGCTGTCGCTGGTGCGTGCCGAAGAGCCGGATCTGACGGCGCGCCAGATGACGGTCCTCTTGATCGTCTATCTGGAGGCGCCGCCGCACACGGTGCGCGGGCTTGCTGCGAAACTTGGGGTCACCAAGGCCGTCATCACGCGCGCGCTCGACACGCTCGGGCGGCACGGGCTTCTGACGCGCAAGCGCGATCCCAAAGACATGCGCAATGTTCTGGTGCAGCGGACGGTGGACGGTGCGCTCTTTCTGGAGCGCTTCGCCGACCTCGTCGTTGCCAAGACCGAGGATGTGACACGATGACGAAGCTCGATCCACGCCGCAACGCCTTCCGCCGCGACCTTGCGGATGTGCGTCTCAAGGGACGCGTGGAGGCTCCGCGTTTCGTCGAGGGCAGTCTCTATCAGGTTGTGGATGGAACGGCGCCGGTGAGACACGAGCCGAACCCGATGGGCGCGCTCGAGACGCAAGCGCTCTGCGGCGAAATCGTCCGCGTCTTCGAAGAGACCGGCGAGGGTTGGGTCTGGGGCCAGCTCGAGGGCGACGGTTATGTCGGCTGGCTGCCGAGCGCATCGCTGAGGGCAGAAGTGAGCATGCCGACGCATCGCGTGGCTGCCCGAAGCACCTTTCTGTTTCCGGGCCCCGATATCAAGCTGCCGCCGCTGGCGACGTTGCCGCTCGGTGCCGAACTGGCAGTTGCGGGGGAGGCGCAGGACAAAAACGCCCGTTACGGACTCATCGAACCGGCCGGTGCCGTGGTCATGCAGCATCTTCTGCCTGTCGACGCCCCGCGCGAGCCCGACTGGACCGCCGTTGCGGAGAGTTTTCTGGGCGTCCCCTATCTCTGGGGGGGCAAGACAGATGCCGGTATCGACTGCTCGGGCCTCGTTCAGCTCGCCCTTCACGCGGCCGGGATAAAGGCGCCGCGAGATGCCGATATGCAGGCGGCCGAGATCGGCGAGGCGCTGGAGCTAGGCGATGATCTGCCGCCGCTTCGCCGCGGCGACCTCGTCTTCTGGGAGGGGCATGTCGGCCTTATGCGCGACGGCGAAACCCTTCTTCACGCCAACGCTTTCCACATGTGTTCAGCGAGCGAGCCGCTCGTTGCGGCACGATCGCGTTTTGCCGCCAAAGGCCTCACGATCACCGCAATTCGACGCTTGCAATGACGCCACCAAACGTGTCCCTTCGTCGGCAAAGAATTGGCGACTTCCGTGGCGTATTCCTCCATGCATCTGCCTACTCGGCAATTCGGCAATGCGATTCTTTCGGTGTGCCCGCAGACGTTGCTGCGTCGGTACTACCAGTGGCATTTGAGCTTCCAGGCCCATCGGCACGGCCGGGGGCGCCCTGTAGAAATTATCCCTGATTCCGAGCGCATCCTCATCGATGACGGCCTTCGCCGTCTTGCTTTGCCAAGCCTCAATCGGGTTCCCCGCTACCGCAGCGGCATCGGGGCGCGGCTGCATCTGACGGGCGAGAAATATGCCGTCGGCACGCTGTACTTCCCGCGAGAAAGCGATGTCGTCATCGATATCGGTGCCAATGTCGGTGAGTTGACGCTTCTGTGTGCCGATGCGGGTGCGACGGTCATCGCGATCGAGCCGGATCCGCGCGCTTATGCCTGCCTGGCGCAAAACGTCAGGGGGCTCGACAATGTCCGTCTCGTCTCCTGCGCGATGTGGAAAGGACGCGAAGCTCTGAAACTGCATCTCGCCCCCGACGGGGCGACGAGCTCGCTTATCCGTCGCCCGGAGCAAAAGCGCGCCTTCGCCTCCGTCGAGGCCTGGCCACTCGATGCTCTGCCGGCCGTTGCGGCCTTGCCTGCGATCGACTTCATGAAAGTCGATGCGGAGGGGGTTGAGCCGGAGATCCTTGCCGGGGCCGTGCGCACGCTGAAGCGGACACGGCTCCTGGCCATCGACATGAACCCGGCGCACGGCCGCGTCGGCGCCTGGGACAAGGTGGAGCGTGCCTTGGAAGTGATGGGATTTCAGATGCTCGAGCACAGCGACGAAAACACCATCGTCGCAGCCAATATGGCCTTCACACCGGTTTTGCCTCAGTACCCGGCGTCGCGATCCACCACGTACTGAAGCGGCTTGCCGGCTTTGCCGCGGCGCACCTGCCGCGCGATCAGCGGCGACAGGCCATGTGGATCCGAAATCGACGCCATATGTGGCGTGATCACGAGATTGGGCGCGGTCCACATCGGACTATCGGCCGGCAGCGGCTCTGTGCGGAAGACATCGAGGCTCGCGCCGCGCAGCGTTCCATCGCGCAAGGCTGACAGAATATCCGCTTCGTTTTGAGATTGTCCGCGCCCGGCATTGATGAGAACCGGGCCGCCGAGCGGGCCATCCGTGCGCAGCTTTGAGATGAGCGCCCCGTCGAGGATCCCGCGTGTCTGCGGCGTGTCGGGCAGAAGGCAGACGAGGATATCCGTTTCCGCCAGGAAGGCATCGCGCTCGCCTTCGCCGGCAAAGGCGGTGACGCCCGCGACAATCTTTGGGCGGCGGCTCCATCCGACCACGCGGAAGCCAAGCTGCATGAGCATCTTCGCCGAGGCCGTGCCGAGCACGCCCAGCCCCATGATCCCGACCGTCACTTTGCCGGCTGGCGGCTGATAGAGCGGTCGCCAGCGCTTTTCCTTCTGTAGCGCCGCATAATCGGGACCGAGGCGGACGTGATGTAGCGCCTGCCAGACGACATATTCCGTCATCCGCGTGGTGAGATCGGGATCGACGATGCGTGCGATCGGCACGTTCGGAAGGTTGGGCAGATCGACGAGATGATCGACACCGGCGCCGACCGAAAGAATGGCTTTGAGATTGGGCAGGCTGTCGAAAAGGTCGGGGCGCGGCTTCCAGGTGATAAGATATTCCACCCGTTCCAAGGTGGCGGGATCGCCGGCAAAGCCACCCTCGGGCGTTGTGGCGACGACGTCGTCTTCGGGCAGTGCGGTCTTGAGGTTCTCAAGCCAGCGGCGGGGGTCCCAATCGGCGAGGGAAAGAAGAAGAGTGGTCACGTGCTGATGGCTCCCCGGTAGGCGACTTCCAAATCGAAAGCGGCGGCCATCAGCGCTTTTGTGTAATCGGTCTGCGGATGGTCGAAGATCTGCGCAGCAGGCCCGGCTTCCACCACCTTGCCGTCGCGCATGACAATGATCTCGTTAGCGAGTGCACGCACCACCTTAAGGTCGTGCGAGATGAAGAGATAGGTGAGGTCGTGGCGCTTCTGCAAATCGCGCAGGAGATCGACGACCTGCGCCTGCACGCTCATGTCGAGGGCTGAGGTCGGCTCGTCGAGCATGACGAATTTCGGCTCCAGCACCATGGCGCGGGCGATGGCGATACGCTGGCGCTGCCCGCCGGAGAATTCGTGCGGATAGCGAAACCGTGTCTCCGGATCGATGCCGACTTCGGCGAGCGCCTTGACGACACGGCGGTCACGCTCCGATGCTTTCAGGTCGGGTTCGTGCACGGCGAGACCTTCGCCGACGATATCGCGGATGATCATGCGCGGCGACAGCGAGCCGTAGGGATCCTGGAAAACGATCTGCATGTCGGCGCGAAGCGCGCGCGTATCCTTGAAACGCGCCGCCTGGATGTCGCGCCCGAGGAACGCAATGCGGCCGGTGGAGGAAATCAGCCTGAGAAGTGCGAGCCCGAGAGTGGTTTTGCCGGAACCGGATTCGCCGACCACACCGAGCGT
Source organism: Rhodopseudomonas julia (assembly GCF_030813515.1). Taxonomy (NCBI): domain Bacteria; kingdom Pseudomonadati; phylum Pseudomonadota; class Alphaproteobacteria; order Hyphomicrobiales; family Nitrobacteraceae; genus Rhodopseudomonas; species Rhodopseudomonas julia. Next base: position 1,107,135 of record NZ_JAUSUK010000001.1, on the reverse strand, counting down.
TTCGCCCTCGCGCACTTTGACGTCGATACCGTCCACGGCCTTGATATGGCCGACAGTGCGACGCAGGAAACCGCGCTTGATCGGGAACCAGACCTTGAGATCGTCGGCCTCCATGACGAAAGGCGCATCACGGTCGGTTGCTGGTGCCGAGCCTTTGGGTTCGGCGGCGAGAAGATGGCGCGTATAGCTGTGCTGCGGATTGGTGAAGATCTCTTCTGTCGGCCCGCGCTCGACGATCTCGCCATCGGTCATGACGCAGACCCGATCCCCCACTTTGCGCACGATGCCGAGATCATGGGTGATGAACAGGAGCGCCATGTTCTGCTCTCGCTTGAGGCGAGCGAGAAGCTCCAGGATCTGCGCCTGAACGGTGACGTCGAGCGCCGTCGTCGGCTCGTCGGCGATCAGGAGGTCGGGCTCGTTGGCAAGCGCCATGGCGATCATCACACGCTGGCGCTGACCGCCTGAGAGCTGATGCGGATAGGATCTGAGCCGGCTTTCCGGCTCGCGGATGCCGACCTGATGAAGAAGCTCCAGAACCCTGACGCGCGCCGCCTTGCCGCTCATGCCGCGGTGCACGTCGAGCACCTCGCCGACCTGACGCTCCACCGTGTGCAGCGGGTTGAGCGAGGACATCGGCTCCTGGAACACCATGGAGATCTTGTTGCCGCGCACCTCCCGCAGCGTGCGATCGCCGGCTTTCAGAAGTTCGCGGTCGCGGAAGAAGATTTCTCCGGAGGGATGGCTCGCCGGCGGATAGGTGAGGAGCCGCAAGACGGAAAGTGCCGTCACCGACTTGCCGGAGCCCGATTCACCCACGAGCGCCACGGTCTCCTTCTCGGCGATGTCGAAAGACACATGGCGCACCGCATGCGTCGTGCGCCCACCCTGTGTGAAGTCGACGCAGAGATCGCGAACCGAGAGGATGGGGGTGTTCGTCAAAGCGCGCGCTCGATGTCTGTGTGAATGAAATCGTTGGCCTTGAAGAGACGCGGATTGTTCATCCGGGTAGTCCTTCCTGGTCATAGAGCTCGCAATGGTCGCTTGTTGCGCTTGCAGGAGGCGACCCGAGCTCCCGTACGATTGCCATGACACGCTCCACGCTCTCTTCGGCGACGTCCTCCTTGTCGAGCCGATCGACATTCTCTCTCTCGGTCTTGGGGCCCATGGGCGTCTCCAAGGATAGAAAGTCCATAAAATGGGCCATCGGTCGCTTACGCAAAAGTCTTGCGCGGGTCGAAGGCATCGCGCACCGCCTCGCCGACGAAGATGAGCAGCGAGAGCATCAGCGAGATGACGATGAAGCCGGTGATGCCGAGCCAGGGCGCCTGAAGATTGGCCTTGCCCTGGGCGAGGAGCTCGCCGAGCGATGGCGAGCCAGGCGGCATGCCAAAGCCGAGAAAGTCGAGCGAGGTCAGCGTCGTGATCGAGCCGTTCAGGATGAACGGCATGAAGGTGAGGGTCGCCACCATGGCGTTCGGCAGGAGGTGCCGGAACATGATGGTGAGGTTCGACACTCCGAGTGCCCGCGCCGCCTTCACATATTCGAAATTGCGCGCCCTGAGGAACTCCGCCCTGACGACGCCGACGAGCGCCACCCAGGAAAAGAGCAGGAGGATGCCGAGGAGCACCCAGAATCCCGGCGGCAGGATCGATGAGATGATGAGGAGGAGATAAAGCGCCGGGATCGCCGTCCAGATTTCGATGAAGCGCTGGAAGAAGAGATCGACGCGCCCGCCGAAATAGCCTTGCACGGCACCGGCCGCGACGCCGACGATCGACGAAAACACGGTGAGCACGAGCCCGAAGAGCACGGATATGCGGAAGCCGTAGACGAGGCGGGCGACGACATCGCGGCCTTGGTCGTCGGTGCCGAGCCAATTCCAGTTCGACTTGTCGCAGAACCGTTCGAGCTGCTCCGTGTCGCCCGGACAGACGGAGCCGGCGATCCGCCAGGTCGGCGGAGCGGGAAAGCCGATCGGCCGCCCAAGCGCCTCACGCAGCTCTTCCGTCGGAAAATCGCGATTGACCGTGCGATAGGAGTAATGGATCGGCGGCCAGATCATCCAGCCATTGGCGTTGATCTCGTCGGAGATGAACGGGTCGCGGTAGTCCGTCGTCGCCAGGAAGCCGCCAAAGGTCTCCTCCGGATAATCGACGAGGATCGGGTAATAGAGCTCGCCCTTGTAGGAGAGCACGATCGGCTTGTCGTTGACGAGAACTTCGGCGATCAGCGACAGGCCGAAAAGAAGCAGGAAAAGCCACAAGGACCAGAAGCCGCGGCGGTTCTTCTTGAAATTGTCCCAGCGCCGCCTGTTGATCGGCGACATGGTGAAGAGTCGGCGGCCGGGTGCTGCCTCCTGCCCCGGCAGGGGCGCGGGCGCTTCCGGCTTGCCGGGATCCGGCGCATGCGGCGGTGTGGGCGTCGTCGGCCCTTCCGTCCTCGGCCCTTCCGTCCTCGGCGCGTCCGTCCTCGGTTCGTCCGTCTTCTTCGGATCGGTCTCGACCTCCATCGCTCAGACCTCCCGGCTTTCAAAATCGATCCGAGGATCGATCCAGGTGTAGGTGAGGTCGGAGACGAGCTGCACGATGAGGCCCATCAGCGAAAAGATGTAGAGCGTGGCGAAGACGACCGGATAATCGCGGTTGATGACGCTCTCGAAGGAGAGGAGCCCGAGCCCGTCGAGCGAGAAGATCGTCTCGATCAGGAGCGAGCCGGCGAAAAACGCCGAGACGAAGGCCGCCGGAAAGCCCGAAATGACGATGAGCATGGCGTTGCGGAAGACATGGCCATAGAGCACCTGGCGTTCCGTCAGGCCCTTCGCCCGCGCCGTCACCACATATTGTTTGCGGATCTCGTCGAGGAAAGAATTCTTGGTGAGAAGGGTGGTCGTGGCGAAGGCCGCAAGTGCCATCGAAATGAGCGGCAGCGCCAAGTGCCAGAAATAATCGACGAGCGCGTCCGGGTCGGTGATCCATTCCCAAAAGCCCATGCGCGCATATTGTTCAGACCAAAGGCCGCGCAGCGGGAACCAGTCGAAGAAGGAACCGCCGGCGAAGAACACGATCAGGAATATCGCGAAGAGGAAGCCCGGCACCGCATAGGCGATGATGACGACGGCAGAGGTCCACACATCGAATACCGAGCCGTCGCTGACGGCCTTGCGGATCCCGAGCGGGATGGAGATGACGTACGACAAAAGCGTCATCCAAAGCCCGAGAGAGATGGAGACAGGCAGCTTTTCCTTGATGAGGTCGATGACGGAGATATCGCGGAAATAGCTCTCCCCGAAATCGAAGCGGGCATAGTTCCACAGCATCAGCCCGAAGCGGGTGAGGGGCGGTTTGTCGAAGCCGAATTGCTTTTCGAGCTGGCGGATGAACTCCGGGTCGAGCCCCTGGGCGCCGCGATATTTGGAGGTGATGGCGGCATCCGAGCCGCTTTGATTGGTGTTGCCGGCGGCGGAGAAATCGCCGCCGCTCGATCCGCCGATACGTGCCGTCGCCGAGACGTCGGTGCCCTGGATCTGCGCGATCACGCGCTCTACGGGCCCGCCCGGAGCAAACTGCACGACGACGAAGCTGATCGCCATGATCCCGAGGATGGTCGGGATCATCAACAAGAGGCGTCTCAGGATATAGGCTGCCAATCCGTCTCCGTCGGCTCGTCGGTCTCAGCTCAGCCGGCCATGCCGATTCGCTTGGCCTTCTCCTCGTCGTACCACCAGGTGGTCTCGAAAGGAAAATTGTAGTCCGGCTTTGTCTCTGGGCGAGAGAACATGTCCCAACGCGCCACGCGATGCGCATCCTGGTACCATTGCGGCACGACGAAATAATGTGCGCGCAAGATCCGGTCGAGTGCCCGCAGGATGTTGCGGTGGGTGTCGCGGTCGTTGGCCGCGAGCGCCTGATCGATGAGAGCATCGACCGCTTTGAGGCGAATGCCCGCATAATTGCGCGAGCCCGGCAGATCCGCGGCGGCGCTGCCATAGGATGCGCGCAGCGATTCCAGGGGCGTTGCCGTGGAGCGAAAGCGCAGCCCGAGAACGTCGAAATTGAACTCCGAGGCGCGTGCCTGGTACTGCGCCGAATCGACGGGGCGGATCGATGCGTCGACACCGAGGCGGCGAAGCGAATCGACGAATTTGCCGAGAACGCGTTCCGACACCGGGTCGTTCTGAATCAGGAATTCGACCGAGAGGACATCGCCCTGGTTGTTGACGAGCCGGCCGCCGTTGCGGCTCCAGCCAGCCTGCCGAAGAAGCTCGTCCGCCCTGCGGAGATTGTCGCGATCGACGCCCGAACCATCGGAGGTCGGTGGCACCACTGCCGGCCCGAAGACGTCTTCCGGCAATTCTTCCCGGAAGGGTTCGAGGATCGCAAGTTCCGCGTCCGAAGGCTCGCCTTGGGCGGCATAGACGGATTTTTCAAACCAGGACGTCGTGCGCCGATAGGAATCGTAGAAGAGATTGGTGTTGAGCCATTCGAAATCGAAGGCGAGGCCGATCGCCTGGCGCGTGGCCGGGTCGGCGAATTTCCCGCGGCGGGTGTTGAAATACCACGCCTGGAAGTCGGGAAGCCTTTCGTCGGGCGTCAATTCCTTCGTCACCTTGCCGCTCACGACAGCCGGAAAATCATATTCGGTCGCCCAGCTCTTTGAGGAAAACTCTTCACGGAAGGTCACGGCGCCCTTCTTGAAGGCCTCGAACCCTGCCTGCCGGTCGCGGAAGAATTCGAGCCGGATCACGTCGAAATTGTGAAAGCCGCGATTGATGGGAAGATCCTTGGCCCAGTAATCCTCCACCCGCTGATATTCGATGAAGCGGCCCTGCTGCAGCTCGCCCACCTCATAGGGACCGGAGCCGAGGGGCGCTTCGAGCGTCGAAGCATCGAAGGCGCGGCCTTGATACCAGGCGCGCGAGAAGATCGGCAGCTGTGCGACGACGAGCTTCAGTTCCGGAGAATGCTTGCCCGATAGTTTGACGACGACATCGTGCTCGCCGTTCGCCTCGACGGAAACCATCTCCTTCAACGGCAGAAGCAGGTCCGGATGGCCTTTCTCTTTCAGGATATTCATCGAATAGACGACGTCGTCGGCGACGAGCGGCGTGCCGTCGTTGAAACGGGCTTCCTGGCGAAGATGGAAATGCAGTGTGAGGCCGTCTTCCGACACCTCGACGCTTTCCGCCACCAGACCGTAACAGGCGTCCGGCTCGTCGGACGCCCATTTCATCAGACTGTCGAAGGTGAGCTCCATGAGCGGCGGGGCGTCGCCGCGGATGACGAAAGAGGAGAGCGTGTTGAAGGTGAGAAAGCTCTGATTGTAGTAGGACTGGCTCGGCACCATGACGAGCCGCCCGCCGCGCGGCGCATCGGGCTTGACGTAGTCCAGATGCGCAAAATCGGCGCCGTATTTGAGGTCGCCGAAGAGCGACATTCCGTGTCGGGGGCCGGGGGGCGTCGCGGCATCGGCCATTCCGACGAGCCCTGGCGCGCCGATCAGTTTCGGCGCGATTGCAAGCGATGCAGCGCCCAGGAGAGCGCCTCGGCGGGTGAACGAAATCACTCTCCCATCCTCAATTTCTTTTCTTTCTCAGGGTCGATCCACCAGGAGTAGACGTCGACGCCCATATAGGAGGGTTGCTCTTCCGGGATGCCGAACTTGTTCCAGTAGGCAAGCCAGATTTTCGGCAGATTCCACTGCGGTACCATGTAGTAGTTCCACAGGAGCACGCGGTCGAGGGCGCGGGTCGCCGCGACCAGGCTCTGGCGATCCGGTGCGTAGACGATGTCATTGACGAGCTGATCGACCGCCTCGTTCTTGATCCCGGCCGCGTTGCGGCTGCCGCGCTGATCGGCGGCATAAGAGCCCCAATATTCGCGCTGTTCGTTGCCCGGCGACTGCGATTGCCCGAAAACCCCGGCGATGACGTCGTAATCGAAATCGTCGGTCAGCGCCTGATATTGGGCCGCATCGACGATGCGGATCGATGTTTCGATGCCGAGCCGGCGCAGCGTGTTGGCATAGGGTGAGAAGACCTTCTCGTCGTTCGGGTCGTTGCCGAGAAATTGGATGGTGAAGCGCTCGCCCGTCTCCTTGTTGAAGAGACCGCCGTCGCGCTGCTCCCATCCGGCCTCACGCAGAAGCTGCACCGCCTCGCGGAGATGGTCGCGCATCGCCTCGCGGCTGTCGTAGACGGGGAGCTTGAACTCCTCGGTGAAGACCTCGGGCGGGACCTTGTCGCGCACCTTCTCGAGATATTCGAGCTCCTGGCCTTCCGGCAGCCCGGTCTCTTCGAGCTCGGTGCCCTCGAAATAGCTGTTGGTGCGGCTGTAGAGGCCGAAGAAAAGGTTCTTGTTGAGGCTTTCGAAATCGAAGGCGAGCGTCAGCGCACGGCGCACGCGCCGGTCGGCAAACTTGTCCCGGCGGGTGTTGAGCACATAGGCCTGCATGGGCTCGCCCGACGTCGTCTCAAATTCTTCCTTCTTGACGTCGCCGCGCTGTACGGCAGGAAAATCGTAACCCTGAGCCCAGCGCTGGGCACGGTTCTCGGCACGGAAATCGTAGATGCCGCCCTTGGTGAAAGCTTCCCAGGACGCATTCGCATCGCGGAAATACTCGTAGCGGATCTCGTCGAAATTGTAGCGGCCGACCCGCAGCGGATGATCCTTGCCCCAGTAATCCGGCACGCGCTCCCAGACCACGCTGCGGCCCGGGATGAAGGATTTGATCCGATAAGGCCCCGAGGAGAGCGGCGGCTCCAGCGTCGGCTGAGTGATATCGCGCGTGTTGCCGTTCTTGTCGGTCCCCGTCCACCAATGCTTCGGCACGATGACGAGATCGCCCATGATGTTGGGGAGCTCGCGATTGCCCTTCTGGTCGAAGGTGAAGGTGACCTCACGCTCGCCAGTGATCTCGGCTTTGACGACGTTGTGGTAGTACTGGTTGTACTGCGGGTTGATCTCTTTGAGTGTCTCGAAGGACCAGACCACGTCCTCGGCTGTGATTGGCTCTCCGTCATGCCAGCGCGCCTTCGGATTGAGCCGGAAGGTCGCCGAGGAATAATCATCAGGATAGCTCATCGCCTCGGCGATGAGCGCGTAGCTGGTGCTCGGTTCTTCCTCGGACGGCTCCATCAGACTGTCGTAGCCGATGCCGCCGCGCGCATTGACGATCGACCCGAGGCCCGCCGCGACCGTGCCGCGGATGATGAAGGGATTGAGGCTGTCGAAGGTGCCGATCGCCACCTGGTTGAGCGTGCCACCCTTCGGCGCATCGACGTTGACGTAATCGTAGTGGGCGAAATCCGGTCCGTATTTTGGCTCCTTGATGAGCGACGTTGCGTGACGCCAGGTCTTCTCGTCGCGCGGCTGGCCCGCATCCTGTGCCTGCGCACTTACAAAGCCACCGAGGGTGAGCAGGCAGACGAGGGGAAGCCGGAGGAAACGTGCTGTCATGGAAGAGGCCGAATCTCGCTGTTTCGGAACATCATGATAAGCGCCGACGGATCGCGTTTCACCCGCCGAGACGCGATCTGACGAAAATTTAACCCGTTGTTTCGCCAGACAAAAGAACGCCGCGGCAAAGCCGCGGCGTCAACAGGGTCATTTTGTCCGGCTGCAAGGGCTCATTGCCCAGGCAACGGTGCCGGATTGTCGGACAACGTGCGTAGATAGGCGAGAAGCGCCGCGCGGTCCTCGTCCTTCTTCACGCCGGCGAAGATCATCTTCGTGCCCGGCACCACGCCGCGCGGATCGGCGAGGTAGGTGTCGAGATGGTTGTAGGTCCAGGTCCCGATCTCCTGCGCATGCTGCTTCATGGCATCCGTGTACTTGAAGCCTTCATGCGCTGCGGCTGGACGATTGACGATTTCCCAGAGGTTCGGGCCGATGCGGTTGGCGCCGCCCTTGTCGAAGGTATGGCAGGCGCGGCACTGCGCGGCGACCTTCTCGCCAGCCTCCGGTGAGGCATCGGCGATCATGGCGACCGTCGGGCTCGGCGGCTCCTGGTTCGCCGCAGGCGCCTCGGGCTGCTGCTGGGCTTCGGCCGTCTCCTGACCTGCTGGTGATGGCGCGGCCTCAGACTGCTGCGGGGCCTGCTGCGCGTTCTCGGGCTGCGATGCCGTGGGCTGCTCGCCCGCCTGTTGACCTGCCTGCTCGCCCTGTGCCTGCTCGCCCTGTGCCTGCTCGCCCTGTGCCTGCTCGCCCTGTGCCTGCTCGCCCTGTGCCTGCTCGCCCTGTGCCTGCTCTTGGCCGGCATTGCCGCTCGGCACATCGGAAGCACCCTGTTCGGTTGCCGATTGGGCCGTCTCTTCCGTCACTTCGCCTTCCGGAGCGGGCGTCCCGTCGCCGGTGGCGGCGGCAGGAGCTGGTGTCTCTTCCGGCGTCGCCTCGGCCTGCGTTCCTTCAGCTTCGCCTTCAGATGCAGCGGCTTCGTCGCCGCCTTCGGCCGACGCGGCTTCCGGCTCGGGCAGAGGCAGAGGATCGTCGGAGAGCGTGTGCAGATAGGCAATGACGTTGGCGCGGTCCTGATCGTCCTTGATGCCGGCGAAATTCATCGCCGTTCCGGGCACCGTACCCTTCGGATTGGTCAGGTAATTGTCGAGATGGTCAAACGTCCATTCGCCTTCGGTCTTGGCGAATTCCCGCATGGCGTCGGTGTAGCTGAAGCCGTCCTCCGACGCGACGGGACGTCCGACGACGTTCCAGAGCAGCGGACCGATTTTGTTGCCTTCGCCCTTTTGGAAGTTGTGGCAAGCCACGCATTGCTTGGCGGTACGCTGTCCGGCATCCGTGTCGGCATTGGCAAGGCGAACCGGCAGAGGTTCCGGGCCCGTGGGCTCGGCGGCGGCTTCGCTGCCGCTGTCCTCTTGGGCTGTTGCGATGACGTAGCCGGGCTCGTCCAGCTCCGGCGATTCAAACAGCATATCTCCGAGAACAGACAGGCCGAAGGCGACCAGCAGCGTCCCCAGGATCGCCATTGCATAGGTGTTCCAGGCGGGCGAATGCATTGAAATCTCTACTCCGCTTTATTGGCCGGGCTGCAAATAGGGCGCACCACACCCGGGAGGCAAGGCTGAGAGCGTTGAAGCTCTCGGTTTGACGGTTCCATCGCGGGCGTATAAGCCCGCCGCCGAAGTTCCTTTCCAGTGTATCTCGATGAATTTTCGATGAATCCTCTCATCGTTATCCCGGCACGGCTTGCCGCCACGCGGCTGCCGGAAAAACCACTCGCCGATATCGCCGGCCGTCCGATGATCGCCCATGTGGTGGATCGCGGCCGTGAGGCCGGGCTCGGACCGGTCGTCGTGGCGACCGACGAGAAGCGCATCGCCGAGGCGGCCGAAGCGGCTGGCGCGATCGCCATCATGACACGCGCCGACCATCCTTCCGGCTCCGATCGCATTGCCGAAGCGCTCGAGACATTCGATCCGGAAGGCCGGCACGACGTGATCGTCAATATGCAGGGCGATCTGCCGACGCTCGATCCGGCGACGCTCGCTGCGGCTCTGAAACCCCTCGCCGATCCGGAAGTGGCCATTTCCACGCTCACGGCCGAGATTTCCGAAGAAGGTGAGCGGACGAACCCCAATGTCGTGAAAATCGTCGGCACGCCCGTCGCGCCAGACCGGCTGCGTGCGCTTTATTTCACCCGCACGACGGCGCCTTACGGCGAGGGACCGCTGTTTCATCACATTGGACTTTATGTCTATCGGCGGGCCGCTCTGCAACGTTTTGTCGTATTGCCGCCAGGCATTCTGGAGCGTCGCGAAAAGCTGGAGCAGCTGCGGGCGCTCGAAAACGGCATGCGCATCGATGCTGCGATCGTCGAAACGGTCCCGCTCGGCGTCGACACAATGGCGGATCTGGAGCGCGCACGCGCCATCCTTGCAGGAGAAGCGGAATGAACATGGCTGAGGCCCGCCGGGTCGTCTTCCAGGGAGAACCCGGCGCCAACTCGCACATCGCCTGTCAGGATGTGTTTCCGGCGGCCGAGGCGGTGCCGCTCGCAACCTTCGAGGATTGCTTTCAGGCGATTGAGACGGGCGAGGCCGATCTCGGCATGATCCCGATCGAGAATTCCGTCGCCGGCCGGGTTGCGGACATTCACCACCTCCTGCCGTCCTCGACGCTCTCCATCATCGGCGAATATTTCCTGCCGATCCGCCACCAGCTTCTCGCCGTCAAAGGCGCGCGCCTTGAGGACGTGAAGACGGTACAAAGTCATGTCATGGCGCTCGGCCAGTGCCGCAAATTCCTGCGCGCCAATGGGCTGAAGGCGGAAGTGGCCGCCGATACTGCAGGCTCCGCCCATCAGGTGGCAGACCTTGGTGACAAGAGCCGCGCGGCAATCGCGACACGCCTTGCGGCCGAGGTTTACGGCCTCGACATTCTAGCCGAGGACATCGAGGACGAGGCGCACAACACCACACGCTTCATCATCCTGTCGCGGGAACCGCAGGAGCCGGCGATCGAGGCTGGGCCCGCCGTCACCACCTTCATCTTCCGCGTCCGCAACGTTCCGGCTGCGCTCTACAAGGCGCTGGGCGGGTTTGCGACCAATGGCGTGAACATGACGAAGCTCGAGAGCTATCAGCTCGGCGGCACCTTCTTCGCCACCCAGTTCTATGCCGATGTCGAAGGCCATCCGGACGATCCGATGGTGGCGCTCGCACTGGAAGAGCTGCAGTTCTTCTCAGCCGAGTTCCGGGTCGTCGGCGTCTATCCGGCCGATCCGTTTCGCGCCCATCAGGCCGAGCCGGAAGCGAACCGGGCGCTCAGGCCCTCGCGCGGGGCGTAAGGGGGTAGGATAGGGAAAGGGCGAGGGCCGCGAGGCGCTCGCTATTTTGCCTCCGCCCAATCGGCCCAGTCCGCAATGAGGCGGTGCGCGATCGCCATTTCGGGCGGTGCCGTCAAACCGTCGGGATGCGTGCCGGCGAGCATCCGCCGCACCTCTTCGCGGGTGAACCAGCGGCAATCTTCGAGCTCGCTCTCGTCACGCGTGATCTCGTTGGAGGCGGCCTCCGCATGGCAGCCGATCATCAGCGAGGAGACGAATGGCCAGGGCTGGCTGGAATGGTAACGCACGTGCCCCGTCCTGATTCCGGCCTCCTCGGCGATCTCGCGCCGCACTGCCGCTTCGATCGTCTCTCCCGGCTCTAGAAAGCCGGCAAGCGCCGAATACATTCCGGGCTGAAAGCGGTGCTGGCGGCCGAGAAGGCACGCTTCATGGTTTTGCGCGGAGTCGATGACGAGCATGATGACGACGGGATCGGTGCGCGGAAAATGCTCTCTCTCACAGGATGGACAGTGCCGCTTCACGCCGCCTGCCCGCATCTCCGTCTCGCTGCCGCATCTGGCGCAGAAACGGTGGTTCTGATGCCAGGCGAGAAGTGATCGCGCCTGGGCGAGCGCGCCGAGATTGTCTGCGGACAGGAGGCCCTGGACGGCAAGCGAGCGAAGATCGATCGCCCGCAGCGGCTCCGGCCATTCGTCTCGCGGCATCGCCATGGCGGCAAGTCGAGGCGTTGCGTCGGCAAATCCGAGAAGAATGAGGGTAGCAGGGTCGAAGCCGAGGGCCTCGGCCTCCTTAAACGTGAAGGCGGCCTGCGGCTCGGCAGCGATCTTCACGAGAGCGCGGTCCTCGCAAAAGAGGTGGATTCGCGCATCTGGCGCGCCGAGCGCGGTTTCGACCGCATGTTCCGCGCGATGCTCGCTCTGCCGGTCGAGGATGTTTCCAGCGAAGCCGTTTGCGGCGCTCATCTCAAGGAAGGGGCGGTCGAAGAAATCGGAGGACATTGCGCGATCTCAGGCCGAGATGGCCGTGAAGGCATCTTGCAGACGGCGGATGATCTGGTCTCTCGCGTCCGGGGCATAGGGTCTTGCAGGAACGGCGCCCCACACGGGTTTCGGCCAGGCCGGGTCGCCAACGAAACGGGCGATGACGTGGATGTGAAGCTGGCGCACCTCATTGCCGAGGGCGGCGACATTGAGCTTGTCGCAGCCTGTCACCTGCTTGAGCGCTCGCGCCGCCGCGTCGATCTCGGAGGTCAAGATGTTCTGCTGCGCAGCATCGAGATCGATGATCTCGGCAAGCTCGGGCCGAGCCGGCACCAGGATGAGCCATGGATAGGTGGCGTCGTTCATCAACCGGACATGGCAGAGCGGGAAGGCGGTGATCGGAAACGTATCCGCGGCGAGCCGGGGATGGAGAGAAAAGCCGGACATGATCTCGTGACCTAGAGCCTGGGTGAGGCTCTAACATCTGCCGCCACCGGCGCGAAGGGAGGATCTGTGGCAATTGACGCGGCGGCCAGCCCGGCTTACGCCACCGCAGCACCGATATGGGCAAGACCGGCAGCAACTCACCGGCAGGAGAAGACGAAGAAAATGGCCGATCACATCGAACTCGCGGCGACCATCGACGAGGCCTTCGAAAAGCGCGGCGAGCTCAGCCCGGAGACGCAAGGACCCGTGCGCGATGCCGTCGATGCGGCGCTCGATCTTCTCGACAGCGGCGAGGAGCGTGTGGCCGCGCCGGGACCTGACGGCAACTGGCACGTCAATCAATGGCTGAAGAAGGCGGTGCTCCTTTCCTTCCGCCTGACGCCAATGTCGGTGATCGAGGGCGGGCCGGGTGGCGCCGCGTGGTGGGACAAGGTGCCGTCGAAATTTGCCGGCTGGGGGGCCGCGGATTTCGAGAGCGCAGGATTTCGGGCAGTGCCGCATTGCGTGGTGCGCCGCTCCGCCTTCATCGCGCCGGGCGCTGTTTTGATGCCCTCTTTCGTCAATCTCGGCGCCTATGTCGGCGAGGGGGCGATGATCGACACCTGGGCGACAGTCGGCTCCTGTGCGCAGATCGGCAAGAATGTGCATCTTTCGGGCGGTGCGGGCATCGGCGGTGTGCTGGAGCCCCTGCAGGCCGGACCGGTCGTCATCGAGGACGATTGCTTCATCGGTGCGCGTGCCGAGGTCGCCGAAGGCGTCATCGTGCGCCAGGGCTCGGTCTTGTCGATGGGCGTCTATCTCGGCGCTTCGACAAAAATCGTCGATCGCAACACCGGTGAGGTGTTTATCGGGGAAGTGCCCCCATATTCTGTGGTCGTACCCGGCACGATGCCCAGCAAGAACCTGCCGGGGGAAAACTGGGGGCCGCAGCTTTATTGCGCCGTCATCGTCAAACGCGTCGATGAGCGCACCCGCGCCAAGACCTCGATCAACGAGCTCTTGCGCAGCTGACGCGTCCCGCCAGCATTTGGAGGCAAGATGGCGCGCAGCCTGCTTTGGCTTTTCTTCCGCTTTGATGGCCGCATCGGCCGCGAAGTCTACTGGCTCGCCAATTTCGGCGTGGTGGCGGTGCTCGCCTTCCTGCTGCAGCCGGACGTCCACCCGCAGACGGGGGATGTCACCTTCCAGAATCCCACGCTCGCTAGCTTCGCTCTGATCGTCGGAATGGTCTGCTCCATCGCCATCGGCGTGAAGCGGCTGCACGATTTCAACGCGACGGGCGCCTTTGCGGCGATCCTACTCGTTCCCGTTCTGTCGATTTTCGCTACCATTGCTTTCGGTGTCGTGCGGGGCACCGGCGGACGCAACAGGTTTGGCGAGGCCCCGAACCTGCCGCCGAGTTGAGGGAGGCCGAGGATGGACTGGAAGTACCTCTATACGAGTTTCGAAGGGCGCATTGCACGCAAGGATTGGTGGATCGGCGTCATCGGCCTCTTCATCGTCTCTCTGCTCGCGACGCTGCTTTTCGGCAATGACGGGCTGATCGCTTTTCTGATTTCCGTCTTTCTCTTTCTTGCCGGCATCGCCTGTCACGTGAAACGTTTTCACGACCGCGGCCGCTCCGGCTGGTGGGCGCTCATCATTCTGATCCCGGTGATCGGACCGATCTGGGCCATCGTCGATCTCGGCCTGCTGGAGGGAGAGCCGGACGCCAACAGTTGGGGTCCTCCCCCGGAAACGCGTCTCATTCCGTGACTGCGATCGACCCCGTCCAGCTGGCGCGCGATCTCATTCGTGCGCCTTCGGTGACGCCGGAGGCGGCGCCGGCGCTCGACGTCCTCGAGGCGGCACTGAAGCCGCTCGGTTTTTCGGTCGATCGACCGGTTTTTTCCGACGTCGCCACACCGGACGTGGAAAACCTCTTCGCTGTGATCGGCGAGGGTGATTACCATCTCACTTTTGCCGGTCATGTCGATGTGGTGCCGCCCGGAGAGGAGGCCGCCTGGCGGCATCCGCCTTTTTCTGGCGCGCTCGAGGAGAACCTCGTTTACGGCCGCGGCGCCGTCGATATGAAGGGGGCGATTGCGGCGATGGTCGCCGCCTTCTCGCGTTTCAAAGCACGCCGTGGCGACTTTTCGGGGCGCTTTTCCTTCCTCATCACGGGCGATGAAGAAGGCCCCGGCATCAACGGCACGGCCAAGCTCCTCGATTGGGCGAAAACCCGAGGACATGAATTCTCGGGCGCGCTCGTCGGCGAGCCGACATCTTCCGACTGGGTCGGAGATCAAGTGAAAATCGGCCGGCGCGGCAGCTATTCTGCGACCATCATCGCGCATGGACGGCAAGGCCACGCTGCCTATCCGCATCTCGCCGAAAACGCGGTGCCTCGCTTAATGACGCTGCTCAAGGGGCTGACGGCGACGCCGCTCGATGCGGGGAGCGAGCATTTCGAGCCTTCGACGCTCGAGGTGGTTGACGTTGCGACGGGCAATAACGCCTGGAACGTCATTCCCGGAGAGGCGCGGGCGCGCTTCAACAGCCGCTTCAATGATTGCTGGACGCGTCAAAGCCTGCGCGCTGAGGTCGAAAGACGGCTGAGCGAGGCGGCAAAAGGCGAGATCCATTGGAGCCTGGAAGAGGGGCAACCGCCGAGCGATTCCTTTCTCGCCCGTGATGAGGCGCTGATCGGCAGCCTCAGCAGCGCCGTTTCCGCCATCGTCGGCGCGCGCCCGCGCCTGTCGACGGGGGGCGGGACATCGGATGCGCGCTTTATCAAGGATTATTGCCCGGTCGTGGAGCTCGGCCTCGTCGGCTCCACGATGCATCAGACCGACGAGAGGGTGCCCGCCGCCGATCTCGAGGAGCTGACGCGCATTTACGAAGCTTTTCTGGACAGCATCTTCGCCCGCACGCAATGATCTTCTCTTACTGCATCCAACAAGTCACCGGCGCCTGGAAGGTGATGAACGGCCGGGCCGAAGGGCTGCAGGAACTCGATTTGACGCTGGAGGGGTTCTGGCGTTCGTTCGGTGCGGTCATCCTCATCATTCCGTTCACGCTCATTGCGATCTCCTCCGAGAAAATTGCCCTGACGGCGACCGATCACGCCGTGACGGTTCTGGCCGGCAGTTTCGTCTCTTTGCGATTGTTCGGCCTGGCGCTCGATTGGATCGCATTTCCGATCTTCTTCGCGCTGGTGGCCCGTCCGCTCGGGGTCGCCACGCACTATGTGCCGTTCATCGTGGCCCGCAATTGGAGTGCGGTGATTATCGCCGGTATGTTCGCGCTGCCGCACGCGCTCCACGCGACAGGCTTCGTGCCGCTCCCGGTTCTCTCCTTCCTCCTGCTCGCGCTGTTTGTGGTCGCCTTGCGCTTTTCCTATCTGGTGGTGCGCACTGCGCTTGCCGTGCCGGTGATGATGGCGGTGCCGGTCGTTCTGCTGCAGCTCTTGATCGGGATTTTGATCGAGGTGAGCCTCGACCGCATCTTCGTCGGGGTGATGTAGTCGGCGCCGCTCAGGCGGCGTCTTCCGGATAGTCGACCTGTGCCAGATAAAGCCCGTCGGGCGGTGCCAGCGGGCCGCAGCGGCGGCGGTCGCATGCGGCAAGCGCCTCGGCGACGTGCCGCGCCCGCCACTTTCCCTCGCCGACGAGTTTCAGCGTGCCGACGAAGGAACGCACCTGGCTGTGCAGGAAAGAGCGCGCGGAGGTCTCGACCACGACTGTCTCGAGCTCGCGCCGCACGCTGATCTGGTCGAGCGTCTTTACGGGGCTCTTCGCCTGGCACTCGGCCGCTCGGAAGGTGGTGAAATCGTGCTTTCCGACGAGACATTGCGCAGCTTCGTGCATGGCATCGGTATCGAGCGGCACCAGCACCTGCCAGGCGCGCCCGCGCTCAATGGCGAGCGGTGGGCGGCGGTTGACGATGCGGTAGAGATAATGCCGCTTTTCGGCCGAGAACCGCGCATCGAAATCGGCAGCGACTTGCCGCGCCGCGAGGATCGCAACTGGCGCGGGTCGCAGATGCGCGTTGAGGGCGTCGCGCACCGTGTCGTCCGGCCAGTCTTTCTGCAGGTCGCAATGCGCCACCTGGCCGAGTGCATGCACGCCCGTATCGGTGCGGCCGGCGCCCCGGATCCGGATCTCTTCGCCCGTGAAGGCAAAGATCGCATCTTCGATCGCCGCCTGCACGGAAGGGCCCGTCGTCTGCCGTTGCCAGCCGACGAAAGGGGCGCCGTCATATTCGATCAGGAGGCGGTAGCGGGGCATAACGAGGCTCTGCCGAAGGGCGCCAGGGCGTGCTGTCTCACGCGACGAGGATGCGGAAATCGGCCGGCAGGCCGCGCAGTGCCGCCTCGGCCTCCATCGCCTGCTTGCCAGCGCGCTGCACCTCGACGAGACGGATGGCGCCTTCGCCGCAGGCGATCGTCGTTCCTTTCAGGAATTCGCCCGCTCGACCGGAGCCCTCGACTTTTTCCGATCGCAGAACTTTCACACGTTCGCGCTTGCCGCCCGCCTCGATTTCGAACCAGGCGCCGGGGAAGGGTGAGAGGCCGCGGATGCGATTGTGCACCTCGCCCGAAGGATGCGACCAGTCGATCTTCGCTTCACCCTTGTCGATCTTTGAGGCGTAGGTGATGCCCTCTTCCGCCTGAGGCGTGGCCGTCAGCGCCCCGCGCTCCAGCGCGCCGAGCGCCCGCACCATCAAATCGGCGCCGAGGCGCGCCAGCCGGTCGTGCAGCTGTCCCGTCGTCTCGTCAGGGCCGATCGGCGTCTTTTCGGCAAGGCAGACCGGGCCGGTGTCGAGACCTTCGTCCATGCGCATGACCATGACGCCCGTTTCCGGATCGCCCGCGATCACGGCGCGCTGGATCGGAGCTGCCCCACGCCATCGTGGCAGAAGCGAGCCGTGGAGATTGAGGCAGCCGTCTCTTGGCGCCTCCAGAATCGGCTTCGGCAGGATGAGGCCGTAGGCGACGACAACGGCGACGTCGGCCTGAAGTGCCGCAAATTCCGCCTGAGCCTCTTCGTTTTTGAGGCTCTTCGGTGTGCGCACCGGAATGCCGAAGCGCTCGGCATGAAGATGCACCGGGCTCTTGCGCTCCGCCATGCCGCGGCCGGCCGGGCGCGGCGGCTGCGTGTAGACGGCTGCGATCTCGTGGCCTTGGCCGACGAGCTCGAGGAAAGTCGGCACGGCGAAATCCGGCGTGCCCATGAAAATCACTTTGAGTGTCATCGCCTGTCCCTTTGCCCCTTCCGGGGACGGCTACATGGCCGAACTGGCGCTGCGTTCTTTCTCGCGCGCCGCCTTGGTGAATCGGCGAATGACCATGTCGCGCTTCAGCTTGGAGAGATAATCGATAAAGAGGACGCCGTTCAAATGGTCGACCTCGTGTTGGATGCAGGTGGCGAGAAGACCATCGGCCTCTAGCTCCTGTTCCTTGCCGTCATAGTCGCGGTAGGTGACCTTCACCCGGGCCGGGCGCTCCACATCGGCGAAATATTCCGGGATCGACAGGCAGCCTTCCTCGTGCACGTTCGGATCGTCTGAGCGCCAAACGATCTGCGGATTGATGAGAAACAGCGGCTCGCGCTTGTCCTCTTCGCGGCTCACATCGATGGTGATGACCCGCTTCGGCACGCCGACCTGGATGGCGGCCAGGCCGATGCCCGGCGCCTCGTACATCGTCTCCAGCATATCATTGAGGAGCTTCTGGATCGGCTCGCTCATCCCCTCCACGGGATCGCTGAGCTTGCGCAGGACGGGGTCGGGAAGAGTGACGATGTCGAGTTTGGCCATGGCCCTCGCGACTTAGGGTTTCCGGGGGCTCCGGTCAATGTCGAGTGACGGCCGAGTGCGCGCGGCGAATCAGCTATGTTCATGGAATGGACTCATGGTCGCCCGTCTTTGCCGATGCGCTTGCCAGACTTGCAGACGCCGACCCGCTTGTGTTGTCGGCCGCGGGCTTCTGCGGGCTTGTGCTCCTCTTCGTGCTCATCCTCACTTTGCGGGCAGGCGCGAAGAACCGCCGGCTGGCCGCCGAGGCGAGCGCGCAGGCGACAGAGATGCGCGGTGAGCTCTCAGCTCTTCTTAAAACCCAGGCGGAAATGTCGGGGCGCATGCAGTCGATGGCGGAGATTTTCGGCAGCCGCCAATCGGAGCTCAATCGGCATCTCTCTGAGCGTCTCGACGGCATCGGCCATCGTCTCAACCGCTCCGTCGGCGAGGCCGCGCAGAACACGGGCGAAAATCTGCGCCAGCTGCACGAGCGGCTTGCCGTTCTCGACAGGGCGCAAAAGAACATCACCGAGCTTGCCGGCCAGGTGACGACCCTGTCGAATATCCTGGGCAACAAGCAGACGCGCGGCGCTTTCGGCCAGGCCCGCATGGAGGCGATCGTCGCCGACGGCCTGCCGAAGGGCGCCTACCAGTTCCAGGCGACGCTGAAATCCGGCGCCCGGCCCGATTGCCTCATTTTCATGCCGAACGGGGTGCCACCGCTCGTCGTCGACGCCAAGTTTCCGCTCGAAGGTTACAACGCCCTCAAGGACGCGGAGACGGCGGAGACCAGGAAGGCGGCGCAGGCGCAGTTCCGCACCGATCTCCTGAAGCATATCCGCGACATTCAGGAGCGTTATCTCGCCCCCGGCGAGACGCAGGACACGGCCTTCATGTTCGTGCCCTCGGAGACGGTCTTCGGCGAAATTCACGAACGCTTCGAGGAGGTCGTGCAGCGCGCCTATCGGGCGCGCGTCGTCATCGTCTCGCCCTCGCTCCTGATGCTGTCGATCCAGGTGATGCAGGCCGTCCTGCGCGATGCGCGGCTGCGCGAGCAGGCGCATGTCATCCAGGAAGAGGTGATGTCCTTGATGGAGGATCTCGGACGCCTCGACGAGCGTGTCAGAAAGCTCGCCACGCATTTTGGCCAGACGAGCCGCGACATCGAACAGATCCTGATTTCGAGCGACAAGCTACAAAAGCGCGGTGCCCGGATCGAGGGGTTGGGCTTCGGCGAGGAAGCGGAGGAGGAAAAGCTCGCGGCAGGCGGCGAGGGGTAGGGCAGAGCGGTTGTCGGCAACACGGAGGGCGGGCCACGTTTCCGTCCCTCCCTTTCGAAGAAGGCCTTTCAGCGCGCCGCCCGTGCGAGCCCGTGTTCGATAAGTCGGTCGATGACTTCGGCGTAGCCGACGCCGCTTGCCGTCATCGCCTTGGAATACATGCTGATATCGGTGAAGCCGGGGATGGTGTTGAGTTCGTTGACGAGAATGCGCCCCTCCGCCGTGATGAAGAAGTCGACGCGGGCCATGCCGTCGCAGCCGAGCGCCCGGAACGCCTTTGCGGCAAGGGTGCGGATTTCGGTTTCGAGATGAGGCGGCAAATCCGCGGGGACCTTCAAGGCCGCACCGGTCTCGTCGATATACTTGGCGTCATAGCTGTAGAAGCCGTGACGTTCCGCTGGCACGATCTCGCCCGGACGCGAGACGAAGAGTTCGCCTTTCGGGTTTTCAAGGACGGCGCATTCGATCTCACGGCCGGCGATGAATTCCTCCGCAAGCAGCCTTGTGTCGTGACGAAAGCCTTCTGCAAGGGCTGCGGCAAAGCTCGCCTCGCTCGTCACTTTGCTCACCCCGACCGACGAGCCCTGCCGCGCCGGTTTTATGAAGATGGGCAGTCCGAGCGCGCCTTCGATTTCGGCGAAGGAAGGGTCGTCTCCCGATGGGATCGTGACCGCCCGCGCGACCGGCACATCGGCTTCCGTCAGGAGGCGTTTGGCGATGTCTTTGTCGATCGCGGTTGCCGAGCCAAGGATCCCACAGCCGACGAAGGCAACGCCCGCCGTCTCCGCCAGACCTTGAACCGAGCCGTCCTCACCGAAGAGGCCGTGCAGGACGGGAAAAAGGATGTCGATCGGAGCGATCTCTCCGACCTGTCCTTCAGGCGGCAGCGCCAGCATGCGTCCCTTGCCGCCAGGCAGAAGGGCGAGTTCTGTCCCCGTCTCGGGCGTCGTCGGGCGGCCGTCTTCGAAATGGCTTTCAAGCCAGCGTCCGTCGCGAGTGATGAAGACCGGGACGAGATCGTATCTCGCAGGATCGAGCGCTCGCATGACATTGGTCGCCGACATGATCGAAACATCATGCTCCGCCGAACGACCTCCGAAAAGGACGGCGATGCGCATGCGCGAGGACGGAGAGGTCATGGTGGCTCCTGCAGGAGATTCCTGAAAAGTGCGTGGCTAAAACGCCGTCCTGGCCCGCATGGCCGCCGCGAGCGTGCCGTCGTCGAGATAATCGAGCTCGCCGCCGACGGGAACGCCATGGGCGAGCCGTGTGACCTTGACGTGACACGAGGCGAGCTCGTCGGTGAGATAATGCGCCGTCGTCTGGCCCTCTACCGTGGCATTGACGGCGAGGATGATCTCCGTGACCTCAGGCGCCGATGCGCGGCCGAGAAGGGTGTCGATGGCAAGATCGTCAGGCCCGATCCCGTCGAGCGGGGCAAGCACGCCGCCGAGCACATGGTAGCGCGCTTTGGTGGCGGCGGCGCGCTCCAGTGCCCAGAGGTCGCCGACGTCTTCGACGACCACGATGGTGGCGGGGTCGCGCGCCGGATCGGAGCACACCGAGCATGGATCGCGACTGTCGATATTGCCGCAAACGGAGCAGACCTTTGCCGCCTCCGCCGCCTCGCGTGCCGCATTGGCGAGCGGAACGAGCAGCGTCTCTTTCTTTTTGATGAGCGCAAGCGCGGCGCGTCGGGCCGAACGCGGCCCGAGCCCCGGCAGGCGGGAGAGGGCCTGGATCAGTTTCTCGATCTCCGGCCCGACAGTGGAAGCGGCCATGATGTCCTGCGCGGAATCCTAGAACGGCAGCTTCATGCCCGGAGGCAGCGGCAGGCCGGAGGTGAGCTCTGACATTTTCTCCTGCGTCGCCTGGTCCGCCTTGCCGCGGGCGTCGGCCACGGCGGCGACGATAAGGTCTTCCAGGATCTCCGTCTCGTCCTCTTTCATGAGCGAGGGATCGATCTTGACCGATTTGAGCATGCCCTTGCCATCGACCACGACGGAGACGAGCCCGCCGCCGGAAGAGCCCGCGACCTCCATCGCGGCCACCTCCTCCTGCAGTTCCTGCATCTTTCCCTGAAGCTCTTTGGCTTGCTTCATCATGCCCATGAGATCGCGCATGGCCTTAGTCATCCTCTCTTGATGGGTCGGGTGCCTCACCCGCCTCGTCGTCATTGTCGTCTTCTTCGGGGCGGGAGCGTACGGCGACGATCTCTGCGCCCGGAAAGCGTTCCAGAACCTTCTGCACGATGGGATCGGCTTCCGCCTCTGCCATCAGCCGCGCATCTTCAGCCTGCTTCACTTCGCGCAGGGTCTGCGCACCGCTCGATTGGCTGACGATGACGACCCAGCGCTGGCCGGTCCATTCGGAAAGGGCAGCGGAAAGCCGCTGCGGCAGATCCGGCAAGGCCCCCTCGTCGAGCGCAATCTCCACCCGTCCGTCTTCGATCTTGACCGGCCGCACGAAGCGCTCAAGCGCGTTGACGAGGCGGATATCGCGCCGGGCGCGACCTTCGGCAACGATGTCGGCGAAACTCTGCAGCCTCGGCCCGGCCTGGCTCTGTGCCGTGCGGGGTGCTGTGGCCGGCTGGTGCTGCGGCTCAGGGCGTGCCCGTGCCCCGCCATTGCCAGAATGCACAAGCCGCGCCTGCGGCGGGGGAGGCGGGGCGGAGCCACCGCCTCCATCGGGACGTCGCGCTCCGCTGCCGGATCTGTCCTGCTCGTCGGCGAGCGCCTTCAGCGCCTCTTCCGGGGTCGGCAGATTAGCGGCATGGCAGAGGCGTACGATCACCATGTCTGCCGCCTGTTCCGGATGCGCGGCAAGCTGCGCTTCCTGGATGCCTTTCAGGAGGATCTGCCAGGCGCGCGAAAGGATCGAGACGGCAAGCGTGCCGGCGAGCGCTTCCCCGCGCACCCGCTCCGTCTCGGAAATGGCGCTTGAAGGCGCCGTCCCGGGCGCGAGCTTGGAGACGGTTACGTAATGGCAGAATTCCGCAAGATCGGTGAGCACGGTGACGGGGTCGGCGCCGCGTTCGTGCTGCAGCCGCAATTCGGCAAGGGCCGACGCCGTATCGCCCTTCATCACCTCTTCGAACAGGTCGACGATGCGGGCACGGTCGGCCAGCCCCAGCATGTCGTGCACCGTCTCGGCGCCGACCCGGCCGGCGCCATGGGCGACCGCCTGGTCGAGGATGGAAAGCGCGTCGCGCACCGAGCCTTCGGCTGCACGCGCCACCATCCGGAGGGCCTCGGCTTCGACCTCGAAGCCTTCCTTTCCGGCGATGGAATTGAGATGCGCGATGAGTTCGGAGGCATCGACGCGTTTCAAATCGAAACGCTGACAGCGCGACAGGACCGTCACCGGCACTTTGCGAATCTCGGTCGTCGCGAAGATGAATTTCACATGCGGCGGCGGCTCTTCGAGCGTCTTCAGCAGCCCGTTGAAGGCCGCCTTAGACAGCATGTGCACCTCGTCGATGATGTAGACCTTGTAACGCGCCGAGGTGGGTGCGTAGCGGGCCGAATCGATGATGTCGCGGATGTCGTCGATGCCGGTATGGGAGGCGGCATCCATCTCCATGACATCCGGATGGCGTCCTTCCATGATGGCACGGCAATGCACGCCCTCTTCGGAAAATTCCACCGTCGGCGCGCCGTCGCCCTCTTTGGGCTGATAATTGAGGCCGCGAGCGAGAATGCGCGCCGTCGTGGTTTTGCCGATGCCTCTGACGCCGGTCAGCATCCAGGCATGCGGGATGCGGCCGGCCCTGAAAGCATTTTTCAGGGTGCGCACCATCGCCTCCTGGCCGATCAGATCGTCGAAGCCGGAGGGGCGGTATTTGCGGGCGAGAACCTGGTAGCCGGGCGCAGCGCTCATCGTGTTGTTTTAGAGCATGATCGGCTTGGGTTGAATGCCGGACGCGATAAGCGCTCCAAACGATGTTCCCTTTGATGCCGCGCCAACGAAAAGGCCGCCTTGCGTGGCGGCCTGATTGGAAGAAGGAGACTGGACGACGACCCGCGTCGAATTCGTTGGGGCTGCTTCCTTCCGGACCTGACCCGATTGGCGAAGGACGCGCCCGTCGCCAGCCTCCCGGCGCCTATATGACGATTTTGCGCCGCGCCCGCAAGGGGAGCGCGTGACTTGCGCGATAGGGCGCTTTGTCCGGGGCGGAAGATAGCGGAACGACTGCTAAACGCCGCGCGCGGCGGCAATCTCTTCGACGAAGGCGGCGAGATCGTCGGTGACGAAATCCACATGCTCGGCGCCGTCATGGCCCTCCATCTCCCATTCGGCATGGAAGACTTCGCGTGTGCCGGATGGCACGACGAGGACGGTGCGCATACCAAAATCTTTCGGCACGACGAGGTTGCGCGACAGGTCCTCGAACATTGCGGCTTTCGCAGGCGCGATATCGAAACGCTCGACGAAGCGCCGGTAGGTCTCCTCGCGCGGCTTGGGCAGAAGGTCGGCGGCGACGATATCGAAGATGTCTTCGAAATGATTCGAGAGACCGAGCTGCGTTGCCGTTTGCTCCGCATGTGCCCTTGAGCCGTTGGTGAAGATAAATTTGCGGCCGGGCAGGCGAGCGATCGCAGCCGCAAGCTCGGGTGCCGGGGCGAGCGCCGAACGGTCGATGTCGTGAACAAATTGCAGGAAGCTGTCGACATCGACGTCGTGTTCCAGCATCAGGCCGCGCAGCGATGTGCCGTGCCGCTCGTAAAATTCTTTCTGGATACGGTGGGCTTCAGCCTCATCGACATTCAAGAGATCTCGGACATAGCTGCGAATGCGCTCGTCGATCTGCACGAAGAGGTTCGAATCGCGCGGATAGAGAGTGTTGTCGAGATCGAAGATCCATGCCTCGACTTCAGCGAAGACGCTGAGATCTTCACGGCTGTGAGGTGCGATGTCTTCTGCTGCGAGTGCGTTCATGCCGTCTGCTTACGCGATTTCGTAAACATGTGCACGGCTTGCTTTGGTGAGGCTGACATGTCGCCGACACCACCGCTCGGTGCCTTATCATGCGAGATCGAAATGCCGGGCGCGTTGCGGGCTGCATTCTCGTCCGCCCGATTGACAGGAGGATCGACAAAAAGAAGATAACGAGATATATAACCTTGCATTGAAATGAGGAGAGCTCCCTTGCCGGAAGATGTCGTTCGCGCGCTTGGTTTTCTCTGCCTCGGCACGCGCTTGAGGCGCATCGGCGAACGGCTTCAGGCTGATACCGATGCGATCCTGGCAACGAAGGAACTGGCGATCAATGCTAGCCACTATCCCTATCTCGCAAGCCTCGACCGCCTCGGATCGATGACGCTCGGAGATCTTGCCGAAGCCGTCGGCGTCAGCCAGCCGGGTGCGACGCGGGCCGTCAATCAGCTGATCGGCCAGGGCCTCCTCAAGGCGGAAGCGTCGCTTCAAGATCGGCGGTGCAAGATCGTCGACCTCACCGATGAGGGACGCCAGTTGGTGGAAGCCGGCAAAAGCGAGGTCTGGCCACGTATCGAGGCGGCGGTGGCCGATCTCTGCAGAGACCTCCGCGGACCACTCCTTCAGCAGCTTGCAGAGCTCGAAGACGGTCTCGCCGAGGCGTCGCTCGCTCGCCGTACGGAGGGCCGATCAGAACGATGAGCCCGCTCGAAGAAGAAAACCTCCGTCGTCCGATCTGGACAGCGCTCGCCACCCGCCATGCCCATCTCGCCGAAGGTGGAGCGGGCGCCCGCCGCTATCCGGCCGACATCAGTCCCTTTGCCGCGTCCGGAGATGACTGCGCGGAGAGCCTCGCCGCGTTGGAGAGGCTCTGCCGGCTGGGTGAGAGGATGGTGTTCCTCCAGCGTGATCCTGTTGCTCTGCCCGAGGGGTTCGCGGTCGCTCTCGAAGCAGACGGCGTGCAGATGGTGGGAGAGGGACCCTTCCCGAGGATTGAAGATGCGCGGATCGTCCCGCTCGGCCCCGACGACGCGGAGGCGATGCTGGCGTTGGCAGAGCTGACGAAGCCCGGACCGTTCTCCCTGAAAGCCCAGAGACTCGGCCGCTTTTGGGGCGTGAAAGAAAACGGCAGGCTGATCGCCATGGCGGGCGAGCGGCTGAAACTGCCGGGAATGACCGAACTGAGCGGCCTTTGTACACGGCCGGAGGTGCAAGGACGGGGCCTCGGCCGCCTGCTTCTCGCCTTCGTCGCCGGCGAGATTGTCGCCCGCGGCGAGCGCGTTTTCCTGCATGCCTTCGCGTCGAACGAAAATGCGATACGTCTTTATGAGACCGCTGGCTTTCGCCTCCACACACATTTGCACGTGGTCATGGCGGAGAAAGCCTAGGGAAAAGCGCGTCTGTCGGCTCCGTCCTCAGGCGGTGCGCTCTGGCGCTCCATCGGGACGGATGCGTGTTCCCGCACCATGCACCGTGAAGAGTTCCAGAAGTACCGAATGCGGCGCCTTGCCGTCGACGATCACGACGCTTTCGACACCCCGCTCCACCGCCTCGATGCAGGTCTCAACCTTGGGAATCATGCCGCCGCTGATGGTGCCGTCGGCGATGAGGGCACGCGCTTCGGCGACGGTAAGTTCGTCGATCAGCTTTCCCGATTTGTCGAGCACACCCGAGACGTCGGTGAGGAAGAGGAGGCGCTTGGCTTCCAGCGCTCCGGCGATGGCGCCGGCAAAGGTATCGGCGTTGATGTTGTAGGTTTCGCCGTCGCGGCCGGGCGCCACCGGCGCGATGACCGGGATCATTTCGGAGCGCGCAAGAAGGTCGAGCAGCGTCCGGTCGACCTCCACCGGCTCGCCGACGAAACCGAGATCGACCACCTTCTCGATATTGGAATCGGGATCGACGACCGTGCGCTTCAGCTTTTCGGCGAAGACCATATTGCCGTCCTTGCCGCAAAGCCCGATCGCCCATTCGCCCTGGGCGTTGATGAGAGCGACGATCTCTTTGTTGATGGAGCCGGCCAGCACCATTTCGACCACTTCGACGGTCTTGCGGTCGGTCACGCGCAGGCCGCCCTTGAACTCCGAGACGATGCCCATTTTTTCAAGCATGCCGCCGATCTGCGGCCCGCCGCCATGGACGACGATCGGGTTGACGCCGGACTGCTTCAACAGAGCGATATCGCGTGCGAAGGCCGTGGCGAGATGCTGATCGCCCATGGCATGCCCGCCATATTTGACGACCACCGTGCGCCCCTCGTAGCGCTGCATATAGGGCAAGGCCTCGGAAAGGAGTCTTGCCTGGTCGTACGCTTCGCTCTTGCTGGATTCGCTCATCGATGGCTCCGAAGATCAAGGGCCGAAAGACGTCGGTGACGCGCGGCCGAGGGAGAGGATCTGGAGGGCGTCGGCAACCGGCGCTTCAGGGCGCGCTGTCTAGCAAGTCTCGCCCGCCTTGCCAATCAATGAGCGCAGCGGCGGCCGTGCGGACGGCCTCAAGGCCGCTATCTTTGAAGCTCGACGTGGCCAGAATCTCCGGAAAAGCGGCGGGGCGTTTCCGGATCGCCTCGGCGGTCGCCTCGATCAGGCGGGCAAGCTCGCCCGATTTCGGTTTGTCAGCCTTCGTCAGGACGATCTGGTAGGTGACGGCGGCCGTGTCGAGTTCCTTCATCACGGTAAGATCGGCCGCTTTGAGCCCGTGGCGGGCGTCGATGAGCAGGAAGACGCGTCGGAGCGTCGCCCGACCCTTGAGGTAGTCGTGGATGAGCTTCGTCCAGTCCTCGACCTTGTCCTTCGGCGCCTTGGCGAAGCCGTAGCCCGGCATGTCGACGAGGGCGATGACAGGCTCTTCGCCGCTGTCGCCTGGAAGGTCTGGCACAAAGAAATTCAACGCCTGCGTGCGTCCCGGCGTCTTTGAGGTGCGAGCGAGGTCCTTCTGGCGCGTCAGCGCGTTGATCAGGCTCGACTTGCCCACATTCGAGCGGCCGGCGAAAGCGATCTCGACGGGACCTTCTGGAGGAAGCGCCGCGAGGTTGGGCGCAGAGGCGACATAACGCCAGGGAGAGCCCCAAGGGTTCGCCTGGCGGCTTCCCGGCTGGCTGTCATGTTGGCCCTCAGGCGGCTCATGCGGCATGGCTTGATCTCACCTGTTCAGGGCGCGGCCGGCATTATGCCGGCCGCTTTTGCCTATTCGGCGGGCGTATCGGACTTGCGGCCGAAGAGGCCCTTCACATTGTCCCACAGCTCGATCTTCACGCCGTTGCGTCGCATGATGATGCCCTGCTGCAGGACCGAGAGGAAGTTGTTCCAGGCCCAGTAGATGACGAGACCGGCCGGGAAGGACGCCAGCATGAACATGAAGATCAAGGGCATCCAGTTGAAGATCATCGCCTGCGTCTTGTCGGGCGGCTGCGGGTTCATGCGCATCTGCACGAACATCGTCAGACCCATGATGAGCGGCCAGACGCCGAGATGCAGGAAGCTCGCTTCAAACGGCAGGAGCCCGAACAGGTTGAAGACATTCGTCGGATCGGGCGCCGACAGATCGTGGATCCAGCCGAAGAACGGCGCATGCCGCATCTCGATAGTGACGAAGAGCACCTTATAGAGCGAGAAGAAAACCGGGATCTGAATGAGCACCGGCCAGCAGCCGGCAAGCGGATTGATCTTCTCCCGCCTGTAGAGCTCCATCATCTCCTTCTGCATCGCCGGCTTGTCGTCTTTGTAGCGCTCCTGCAGCTTTTTGATCTGTGGCTGCATCTTCTTCATCTTCGACATCGAGGCGTAGGATTTGTTCGCCAGCGGGAAGAAGATGGCTTTGACGATGACCGTGACTGCGAGGATGGCCAGGCCGAAATTGCCGAGGAAGTGGAACAGGAAGTCGATGACGAAGAACATTGGCTTCGTCAGGAAATAGAACCAGCCCCAGTCGATGAGAAGGTCGAGGCGGTCGATATCGAAGCTCTGCTCGTACTGCTTCAGGAGCGTGACGACCTTGGCTCCGGCGAAAAGCAGCGTCTCATGGTTGGCCGAGGCGCCGGGCTGCACGGTTACGGCATCGCCCAGGAAATCCGCCTGATAGGTCGGAACAGTTCCGTCCTCGGTTCTGAGGAAGCGGCCCTGGAACGGCGAGTTGCCCCGCGGGATGAGGGCGGATGCCCAGTATTTGTCGGTGATGCCGAGCCAGCCGTCATTCGTCTTTGCGGGCGTGACGGATTCGTCTTCGAGATCGCTGTATTTGACTTCCTTGAGGCCTTCGTCGCCGAAGACGCCGATCGGGCCTTCATGCAGAATGTAGAAGCTGCGCCCGCCCGGCGTGCCGTGCCGGCTGATCAGGCCATAAGGATAAAGCGTCACGGGCGCGCCGGAGGAATTCTCCACGCTTTGCGACACCGTGAACATGTAATTGTCGTCGACTGAAATCTGGCGCTTGAAGACGAGACCCTGGCCGTTGTCCCAGGTGAGCGTGACCGGATTGTCTGGCGTCAGCGTCTCTGCGTCCGTCTGCCAGACCGTGTTGGCGTCCGGAACGGCGGGCCCGCCCGCAGAGGCCACCCAGCCGAAATCGGCGTAATAGGGGTCGGCGCTGCCGATCGGCGAAAAGAGCTCGATCATCGGGCTCTTCGGATCTGGCGTCGCGTGGTAGCGCTTCAGATCGAGCTCGTCGATGCGTCCGCCGACCAGGCTGATGGAGCCTTGAAGTGCCGGCGTGTCGACGGCGAGCCGCGGCGTATCGGCGGCTGGCTCGGCCATGCCTCCGGTTGCAGGCGCTGCCTCGCTCGCCGAAGGCGGAATTTGCGGGGCTGCGCCGGCCGGGCCATCAGCTGCTCCGGGCGCGGTCGCGCCAGGTGCGCCGGCAACCGACGGTTCCTGGTCCGTCGCTTGCTGCACGGCTTCCTGCTGTTGCTGGCGCTGCGCTTCGATGCGCGGTCCGGCGACGAAGTACTGCCAGCCGAGCAGGATCGCCAGCGACAGGGCGATGGCGATAATGACGTTACGGTTGTTGTCCATCAGCGTCCCGTCCTCCGCGCTCGGGCGGAATTTTGCTGGGTCCACGGCGCTTTGTGCGCGAGCGGCCCGAATGTTCGTGGTGAGCCGTCTCGCTTGAGGCTGTGAGCGCCGTGGAGAGTGCGCCGACCAAATCGGCGAAATCGGCTCGAAGTGCCGGCAAACGTGCGATGACGACAAGATCGCGCCCGGTCTGCTGTCGATCGCTGACAGCCTCCCGTGCGGCCTCTTTCAGGCGCCGGCGGATACGGTTCCGCACCACCGCCTGGCGGGCAACGCGTTTGGACACCGTAAAGCCGATGCGCCCTTCATCTGAATCGCCGCGATCACGGCTTTCCAGAACGAAATAGGGACCCGCCCGGCGAAAGCCCTTGCGAGCTGCCAGGAAGTCCCTTCGTTTTTTGAGGCGCTGCATGGCGCCGCAGCTTACGCAGACAGGCGCTTGCGTCCCTTCGCACGTCTGCGGGCCAGGATCTTGCGGCCGTTCTTGGTAGCCATGCGAGCACGGAAGCCATGGCGACGCTTGCGCACGAGGCGGCTCGGTTGAAAAGTCCGTTTCATAATCGTTCTGCCGCCTGCGGCAGCCCTCAAGCTGGTGAACGGAAGTCAGCCGGCACCTTTGACCGAAATGCTGCTTCGATGTTCGGAATTCGGACCGTGCGCCATTGCGGCACGGTGCTTTTCGCGTGCGCGATATAGTGGCAATGCCTGGCCGAAGTCAACGCGCGTTCCAAACGTCACGTGGGCGTGAGAGAATGATCGCATGAAGTTCAATTCCGGGTGAAGGTCACCTTCCGCCGGCCTGAATGCCTTACCTGGGTCTGAGAGCGGGCTCGTGCGCGCGCGCATAAGAACGCGCGCACCATAGAAATAGTGTCGAGCGGCTGAGGAACACCCGCAAGGCAGCGCCGAAGGATCGCAGGCCAATGGCCGGGAATAATGATGAAACAAAAGTCGGAGAATGGAAGGCGGATGCGGGAGGCGGAACCGAAGGTTCGAGGCGGGACGACATAGAGCAGCAGACGCCCGGCGGAGCACCGCGCGCGCTTTGGCTGCGTTTCCTGCCGGTCGGGATTGTCGCTCTCCTGCTCCTTTTGCTCTATGCGGCGGGCTTTCAGGAGTTTCTTTCTCTGGATGCTCTCGAAGAGAAGAGCGAAGCCCTCAAAGGCTTCGTTGGCGATCGGCTTGCGCTTTCCGGGCTCCTCTATGTCATTGTCTATATCACCCTCGTCGCGGTCTCCTTTCCGGGGGCGAGCATCGTCACGATCGCGGGCGGCTTGCTCTTCGGCTGGGTCCTTGGCGGCGCATTGTCGGCTGTGGGCGCCACGATCGGCGCTTGCATTATCTTTCTCATCGCCCGCACATCGTTCGGTACCGTTCTCGCTCGCCGTGCCGGTCCGCGCCTGAAACGCCTGCGTTCGGGCTTTCAGGAGGACGCTTTTCACTATCTTCTCTTTTTGCGTCTCGCGCCGATCTTTCCGTTCTGGGTGATCAATCTCGCCCCGGCTTTGTTCGATATGCGCCTCGGGCCCTACGCGCTCGCCACTTTTCTCGGCATTCTTCCAGGCACCTTCGCCTATTCCTATTTTGGCGAGGGTGTGGGCACGGCCCTCGACGAAGACGGT
The DNA here is from genome assembly GCF_030813515.1 of Rhodopseudomonas julia. Taxonomy (NCBI): domain Bacteria; kingdom Pseudomonadati; phylum Pseudomonadota; class Alphaproteobacteria; order Hyphomicrobiales; family Nitrobacteraceae; genus Rhodopseudomonas; species Rhodopseudomonas julia. The sequence goes on along the minus strand of NZ_JAUSUK010000001.1, from coordinate 1,076,283 downwards.
CCGGTCGTTTCGACGCAGCTTCTGGCGGGTTTTGCCGTCCTTGCCCTTGCCGCCCTTCTTCCCATCATGTTGAAGCGCTGGAGAGCCCGAAAGGTCGGTAGAAAGACATGACCGTTTGACGTGACAGAAGAGATCAAGACTGACATTTGCGTGATCGGCGCAGGCTCCGCCGGCCTGACGCTCGCGGCGGCTGCATCCGCTTTCGACGTTCCGACAGTTCTGATCGAGAACGGCAGGATGGGGGGCGACTGCCTGAACTATGGCTGCGTCCCCTCCAAGGCGCTGATTGCCGCGGCGCGTCATGTGGCGCATCTGCGTGAAGCGTCGGCCTTCGGCGTGAATGCCGGGTCTGCCGACGTCGATTTTGCGGGTGTCCACGCGCATATCCGTTCCGTCATCGCAGCGATCGCGCCCAACGATTCGCAAGCGCGTTTCACCGGCCTTGGCGTGCGCGTCATTCGAGAAAGGGCGTCTTTTCAGGATCGCCGCACGGTGATTGCCGGCGAGACGCGTATCAGCGCGCGGCGCTTCGTTATCGCCACCGGCTCCTCGCCGCAGATTCCTGAGATCGAGGGGCTCGAGGGGATCGACTATCTGACCAACGAAACGCTCTTCGATCTGACGAAACTTCCGACCCATCTCGTCGTTATCGGCGGCGGGCCGGTCGGGATGGAAATGGCGCAGGCGTTTCGCCGCCTGGGCTCGGAGGTCAGCCTCGTTGAGAGGGGCCGCGTCCTCTCTCATGACGACCCGGAGCTTGCCGACCACGTCCGTCGCCGCCTCGTCGCCGAGGGCGTCGCTCTCCATGAAGAGACGGAGATTTTGCGTGTCGCTCGACGCGGGCGCTACGGCGTGCGCGTCCACGTGAAGAAAGCCGATGGCACTGAGGAGGCTGTCGACGGGACGCAGATCCTGGTCGCCACCGGTCGCCGGCCGAATGTCGGCCGGCTCGACCTCGACAAGGCGGGCGTCGAGTTCGACGAGACCGGCATCAAGGTGGGAGCCAACCTGCGCACAGGCAACCGTCGCGTCTATGCCGTCGGCGACGTGACGGGCGCACTCAATTTCACCCATTGGGCAGGCTATGAGGCAGGGCTTTTGCTGCGTCCACTGCTGTTTCGGATCGGTGCACGGCCGAAGCGCGACCTTCTGCCTTGGGTCACCTACACCGATCCGGAACTCGCCCATGCCGGCTTGACGCTCGCCGAGGCGGAACGGCGCCATGGCCATGTGCGGGTCTTGCGCTGGCCCGTCGCGGAGAACGATCGCGCCCGGGCCGAGCGCCAAACGGAGGGGCTGATCCGCCTCGTCACCACGCGCCGAGGGCGTCTCCTTGGTGTGGACATCGTCGCCCGCAATGCTGGCGAGATGATTGCCCCCTATGCGCTGGCGCTCTCGAAACGCCTCAATGTGCGCGATATGATGGGTATGATCCTGCCTTATCCGACCGTTTCGGAGGTGGGAAAGCGCGCGGCGACGAGCTTCTATGTCCCCGTACCGAACAAGGCGAAGGCGCTTGCCCGTTTTCTGCGCCGGTTCGGCTGAAAACCCAAGGCCGCGGCAAGCCGTGACTGCGACCGATCTTGATGCGGCGCGTACGAGGATCGCAAGGCGCGCCTGAGGAGTGTTTGGTGGCGCTTGAGGAAAAGCCCCCCGCTGGGATGACGGGAAAGACGCGGCTCGCCGGGCTGTGGCCGGTGCAAGGGCTGTCGGGCAAGCTTCTCGTGCTGACGATCACCTTCGTGATGGTCGCGGAAGTGCTGATCTACGTGCCGTCGATCGCGAATTTCCGCAATATGTGGCTTGAGGAGAAGCTCGAGGCAGCGTCGATCGCCGCCCTTGCCGCGTCGAGCCCCGGCGCAGCTCCTTTCCCGGAAGAGCTACAGAAGCGTCTCCTGCAGGCGATCGGCATGGAAGCGATCGCGATGATGGAAGGCGGCCAGCACATCCTGATCGCGGCCGGCAACATGCCGGAAGAAGTTGCAGTCCATCAGGATCTGCGCGAGCTCGGTCCGGCGGAGGCGATTGCGGCGGCGTTCGGCACGCTCTTTCTAGGGGGCGGAGACAGGCTCATCCGCGTTTCGGGCGAACCTCCGGCCGGCATGGCGATGTTCGAGATCGTGCTCCGCGAGGATGGCCTGCGCCAGGCCATGTTGCGTTACTCCCGCAATATTCTGCTCCTCTCCATGGCGATTTCCGTGATCACCGCCTCTTTCGTCTACCTGGCGCTCAGGCGGATGATCGTTCGGCCCATCCAGAAACTCGCCGCCAGCATGCAGGACTTTTCCGCAGATCCGGAGGATGTGCGCTGCGAGGTCACCCCGTCCGGCCGCCATGACGAGATCGGCCGTGCGGAGGAGCGTTTCGCCGAAATGCAGGCGGCCTTGCGCGACATGTTGCATCAGCGCCGGCATCTCGCCAATCTCGGTCTCGCAGTCTCCAAGATCAATCATGACCTGAGGAACATCCTGGCCTCAGCCCAGCTCTTCTCGGACCATCTCGGCGAAGCGCAGGATCCGCTTGTGCGCCGCATCGCGCCAAAGCTCGTGGGGACGATTGACCGGGCGATCGGCTACACGAGGTCGGTTCTCGCCTATGGCCGTGCCGAAGAGGCGGAGCCCGTGCGCCGGCTCGTCTCCGCCAGGCGACTGGTGGAGGAAGTGGCGGAAATCTTGAGCCTGACGCCGGACGGAACCGTCGTTTTCGAGAATCGGGTGCCGGGCGATCTGGAAATCGACGCCGATCCCGACCAGTTTTTCCGCGTCATGCTCAATCTCTGTCGCAATGCCCAGGAGGCGCTTGTGTCGGACGAGAATGGGTCCGTCATCCGCCGTCTTTGGGTCGAGGGGGAGCGAACCGGGGCGGTCGCGCGCCTGCGTGTTTGTGACACGGGACCGGGCCTTCCGAAGCGGGCACGCGAGGCGCTTTTCGAGCCCTTCCAGGGCTCCACGCGGCCCGGCGGGGTCGGGCTCGGTCTGGCGATCGCGCAGGAGATCGTGGCCGCTCATGGCGGAGAAATCGCGCTTCTGGAGCGGGCAGGGGCCGGAACCGTCTTTCAGATCGAGATCCCCGACCGTCCGGCGCGGCTGGCCGATATGCGCGATCGCCGCAAAGCATAAAAGCCGTGAAAGAGGCGCCGAGAGGTGCTTGCAATCCGTCTTCTGAGCGATTAGGTGTGTCGCTCCGCGCCGCAGCCGATAGGCTTGCGACGACAGCGGCAAGCACCGGTAGCTCAGCTGGATAGAGCACCAGACTACGAATCTGGGGGTCAGGGGTTCGAATCCTCTCCGGTGCGCCATTCCTTCAAAATCAGAATTTTCGCTCTCGCACTCTGTCGAGTGGCCCTTGAGTCCGCTTGCTGAGTTCTCTTCGCCTGCGCCAGGGCGAAATGCAGGCTTCTGGAAGTCGGCGCGCGAAGCTGTCAGGTCATTTCCAACGAGTGGTCTTCGATCCACTCGTCGAAAGCGATGATGAGAGGGCTGAGCGATCTCCACAGGTCGGTGAGCGAGTATCCCGGATGGGGATGGGGCATCGTTCCCGGCGGGAGAGGTGTCGCACCTGGGAAAGGTCTCCTATGTGCATGTCTCAGGTCGATGCCCGCACGGAGCGGCTGTTTGGATGCAACCCAACCGCTATTCTGGTGCTTGCGCGTTGGTTTCCCGACGAGTTGATGCTGGCGATCGCGCAAGAGAACAATCTGGCCGAAACCGTTTTCCCGAAACCTTGAGCTGACGACGCTCTGCGGTTAGCCGTGAGCGCTGGCGAAAAAGAAACGAGGCGGCCCATGTCATGGACCACCTCGTTGGTTGCCGCTCGGGCCAAGGGCACCTGTCGCCCTGAAACCCGGCCCTCTCATTTTAAGGCGAGGGCCGGGCCGCTGTTTCTTAAAGCTCGCCGGCTTCTTCCAGAACGCGGCGCGCGATACGGAAGCATTCCACACCGCAAGGCACGCCGGCATAGATCGCTACGACATGGACGGCGGCACGGATCTCTTCTTTCGAGACGCCGTTCGTCAGCGCACCACGGCAATGCGTTTCCCATTCGTGCCAGCGGCCGAGGGCGCCGAGCATGGCGAGATTCATAAGGCTGCGGGTTTTCGGCGGGATGGCCTCATCGCCCCAGCCGAAGCCCCAGCACCAGGCGGTCATGGCCTCCTGGAAGGGCAGGCTGAAATCGTCGGCCGCGGCGAGGTTGCGTTCCACGTACTCCGCGCCGAGCGTTCCTTTGCGCTTCGCGAGCCCCTTCTCGAACATCTTCTGATCCATCTTTAAGGTCCCTTCTTTTCCTGAGCTCTCTTCAGATTTGGCCGTTGTGACCCCGCCTCATCGCGCGCGACGTTGATGGTCGCGAGGTGAGGGCAAGTCTTGCTGCGAGGGAGTGACGCTGCCCGGCAGATCCGTCGGATCGCTCAGGCAGGGATGTTCGCGCCTTTGCGGCACAGCCGCGCGAGCTCGAGCCGGCCGCGCGTCTTCCGGCGCGGCTGCTGCCGAACGGTCCATCTTTCCTCCCTTTGAGGTGACGAAGACGCCCGTATGGGGCGCCTTCGTTCATCTTCTTATTATGATGATCATACAATCATAACTGACCGGGTCAATCGCCGAAAGCCGATCAGCAGCCAAACAGGCCGATTTCGGCCTCAGCGAATGATGAAGGGATTGGCGACGGAGGTTTCGGTCGCGATCCACACCGACTTCACCTGGAGGTATTCCTTGATGGCTTCGAGGCCGCTTTCGCGGCCGATACCGCTGCGCTTGTAGCCGCCGAAGGGCGAGGTGTAGCTGATGGCGCGGTAGGTGTTGACCCAGACGGTTCCGGCGCGCAGCCGCTCCGACATGCGCAGAGCCCGCCCCATATCCTTTGTCCACACGCCTGCGGCGAGGCCAAAATCGACGGCATTGGCAATCCGCACCGCATCCGCTTCATCCTCGAACGGGATGACCGCGAGGACAGGGCCGAACACTTCTTCCTGGGCGATGCGCATTTCGTTGCTGACGCCGGTGAAGACCGTCGGCTCGACGAACTGCCCGCCCGGCTGATCCTCGACCGGTTTTCCGCCGAGGACGCATTTCGCCCCTTCGGCCCGGGCGATCTCGATATAGTCCAAGACCTTGCGATACTGCGCAGGCGTCGTCACCGGACCGACATTGGTCTCTGCCAGCATCGGGTCGCCGATCTTTGCCTCACGTGCCACCTCCAGAAGCCGCCCCACGAAGCGATCGTGGATCGAGCGCTGCAAGAGAAGCCGCGAGCCGGCAATGCAGGTCTGGCCCGTCGCTGCGAAAATGCCGGAGATTGCCCCCATCACGGCGGCGTCGATATCGGCGTCTTCGAAAACGACGTTGGGGGATTTGCCGCCAAGCTCCAGCGAAACGTGTTTGATCTGCTTCGCTGCCGTCTCATAGACCTTCTGCCCACCGATATCGGAGCCGGTGAAGGCGATCTTGGAGACGCGCGGATGCTCCACGAGGGGCGCCCCCGCTTCAACGCCGAAACCCGTGACTGTGTTGACGACACCTGCCGGAAAACCGGCCTTTTCGAACAGTGTCATGAATTCGAGCGTCGAGGCGGAGGTGAATTCCGACGGCTTGATCACCGCCGTGTTGCCTGCGGCAAGGGCGGCCGCGAGCTTCCACGCAAGAAGTAGGAGCGGCGAGTTCCACGGCGTGATCATGCCGACGACGCCGATCGGCTCGTAACGGGTGAAATTGAAGATCCCGCCCTTGTCGGTCGGGATGACAGCGCCCTCGACCTTGTCGGCGAGCCCGCCGTAATAGCGGTACCATTCGGCGAGATACTTCGTCTGGGAGAACATCTCCGCATAGAGCTTGCCGTTGTCGCGGACCTCGATTTCCGCAAGCCGCGCGGCATCCGCCTCGATGTGCTCGGCAAGGCGGTAAAGTGCCTTGCCGCGGGCGGAGGGTGTCAACGCGCTCCATTCTTCGAAGCCGGCCTCGGCCGCGGCGACGGCCTTCTCGATATCGGATTTCGTGCCCCGAGCGATCTCTGCCCAGGCCTCGCCCGTATAGGGATTTTTCGTTTCAAACCATTCGCCTTCGGCGGGATCGACAAAGCTCCCGCCGATGAAATGCCCGTAACGCTGCATGCTGACCTCCCATGTCGTCGTGTGATCGTTGGCGGCGAAATTGGCAGAAACCGATGCCAACGTCCACGTATGATTGTATGAGCAGTTTTAACTTGACGATCGCGTTTGATGCCGCAAGACTTCATTCAATAAGACAATCATAGAGTGGGAGGAAAATATGCATCGGAAAGGCAACGGACCGACCGACCTCGCTGACGCGCGGCCAGAATCGTCCGAGAATCGAATTTCTGAGACATGCGAGACGAAGAGCCCGGCCACCGCGCCGAAGGGGCTTTCGCGTCTCGCTCTGAACCGGCGACATTTCCTCGCCGCCGGCGTGGCGACGCTTGCGACGCCCTATCTTTCGAAGATCGCTCGTGCGCAGGGCTCCGACGTCAATGTCGGTGTTGTGGTGCCGCTGTCGGGCGCAAACGCGCAGTTCGGCGTGAATTCGCGCAACGGCATCCAGCTCGCCGCCGATCAGATCAACGACAACGGCGGCATCAAGGCGCTGGGCGGCGCCAAGATCAACCTGATCATTGCCGATTCGACGTCGACACCGACCAATGCGGCGACCGTCGGCCAGCGCCTGATCGCGCAGCAGAACGTCGTGGCGATCCTCGGCGCCTATGCCTCCTCGCTGTCGCTCGCTCTGTCGGAAGCGACGGAGCGGCGCGACGTACCGCTTCTCACCATGTCGTTCTCAGACATGATCACGGGCCGCGGCTTCAAGAACGTCTTCCAGGTGATTTCCAAGGCGACGACGATGGGCGCGGCGCAGTTGCGCGGTCCGGCGGGCGTGGCTGAAAAGGCCGGCAAGCCGTTGAAGTCGATCGCCATCATGTACGAGGACACGGCCTTCGGCACCTCGCAGGCCGGTGGCCTTCGCGCGACCGCGGCCGAGCTCGGCATCGAGGTGGTGATGGACGAGGCCTATCCTCTCGGCATCACCGATGTCACGCCGCTGATCAACCAGTTGCGCGGAACCAATGCCGACGCGGTCTTCCCCTGCTCCTATCTCAATGACGGCGTGCAGATCATCCGCACGATGCGCCAGCAGGGTATCGACATGCCGGTGATCGGCGGCGCCGGCGGCTACGTCATCCCGGATTTCCGGGCGGCACTCGGCGAATATGCCGAAAACGTCTTCTCGGTTGCGCCCAGCAATTACGATCTCGCCCCCGAGCTGACCGACGCGTTCAAGGAGCGTTTTGGCTACTTCATGGTACATGAGGCGCTGGAGCACGCCGTCTGCCTCGACGTGCTTGCCAAGGCTCTGGAGATATCGGGCGACACCGATTCCGACGCTCTGCGTGAGGCCCTGCGCAAGAATCGCTTCGAAGGCGGCTGGGCCGGCGTCATCCCGGGCGGCGGTGTCGATTTCGACGAGACCGGTCTCAACACGCTCGCCAAGCCGATCATCGTGCAATGGCGCGGCGATGATCTGGTGACGGTCTGGCCGGATGACGTCGCCAAGAAAGAGGCTGTGTGGGCCGGCAAATAGCCGGCCTCGACCCAAAAGTTCAACATTTAGCTAGAGAGCTGCATGGCCTTCATCCAAGCCGTGCTCGATGGGCTGATGATCGGCGGCGTATACGCCGTCATCTCCATCGGGCTGACCCTGGTCTTCGGCGTCATGGGCATCGTCAACTTCGCGCAGGCGGAGTTTTTGACCCTTGGCATGTTCGTCGCCTATTTCGCCTGGAAGTTTCTAGGGCTCGATCCTCTGATCGGCTCGTTTCTATCCTTCGCGGTGATCTTCGCGCTGGGCGTTGTCGTGCAGATGACGCTCATTCAAAGAGTGCTGAACGCCCCGCCGGTGGCGCAGATCTTCGTCACGGTCGGCCTGCTGATCGTCATTGAGAATCTGACGCTGATTACCTTCGGCTCCGATTTCCATTCGGTGACGACGAGCTATCAGACCTCGACCTTGCGGATTGGTCCTCTGTTCATCGGCGTTCCCTATCTCGCCGCCTTCCTGATGGCGCTTCTGTCGGCGGCGGCTCTCTGGCTCTTCACCAACAAGACCTGGTACGGGCGTGCGATGCGTGCCACCGCCCAGGACCCGATGGCGGCGAACCTGATGGGCATCAACGCCGATCGAATGCGCCAGATCGCCTTCGGCCTCGGCGTCGGCATGACCGCTTTCGGAGGTGCGGTGATCCTGCCTTACTTCACCGTGCATCCGACCGTCGGCCACCAATTCGTCGTTCTCATGTTCACGGTCGTGGTGCTGGGCGGTCTCGGCAGTGTGGCGGGCGCGGTCGTCGGAGGCTTTGCCGTCGGCGTCATCCAGTCCGTCTCCACTCTGTTCTTCCCGATCCAGCTGCAAAACCTCGTCCTCTTCATCGTCTTCCTGACGGTGTTGGCCGTGCGCCCGACCGGGCTGATTGGAGCGTCACGATGAAGTGGTGGATTGTGGGCGCGGTGGTCATTGTGGCCGCCGCCATTGTCCCGACGTTCCTCGATCCGACCGGCTATGCGATCCGCGTCCTGACGCTGGCGCTCCTCTTCGCTGCGCTCGGTCAGGCCTGGAACATCGTTGGCGGTCTTGCCAATCAGATTTCGCTCGGTCACGCTGCCTTCTTCGGGCTCGGGGCCTACACCTCAACGATCCTTCTGATCAATTTCGGGCTCTCGCCGTGGATCGGCATGCTGGCGGGCGCGGCAATCGCCGCGGTTGCGGCCTATCTCCTGAGCTTCCCGACGATGAAGTTGCGCGGCCATTATTTCGCGCTTGCGACGCTCGCCTTCAGCGAAGTGCTGCGCGTGATCGCGGGCTCCTGGACATCGGTAACAGGCGGGCCGGTCGGTCTCTCCGTGCCGTTCTCTCCAGACAGCTTCTGGCTCCTGCAGTTCAAGAGCACGATGCCCTATTACTACATCATGCTGGGCGCGCTCGTCGTCATCTCAGGCGTCTTCGTCTGGGTGCGCCATAGCAGCCTCGGTTACCGGCTGCGCGCCTTGAAGGAAAATCCCGAGGCTGCCGAGGTCGTCGGCGTCAACACCACGCAGGTGAAGATCACAGCGGCCGTCATTTCCGCGGCGCTCACGGCGACGCTCGGCACCCTCTACGCTCAGTTCACGTATTTCTTCGATCCGGAAGCCGTTTTCGGCATCATCCCGATCTCTGTACGTGCGGCGATCATCGCCATTCTGGGTGGTGCCGGAACCGTGGTCGGACCGATCATCGGAGCCTTTCTGATCGTGCCGATGGAGGAGATGGCGAATGTGCTTCTGTCTTCGCGCGGCGCCGGCCTGTCGCAGCTTGCTTTCGGCGTGATGTTGATCGCCATCATCCTGATCGAACCGCGCGGCATCCTCGCCTTGATCACCAACGGCGTCTCCCGCCTTCGCCGGAGGAAGTCGTCATGAGACAGGCGATCCTCGAAGTCGATGGCATCAGCAAGCATTTCGGCGGCCTGGCGGCCCTCGACAGCGTGTCCTTCGATGTCGCGCCCGGCGAGATCGTCGGTCTCATCGGTCCGAACGGTGCCGGAAAATCGACGCTCTTCAGCACGCTCGTCGGCCTGCACAAGCCGACGGACGGCATCGTGCGTCTCGAAGGCGAGGACATTACCGGTCTGAAGCCGCACAAGGTGGCGGCCCGCGGTCTCACCAAGACCTTTCAGAACGTCGCTCTCTTCATGGAGGCGACGGTGCTCGACAACGTGCTGATCGGCGGCCTTCTTCGGGCCAATGTCCATGATGCGCGCGAGCTCGCAAAAACCTGTCTCGCGCGAGTGGGTCTTGCGGAGATCGCGGGCAAGAAGGCGGCCGACCTTTCGTTTCCTGAAAGGGCGCGGGTGGAGGTGGCCCGGGCTTTGGCGACGAAGCCGAAGGGCCTCCTCCTCGATGAGGTGATGGCGGCGCTCAACCGCGTGGAGATGGAAGAGATCATGGATCTCATCCGGTCCTTGAGCCGCGACGGTCTCGCCGTCGTCGTCGTCGAGCATCACATGCATGCCATCATGACGCTGTGCGAACGCATCGTCGTTTTGAATTTCGGCAAGAAGATCGCCGAAGGCACGCCTGAAGAAATTGCCAGACATCCAGAGGTCGTGCGGGCCTATCTCGGGCAGGAATATGAATGAGGTCGGCGGAATGAGCGACACGACACCCACTCTTCTGTCGGTCGAAGATGTGCATGCGGGATACGACGGCTCGGATGTTTTGCACGGCGTCAGCCTCAATGTGAATGCCGGCGAATTCGTCTGCGTCATTGGCGCCAATACGGCGGGCAAGAGCACGCTCCTGCGCACCATCTCGCGGCTCGTGCCAAAGTCGCGCGGGCGTATCACCTTCGACGGCAAGGATTTGATGTCGCTGAAGGCACATGAGATCCCGAAGCTCGGCATCGCCCATGTGCCGGAGGGACGGCATGTCTTTCCGGACATGACGGTGGAGGAGAATCTCCTGCTCGGTGCCTACACGCTGCGCCAGGACCCCGTTTACAAGGAGCGCTTGGAAAAGGCCTTCACGCTCTTTCCGCGCCTCAAGGAGCGGCGGCGGCAATGGGCCGGAACGCTCTCCGGAGGCGAGCAGCAGATGGTCGTCCTTGGCCGCGCCATGATGCTCAATCTGCGCCTCCTCATCCTCGACGAGCCGAGCCACGGTCTCGCGCCGATCGTCGTCGACGAAGTGCACGATGCCCTGGTCAAGATCCACGAAGCCGGGACTTCAATCCTGCTCGTGGAGCAGAACACCTCGCTCGCCCTGTCGGTCGCCTCGCGCGGCTATGTGCTGGAATCGGGCGAGATCGTTCTGGCGGAGTCCGCCAAGGCGCTGCACGACGATCCGAAGGTGCGCGAGGCCTATCTCGGGCTCTGAGGGCAGGCTAGCTTCGATAGCGACATCTTCCAAAAAAAACGGGCGCCCGCGGGCGCCCGTTCTCCGTTCGGGAAGAGGGGAGGATCTCTTACCCTGCCGGCTCTTTCGGATCGGCATCGAGGCGCACGACGACGCCTTCAAGGCCTGAGCTCGGCGCCGGATAGCGGTCGAGGATGATCGGGTCGTGCCCCGGAATGACGTTCGAGCGATCGCTCGCGAGCTCCCACAGCCGGTCATAGCCTTCGAGCGTCTCGGCGAGGCTGTGCAACACCGGAAAGGCCCGGCCTTCGTTCATATTGGCGTAGAAATGGCTGGCGTCGGAGGCGACGATGAGCCAGCCGCGCCGAGTCCAGACCCGCACCACCTGCAGGCCTTTGGAATGGCCGCCGACATGGTGGACGCTGATGCCGGGAGCGATCTCAGAAGCGCCGTCGTGAAACTTGACGCGGCCGGCAAACACCTTGCGCACCATCGCCACCACGTCCTCCTCCTCAAACGGCAGTTTGAGCGCGCCGTGGCACATGCAGCGGCCCGTCGAATAGGCCATCTCCGCGTCCTGCAGATGGTAGCGCGCATTTGGGAAGAGATCGTAATTGCCGCAATGGTCGTAATGCATATGCGAGATGATGACGTCCTCGATCCCGTCCGGATCGATGCCGATCGTCTTCAGACCTTCGCCGGGCGAGCGCAGGAACTGCCGCTTGCGCTTTTCGGCCATCGCCGCATCAAAGCCGGTATCGACGATGAAGGTGCGGCCGTTGCCCTTGATCGCCCAGACGAAATAATCGAGTGGCATCGGCACGTCATGCGGATCGCCGCCGACGAAATTGTGCGCGGCGGTCGCGGCCGGATTGTGCGCATAGCGGACCGCGTAAACCTCATAAGGTTCAGGTGTCATCTTTCCTCCCTTCGACCGGCCGCGCTCTTGTTTTTCGGTTGGGCGCGGGCCGGTTCCTGTGCATGGGTGACCGCGTTTGGCGGGGTGAGGGCGGTCAGTCGGCCTCCATCACCTCAAGCTCCGGTAGAAGATACTGACGGAAGAGGGCGTAGTTCTCGATCATCGGGAAATGGCCCATGCCTTCCATCTCGGTGTAGCGGCAGCCGGGTATGGCGGCGGCCACTTTCTCCGTCATCGCCGGGGTGCACGAATAATCGTAGGTCCCGGTGAGAAGGCTCACCTTGCACTTGGCCGTGTCGATCGTCTTCACATGTTCGCGGGCGTCGAAATCGAAGCTGTAGAACATGACGTCGCCGCGATAGACGCCGGGGCCGGACTGCGCGTAGTACCACCAATTGTCTCGCTTACCCTCTTCGGGGCTTTGCGGCGCGTTGAGGCCGAAAGTGTAGGTGGCGACGAGTTCGCCGCCATGCACGGCCGGATGCAGCAGGAATTCGTTGTAGCGGCCGGGCGCATGCGCGGCACTTTCCAGCCCGATGATCCCCCGGATCTCGTCTTGAAAGTCGCTTGCGACTCGGAGCACGATCGCCCCGCCCATGGAGCAGCCCATAACCACCGGGCGGTCGAGTTTGAGCCCCTTCCAAACGGCTTCGATGGTCGCGAGATACTCCTCCGTCTTGAGCTCGTACGATTCTAGCCACCATTCGTCCGGCGGGTCGGAGCGGCCATGCCGGGGCATGTCGAAGCAGACGACGCGAAAGCGGCGCGTCACCTCCTCGTCGTTGAGGAGATGGCGGAACTGGCGGCTGTCGGCCCCGGCGGTATGCAGGCAGAGGAGAGGGATTCCCTCACCGGCTTCTTCCACATAGATGCGGTGGTTGCGGCCTTGGATGGCCACATTGAGGTAGCGGCCGACGATCGGTTCGAATTCAGGCATGCTCTTTCCCCACCTTCTGCATCAGGCCCATCATGCGGTGCAGGGCACGCGCGTTTTGCATCGCCACCAGCGTGTCGCCTTCGAGAACGAACTCCGGCACGCGCATGATCATGGCGAAGATGTCGTGATAGAGAGGAGGTGGTGTCTCGCACAAAAAGCGCTGCCACAGCTCCATCGGGGCGCGGATCTCAAATTGCGTCGGCACGTCGAAACCGGGAGCCTGCAGGATCTTGTCGATCCTGCCCTGGCGCACCCGCAAGACGTAGCGCTTCGTGCCGAAAGTGATGCCCATATCGACGTCGAACTTGCTGCCGATGACGGCAAGTTCTCGGTCTGAGGCGACCCTTTCGGCGAAGGCGGCCATCCAATCTTCGTCGGGGAATTCAGCCATAGTCGATATCCTTCTCGTCAAGGCGGGGCGGGGGCACGGCCTCTGCCTCACCCGGTCGGAGCCTTGCAAAGAAGAAAGCGGCGCCGGTTCTTGGGTCGAACCGCGCCGCTTTCCTTTATGCGCCGTATTGCTCGTCGGTGACGTGCTCCAGCCATTCGACGACAACGCCGTCATGGCCTTCCTGCATGGAGATGTGGGTCATCATCGTGTTGGGACCCGCGCCATGCCAATGCTTCTCGCCGGGCGGGATCCAGATGACATCACCAGCACGGATTTCCTGGATCGGCCCATCCCATTTCTGGATGCGACCGGTGCCGGCGGTGACGTAGAGCGTCTGCCCCATCGGATGCGTGTGCCAGGCCGTGCGGGCGCCCGGCTCGAACATGACCACGTTGGATTTCAGCAGCGCCGGCTCAGGCGCTTCGATAATCGGGTCCTGCCAGACATTTCCGGTGAAGGATTTTGCCGGCGCCTTACGGGTCGGCAGAGTTCCAAGACGTCTGATATCCATATTTCTCCTCTCCTTGAGTTCGGCCGTTTCGTCCGGCCTGGTCTCCCGCCTTTGCGGGTCGTTCGTTGATCGGTCGGGCTGCACGCCTCATTTGAGGCCGTGCGTGAAGCTCTTTGGCTCCGGGCCCATCAGCGAATAGGGCACGAGCGTCGATAGCCCGGGCACGTAGGTCGCGATCACGAGGAAGATGAGCATAATGCCGATGAACGGGGCGGCGGCCTTGGTCACCTGCACGACGCTCATCCTGGCGACGCTCGCCGTGACGAAGAGATTGAGCCCGATCGGAGGGCTGATCAGCCCGATTTCCATGTTGACGACGATCATGATGCCGAGATGGATCGGGTCGACGCCGAGCTCCATCGCCACCGGGAAGACGACCGGCACGACGATCAGGAGGAGGCCCGACGGCTCCATGAACTGACCGCCGATGAGCAGCAGGATGTTGAGAGCCAGAAGGAAGGTGAACCAGTTGAACCCGGCCCCGATCATCCATTCGGTGATCGTCTGCGGCACGCGCTCCACCGTCAGCACATGGGCGAACAGCATCGCGTTGACGACGATGAACATGAGCATGATCGTCGCTTTGCCGGCCTCCACCAGCACATGCTCGGTGTCGCGATGGAAGCAGGCCGGTACGAAGCGCGTGACCGTCAGGAGAGTGTTGCGTTGCACGGCGCCGATGATCGATTCGCCGTCCTGGCGCCACGGCACGCCCCGAAGCGGGCCCATGTCCCGATAGACGAAGATGGCGACAAGGAAGGAATAAACCGCTGCGACAGCCGCCGCCTCCGTGGGAGTGAAGATGCCGCCATAGATGCCGCCGAGGATGACGATGACGAGGAAGAGACCCCAGGACGCGTCGAGGAAGGCGTCGCGCACGGCCGTAAAGCCAGCGAAAGGCAGTTTCGGCATGCCCCGGAAGCGGGCGTTGAGATAGACGCCGACCATCAGCATGAGGCCAGCGACGGTGCCTGGCAGGATGCCGGCGAGGAACATGCGGCTGACGGAGACGTCTGTGGCGGCGCAGTAGACCACCATGACGATCGATGGCGGAATGAGAATGCCGAGCGTGCCGGCATTGCAGATGATGCCTGCGGCGAATTCCTTCGAGTAGCCGACCTCACGCATGCTGGCGATGGCGATCGAACCGATCGCAACCACGGTGGCGGGCGAGGAGCCGGAGAGCGCCGCAAACAGCATGCACGACATCACCGAGGCGATCGCGAGCCCGCCGCGCAGATGACCGACGGCCGAAACCGCGAAGCGGATGATGCGGCGCGCCACGCCGCCCGTCGACATGAAGGACGAGGCGAGGATGAAGAACGGGATCGCAAGCAGCGTGTAGCTCTGCGAGGCCGTGAAGAGCTTGAGCGCCACCGACGACATGGAATCGCCGGAGAAGAGAACGATGGTCAAAACACTCGAAAGCCCAAGCGCGAGTGCGACCGGCACCCCGGCGAAGAGAAGGGCGAGAACCGTGATGAAAAGGAAGCCGGAGACCATCGATTACCTCCGGTCTTTGGAGTTGTTGTCGTCGTACCAGTGCGGCGCCTCTGAGGCGTGCTCCTGCGCGGCGGCGTAGCTCTCGTGGTCGGGATCGGAACGTTGATCCATGAGCTCGGTCGTCTCGATGGCCGTGGTGATCATTTCCCGCTTGCCCTGGACGATTTCGATCAGCGCTTGCAGGCAGCGGAAGCCGAACAGAAAGAGCCCGAGGGGCAAGATGAGATAGGCGATCCAGCGATGCACCCGGGCGGGCAGGTCGAACATCTCCTGCGCCCAATCCGGATAGCGGATCTCGGTGAGGCCGATGCCGGTTTCAAAGGTGCGCAGCCAATAAGGAAAGGCGCCGCCTTTGGCGTCGATGCCGATGAATTGAAGCCAATCGGCCCAGAAGAAGATTGCGGCATAAACCACGCCGCAGAGTGCGCCGAAGATCGCAAAGGCCTTGAAAACGTGCTTGGGCAGGGCGCGGACCACCGTGTCGACCGCCAGATGCGAGCCGATCTTGGCGCCGTAGGCCATGCCGAAGAGAATGAGCCAGGCGAACAGGATGCGCGCAAAATCGAGCGCGCCGAGCCAGCCGGTATTAAAGACGTAGCGGGCGATCACCTGAGTAAAGGAGGTGACTGTCATCGCCGCCATCAAGATCGCGATGACGCTGCGCTCGAAGCGGTCGACGCGTCGGCCGAAACTGCTCATCTTCCATCCTTCAGGAGTTGGATCCTCGCGGCCCTTCGCCGAAAACGGCGAAAGGAGTTTCACTGGCGAGCGGTCCGGCCGGGCGCAGGTGGGGCGTTGCGGGGACGGCGTCTGAGCCGTCCCCGCGCCTTTGTCCGCCCGGCAGAGCCTGCGTTCAGGATTTGTTGGACGCGACTGCGGCCTCGATCACATCCTTGCCGATCCCGTCTTCGAACTCTTCCCAGACGGGTTTCACGGCATCGACCCATTTCTGCCGCTGTTCCGGAGAGAGCGTACGGACGGTGACGCCCGCTTCCTGGATGCGCTCCTTGCTCTCTTCGTTGATGGCCGTGGCCTTCTCGTTGTACTCGTCGCTGACCTCGCCGACGATCGAGAGGAACTTCTCGCGCACATCGTCATCCAGGCTGTCGAGGAAGTCCTGGGAGGTGACGAGAATGTAGGTGAGGAACTGGTGGTTGGTCTCGGTGACCCCGTCCTGCACTTCGTAGAGTTTGCCGGTGTAGATGTTCGACCAGGTGTTCTCCTGCCCGTCGACGACGCCGGTCTGCAAGGCGCCGAAGGCCTCGCTCCAGGCGAGCGGCTGCGGGTTGGCACCGAGGGCCTTGATCATGGCGATCGAGACGTCGGAGGTCGTGGCGCGGATCTTCAGGCCGTTGAGGTCCGAGGGCTCGATCAATGGCTTGTTCGCGGAGAAGGCGCGCAGGCCGTTATAGACATAGGCAAGGCCGACGAAGCCGTTGTCGGTCATGGACTTCAAGAGTTCGTCGCCCGTCTCGCTATGGGTGAAGCGCGACACCGCATCGGTGTCCTCAAACAGGAACGGCAGATTGAAGACGTCGAGCTTGGCGGTATAGGCGCCGAGCTTGCCGATGTCGGGCGAGGCGAGTTGGATGTCCCCGATCGCCAGCGCTTCCATGACTTCATCGTCATTGTAGAGCTGTGAGCTCGGATAGACCTGGATGCAAAGCTGCCCGTCCATCTCTTCGTTGACGCGCTTGGCGAGTGCGGTGGCCATCTCGCCCTTCGGATTGCCCGTCGGAGCACTCACATGGCTGTATTTGACGAGCGTTTCGCCGGACTGGCACTCCGATTGAGCCATGGCCGTGCTGGCCAAGAGGCTCATCGCGAGGGCTGTAAGAATGGTGGTTTTCATCATGTCCTCCCTGGTGATCACTGTTTCCCGCTCGTTTGCTGGCGGAAGCTGCAGTGAGCTGATCATAGGCCTTGGGCCAAGTCAATATGATTGTATGATCAGAATATTTCAGAACAATTTCGCAGACGGCAGCGCACGCGTCCCGCGCACGCTGCCGTCGCAGAGGTGTACTTTATGCAAAGAAAGAAACGCTACGCAGTCCCGGAGACGGCGTCGGTTTCTTCGCGAAAATCAGCCGGTGGCGCCGTCGCTGCGCAGGCTGACGCCAGCGGCCTTCTCCGTCAGTGTCACCACCTTGGTGAAATCGGAATCCGCGCCGAGTTTATCGACGGCATCCTGCCAGATATCGAAGACCACTTCGCAGCCGGGCAGGTTGAGGCCCATCGCCTTGGCGACCTCGTTGAAAAGCTTGACGTCCTTGAACATGAGGCCGGACGAAAAGCCGTAATCGAAGGTGCCGGGCAGGATCGACTGGGGGAATTTCTGCATGGTCGCGGTGTTGCGGCCGCTGCCGGCGTTGATGACGTCGATCATCACGTCCGGCGACAGCCCTGCCTTGGCGCCCATTGCCACGGCCTCGGAGCTCAGCGCCATGGCTGCGGCAGATAACAAATTGTTGACGAGCTTCATCGTCTGCGCGAGGCCCGGCTTGTCACTCACATAGAACGGCTTTCCGATCGCCTTGAGCTGCGGCAGGAGGTTGTCGTAGTCGGCTTTCGGCCCGGAGAACATGACGGCGAGAGTGCCCGCCTTGGCGCCGCCGACGCCGCCGCTCACCGGGGAATCGAGCCAGGTGACGCCCTTTTCCTGCATCTTTTTCGCCAGCGTTTCCGCCATCTGCGGGCCTGTCGTGGACAAATCCACGATCCGCTTCACCTGGCTTCCTTCGGCGAGCCCATTGTCGCCGAAGGCGACGGCCTCCACGATCGGTGGCGTCGGAAGCGACAGGAAGACGGTGTCGACCTGAGAGGCGAGATCGGCGGCCGAATTTGCCGCCGTAGCGCCGCGTTCCACGAACGGCGCGATTGCACTTTCGCGTGCATCATAAACGACGAGCGGGTTGCCGGCGTCCAAGAGGCGCCCGGCCATCGGGACGCCCATATTTCCAAGACCGATGAAGCCGATTTTGTCGCTCAAGATATTCCTCCACGATTGGCGGCTCTCAGCCTGCCGATTATTCGTTTCGATGGCGGGGTTGGGCCTGCAGCGGCCTCATCCGACGCCGTCGCGGGAACCCGCAAGCCCGGACACCATATCGATCTTAATACCGTAATACAATATTATTAGAAGCAGATCGCGCTCAACGTGTCCTCATGGGGACGCTTTGAACAAAAGCCCTCGAGGATGGGTGAGCCTGGAGAGGGGAGCGCAGGAGCGCGCCGGTCTGAGCCTCCGCCCGGCACGGAAGCGAGGTTTTCAGGCGCGACGCTTCTTTTCGCGCGTGTCCATGGAAAAGGTGTGCATGGCCGCCGCCGCTGCGCGCCGCACATGATCCGTGGCGATCGCCTTGGCCCCCGCGGCATCGCGGCGGTCGAGGGCGTCGAGGAGCGTCTGCAGCTCGCTCAGGCTCTGCTGCCAGCGATTGGGAGCTTGCAGCGATTGCGCCCGCAACAGCATGGTGCGCGAGTTCAGCATATAGAGCGTCTTGCCCAGCGCCTCGTTGCCGGTGCCGGCGACGAGGCAATCGTAGAATTTGTTTTTCAGCGCGATGCGCGTCGCGGCGATATCGGCCTTCTTGACCTCATCGAACGCCGCCTTCAGTGCCTCGCGGTCGTTATCCGTCGCATGCTCGGCAAAGAGCTCGGCCGCCAAGCCTTCCAGCACCTCGCGCACCTGATAAACGCCGATCGCCTGTGCCGCGGTGATCCGAGAAACCACGGGACCTTTATGGGCGATGACCTCGATGAGCCCTTCCGATTCGAGCTGGCGGAGAGCTTCGCGGACGAGCGTTCGGCTGACACCCGTCATCTCGCACAAGTCGCGCTCCGGCATACGCTCGCCCGGTCGGAATCGCCCGGCGGCGATGGCCTGCCGAATGCTTTCCGTGACGCTGTGGCGCAAAGTTGCCGCCGGGCGCGGAACGCGGAATTCCTCGTCCCTCGCCTTGGTTTCATTCATACCGGGCACTGCTTTTCCCCTTGCCGGAGTGGTCGCTTACGCCGCCCGCTCACCGACCAGCTCGGATCCTGCAGACATTAAGATTATTGTTCAGCAACGCAGACGTGTCTAGCATTCGTAATGATCGCATGACGATCCTACAATCTTTGAGGGCCCGAGCATATGCATCTTTATGCCACCCCGAGTGGCCACTATGGGCCGCGCTCGAAAGTCGCGCCCGTAAGCTCTGATCGGCCGGGGACCCGTGCCAGCGCGTTTCAACAGCCCGATCTCCGCCCGCGAGCGGGATGCGCAAGGGGGATGCGTCAGGACGCTTCATCGGCTATCGGATGCCCTGCGACCCGGGTCACATCGATAGAGTTTTGCAAGTCATCCATCTCAGCACCGCAGCCTCGCGTCTCTCCTGCCCGTTTTGCGCCGGCGGGCGCCTGCCAACGGCTTTGTGTGTCTCGTCTTGTGGACAATTCGGCCCCTCGCGAAAGGCTGAGCTATGAACGACGCGTCGCGCGAAACCCTTGTGGTCAATATCTTGGGAGGTCCGGGCGTCGGCAAATCGACATTCGCCGCCGGGCTCTTTTCCGATCTGAAGCGCCGGCACATCGCCTGCGAACTCGTGACCGAGGTGACCAAGAGGCGGATCTGGGAAGGTCGCCCACATGCGATCGCCAACAAGATCACCATTCTCGGCGAGCAATGGGCGCCGGTTGAAGAGCTTCTCGGCAAGGTCGACGTGATCGTGGCTGATGGATGCGTGCTTTTGGCGAGCGTTTATGCCGCGCCCCATTACCCAGCCGCCTTTCACGAGCTCTGCATCTGGTGCCACAAAAGCGTTCGCCGTCTCGACGTTCTCATTGCCCGCCCGCGGGCCGAGTATCAGACCGTCGGCCGGCTTGAGAGCGATGAAGAGGCACTCAGGGTCGATGCGCGAGTTTCAAATCTGGTGCGCGCCCATGCCGAAGACGAAGTCATCGCCGTCGATGACCACGACGAAGGGCGCGCAAAGCTCGTTGCCGCCATCCTTCAGCGGATCGCCGCGGCCTGAGCCTCTCTGACGCTTGTCTCCTCCGCGTCCACCGTCGGCGTGTTGTGCAAGATATCGGCCGGCTTCTGGTGCCAGGTTTCGCCGTCCCAGGCCCTGACCGCGATGTCGATCGACCCGTCTTCGATGGTGATCGCATTGTACGCGTTCGGCTCGCCGCGCAGGCGTGTCGAGATCGAGGTTGCGGCCTGTGCCACCAGGATGGGCGCATGTGCGGCCTCGCGTCCGCCGATCGGCTCGCCCTCTTTTTCCTCGGTGGGGGCGCCATGCCTGCGCACATAAGCCATGTGGAAATGTCCTGAGAGTACGAGCCGCACGCCGAGTTCGGCGAAGGTCTCGAGCGCAAGGTCCGCCCGCTTCACCCGCCGCATGTCGATCGGCGGATCGGGCAGAAGCAGCGGATGGTGGGCGACCACGATCCGCAGCGCCGAGGGGTCCGCCGTCGCAAAGCGCGAGCCAAGCGCATCGAGCTGGTCATGGCTCAAAGAGCCGTGCGCCCAATTCAAGCCGAGACGCATGCGTCGTGACGTCTTGAGGCCCGCAATTGCAACGCCGTCCATCTCCACGAACGGCTCCAGATCGCGGGAGATGTGCTTTTTGTAGAGCCGGTAGGGCGTCAGAAAGCGGTCGATGAGATTGATTGCCGGCACGTCGTGATTTCCTGGAACGCAGAAGGTCGGCATCGGCAGGGCGTTGAGAAAGGCGCCGGCTTCGGCAAACTCGTCGGCCTCGCCGCGCTGGGTAAAGTCGCCGCTGACGACGACGAGGTCGGGCTGCGAGGCGAGGAGATCCTCCTGGAGAGAGGTGGCAAGCTGTGGGTCGTGATGGCCGAAATGGAGATCGGATAGATGTGCGATTCTCATGCCGACGCCCGCTCCTGATAAGGCGCTGGGGCGATGGCTTCGTCTTCGGGCGCCTCTGTCGCCTGAGCGACCGGGGCCAGCACTGTGAGGGCCTGGGGGTGAATGCGAAAATCAAGCGGCGGGCGGATCTTCTCCACTTCCCCATCGATCATCGCCTGCACCAGTTGACGCTGTGTCGACAGCCGCACCTCATGTGCCTCATGGATGATGAGCGCCTCGTCATCGCGCCAGCGGCCGAGCGCCATTCCCGCGGTGAGCCGCAGAAGATCGATCAGGCCGAGATGGCGCAGCGCATAGACCGTCAGAAGTCCGCGATCGAGCCTGCGGCGGGAGAAGAAGCGGCCGAGTTCTTCGTCATAGGCATTGTTGGCAACCGCGATGGAGCGGACACGCAACGTTTCGGTGTTGTCGGCGCCGTCCCTTTCAAGCGTCATGCGCAGATCTTGGGGGTGGGTGAGGCGGCGCCAGAAGAAACGCAGAAAGCTGAGCCGCGTGCCGAAATCCGGATTGTGCCGCAGATGCTCCCGGCCGGCGGCAACGGCAGGTGCGAAGCCGATGACGACCTTGTGCAAAAAAATCCGTCCGTTCACTTCGCAGACATCGATCGCCCGTGGTTGCATCTCACGAAGCGTCGAGATCGCTTCTTTGATGTCGAGAGGTACCGCAAGGTCGCGGGCAAGAAGGTTGGCGGTGCCGAGCGGCAGGATGGCGAGCTTTTTGTTGCTCCCCAAGAGTGCCGCGGCGACGGCCGTGACGGTACCGTCACCGCCGGCGGCGACGATGATATCGGCTTGCGAAGCAGCAGCCTCGGCGACCCGATCGCGCAGCGGACGCGCCATGTCACTATCGACTGCGGCCTCGAAGCCAGCGGCCGCGAATTGTTCGCTGAGCGCGTCTGGTGTCAGGCCCGCGGCGGTCCCGGAATTGGCGTTGAAGACGACATGGATGCGGAGCGGGTGCATGAAAAGATGTGTGCCTTGTCTGCCGCCGGTTGATCCGGCGTCTTCTGCGTGAATGCACCAAGCGGCGAAGGGTTCAGCGCGCAGGCTGCAAGCGCAACATCATCGCAACGAGAATAAACAGAGCGAGCCCGGCCGTGATCGGTGCCCCGGCCGGTGAGAAGAGGTCCATTGCCGATGCTGTGGCGGTGGAGCCGCCCGCGCTCCCAATCGCGTAGGCGAGGCCGAAGACGGCACTTCCGGCGACGAGAAGGCCACCCGTATAGCTTGCGCCGAGAAGGGTCAGAGCGCAGGTGTAAAGCGCAAATTCCGCGGCCCCCATCAGCGCGAAGACGGCCAGGATGGCGGCTTCCGATTCCAGGAAGGGGATGATGAGGAAGGTGGCGCCGGCAACGAGGCCGCAGGCGAGCGCCACCCCGTGGCGGGGCAGGCGGTCGAGAAGCAGGCCGACGAGCGGCTGCGCGAGCGCGGTCGGCAGCGCGACCATGGTCACGGCGATCGCCGCAAAGGCCTCCGAATGGCCCGTCTTCACGAAATAGACGGGCATCACGGAGATTGCTGCGATGTCGGCGAAGCCGAAAGCGAAGACCATGACGATGAGCGCCGGCGCGGCGCGCACGAATTTGACCAGCGCGCCGGGAGGTGAAGGCTGGGGCCTTGTGCGAGCGCGGCGGCTTAGAACCGCCGTCGCGAAGGCGACGATGGCGAGATAGACGGCAAGGATGGCGAAGGGAAAGCTGCTGTCGCTGCCGAAGAACGGAATGGCGAGGGGGCCGGCGGCAAATCCCGCACACATGCCGGCGCCATAAAGTCCCGAGATGCGTCCCCGCAGATGATCCGGGCAGGCCGCATTGAGCCAGGCTTCGCTCAGCATGAAGACGAGATTGACGCAGATCCCGAGCACGAAGCGGGCGACGAACCAGACGGCAAGCGAATCCGTGATGCCGAAGACGAAGAGGCAGAGGGAGCAGCCGGCAAGGCCCACGATGATGATCTTGTCGCCTGCCAGCCTCGCCGTCAAAGGCCCGATGGCGAGGGTGGAAACGGCAAGGCCAAGACTGAAGACGCCGGCATTGAGCCCGATCACGCTATCGGTGACGCCCTGATGGGCCATGATCAACGAGATGAGGGGATAGGTGAGGCCTTGGGAGACCGAAAAGGCGGTAACGCCGAGGATCACCGCAGCGATTGCGGCCCGGTCGAGTACAAACACCGCTTCTGATGCTCTGCCGACCGACATGTGAGATGCCCCCTGGCCGCGCGCCATCCAAACGGACCGAGCAGATGCCCCCGGCCGCGCGTAACGAGATAGCGTCTGAACGCGGTTTCCGCCATCCGTCTCCGGCGCGGTTGGCGAGTGTCGGCAGAGAGGCAAGGACGGGCGTCCCGTCCTTGGTTGAAAAATCGATGCGCCTCGGACAGAGGTCTGAGGCGCAGTCCGAAGCTTGAGTCGGGCGCTACTTGTCGAGCTTCGGCATTTTGTCGATCCACTCGCCGAAACGCGCAAGGTACTCCTTGAGGAAGTCGCGGGTGGTGTCGTCGGTGACAGCCAGATCCCCGTCGATCAGCCCTTCCGGGAAGGCGAGATAAACCTCCGGCTGGCCCATGACGAAGGCGTTCTGGGTGACGAGGACGCTGCGCAGACCGACCTGTGCGGCGGCGGTGCCGATCCGGCCGGGAGATGCGCCGATGACGGAGATCGGTTTGCCGGTCCAGGAGCTTTCACCGTAGGGACGCGAACCCCAGTCGATGGCGTTCTTGAGAACTGCGGGGATCGAGCGGTTGAATTCCGGGGTGGCGAAGATGATGCCGTCCACCTCGGCGAGATCACGCTTCAGCGCAAGCACGGAAGCGGGCGGATTTTCCCACAGATCGTCGTTGTAGAGCGGCAGGTTGAGGTCCGGATAAATGAAGGTGAACTCATCCTTGCCGAGCTTTTCGAGCGCATGAGCGAGGGTCCGGTTGATGGAGGCGCGCCTCAGGCTGCCTACGAGAACTGCTATCTTTCGCATAAGGCCTTTCCCAGTTACCATTGGTGACCGTCAGATAGGGCAGGCCCGCCGGGGGCCACAAGAAGGCACTTTTTTGAAACCGCAGATCTGTCACCTCCCCTCCGATTGCCGGCCTGTGGGCGAGATCCTGTCGCGCATCGGCGACAAATGGTCGGTGCTCGTCATCACCCTGCTGGGGGATGCGCCCTTGCGCTTCGGGGAGTTGAAGCGCGAGATCGGCGGCATCTCCCAGAAAATGCTGACGGCGACCTTGCGTGCCTTGGAGCGCGACGGCTTCGTGCTGCGCCGCGATTACGGCACGATGCCGCCGAAGGTTGAATACGAGCTCACCGATCTCGGACGCGATCTCCTCGTGCCGGTGACGGCTTTGGCAGCATGGGCGCGCGAGAACCAGGAGCGGGTGCAGCATGCCCGTCGCCGGTTCGATGACGCCTGTCCGGAGAGGGCCGGTCGCTCAGTCTGAAAGGCCTGCCTCTGCGCGCGCGTCCTCTCGACCCTGCACATGTTGCAGCGTTGAAGCCCTAGCGGTCTCGCCCTTCGGTTCGTTTTCCGCCGGAACCACGCTGATGGAACCGTCCGTCTCTAGGACGACGGCCGCGACCGCTTCGATCTCGGCCATCCCTGCTGCGCGCATGGCCGCGTAAACCTCTTCCTCCGTGACCCGCTCCTTCTTGAGCATGGGCCGGACGAAGCGGCCGCGAAAGAACAGGAGCGCCGGGTCTGCCTTGACCAGCGACTGAAAATCCGCCGAGCGTATCGAAGCGTAGGCTACGGCATATTGCAGAAGGCACAGGAGAGCGAAGGCAAACAAACCTTCGCTCAACGAGACGTCGCTCGACAAAAGCGTGGTGGCCAATATGGAGCCGAGGGCCACTGTGACGATGAAATCGAAGGCGTTCATTTTCGACAAAGTGCGCTTGCCGGTCGCCCGCAGCAGGAGGACGAGCCCGCCATAGGCCAGGATGCCGATGATGAGGATGCGGAAGAGGTCGCCCCAGCTGTCGAAGAACATCGATCAGCCTCCCGTTTCGCTGAGCTGATCGCAGCGAACCCACCATTTCTCCGGCATGGCCGCATCGCGTAAGGCCTGCACGACCCCGCCTCCGGCATTGGAGAAATCGATGAGGCACAAAGAGCCACTGTCGCTCTTCAGGCGCGTGATGGTGAGGTTGCGGCAGTCGGAGGGCATCAGCTCGCCATTGCTCCCGATGATCTGTTGCAGGCTCTGCTGCGACTGACAGGCGGGAAAGCGTTCCTGGGCTGCGGCCGGCTCGGCAAATGCGAGGGCGGTGAAGGCGGCGGTTGCGCCGGCGACGGCTAGACGGGTCATGGGGGCCTCCTCTTGAAACATCCTGTTGCGCTGCACGGCGCGCGGGCGGCGGGCAATTTTTCGGTGCAGGGTCACTCACCAACAACCGGCATTTGTGAGAGTTCCGGGGCATCTGCGCCCTGAGGAGGAGTTTTTCTTGTTAATGCCGCAATTGCGGTCTACAAGAACCACCATCGATCTTTGGCCGGACATTTTGGCCGTTAAGTCCCGTTTCGCCGGGCGCGGGTTCAGACTTCCTCCAAAACTCGACTTCCACACACGTGCGCATTCCGCGTTGCGTGTGCCCATACGCGTTCTGCGAAAGGAACATTCCATGGCGGTTGGTACCGTAAAATTTTACAATTCCCAGAAGGGTTATGGCTTCATCCAGCCGGAGGACGGCGGCAAGGACGTCTTCGTTCACGCCACGGCTCTCGAGCGTGCCGGCATGCGCGGCCTCGTTGAAGGCCAGCGCGTCTCCTTCGACGTTGAGGCGGATCGCCGCTCCGGCAAGGAAGCTGCAACGAATCTGCAGCACGCCTGATTTTGCAGAAGGCGCGGGCTTGCCCGCGCCTTCTCTTCCCATGCCGTTCGGCGGAGGGAATATGACCAACCATTCATTCAAGGTGGGCCAGACGGTCCGCCTGTCGCAAAAGACCGTCGGCCCAGGTGTTGCCGGCGTCTACAAAATCCTGGCTTTGCTGCCCGAGGAACACGGCGATTGCCAGTACCGCGTGCAAAGCACGGTGAGCTCGCAGCAGCGCGTGGTCCAGGAAAGTCAATTGTCGCGCCTTTAGCGGCGCGTGTTTCAGGCCGGAGACGGTCCTTCCGAACCAAGGCCGGCTTTCCGCGTCTGCCGCTCCCGCTCAAGCCTGAACGGCGCACGATGTGCAACCCGGTTCGGAGAGGATAAATTTCATGGCAAAAGGGCAGGTGCGCGCTTCTAAGGAAGCTAAAAAGCCGAAGAACAAGGAAAAGGGCGCCAAGCACACGCCGAAATATATGGAGACGTCAGAGCTCGGCTCCCTGGGTTCGAGCGGATCGCCTCTTAAGCTCGGTCAGAAGAAATAGTCTGTGGCGCGCTTCGAAGTCACGATGTCGAGTGGCGACAAGCTCCTCATCGAGCACGATATCGCATCTATCGAGGAGATGCGGCTTGTGCTCGAGAAGACCGATTTTCTTGCCACCAGAGAAGTCAGGCTCGGCGCACCCGGTACGCTGCCGGATGTCGTCCTGTCGACCCGCCATATGATGCTGCTGCGCCCGCTCGCTGAGGGTGCGACACAGGGCAGCTCTTTCCGGCCCAAGCGATAATCTAAAATGGGAACGCCGACGAAGCCGTCGACGCAGGGGAAGCCCGCAAAGGGGAACGCCATGGCGAGGAGCGTGAAGGACGTGGCCGAGCTCAAGGCACGGATGGCGCATGCGCTGTCGAGCGATAACGTCAGCGCCCCACAGCGAGAGTTTCTCGAAAGCCAGAAGGCGCGGCTCGATCAGCGTGGAACCCATACCATGCTTACCGACGACCAACTCGCACGCATCGAACGCATCATCGACGAGGCCGGGGCGGAAATCTCCTCATCTGGCGCGAATCCATCTGACGCCGACGATGCCGAGTCCACGCCGCCCACAAATCAAGGGTGATGCCGATGTCTACAAAAACACAAGGCAAAGGTGACAGCGTCAAGCTGCGCCGCGACAAGGCCGATGCCACCACTGCCGCAGCGAAAGCGGTGATCGACGCCGAGCTGAACGCGGCGCGCCAGAAAACCGAACGGCTGCGGGCGCAGCGCCTCGCCAAAGAAGCGGATGATGCTGAAATAGCGAAGGAAGCGGCAGAGAACGCGCCCAAAAAGGCGACCCGAAAGCGTGCGACAAAGAGTGTTGCTCCCAAGCCTGCCGATGCGAACTCCGGCACCGATGGGGTCAAAGCCCCAAAGAGAAAGCCGAAAGCGAAGAAGGCCGTGCCGGCGCCTGCCGCCGACATCGATGAAGAGATCGATGACGAGATCGATGAGGCTGAGGAGGCCGACGAGGTCTCGGAGATATAGCTGACTGGCGCGCGAAAGCTTCGCCGACGGATCATTATCGAGGTCGCCGCAATCCCTGGAGCTGTTCGCTCTTGGAGGCTCGCCCTCGTGCTGAGCTTTCGTCGTGCGATGGTGGCCTGCGATGGCCACGCAATGTCGGTTTGTCAGGCTGAAGCCGGCCGTCTATCTCGCACGGCGGTGGCGCATCTTCCGTCAATGGATGTTGGAGCAGCGGCCATTGGAGCAACGGCCGTTCGATGAGGCTCTTTCGACGCTCACCCCGAAACACGCCCCCGAGCGGCCGCGACTGCCGGCGCCGGCACAGGGGCAGAAGCCGCCATTGGCAGCTCCGCCCGTGCCTGGCGTTCTAGACGGCAGTCGAATGCGTGGCCGCACGCGTCCCGAGATAAGCGTCGAAAGAAGCTGCAACGCTGCGCACGAAGGGACGGCCGCGATCGGTGACGACGAAGCGGTCGCCGACCCGTGAGAAGAGCCCATCGGGATCCGACTCGGCGAAATAGCGCGCGTCATTGATCACGGGATCGGCAAGCGCACCGAAATGCGCTTTCAAGGTCCCGGCAGAGAAGGCGAAGTCGCACAACAGCCGCTCGATCACGAAAGCCCGGACCCGGTCGGCCTGGGAGAGTTCGAAACCGCGCACGGTCGCAAGCTCGCCCTTTTCGATCTCGGCCGCATAGCGCCGGGTCGTCTTCTCGTTCTGCAGATAACCCTGCGGGAGCTTGCTGATCGAGGACGCGCCGAAGCCGATAAGGGCGTCGGCCTCGTCCGTTGTGTATCCCTGGAAATTGCGGTGGAGACGGCCTTCCCAGGCTGCCACGGCAAGCGAATCCTCCGGCACCGCGAAATGGTCGAAGCCGATGCGCTGATAACCTGCGCCGGTGAACAGCGTTGCCGCACGATTGGCCTGCGCGAAGCGCTCCAGAACGTCCGGCAATTCGTCCGTCGGGATCATCTTCTGCCGTGGGATGACCGATGGCACATGCGCATAGCCGAAGAGAGCCACACGGTCCGGCCTGAGGGTCAGGATCTGCTCCACCGTGCGCACGAGCTTGTCCCGGCTCTGATAGGGCAGGCCATAGACGAGATCGACATTGATGGAATTGATGCCGGCAGCACGCAGTCGATTGACGGCTGATTCCGTCTCCTCGAAGCTCTGCATGCGGTTGATGGAAGCCTGCACCTTCGTATCGAAGTCCTGCACGCCGATCGAGGCACGGGTGAACCCGGCCTTTGCGAGCGCTTCCACACGCGCGTCGTCGAATTCTCGCGGATCGATCTCGATCGCGAATTCGGCATCCGCCGCCGAGGGGAAGGCCTCTCGGATCGCCGAGGCGAGCTCGATGATGTCGTCGGGCTTCAACAACGTCGGCGAGCCGCCGCCCCAATGCACGCCCTCGACGTTGATTTCCGGCGCGAGTTCGGCCACGAGCTTCAGCTCGTCCTTCAGCGTCTGGAGATACGGCAGCACCGGATCGTAGCGCAGCACATGTCGGGTCGTGCAGCCGCAGAACCAGCACAGCGTATCGCAGAAGGGGATGTGGAAGTAGAGCGAAGCCCTGGTATTGGGCTTGAGCTCTTTCAGCCAGGTTTTCGCGACCTTGCCGTCCACCTCTTCGTTGAAGTGTGGCGCCGTCGGATAACTGGTGTAACGCGGCACAGGCGCCGCGTATTTGCGGACAAGATCAGGAACCATTTGGGTATTTCTAATGCTTTCGTCGAAGGCGTCCTTGATCAAAGTCAAAGAGGAAATCGGTCGCTCCAAGCTCTGGCGAGCACGCAGGCATGTCCTTGTGCAATCTGAATGGCTTGGCTGCCGTAGAAGGAGCGCGATCGGGCGCTCGCAGGCCCGTCTTTCGGTGTGACCATCGCAGTTCGCGGGCCGGGGCGACAGCTCCCCGCACAAGATTCGTGGACAAGGTGCCGCTTCGTCATCTATCCCTGCGGCGGTGGTGAATATCACCACTGCTCGCCTCTGCCATGGGCTTGCCGTTTCCTCCCGAAGGCCCGTCTTTTCAGGAAAAATGTCCGATATCGTCATTTCCGAGTTCATGGATGAGGCGGCCGTTGCGCGCCTGTCCGCTCGCTTCTCCACTCTTTACGCCCCCGATCTTGCCGAAAAGCCCGAAGCGCTGAAGGGGGCACTCGCGGAAGCGAGAGCTCTGATCGTGCGAAACCGCACCGAGGTGCGGGCGGATATCATCGAAGGGGCCGATGCCCTGGAATGCATCGGCAGGCTCGGCGTCGGCGTCGACAACATCGACACGCTATGCTGCGCGAGGCGCGGGATCGCAGTCTATCCCGCCGCCGCCGCCAACGCTCTGTCCGTTGCTGAATATGTGATCTCGACCGCGCTTCTGCTTCTGCGTGGCGCCTATCGTTCCACGTCTGCCGTCGCCGCCGGCCAATGGCCCCGCGGAGAGTTGATGCGTGGACGCGAAGCGAGCGGCAAGGTGATCGGCCTGATCGGTTTCGGCGCGAGCGGCCGTGAAACGGCGCGTCGCGCCGAGGCTCTCGGCCTCGACGTCATCGCCACCGACCCTCATATCCCGGCCTCCGATCCGGCGTGGAACGAGGCGCCTCGCACCGATCTTCCCACCCTTCTCGCACAGGCTGATGTCGTCAGCCTGCATGTGCCGCTGACGGATGAGACGCGCTACCTCATCGATGCGGCCGCGCTCTCGCTCATGAAGCCCGGCGCGATCCTGATCAACGCTGCACGCGGCGGCATCGTCGAGGAGACGGCGCTCGTTGCGGCCTTGCAAGACGGCAGATTGGGCGGTGCGGCGCTCGATGTCTTCGAGACCGAGCCTTTGACAGCCGAAGCCGGCGCGGTCTTTGCAAGCCTGCCGAACGTCGTTTTGACGCCCCATATCGCGGGCCTCACCGCAGAATCGAACCTGCGCGTCGGTCGGGTTATCGCCGACGTCGTCATCAACCACCTCGAGGGCCGCAAGTGACCCGGATGGGACTTGGCGAGATGCGGCATCTCGTGGAGGCTGCCTTGACCGCCTCGCGAGTGAGCCCGGAAAATGCCGCCTCCGTCGCCCGCGCGCTCGTTGCCGCCGAGGCTTGCGGCCAGACGAGCCACGGTCTTCGCCGCGTTGAGGCCTATTCGGCGCAGGCACGCGCCGGCAAGATCGACGGCTTTGCCGTACCGAAGGCCGAACTCGCCCGGCCGGCGGCGCTTTCCATCGATGCCGCCCATGGCTTTGCCTATCCCGCTCTCGATCTCGCTCTCACAGAGCTGCCGCCGCTGGCGCGCCGGCAAGGGCTGGCGATGGCGGGGATCAAGCGCTCCAGCCATTGTGGCGCAATGGGGGTGACGGTCGAGGCCTTTGCCGAAATTGGCCTCGTGGCACTCATGTTCGCCAACGCGCCGGGCGCGATGGCCCCTTGGGGCGGGCGCAGCCGTCTTTACGGCACCAATCCGATCGCTTTTGCAGCTCCCCGCGAAGATGGCGGGCCGGTCGTCGTCGATTTGTCGCTGTCGCAGGTGGCGCGCGGCAAGGTGATGGCGGCCAAGCAAAGGGGGGAGGAGATCCCCGAGGGTTGGGCCTTCGATGAGGCTGGAAAGCCGACGATCGATCCTGTTGAGGCGCTTGCCGGCACGATGGCTCCACTCGGCGGTGCCAAGGGAACGGCGCTCGCTCTTATGGTGGAGATGCTTGCCGCCGGTCTCAACGGCGCCAATTATGCGAGCGAAGCGAGTTCCTTCTTCGACGCCGAGGGCGGCCCGCCGAACACCGGTCAGCTGATCATCGCCATCGATCCTGCGGCCTTCGGGGCCGACGCCGTCACCCGTTTCGGCGACCTTGCGGCGATGATCGAAGCCGATCCTCCAGCCCGTGTGCCGGGCGCGCGCCGCCAGGCGCTCCGGGCGGAGGCGGAAGAGAAGGGAATTGAAATGGATGACGCGGTGATCGCCACGGTTCGGGCGATTGCCGGCATCGAATGAAATGAATGGGAGTGAGGCATGCTGCAGAAGACGCATTACTGGAGACGTGAAGCCAATCTGATTGGGGGGGAATGGGTTGGGGCCGATTCCGGCGAGACGATTGACGTCACCAACCCGGCGACCGGCGAGACGATCGGCACCATCCCGAAATGCGGCAAAGCCGAGACCGAGCGCGCCATCGAAGCCGCTGCGGAGGCGTTCGAGAGCTTCAAGAAGACGAGCGCCGACGAGCGCGCCAAGCTTTTGCGCGCCCTCCACGACGCCATCATGGACAATCAGGATGCGCTTGCTGAGCTCCTCACCCTGGAACAGGGCAAACCCTTGACGGAATCGCGGGGCGAGGTCGGCATGAGCGCCGCCTATGTCCTGTGGTTCGCGGAAGAGGCGCGCCGCATCTATGGCGATCTCATTCCCTCGCCGTGGAAAGATCGCCGCATCATGGTGACGAAGCAGCCGGTCGGTGTCATCGGCGCCATCACGCCGTGGAACTTCCCGTCCTCTATGCTGTCGCGCAAGATCGGCCCGGCGATTGCCGCAGGCTGCACCGCCGTCGTCAAACCGGCGACGCAGACGCCGTATTCGGGCCTCGCCTGGGGTGCGCTCTGCGAAGAGGTCGGCATCCCGAAGGGCGTCGTCAATGTCGTCACCGGGTCCGCCCGCGATATTGGCGCGGCGCTCATGGAAAGCTCGAAGGTGCGCAAGGTCACCTTCACCGGCTCCACGGAGGTCGGCAAGGTTCTGATCCGCCAGTCGGCCGACACCGTGAAGAAGGTTTCGATGGAGCTTGGCGGCAACGCACCGTTCCTGGTTTTTGACGATGCCGACATCGATCGCGCCGTGGCCGGTGGCATTGCCGCGAAGTTCAGGAATTCCGGCCAGACCTGCGTCTGCACCAACCGCTTCTATGTCCAGTCCGGTATTTACGACCGCTTCGCGGAAAAATTCGCCGAGGCGGCGAAAGCGCTGAAAGTGGGGTCAGGCCTCGAAGAGGGAACGCAGCAGGGCCCGCTCATCGACGACAACGCCGTCGCCAAGGTCGAGGAGTTGATTGGCGATGCCGTCGACAAGGGCGGCAAGGTGATCGCGGGTGGCAAGCGCCACGAACTCGGTGGCACGTTCTTCGAGCCGACCGTGATCGCCGATGCGAAGCCCGAGATGCGCTTCTCCAAGGAAGAGATCTTTGGTCCGGTCTCGCCGCTCTTCAAATTCGAGACGGAGGAAGAGGCGGTCGCGCTTGCCAATGACACGGAATACGGTCTCGCCTGCTATTTCTACACGCAGGATCTCGGCCGCGCCTTCCGCGTCTCCGAAGGCCTCGATTACGGCCTCGTCGGCGTCAATGAAGGTGTCATCACGACGGAGGTCGCCCCCTTCGGCGGTGTCAAGGAATCGGGCCTCGGTCGCGAAGGCTCCAAATACGGCATCGACGATTATCTGGAGATCAAATACGTCTGCATCGGCGGTCTCGGGCTTTAGCCACTGAGACGCTGCTGCGCTTGATCGGCCTCTCCCTCGCTCGAGGGGGAGGCCTTTTTCGTATGCCTTTTCACACCGGCTCATGCGCGGCGGGCGAGGGCTGTGCCGGTCAGTTTGGCGGCATCAGGCGCGCCGCATCAATTCCGTCGCAGGGGCTCGCGGTGCCAGTTGCCGGGGCCTGCCGGGGTGAGATCGGAAAGATCGAGCCGCGCCAGAATCTCGCTCGCCGGCCGCTCGCCGATCTTCGCCGTCGGCCAAAGATCGACAAGCGGCTTAAGGGCGAAGCTTCGTTCCGTCAGATGCGGATGCGGGATCGACAACTCCGGTTCGGCGAGGATCTCTTCGCCGTAGACGAGAATGTCGATATCGATGATGCGCGGGCCCCAGGGCTCGGCGCGGATGCGGCCGAGTTCCTTTTCAACGTCGAGGAGTGCGGCGAGCAGGCGCCGCGGGCTCAGCTGCGTCTCGACCAGAAGCGCCGAATTGGTGAAATCGGGTTGGTCGGTCTTCCCCCATGGCCGGCTCAGATAAAGCGGAGCGGCGGCGGTGACGGTGACGCCGTCCACATGGCCGATGGCCTTCGCGGCCTTGCGGAAAGTGTCCGCCGGATCGCCGAGATTGGCACCGAGCCCCAGCACGGCCTTGACGGCGCCGCAGGCAAGGCTGCGGTGAATCATGCGAAAACCTCGTGGTCGAGGCGATACGTACGCGAATCGTTCCATTGGCACAGGTAGAGATGCCTGCAGGATCGAAGCAAGCCCCGTGCCTTAGATATTAACGACCTCTTATCCCTGCTCCCCGATAATGTTTGTTTGGGCCGGGAGGAAGAAATGCAGAGTGCGGGTGAGCCACTCAGGATCTTGCATGTGCTGCGTGCGCCTGTCGGCGGCGTTTTTCGCCATGTCTACGATCTCGTCGAAATGCAGGCGGCGCGCGGTCACCAGGTCGGCATGATCTGTGATTCCACGACGGGAGGGGATTTTGAAGCTGGGCTTTTGGCCGAGCTTCAGAGCCGACTTGCCCTCGGCTTGAAGCGCACGCCGATGTGTCGCCCGATCAGGCCGGCTGATCTCGGGGCATTTCTGCGCGTGCGCGCCTACGCCGATTCCCTTGCCCCCGACGTTATCCATGGCCACGGCGCCAAAGGCGGGGTCTTCAGCCGCCTGACCGCGGCGAGCGAGCGCCGCTCCGGCCGTGTGGTCGCGACGTTCTATACGCTCCATGGCGGCAGCCTGAATTTCGATCGGCATTCGCTGGCGGGCCGCATCTATTTCGGCGTGGAACGCTCTCTGGAGCGCGTGACGGATGCGCTCATCCACGTCTCAGCTTTCGAGGCGGAGACCTACCGCGAAAAAGTAGGCGAGCCGCGCTGCCCTGCGCACGTCATCTACAACGGTCTGCGACCCGGAGAATTTGAGCCGGTCGAGAAGGTCGACAATCCCGCGGACTTTCTCTTTCTCGGCGAATTGCGCCCGCTGAAGGGGGTCGGTGTGTTGTTGCGAGCGCTTGAGCTCCTCAGCGCAGAAGGCAACAGACCGAGCCTTTGTATCGTCGGAGGCGGCAACAGCGAGCAGATCGAGACCTATCGGGCTTTTGCCGCGGAAAAGGATCTCGATGTGCGCTTCCACGCGCCGATGCCGGCGCGGGAGGCCTTGGCGCAGGCGCGCATGATCGTAGTGCCGTCTTTGGCGGAATCTCTGCCCTATGTGGTGCTGGAGGCAGCCGCGGCCGGCACACCGATGATTGCCACGTGTGTCGGTGGCATCCCGGAGATTTTTTCGGGCGAAGAGGATCGTCTGATCGAGCCCGGCAACGAGCGAGCTCTGGCCTCCGCGCTGACCGTTGCGCTTGATAACCCTGAACGCCTTGCCGATGAGGCGGCTGCCCGGCGCGCCTTCGTGCGTGAGCGTTTTTCCTTATCCGGTATGGCCGAGGAGAATGAGGCGCTCTACCATGAGGCCCTCGCAAGGCGGCGGGGCAGGCGTGCGGGCGATGAGGCCTTGAGGCTCGCCTGAGTCCTTGATTTCAGGCTCAGCCCCCCGGCGAGGCTTCCACCTCGCTCAGAAATTCTGGTCCGCGCGAGACGATGGCCTCGTCTATCTCACCGATGCGCTCGAGATTCTTCCCGTCATAGGGCAACGACATCAGGACGGTGCGGATGAGATTGAGCCGCGCCCGCCTCTTGTCGTTGGCGCGCACCACATACCATGGGGCTTCGTGCGAATGCGTCGCTGCAAGCATCCGGTCGCGGGCGGCGGAGAAAGCCGGCCAGCGCTTGATCGCTTCCTTGTCGACCGGAGAGATCTTCCAGGATTTCAGCGGGTCGTGCCGGCGGTCGTGGAACCGCTTCAATTGCATCTCGCGGCCGATATTGAGCCAGAACTTGAAGAGGTGGACGCCGTCGCGCACCAGCATGCGCTCAAAATCCGGTGCTTCCCTCAGAAAAACCGCTGCCTCGTTCTCACTGCAAAAACCCATCACGGGTTCGACGACGCCTCGGTTGTACCAGGAGCGGTCGAAGAGCACCATTTCGCCGTTGCTCGGGAGCTCTTCCACATAGCGCTGGAAGTACCATTGCCCGTGCTCGCGCTCCGTCGGTTTGGCGAGCGCCACGATGCGGGCGTGACGGGGATTGAGATTTTCCCGCAAGACCTTGATCGAGCCGCCTTTGCCGGCTGCGTCACGGCCTTCGAACAAAAGCACGATGCGCTGGTTGCTGGTCTGAGCCCAGGCGAGCACCTGGACGAGTTCGCGCTGCAGATCGCGCAGTTCGTTTTCGTACTTTGTGCGCTTGAGCTTCTTGGAATATGGAAAGTTGCCCGAGGTCAGCGCGTTCTCGTGGACCCAGGCAGGAAGCTCGGGTGCATCGAGATCGAAAGTGGAAAAGTCCTGATTGTTCATGTGCAGGTTGATTCTCTGACTCAGACTTGTCACGCAGCAAGTCTACAGAACGCTGAATGGCATTACGAGAGCGGCAAAAGTGATTGAGGAGACGACCACGGAAAACAACCTGTCGGTGAATCCCGTTCGCCCGCTTGGACGCCTCGCCGCGGCGCGTCTGCCGCTTTTGGCGACGGCGCTTGTGCTGACCTTTGTGACCGTCAATTTCTCCGTGCCGGTCCTGTGGTCCGTCCTGGGCTTTGTTTTCGTCCTCATCGTCACGGCCGCAGTCCCGGCCCGTATGCGTTCTGAACGGTTGTCATCCGCGGCCGCGCACAGCCGCATCCTCTGGCCCGACACGGGCATGAAGGCAGTCGTCTCGTCCTTGCCGCATCCCGCTTTCCTCCTCGATCAGCGCGGTATCATGCGCTTCTCCAACGAAGCTGCGACCGCCGCGTTCCCGCAGGCCCGCCCTGGCGATCCGCTTTCCATGACCATTCGCGCGCCGCGTCTGCGCGATGCTTTGGCCGCCGCCCAGGGCATGATGACGAGCAAGTTCGAGTATCGCGAGCGCAGTGGCGCGGAGACCGTCTATGTCGTGACCGTTCAGCCGGTTCTGCATGCCGCTGCGGCGGCGCCTTTCATTCTCCTGCTTTTCGAGGATGTGACCGAGCGTCTGGCAACGGCCAGAATGCGCGCCGACTTTGTCGCCAACGCCAGCCACGAGCTGCGCACGCCTCTCGCATCCCTCTCGGGGTTCATCGACACGCTGCAGGGCCCCGCCCGCGGCGATCCCAAAGCGCAGGACCGCTTTCTGGCCATCATGCGGGAACAGGCGGAGCGTATGCGCCGCCTCCTTGATGATCTTCTCTCGCTGTCGCGGCTTGAGATGCGGGTGCATCAGCAGCCGCGCGACCATATCGATCTTGCTCATATCGCGCGCCGTGTCGTCGACGGTTTGCGTCCGCTGGCCGAGCATCTGCAGGTGGAAGTGACGCTCGATCTTCCGGACGAGCCCGTCTTCGTCCTGGGCGATGCCGACGAGTTGCACCAGGTGTTGGAGAACCTGGCGGAGAACGGGCTCAAATATGGAAGTGCTGGCAAGCGTCTCGAAGTCAGATTGGCGCAGCCGC
Organism: Rhodopseudomonas julia; assembly: GCF_030813515.1. NCBI lineage: Bacteria > Pseudomonadati > Pseudomonadota > Alphaproteobacteria > Hyphomicrobiales > Nitrobacteraceae > Rhodopseudomonas > Rhodopseudomonas julia. Next base: position 1,039,484 of record NZ_JAUSUK010000001.1, on the reverse strand, counting down.
GTAAGGGCGGTGAGGCGATCGTGCTTGCAAGCGTGCGCGACTGGGGACCGGGGATTGCGCCGGAGCATCTGCCGCGGCTGACGGAGAGATTTTACCGGGTCGATGTCGCCTCAAGTCGCGAGAAGCAGGGAACGGGCCTCGGCCTTGCCATCGTCAAGCATATCCTGACGCGCCATCGCGGCCGCCTCGACATCGACAGCGAATTGGGTGCGGGAGCGACATTCACCGTGCGCCTGCCGGCTGCCGAAGCGCCGGCGGATCTTTCCGCAGCGGACCTATCCGCGGCGGACGAGACGCAAAAGTCCGCAATGGCCGGCTGATCGCAGGCGGATAAGTTCTGCGGATACCGCGCGTTTGCGCCGCCTTCCGCTCAAAAAGAAAGCGGAGCCGAAGCTCCGCAGTCTGTTACGCCAGTCTTCGGGAGAAAGCTGAACTCAGCCGTTCGCAGCCCGCTTCATGCGCCGGCGCGGATCGGACGTCTGATAGGCGACGCCTGCATGGTATTCGCAATAGGGCGAGCTCTCCAGGGAATCGCAGCCGCAGAAATGGAAATCCTCGTCGCCCGGATCGCCGATCGGCCATTTGCAGGTGCGTTCGGTCAATTTCTCGATCGTCAGGCGCCGTGAAATCGGCATGACGAGAGCGTGCACGGGCTGCAGCTCGGTTTCCTGTTCAGCTTCCATTTCTACCTCTACCTCGGCCTGTAAGGCCGTGGCGCCGACGGTCACGGTTCGGCGCTGTTGCCGGACGGGAGCGGAGTTGCGCGGTCGACGCGCCCGCTTGATCGTGGAGGTTGGCTGGCCGCGTCCGGAAAGCCCGAGCCTGTGAATCTTGCCGATGACGGCATTGCGCGTGACGCCGCCGAGCTCTCCGGCGATCTGACTGGCGCTGAGGCCTTCCTGCCAGAGCTTTTTGAGAAGATCGACTCGTTCATCGGTCCAGGACATGGGCGTCTTGGCTCCTTGCTGCCGCGTTTGTGTCATTGGCGGAATCCGTCTGCGTCGCAGGGGCTAAAAACCTGCGCCAACGCAATAACTGGTAGGGGATCCGGTCCGCCACACGAGATGTCGTGTTTAACGATTTAGAAACTACCCGATCGGTCGACTCTTCGACAAGAGTCCCGCCGGCGATTTGATGTTTTTCCCCCGGATACGGCAAAAGTGAGTCCGGAATGCCACACAGGCATGCTCAAAAGCCGCGCATTGCGCGGCTCGCCGGCCTCATGATAAACGAAGCGCAGCCGCCGTAGGGCGGCTTTTCGCGTTTCAACAGCAAAATCTTACATATCGGATCGGACCACGCCCATGTCGGCCGCCTCTTCTCAGTCTTCTCCCCTTTATGCGACCTACGCCCGCGCTGAGCTCGCCTTTGAGCGCGGCGAGGGTGTCTGGCTGGAGACGACGTCGGGAGAGCGATTTCTCGACCTGATGGGCGGCATCGCCGTCAACGCTTTCGGTCACGCGCATCCCTATCTGGTCGAGGCGCTGAAGCGGCAGGCGGAAAAGCTCTGGCACGTCTCCAATATTTTCGAGATCCCGGGTCAGGTGGAGCTCGGTCGCCGTCTCTGTGAGGCAACCTTTGCCGATCGCGTCTTCTTCACGAACTCCGGCGGCGAGGCGATGGAATGCGCCATCAAGACGGTGAGGCGTTACCACCACGCCAAAGGCCAGCCGCAGCGGAACCGCATCATCACCTTCGAGGGCGCCTTCCACGGCCGAACGCTCGCCACGATCGCCGCCGGCGGCCAGGCGAAATATCTGGAAGGTTTCGCGCCCAAGGTCGAAGGCTTCGATCAGATCGCCTTCGCCGACCGCGATGCGCTGAAAGCGGCGATCGGCCCGGAAACGGCCGGCATCCTCGTCGAGCCGATCCAGGGCGAGGGCGGCATTCGCCCGGTCCCGCATGAATTCCTGCGCTTCATCCGCGAACTCTGCGACGAGCATGGCCTGTTGATGGTGCTTGACGAGATCCAATGCGGCATGGGCCGGACAGGTCGTCTTTTTGCCCATGAATGGGCGGGCGTGACGCCGGACGTCATGGCGATCGCCAAGGCGATCGGTGGCGGCTTCCCGCTCGGCGCCTGCCTGGCGACGCGGGAGGCGTCGGAGGCGATGGCCGTCGGCTCGCATGGCTCCACCTATGGCGGCAATCCTCTCGCCATGGCCGTCGGCAATGCCGTTCTCGATCTCGTTCTGGAAGATGGTTTCCTGACAGAGGTCTCCCGCAAGGGTCTCCTCCTCAAGCAGAAGCTTGCCCGCCTCGTCGATGCCTATCCAGATCAGTTGAAAGATGTGCGCGGCGAAGGGCTGATGCTGGGTCTCGTCTGTGCGGGCGCACCTGCGGAAATGGTTGCCCGCCTGCGCAAGCATGGCGTCCTCACCGTGGGCGCGGGCCACAATGTGGTGCGCGTCCTGCCCGCGCTGATCATCTCAGAGGCGGAGATGGATGAAGGCGTGAACCGTATCGAGGCTGCGCTGCGCGCCGCCGGTAAGTCCGCTGCCGCGTAGGGAGAAAAAAACATGAGCCTGCGTCACTTTCTCGACCTTGCTGACATTCCGTCCGAAACGCTGCGTTTGATCCTGGACGACGGCAAACAGCTGAAGGCCGCCCGCCGGGCAGGTCCCGTTGCCGCGCGGCCGCTCGAAGGCCGCATCCTCGCGATGATTTTCGAGCAGCCCTCGACGCGCACCCGCATCTCCTTCGACGTCGCCATGCGTCAGCTCGGTGGCGATGCCATCCTTCTGACCGGCAAGGACATGCAGCTCGGGCGCGGCGAGAGCGTGAGCGACACGGCGAAAGTCCTGTCGCGCTATGTCGATGCCATCATGATCCGCACGCTCGACCACGACATGGTCGCAGCCCTTGCGGAACATGCCACTGTTCCCGTCATCAACGGGCTGACGCGCCGCTCGCATCCCTGCCAGTTGATGGCCGATCTGATGACCTTTGAAGAGCACAAGGGTGCTCTCGAAGGCCGCAAATTTGCCTGGCTGGGCGATGCCAACAACGTCATGAATTCGTGGGTCCATGCAGCCGAGCGCTTCGGCTTCAGCCTCGACGTCGCAAGCCCTGCCGAGCTCGGCCCGGACCAGGAAATCCGTGACTGGGCGGAAAAGCACGGGGCCAAGGTGCGCTTTCTCGATGCACCCGAAGAGGCGGCGTCCGAGGCCGACTGCCTGATCACCGACACCTGGGTTTCGATGGGCGACGACGAAGGCGGGCGGCGTCACAATATTTTGAAGCCGTATCAGGTGAACGACCTCATGATGGAATCTGCGAAGAAAGACGCCATATTCATGCATTGCCTGCCCGCACATCGCGGCGAGGAGGTGACCGCCAGCGTGATCGACGGACCCCAATCGGTCGTCTTCGATGAAGCGGAAAACCGCTTGCATGCGCAAAAGGCGATTCTCTCCTGGTGTCTTTCGGAGCCCTCGTGAACGATACGACTGTCACACAAGCCGACGCACGCGCGGATGACCGCGCTCTGCCCTTTCAAGTCGATCCCCTGGATGTGCGTGGCCGCGTGGTCACGCTCGGACCGGCGATCGATGCCATTCTGGCGCGCCACGATCTGCCGCGACCCGTCAAGGTGCTTCTCGGCGAGGCCGTGGCGCTCGCCTCGCTGCTTGCCACCTCTTTGAAGGATACGGGCCGTTTCATCCTCCAAACGGAGACCGACGGACCCGTCTCGATGCTCGTCGTCGATATCCGCACCCCGGGAGAGATCCGCGCTACGGCGACCTGCAATCGCGAGCGCGTGGAGGCAGTGACGGTCTCCGGTCGTGCCGCGAGCGGCGACCTTCTTGGCCGAGGGACGCTCGCCATGACGGTCGAGCAGGGCAAGACTGGGCGCCGCTACCAGGGCTACGTGCCGCTTGAGAACGAGAGCCTGGAAGACGCGGCGCACTCCTATTTCCGCCAGTCGGAACAGATCCCGACGCGCGTGCGCCTGGCCGTCGCTGAAATCGTCGATCGTGGCAGTGCCGGCGAGGCCCATCAGGCCTGGCGCGCGGGAGGCTTGATCGCGCAATTTTTGCCGGAATCGAGCGACCGCATCAAAATTCGCGATCTCGATCCCGGAGATACGCCGGACGATGCAGATTTGCCGGATCTGCCGCTTGAAGACGACGCCTGGCTGGAAGCGGCGGCCCTTGTCGATACGGTAGAAGATCTGGAGCTGATCGACCCGGCCGTCCCGGCTGAGCGCCTTCTCGTCCGTCTCTTTCACGAGCGCGGCGTGCGTGTTTTCGAGCCCACCGTTTTGCGCGATCATTGCACCTGTTCACGCGAACGCATCGAGCAGGTGTTGGAGCAGCTTCCCGCCGATGAGCTCGAAGAGGCGGCAGTGGAGGGCGCAGTAGAGGTTCGCTGCGAATTCTGCGGCAAAGAGTATCGGTTTACGCCTGAAGAGCTAAATTCCGGCAAAGCCTGACCGATCGTTAAGTTGTCGGCAAGGTCGCCGCATGCCTTACCATTCAGCTGGTGTTCACCTGGAACCTTTAAGGTTTCAGGCTATCTGGTGCCGTTGAATCGCAAAGGATATTGCTCTGACCGACAAGGCCAAGACGCCGTTCCTGCTGGTCGATTCCGCCGCGCCCAAGCGCGCCATGGAGGAAGACGAGCTGCAGCCCGCCGATCGGCCGGCTGAGGCAGAACGCTCGCCGTCTTCCGAAAAGCAGCCAAAGACGGCCCATCCCTTCTGGCGTGGGTTCGTCCAGACCGTGCTCGTTTTCGTGGTGCTTGCCGCTGCGGTCGCAGGCATGCGCTATATGGCTGCCACGGCGCCGGAGGGGCCGAAGCGCCCGCCGAGCGAGCAGGTCTACACGGTCGAAACGCAGACGGTCACCTTCGGCAGCCATCAGCCGGATTTTTCTGTTTTTGGTACGACGATCGCAGGCAAGACGGTTGAGCTGCGTGCTCTCGTTGCCGGCGAGATCGTGTCCATCTCCGACGACGTGGAGGTCGGGCGGCGGGTGAAAACGGGCGAAACGCTCGTCACGCTCGACGATTTCCCCTATCGGGGCGCGCTCACAGAGGCCCGTGCCAATCTGCGCGAGGCCGAGGCGACGCTCACCGAACGGCAGGCGAGTGTACGCGCTGAAGAGGTTGCCGTCTCGCGGGCGCAAGAACAGTTGGAGCTCGCCCGCACTGACCTTCAACGCGCCGAACAGCTCCGCACCCGCGGCACCGGCACCCAGCAATCGCTCGACGAGCGGCAACTGATCTTGAGCCAGCGTGCCCAGGCGCTCGAAGAGCGGCAGGCCAATCTTGAGGTCGCCCGTGCCCGGCTGGAGCAGCAGCAAGCGGTCAATGACCGGCTGCGCTGGCGCGTCGAGGAGGCCGAGCGAAATCTCGCCGACACGGTCCTGAAAGCGCCCTTTGACGGCGTCGTCATGAACGAGACCGCTGGGCTCGGTCGCAAGGTGAGTGCCAGCGATCTTCTCGTGGAGCTCTACCGCGAAGGCTCCGTGGAAGCCCGTTTCGTGGTGAGCGATCGCCAGTTCGGCCGTCTTCTCTCGGATTCCGAAGGTGTCATTGGACGCGAGGTCGACATCACCTGGACGGTCGGCGGCAAGCCTCTCGTCTATAAGGGCACGATCGATCGCATCGGTGCGGAGGTCGTGGCCGACCGTGGCGGCGTGGAGCTTTTCGCCAACGTCAAAGACGGGCCGGAAGTCGATCTCCGCCCAGGCGCCTTCGTTGAAGTCTCCGTGCCCGACAGAACCTGGCAGAACGCCGTTCGGCTGCCGGAGACGGCTCTTTTTGGCGGCAATGCCGTTTTCGTCGTCGAGGACGGACGTCTTCAACGCCGCCCTGTCGAGGTCGCGGCCTATGACGGGGCCGATGTCATCGTCACCTCCGGCCTGGCGGAGGGCGAGACGGTGATGACGACGCAGATCGCCGATGCCCGCGAAGGCATCAAGGTGGCGAAGCCCGGCGAGAACAAGCGCATCTCTCCGACGATGTCGATGGGGCATGGCTCGTGAGTGCGGTGCCGCCCGCTCCCCCGTCGAGCCCGCGGCGTGATGCCATCCCGATCGTGGAGCTTTTTGCGCGTCACGCCAATGCCGCGAACCTCTTGATGGTGCTTATGGTCCTGTTCGGGATCTTCGCTCTTCTCAAGATCAACACGCAGTTCTTTCCCTCGCTCGAAACCGACACGATCTCCATCTCCGTCTCCTGGCCGGGAGCGAGCGCCGAGGACGTGGAATCAAATATCCTGGAGGTGATCGAGCCGGATGTGCGCTTCCTCGACGGCGTCGACGAGATGCGCTCCTATGCCCGCGAGGGGAGCGCCACGATCTCGCTCGAATTCGAAGACGGCGCCGACATGCAGAAGGCCTTGTCGGATGTCGAGGCGGCAGTGGCGGCGATCACCAACCTGCCGGATGATGCGGAAGAGCCGGAAGTCTCCTTCAGACAATGGCGCGAAGCCGTCGCGAGATTGGCGGTCACCGGCCCTTATTCGGAGACGGCGCTGCGCGCCATCGCCAAGAAGGTTCATGACGGGCTGATCGACGCCGGCATCGATTCCGTCACTTATACCGGCTTTCGTGATCGCGAACTGGTTGTGACGGCCGAAGAGGCGGAACTGCGCCGGCTTGGGCTCACCATTGGCGACGTCTCGACGGCGATCGCAGGCAACAGCCGCGACCTGCCCTCGGGCGAGCTCGATGCGTCCATGTCGCGCCAGGTACGTGCACTCTCCGATGCCAAAGATCCGGCGGCCATCAAGGAGATCGAGGTCAAGGGCTTCGCTTCCGGCGAAAGGATCCGCGTCGGCGATTTCGCCGACGTGAACGAGCGCTTCGATCCCGACGACAAGGAAGGCCTGGCGCGAGGGCAGCGCGCCATCGAGCTTTATGTGGAACGTTCCGCCAGCGCCGATACGCTCGCCAGCGCACGGCTGATGAACGATTATCTGGAGCGCGTCCGCCCGACATTGCCGCCGGATGTCGAGATCCTGAAATACGACGTCAATGCCGATCAGGTGGCCGACCGGATCATGCTTCTGGTCCGCAACGGCCTCCAGGGCCTCGTCCTCGTCATCCTCATTCTGTTCGTCTTTTTGAACGGCAGCATCGCGTTCTGGGTCGCCGCCGGTATCCCCATCGCCATGATGACGACGCTCGGCGTGATGTACGTGACCGGCCAGACGCTCAACATGATGTCGCTCTTCGGGCTGATCATGATGCTCGGCGTCATTGTCGATGATGCCATCGTCGTGGGGGAGCACACGGCCACGCGCTCGTCCCGGGGTGATGACGGGCTGACGGCAGCCATCCGCGGCGCGGGGCATATGATGACGCCGGTCTTCGCGGCGAGCCTGACGACGGTCGCAGCCTTTGCGCCGCTTTTTCTGGTGCGCGGCGGTATCGGCCAGTTCATCCAGACCTTGCCGCTCGTTGTCATCGCGGTGATCCTTGCAAGTCTCGTCGAATGTTTTCTGGTCCTGCCCGGCCATCTTGCCCATTCGCTGACGAGGGTGCGTCATTTCGGCTGGTCGATGTGGCGCTGGGTGTTCGCCTCGCTGTCGGTCGCGGCTGCTGTCATCCTGGCGCTGCGGCCGGGCACGGGCGAGCTCCTGGGACTGTCCTGGCTTTCCGCTCTCGGCGACTGGTTTTCGGAGCGCCCGTCGTTCTTGCAGCTTTTTCTCACTGTCGCTTTCGCCATGGCCGCCGGTGCCCTCATCGAGGCTCTGGTGGCAATGCTCTCGCATCGCCGCGAACGCAGCACCCACCGTCGCACGGCCTTGCGCCGTGGCCTCGACAATGGCTTTGAATGGGTGCGCAGTGGACCGTTTTTGCGGCTCGTCCGCTTCACCTATCACTGGCGCTACCTGACGGTGGCGCTCGCGGTTGCGAGCTTCATTCTCACGATCGGCCTCCTCCAGGGTGGCCGTGTCGCCTTCGTTTTCTTTCCGTCCCCGGAGGCGGAGACGATCCGCGGCCGCGTGGAATTCAATCCGGGCACGCCGCGCGAGGAGGTCGAGGAGACGGTCAGAAAGCTCGAGTCCGCTCTCTGGCAGGCAAGCGACGAGCTTTCTCCGGACAAGCCGCTGATCGTCGCCGCCTTCACGACGATCGGTTCTGCCGGTCGCTCCGAGGGTGACAATCTTGCGGAATTCCGGGTGCAGCTCGTCACCTCCGAAGAGCGCGACGTGCGCACGCCGACGATCGTGCGCGCCTGGCAGGAGAAGGCGCCGGACCTTGCCGGCATCAAGCGCTTTGCCGTCTACGAGATGCGCGGCGGGCCGCCGGGACGCGACGTCGATATCCGCTTCCGGGGCGGCAACGCAGCCGATCTGAAGAAGGCCGCCGAAGAGGCGGCGGAAGTGCTCTCAGGCTTTCCGGGTGTTTCCGGCGTGGCCGATGACCTGCCTTACGGAAAGCCGGAACTCATCATCCGTTTGACGCCGCGGGGTGCATCTCTCGGCCTCACCAACGAAGACGTCGGCCGCCAGGTGCGCAATGCGCTGGAAGGCGCCATTCCGCGCCGCTTTGCCGATGGCGACGAAGAGGTGACGATCCGCGTCAAGCGTAAGCTGGACGGGGAGGGCACGGCCGCCTTGCGTTCTTTGCAATTGCGCACGCCAGCGGGCTTCTACGTCCCTCTTGAGGAGGTGGCGACCCTGAGCGAGCGCCAGGGCTTTGCCTCCATCCAGCGCGTCGACGGCAAATCGAGCGTTGCTGTCACGGCCGATGTTGATCTCGCCGTCACCAATCCGGGGGCGGTTCTCGTCTCTCTGCGCCAAACCGGCGCGATCGACCGCATCGCCGCGCGCTACGGCCTCGAAACCGGCTTTTCCGGACGCGCGGAGGAGCGTGAGGACGCCTTCGCCGACCTGAAGCTCGGTGCGGTGATCGCTCTCGCCGTCATCTACATCCTGCTCGCCTGGGTCTTCGCCTCCTATCTGCGACCGATCGCTGTGATGCTGATCATCCCCTTCGGCTTCGTGGGCGCGACCCTCGGCCATTTGTTCATGGGATTTGATCTGACCATCCTGTCGCTCTTCGGCCTGCTCGGACTGGCAGGGATCCTCGTCAACGATTCCATCATTCTTGTGGACCGGCTGGAGGAGCGTTTGAGGGATGGCGACGATCTGGCCGAGGCCGCGATCGGGGCAAGCACGGACCGCCTGCGTGCGGTGCTCCTCACCTCGCTCACAACGATTGCCGGGCTTGCGCCTCTTCTGACGGAGACGAGCCTGCAGGCGCAGTTCTTGCTGCCCATGGCGATCACCATGGTCTTCGGTCTGGGCTTTGCGACCGGGCTCGTGCTCTTCCTCGTGCCGGCGCTGATCGGCATCGGCGGGGATATTTCGCGGCTCTTCCGCTTCGCCTCGGGACGGCGCGTCTCAGCTTTCGCCCGCTCCTGAGGCGGCGTTTTCTCCCTCAGTGAAGGAGCGCTTTTTGTCCCGGGAGATCGAGAGAAAAGGCGGGGATCTCGACGGAGAAGCCGGAGCCTGTCTCGCTCACCATGTCGTAGCTGCCCACCATGATCCCTGACGGCGTGCTGAGCGGACAACCGCTCGTATAACGAAAAGTCTCGCCCGGCGGGATTTCGGGCTGCTCGCCCACGACGCCCGGCCCATGAACCTCTTCCGTGCGCCCGAGCGCATCGGTGATCTGCCAATGGCGACGTAAAAGCTGCACCCGCTCTTGGCCTTCATTGGTGATTTCGATCGTGTAGGCCCAGAAGAACCGGCCCGCTTCGCGATTGGATTCTTTTTCCAGAAACTCCGGCGCGACGGAGACGGTGATGTTGCGGGTGGTGGCGCGGTACATGGTGGTTCCGATTCTTTGCGGCGCTTTTTGCGTGACGTGGTCACACAGCGCAAGCTCTTTGCGTGTCGGCAGAGGGCTCCGTTAAGGATTTGTTTACCGCAAAACTCGTGCTAAGGTTGTGTTTCTGGCGGGCTTGGAGGGGGCGAGCTTGCAAGGAGAGAATCCGGGTATCCGCCGCAGCGGTGGCGGGCTGCGTCAGCCTGTTTCTGTTCCGCCGAGACGGAACTTTTCAGCGGTCTCGCGTACAGCGCGCGCTTTGCCGCTGCTCCCATCTCCACCTCCCGTCGATTCTCGCCGCCAGGGCGAAGCGGTTTTGCCCGCCGATATCGCATTCCTCGCCGGGCGTGGCCTCACACAGCGAATGCTTGCCCTTGCGGCACAGCTCGCCAGGCGACGGGGAACGACGGCCAGTCAGGAATTGATGGCCCTGCCGGGCTTTTCGCGGGCTCTTTATTGGCGGCTTCTTGCAGAGCACCTTGGTCTACGCTTCATCGCCGAAGGAGAGCCGGTGACGCTGCTTGCCGAGGCTTTGCCCCCGGCTGCGGAAACCATCGCAAGATCGCGACGAATGCTCGTTGAAAGCGGCGCTGCGCGCGTGCTCGTGCTGGCGCCGGAGGGGCCGGCCCAAGTTGAGGAATTGCAGCGTCTCTTGGCCCGGCTCCCCGAGATCAAACACCGCTTTGCGATCGCCGATCCGGCGACGATCCAGGCGTGTCTTTTGGCCCGCAACGATGCCGGCCTCGCTTATTGCGCGGCACATCGCCTGGCGCGGGCGAAACCGCAGCTTTCGGCGCTCGTCTGCCGTTCTCTAAAGGGACGGCTCGCGATCGCGGCGGCGCCGATCGCCTTGAGCGTCTTGATCCTCGTCTCGCCCCTGCCTTTTGGGCGCATCGTCGCCATTCTCCTGAGCGCCTTCTTTTTTCTCGGTATGCTCCTCAAATCGGCCATAGCGTTCTTGGAGATTGCCGATAGGCCGGCGCCGCCTTTGAGCGACGCGGATTTGCCGAGTTACACGATCCTTGTCCCGCTCTATCGAGAGGCCGGGATCTTGCCTGATCTCGTCGCCCATCTCGACCGCATCGACTACCCCTCCTCGAAGCTCCAATGTCTTCTGCTGATCGAGGCCGACGACGAGGAAACTCTTGCCGCCGCAAACCTCCATGCGCGTCATCCGCGCTACCAGATCGTTCCCGTTCCGCCGCAGGAGCCGCGCACCAAACCGAAAGCGCTTGTTTATGGTCTGCCCTTCGCCACGGGGCGGCTCGTGGTCGTCTACGATGCGGAGGATCGTCCCGAGCCTAATCAGCTTCGAAAGGCGGCCGCCGCCTTTGCGAGTGACCCGGCGCTTGGTTGCGTGCAGGCGCGCCTCACCATCGACAACACAGAGAACGTCATTTCGAAGCTGTTTGCGCTCGAATATGCGGCCAATTTCGACGTGTTCCTGCCGGCTCTCGCTGAGTGGCGGATGCCGCTTCCGCTCGGTGGCACATCCAATCATTTTCCGCTCTCCGTTCTGAAGAGGACCGGGGCCTGGGATCCCTTCAACGTCACCGAGGATGCCGATCTCGGGATCAGGCTCGCCCGTTACAAATATCGCAGCATCACCATCCTCTCGCGCACCTTCGAGGAGGCGCCGGTCTCACCGTCGCAATGGATGGGGCAACGCCGGCGCTGGGTGAAGGGCTGGATGCAAAGCCTCCTCGTCGCGATGTGGCCGGGGCGGGGTTCTGCACCGGCTCTCACGCCGAAGGACCGTCTGGCGGTGCTCGCCATTTTGGGAATGGGTGTCGCGGGGCTTCTTGCCTACGCCCCCGCCTGCCTTGTCGGCCTCGTCGCGGCTTTGGCCTTGGGCGGCGTGCCGGAGCCGGACGGCCTCCTCGCATGGGGCCTTCTCGCTGCGAACTTCCTCAATGTGACGGTGCTCGTCCTGTCCTCGTCCGTCATGGCCTTCCGCGGTCTGCGATCAATCGGGCGAATGGACCTCGTGCCCATGATCGCGCTCCTGCCGTTCTATTGGCTGGCGATGTCGTTTGCCTCCTGGCAGGCCTTCGTCCAGCTCCTGCGCCGGCCGTTTGTGTGGGAGAAGACGGCGCACGGGCTTTCCATGGCACGCGGGTTGAAGCCCGATGCTCCCTGCCGCACAGGGAGAGGGTTCGCCGTTTCCTGGCTTGGCATTTCACGGTTCAGCGCGTTGTGGGGCAAAGGCACACGCTCCGAAAGTGGACGGCCGAGGCCCCCGAGTTGCGTAACTTCAGATTCCGGCGCCTCAAGCCGTCCTGCGCCTGCGGCCCTTTGATGCAAAGGGCGCTGCACGGTGAAGTCCTGCCGGCCTGTTTCTGCCGCTCCGGTTGAGCCTTGGGAGGCTTACGGTTAGAAAAGCCGTCCACCCGGGAAGCTGAGCTTCCTTTCCTGCAGATGGCCGCCTCTGTCTCCGGCCGGATTTCTTTGACGGGTTCTGTCGTTCAACTGTGATTTTCGCCGGCGAGAGTCGTGCGCATGGGGCTTACGTTGGCGTTTTTGCGGCCTCGACCCGCGTGTGATCTTTCCCGATGGACCCTCCGGCATAGGTTTTGCATCTGCGGCGTTGAACGCATGAGGATTTGAGAACAGGCATGGCAAGACTCATCGATTCCAACCACCACGCCTCGCTGAAGGATTACGAGCGTATTGCGCATCTGAGCAACGATGTGCGCGACCTCCGTGAGGAGGCCGAAATGCTCCTGCCGAAATTGCAGGGACGGCGTGTCTGGATGGTCAACTCGACGGCCCATGGGGGCGGCGTCGCAGAGCTTTTGCCGCCGTTGATCGCCATGCTGCGTGAACTCGGTGTCGACGCCAACTGGCTTGTGATGGAAAGCGACGAGGACGAGTTTTTCCGTCTGACCAAGCAGATCCATAATCTTATCCATGGCGCTGGCGACCCCGATCTCGGCAATGGTGCCCACGCGCTTTACGAGAAGGTGAGCCATTCGGTGGCAGCCCGTCTCGCCGAGTTCGTGGAGCCGAACGACGTTCTCGTCATCCACGATCCGCAGCCGCTCGGAGCCGGTGCGCTTTTGCGCGAGCGTATGGGTCTGACCGCCATCTGGCGCTGCCATATCGGCCTCGACGAGGAAACGCCGGAAACCATCGCGGCCTGGGAGTTTCTGGAGCAATGGGCGGTGAAATACGACCACACCGTCTTCACGGCGCCGGAATATATCCCGCGCTGTCTCGCCGGGCGGGCCACCATCATCCACCCCTCCATCGATCCCTTGAGCAACAAGAACCGGGATCTGCCGGTGCACAAGCTTGCCGGCATTCTCGCCAATGGCGGCCTGATCACGGCAACTGGCCCGACATTGACACCGCCTTTCGAAGAGCGTGCGCAAAGGCTGCAGAGGAACGGCGAATGGGCCCCGGCGACCGAGCCTGAAGATCTCGGCCTGCTATTTCGACCCATCGTCACGCAGGTGTCCCGCTGGGACCGCCTCAAGGGCTGGCTGCCCCTCATGCAGGGCTTTGTGAAGATGAAAGAGGCCCTGAAGACGAACACGTTGAGCGAGGAAGAGCGCCGACCGCTCGACCTTGCGCGCCTGGTGCTCGCCGGTCCTGATCCGGAATCGGTGACCGACGATCCAGAAGGTTTGGAGGCTCTGAAAGAGGTGATGGACACTTACCTGTCGCTCGACCCCGAGCTTCAGGATTCCATTGCCGTCCTCTCCCTGCCAATGACGTCACCCAAGAACAACGCGCTCCTCGTCAACGCGCTGCAGCGCTGCTCCGATATCGTCGTTCAGAATTCGGTCCGAGAGGGTTTCGGTCTGACGGTGACGGAAGCGATGTGGAAGCGCGCTGCGATCGTCGGCTCGCCGGCGGCCGGCCTGCGCCAGCAGATCCGGCCGGATCTCGATGGACGCCTCGTCAGGGACGCCCACGACACGGATGACATCGCCCGCACGCTGACCGAGCTCTTGCTCGACCAGGAACGTCGCGACGCCTTCGGCCTGAGCGCGCAGCAGCGCGTCCACAACGAGTTTCTGGTCTTCGCCCATGTGCGCAACTGGCTGCGCGTACTGGCGGAGACGCTCGACGGTCGCGCCGCCGCCTGATCGTCGAGCCCCCGATCGGGCGCACCTGATCGAAAATGTCGGGCGGCGATCGCCTCGCCGCCCCGCCAGCCGATTGCCTGGCCGGGGCGCCGGTTTGTCCGCCAGAGCGGCAAGATCGCGGCCGACACGGATGCGTCATCCACCGTAACGCTGGGCGATCGGCCACTTCCGTTGCGCAGCTAAAGAAAGTCTCCGCCCTGTGAGGGAACGGCTCGCGTCAGGCTCGTGTTGCGCCTGAGACAGCCAGTCCGCAGTTCCGCACCCCTACATCGAGGAGACAGTCTCATGGCAAGATCTGAGCAGGATATGAAACCCGGAGACTTCGCAGGCGAGAAGGTGCTGCGCGGCACGGGCGGCGAGGTTCATCAGGTTGCGAATGGCAAGAGAAAGCCGCTGACGACGGCGCAGGGTGCGCCCGTCTCCGACGATCAGAACTCGCTGAAAGCCGGACGCCGTGGGCCGACGCTTCTGGAAGACCAGCACTTCCGCGAGAAGATTTTCCATTTCGATCATGAGCGGATCCCGGAGCGCGTCGTGCATGCCAGAGGTTTCGGTGCGCACGGCTATTTCGAGACCTATGAGAGCCTGTCCGATATCACCGCGGCCGATCTTTTCCTGCGTCCCGGCGAGAAGACGGATGTTTTCGTCCGCTTCTCCACGGTTGCCGGCAATAAAGGCTCGGCCGATCTTGCCCGCGACGTGCGCGGTTTCGCGGTGAAATTTTATACGAAGGAAGGCAACTGGGACATCGTCGGCAACAACATCCCGGTCTTCTTCATCCAGGACGCCATCAAATTTCCCGATCTCATCCACGCCGCCAAGCAGGAGCCCGACCGCGGCTTCCCGCAGGCGCAGACGGCGCACGATAATTTCTGGGATTTCATTTCGCTGACGCCGGAATCGATCAACATGGCGCTGTGGATCATGTCGGACCGCACGATCCCGCGTTCGTTCCGTTTCATGGAGGGGTTCGGCGTCCACACCTTCCGTTTCGTCAATGCCGAGGGAAAATCGACCTTCGTCAAATTCCACTGGAAGCCGAAGCAGGGCATGCAATCGGTTGTCTGGAACGAGGCGGTGAAACTGAACGGCGCCGATCCCGATTTCCATCGCCGCGACCTGTGGGATGCGATCAAGATGGGCGATCATCCCGAATGGGAGCTCGGTCTGCAGCTCTTCGACGAGGACTTCGTCGATAAGTTCGATTTCGACGTGCTCGATGCGACGAAAATCATCCCCGAAGAAGAGGTGCCGGTGAAGCCGGTCGGGCGCATGGTCTTGAACCGCTGCGTCGACAATTTCTTCGCCGAGACCGAGCAGGTCGCCTTCCACACCGGCAATCTCGTGCCAGGCATCGACTTCACCAACGACCCGCTCCTGCAGGGGCGCAACTTTTCTTATCTCGACACCCAGCTGTCGCGCCTCGGCTCCACCAATTTCACGCATCTGCCGGTGAATGCGCCGCGCTGCCCCTTCCATCATTTCCAGCAGGACGGCCATATGGCTTTCCACAATCCGGTGGGGCGCGCCAATTACGAGCCGAACTCCTGGAGCGGAGAGGAAGGCGGGCCGCGGGAGGACCCGAAGAACGGTTTTGCCTCGCATCCGGAGGTTGTCGAAGGCGAGAAGGGCCGCATCCGTTCTGAAACCTTCGCCGATCATTACAGCCAGGCCCGGCAGTTCTACATCTCACAGACGGATGTCGAGCAGGGGCATATCGCTTCAGCGTTCACATTCGAATTGTCCAAGGTGCAGACGCCTGAAATTCGCGCCCGCATCGTCGCGCATCTCAGGAATGTCGATGAGGATCTGGCGAAGCAGGTGGCGGACGGGCTGCGTCTCAAGAAGATGCCAGAGCCGATCGAAGCGGCCATGCCGACGAAGACGGATCTCAAGGCCTCGCCCAAGCTCTCCATCCTCCTGAACGGCCCGGAGAGTTTTGCCGGCCGCAAGCTCGGCGTGCTCGTCACGGACGGCGTTGATATCGATCTCGTGAAAGCGCTGAAATCGGCCGTTGAGGCGGAGGGCGCGATGATTGAGTTCGTGGCCCCCATGGTGGGCGGTGTCGAAGCCTCTGACGGCACCTGGATCGAGGCCGATGAGAAGATCGATGGCGGACCTTCCGTCCTTTACGACGCGGTGGCGATCCTGACGTCCGAGGATACGGTTGTCGCGCTTGCCAAGATGCCGCCGGCGAAGGATTTCGTCTCCGACGCCTTCGTGCACTGCAAGTTCATCGCCTATTCGCAGGCGGCGAAGATGCTTTTCGAGAAGGCCGGGATTGCCTCCGACATGGATGCAGGCTGCGTCGCGCTCTCGGGCGCCGGCGACGCGAAGAGCTTCGTGAAAAGCCTCGGCAAGCTGCGCGTCTGGGACCGCGAGCCGAAGGTGAGCGCTGGCTGAGCACGGAGAGGAAAGGTGGAGCGGGCGATCGGGATCGAACCGACGACATTCAGCTTGGGAAGCTGACGTTCTACCACTGAACTACGCCCGCGGCCGGATCGCAAATTGGCTGCGGGCGGCCCTCCCGTCAAGCAGGATCGGAAGGGCCGCTCGATTTTCTCTGATGGGGTTCTCTGGCGAGGCTCCGCGCGCCGCTCTGGCCAAGACGTTCAGAGTGGCGTGCCGGCCGGCCGCTCACGCGGCGAGCTTGCCGTCGAGCGCCTTTGCGATCAGCGCCCGCGTCTCGCCGATGCCGTAAAGCGCCACGAAGGAGCCGAAGCGCGGTCCCTGGTCCTGGCCGAGAAGCACCTGGTAGAGCGCCTGAAACCAGTCGCGGAGATTGCCGAAATCGTGCGCCTTGCCGACGGCATAGACCTCGTTTTGGATCTCCTCGCCACTGGCGTTGTCCGGCAGCGCCGAAAGGCGCTGGTCGAGATCGGTGAGAGCGGCCTTCTCGGTGTCCGTCGGCGCGCGGAAGCTCTTGGTCGGTTTGACGAAATCGTTGTAGTAGCGGATCGCGTAACCGACGAGCTCATTGAGGGCCGGATGGCTTTCCGCGCTCGCACCCGGCGCATAGCGGGAGATGAAGCCCCAAAGAACGCGTGCGTCTTCGGAATTCGACGCCGAGACGAGGTTGAGGAGCATGGCGAACGAAACCGGCATCTCGACTTCCGGCGGCTCTCCGGAATGGATGTGCCAGACGGGATTGACGATCTTCTGCTCCGGCGTCTGCGCCTCATAGCCGGCGAGATGCGAGAAATATTCGTCGACCGCCCGCGGGATGACGTCGAAATAAAGCCGCTTGGCCGAGCGCGGCTTCTGGAACATGTAGAGCGCCAGGCTCTCCGGCGACGCATAGGCGAGCCATTCGTCGATGGTGAGCCCGTTCCCGCGCGACTTTGAGATCTTCTCGCCGTTCTCGTCGAGGAAGAGCTCGTAATTGAAGCCCTCCGGCGGGTTGCCGCCGAGAGCCCGGCAGATCTGCGAGGACAGCCGGACGGAATCAATGAGATCCTTGCCGGCCATCTCGTAGTCGACGCCGAGCGCCGTCCAGCGGAGTGCCCAGTCGGCCTTCCACTGGCACTTCACCTGGCCGCCGGTGACACCCACCGTCACCTCCTCTTTCGTCTCCGGATCGAGATAGGTGATGGTGCCGGCCTCAGGGTTGCGCGCGATCGTCGGCACCTGCAGGACGATGCCGGTCCGCGGGCAGATCGGCAGAAAGGGCGAATAGGTGGCGCGCCGCTCCTCGCCCAGCGTCGGCAGAATGATCGCCCGCACTTTCTCGTAGACGGCGAGCATCTTGAGAAGCGTCTCGTCGAAGCGGCCGCTCTTGTAATAATCCGTCGCCGAGGCGAATTCGTACTCGAAGCCGAACTTGTCGAGAAAGGCTCTGAGCCGTGCATTGTTCGCCCGTCCGAAGCTATCGTACTCGTTGGAGAACGGGTCGGGCACCTCCGTCAACGGCTTGCCGAGATGCGCCTCCATCATCTCCCGGTTCGGCACGTTCTCCGGCACTTTCCGGAGCCCGTCCATGTCGTCGGAGAAGCAGAGGAGGCGGGTCGGCACGCTGTCCTTGGTCAGAACGCGGAAAGCGTGGCGCACCATCGTCGTGCGCGCCACCTCGCCGAAGGTGCCGATATGCGGCAGGCCGGAGGGGCCGTAGCCGGTCTCAAACAGGATCTCGCGTTTGTCTCCGCCACGTTTCTCCAGCCGCTCGATCAGCTTGCGCGCTTCCTCGAAAGGCCAGGCCTTCGAGACTTGTGCGGCGGCGAGCCATTCTTCGGGCAGAGACTGGGCAGACATTTTTCATCCTGGTGGTTGAGCGATTGCGGCCGGGGTCGGGCCTTGGCGCGCCGGCCCCGCAATCTGGGAGCGCAGCTCTAACGCAAGGAAAGCGCGGCGTCGAGGCACTGGGCAGCTTGCGAAGCGGCGTGCGCGAACATAGCTACGCGACAATGCCAGCCGGCCAAGGAGCCCAGAATGCCGCAAACGGTTTCCACCCAGGATGCCCTCGTCTACGCCATGGTCACCGTTTCGGCCGTGGACGGCCACATGGCCGATCCCGAACTCATGACAATCGGCAATCTGACGCGCTCCCTGCCGGTCTTTTCAGGCTTCGACAGCGACCGTCTGCCGGATGTGTCGCGCACCGCGGCCGAAATCCTCGCCGGTTCGGACGGGTTAGAAAACATGCTGTCGCTGCTTGAAGACGCGGTGCCTGAGAAGCTCTACGACACGCTCTACGCCATGGTCGTCGAAGTGGCGGTCGCTGATCTCGATCTGCCGCAAGAGGAGCTGCGCTTCCTCAGCCTGCTTCGTGACCGGCTCGCTATCGACAAATTGACCGCGGCTGCCCTGGAGCGCTCGGCCACGGCCCGCTACCGTCGCGTTTAAGGGTCGCGCGGCAGCCGGGGCCATATGAAGAGGCGTAATGAATTTCGGATTTCTCTTCTCAGAAGCCGGCATTCGGCTTCTCGCCTTCTTCGGCATTTTCGGTGCGATGGCGGCCTTTGAGCTCGCCTATCCGCGCCGCAAAGCACATCCGCTCAAGGGCCGGCGCTGGGTGACAAACCTCGCTGTCCTTCTCGTCGATGTCGCGGTCCTGCGGGTGATCTTTCCGATGGCGGCGGTGGGCGCTGCCATCTTTGCCGAAGCGCAGGGATTTGGGCTGTTCCGCGTGCTCGGTCTCGATCCGCTTTTCTCTGGCCTCCTGGCTTTCATCCTGCTCGACTTCACCGTCTGGGCGGAGCATGTCGCCTTTCACAAGATCCCGATCCTGTGGCGCGTCCATCGCGTGCACCATGCCGATGTCGATGTCGACGTGACGACGGCGCTGCGCTTTCATCCGATCGAAATTCTCATCTCCATGTGCCTGAAGGCGGCTTTCGTCATTTTGATCGGTGCGCCGGTCCTGTCGGTTCTACTCTTCGAGATCGTTTTGAACGGCGCGGCGATGTTCAACCATTCAAACGTTCGTCTACCCGACCGGGTCGACCGCGTGCTGCGCTTCCTGATCGTGACGCCGGACATGCATCGCATCCACCATTCGGTGGAGCGGCGCGAAACCGATAGCAATTATGGCTTCAACTTCTCCGTCTGGGACCGGCTCTTCCGCGTCTACACGCAAGATCCGGAGGCCGGGCAGGTGGGCATGCGTCTCGGCCTCAAGCCGCACCAGGACGGCGCGCCGGCCCGTTTCCTCTGGTCGCTTCTCTATCCCTTCCGGCGTGGTGCCTGAGGCACGGCTCAGAACAGGCCAACGGGAAAATAGCGCAGATAGAGTTCGGCATAGGTGCCGTTGCGATAGGTTTCGCGCAGCGCGTAATCGAGCGCGCTCTTGAGCTCGTGCTCTTGCGGCCGCACGGCGATCTGCAGCCCGTCGCCGAAATAGGCATCGTTGAGATAAGGCCCGCCGGTGAAGCGGCAGCAATCCTTTGCGCCTGCGCCATGCAGCCAGAAGGCGAGGCTGAGCGCGTCGCCAAAGACGGCGGTGAGCCGCTTTTCCTGCAGAGATTGCAAAGCGGCGGCCGGGCTCTGGTAGCAGGCGACCTGTGCCTTCGGAAAATAATCCTCCAGGAAGGCCTGATGCGCGCTATCGCAGACGACGCCTACAAACCCGTCTGTTTCGCCGTCGGGCTCGAACTCCGTTTCCTTCAGCGTGACGAAGCGTGCCGGAATCTTGAGATAGGGACGCGTTGCAAGAAGCGGATTGTCGCCTTCCGGATCGGGTGAAAGCCCGGCCATGATGGCGTCGCCTTCCTTGTCCCGAAGCGCTGTTTCCAGCGTCTCGTAGGGGCGCGACTGCACCGCGCACTGGACTTCGAGCGTCTCGCACATGGCGCGGATCAGGTCGATGTCGAAGCCGACCAGGTCGCCGTGCCGGTCGCGAAAGGAGAATGGCGCGAAATCGTCCGTCACCAGAAAGCGGATCGCGCCGATCGCATCCATATTGGGCCGCTCGATGCGCGACCGCGGGTCCCAGAAATTGGGGATCACCGGCTCTTCG
Source organism: Rhodopseudomonas julia (assembly GCF_030813515.1). Classification (NCBI taxonomy): domain Bacteria; kingdom Pseudomonadati; phylum Pseudomonadota; class Alphaproteobacteria; order Hyphomicrobiales; family Nitrobacteraceae; genus Rhodopseudomonas; species Rhodopseudomonas julia. The sequence goes on along the minus strand of NZ_JAUSUK010000001.1, from coordinate 1,019,151 downwards.
GCCTTCGCCGCTCCGGCCGCGGAGGCGAAAAGGATCGCGAGAAAGAGGAAAAGTCTCGGCAAGACGGCGCGCCAATCACGAGGTCGTTTACAATCGTTCATAGTGTCTTGGTGACGGGACCGCTAGAGGAGCGAGCGTCAGCGAATGAGACCGCGAGGAGGCGGAAGATGCTCGACGGGCTTATCCGCAAGCAGATCGAACCCGGGTTGAACTCTCTCGGGCGGATGCTCGCCGGCCGCGGTGTCACCGCCGATCAGGTGACTTTGGCCGGCTTCGGTCTCGCCCTTGTCGCCGCCGGCGCGATCGTCGTCGAGGCCTACGTACTTGCTTTCGTTCTTATTCTCTTGGGCCGTCTCGCCGATGGGCTCGATGGTGCCGTCGCACGTGCGACCAGGTTGAGCGATCGTGGCGGCTTCCTCGATATCACTCTCGATTTTGCCTTTTACGGCCTCGTTCCCGCCGCCTTCGCGCTCGCCGATCCGGACGCCAACGCACTTGCGGCCGCGATCCTGCTTCTCGCCTTTTACGTCAACGGCGCGAGCTTTCTCGCCTTCGCCGTGATGGCGGAAAAGAAGAAAATCACGACGGACCAGCGCGGCGTGAAGTCGCTTTATTTCACGACCGGGCTCATGGAAGGCGCGGAGACGGTGATCTTCTTCCTCGCCTTCTGCCTGTTTCCCGCGTTTTTTTCGCCTCTCGCCTACCTGTTTGCGGCGCTTTGCGCCGTGACGACGACCTCGCGCATTCTGCTCGGTTGGCGCACCTTCTGATGCGAGAGCCGTTCAGAGCGCCGCGTCGAGCGCCTGGGCCACGTCTTCTGCGAGGTCTTCGGGATCTTCGAGCCCGACGGAAAAGCGCAGCATGCCCTCGGTGATCCCGAGCTCGCGCCGCACATCTTCGGCGACGTTCTGATGCGTCGTCGTCGCCGGATGCGTGATGAGGCTCTTGGCGTCGCCGAGATTGTTGGAGAGGCTCACGATTTGAAGCGCGTTGGAGAGGCGGAAGGCGGCGTCCTTGCCGCCCTTCATGTCGATGGCGATCATCGTGCCGCCACCGCTCATCTGCCTGCGGGCAAGCTCGGCCTGCGGATGATCCGGGTGGCCTGGATAAAGAACGCGAGCGACGGCCGCATGCGCGCCGATGATCTCGGCGAGCTTTGCCGCCGTTTCCGCCTGGCGCCGCACGCGCAGTTCCAGCGTTTCAAGCGATTTCAGGAGCACCCAGGCATTGAACGGACTGAGTGCCGGGCCGGTATGCTTGACGAAGGGCAGGAGCTTTTCCTCCACCCATTCGGCATTCGACAGAACCACGCCGCCGAGGCAGCGGCCCTGCCCGTCGATATGCTTGGTGGCGGAATAGACGACGGTATGGGCGCCGAGTTTGAGAGGCTTCTGGAAAATCGGCGTCGCGAAGACATTGTCGACGACGAGGCGGGCGCCGACGCTGCGGCCCATATCCGCAACGGCCGCGATATCGACGAGCTCCATCGTCGGATTGGCCGGGCTTTCCAAGAAGAGCGTCTTGGTCTTGGGCGTGACCGCGGCCCGCCATTCATCGAGGTTGGAGCCGTCGACGAGCGTGCAGGTGACGCCGAAACGCGGCAGAAGCTGCGACACGATGTAAAGACAGGAGCCGAAGAGCGCCCGCGAGGCGACCACATGGTCGCCGGCTTCAATGTCGGCGAGAAGCGCGGCCGTGACTGCGGCCATTCCGGAGGCGGTCGCCTTCGCCGCTTCGGCGCCTTCCAGAAGCGCCATGCGCTCCTCGAACATCGCAACCGTCGGGTTCGCATAACGCGAATACACATAACCCGGATCGTCGCCATTGAAGCGCGCCTCGGCGGCTTCAGCGCTCGGATAGACGAAACCCTGCGTGAGGAAGATGGCCTCAGAGGTTTCGGAGAACTGCGATCTTGTGGTGCCGCCATGCACGAGCTGCGTGGCGGGGCGAAGGGACTTTTTATCTGTCACGGCGCATTCCTGCCTTCAAGCAAACGAAAACCCGGCCGGGCCGCCGCCAGACCGGGTCGAATGCGCCCCGACCTTTTAGCGAGTTGTTTTACGTGGCTGCAAGCCGGCCGGCCAAATCACCACGAAGTCTTCGAGGCGATTACTCTTCGACTTGCTCGGCGTCAATGCTGCGCGTGACGAAAGGCCATGGGGAGAAAGTGCGTCATGCGGCGGCAAGGAGTGCAGCTGCCTCGGAGAGAGCGCGGAAAACTGCCGACTTGGCGTGGCCCTTTGCTTCGGCTAACCGAGGGGCCATGAACGCAAAAGAAAACAGTGACGGCATTTTGCCGGACGGCGCGATCGAGGCGATGATTGCGGCAGGCGAGATCGATCTCGCCGCGCCCCCCGATGCGCGCCAGGTGCAGCCGGCGAGCCTCGATCTGCGCCTCGGTGAAACGGCCTACCGTGTACGCGCGAGCTTCCTGCCCGGGCGCGATTGCGCGGTAGAGAGAAAGCTCGATCGCTTCAAGCTGCATGCCTTCGACATCACCGGCGGTGCCGTTCTTGAAACCGGCTGCGTCTATATTGTGCCGCTTCTGGAATCCCTGGCGCTGCCGCAAGAGGTCGCCGCGAGCGCCAATCCGAAAAGCTCGACCGGCCGCCTCGACGTCTTCACGCGGGTGATCGCCGACAATGGCGATGCGTTCGACCAGATCCCGGCTGGCTACCGCGGACCGCTTTATCTGGAAATCTCACCGCGCACCTTCCCGGTCCTCGTGCGGACCGGCTCGCGGCTTGCCCAGATCCGCTTCCGCCGTGGCCATGCGCGCCTGGGCGACGAGGAGCTTGGCCGGCTGCAGGAAAAGTCCTTTTTGTCGAGCGATCCACGCTTTTTCGAAGGTCTCGTGCTGTCCGTCGATCTCGCAGGTGGTGAGGACGGCCTCATCGGCTATCGCGGCAAGCGCCATACCGGCGTCATCGATGTCGACCGTCCTGACGCCTACGATGTCGCCGATTTCTGGGAGCCCTTGCGGCCAAGCGACAAGGCCGGTCTGATCCTCGATCCCGATCAGTTCTACATTCTTGCCTCGCGCGAAGCCGTGCATGTGCCGGCCGAGACGGCGGCCGAAATGGTGCCTTTCGATCCGCTCGTCGGCGAATTCCGTGTGCATTACGCGGGCTTTTTCGATCCGGGCTTCGGCGACGATACGGCAGGCGGCCGCGGCAGCCGGGCTGTGCTGGAGGTGAGGAGCCGGGAAGTGCCGTTCATCCTGGAGCACGGGCAGACGGTCGGCCGCCTCGTCTATGAGCGCATGGCGGCGCTGCCCAAGGCGCTTTATGGCGCCGGGCTCGGCTCCAATTATCAGGGCCAGGCGCTCAAGCTCTCCAAGCATTTTCGCGTCTGAGACGGCCGGCGGTTGCGCCGACGCCCGGTCACAGAGGCGTGGGTGAGGGGAGGTCGGCGGAGAATGGCGCCGTCTCCTCCGCGTCGGGTGTGAATCCTGGTCTTGCCGTGCTCCATTGACCGCGCTTGTCGCGCTTGGAGGCGTCTTCCGCCTCCTGATAGCGGGCAGAGGCCGCTTTCGCCCAGCCTTGCTGGACCAGCCATTCGCTAAGATCGATATCGCCGAGCCGGCATGATGTCGTCTCCGGGAGAGCTTCCGCCCCCGCCGGGATGGTGCAGTCGATGGCCCGCGCCCGGATGAGCCGCCGCAGAGCGGAGCGTCCCATCATGCCGCAGGGCCAGGCCGGCTCGCCGCAGCTCGCATCGGGCGCGAGCGGCTCTATTCCGGCGAGCCGGACGGAGTGCTTGCCGCTTTCGATCTTGCCGAGACCAACGACGACGGGGCGAAAGAGGCGTTCGGTTCTTTCCGTCGGTGCCGTGTTCTGCGGCTCCGGCTCTTTTTCGGGCGCGCGCTCAGGCTCCGGTGGCTCGACGCGCAAAAGCGGCCCGGTCACCTTGGGCCCAAGCGTCATGCCGCGCGGGGTGACATCGCGCGTCGCGGGCGGGACTTTTTGCGGGCGCGCCTGGAGCGGTTCTTCTTGCGGCACTGCCGGCAGCCGCTTGCCAGGGTCGTCGGGAGCAGGCGAGGGAAGCGCAAAAAGCCCGAAAACGAGCCCGACGACGAGAAGGAGGCTGACGAGGGTCAGGGCGCGCATCTCGGGCGGCCGAATTTATTGGCTCGCCCAGATGATGCGTGCGATCCACTCGATCTCGGTAAGCGGCAAGACCCGGTCGGGATGCTCCGGATTGAGGGAATGCAATTCGACCGCGTCCGTCGTCTGCCGCTGCAGCGTCTTGGCCATCACCTCGCCCTCCGTCGTCTTCACCACGACCCGGTCCCCCGGCCGCAATTGCGATGTCGGGGAGACGATGATGACATCACCGTTACGGTAAAGCGGCAGCATGGAATCGCCGCTGACCTCGAGTGCATAGGAGCCTTCGCCGTCTGCCACCGGCAGGTCGACCTCGTCCCATCCCTGGCCGACGGGAAAGCCACCATCGTCGAAGAAGCCGCCCGCGCCGGCCTGCGCCAGGCCGAGAAGCGGTACCTGCGCCGGGACCGGCAGGCGCGTGTCGGCCACGCGGTTGCCATAGCGCGTGCGGGTCTCCACCAGGCCGACGAATTCTTCGAGCGAAGCGCCGGTCGCGGTCAGAATTTTGGCGATGGATTCTGTCGAGGGCCAGCGGGGCCGGCCGTCGGTGCTGCATCTCTTGGAACGGTTGAAGGCGGTCGGATCGAGGCCGGCCTTCCGCGCGAGCCCGGACACAGTGAGGCCGTGGCGGCTGGCGAGCGCATCAATGGCGCCCCAAACAGTGGCGTGTGTCCAGACCATGATCGTGGGGCGCTCCCGCCCTGCGCGTGATTAAGGAATATAGTCCTTAATGGGGCGGAAGCACAACCGCGCCGGGGCCCGGCACGGTGGTTTTTCTTGAGCTGATTGAGTTTCGATCAAAGGCCCGACGCTTCAGCCGGCTTTGACGCGCTCTCGCAGGGTGCGCTGCGCGGCCAGGAAGGCGGCGACGTTCTGGTCGGGCTCCGGCGGCTCGGCCGTAATCCCGAGGATTTGGAACATTTCCTCCGGCGGTACGAAGCGTTTGCCCTTGCGGTCATAGATGCCGCCCCAGGTCAGTGCCTGGGCGGCAACCTGCCCCTCACCCTTTTCGCCGAGGACGAAACGGTGCTCGCCGACGACGCTCGTTCCCTCCCAGGTGACGATGCGCGAGGTGAGCTGAAAGCGCTGCCACATGCGGATTTCGCGCCGGAAAACGATGTTGACGCCGCCGAGCATCGGTGCCCAGCTGCGTTTCATCGCCTCGTCCCACAGGCCAAAGCGGCGGAAGAGATCGAAGCGGCCGATATCGGCCAGCATCAGATAGCGACCGTTGGTGATATGGAGATTGGTGTCGCAATCCCACGGCCAGGTGAGAAACGACAATTCCGAGACGCCGAACGGAACGGGAAGAGGGGCCTTCGTTCCCGAAAGCCCCAACTTTAGAAGTCTGCCCCAGACATACATCAGAAATACACCGGCCTCATGCCGCCTTTTCGTGCTCGTCCGTCCTGCCGAAGCGGCCATAGAAGGTCTCGTCCTTCTCCGCCATCTCCTTCAAGAGTGCGTTTGGCTCGAAGCGCGGCCCGTATGTCTCGGCGAGCCTCTCTGCCTTCGCGACGAACTCCTTAAGACCCATGAAGTCGATATAGGAGAGCGTACCGCCGGTGAAGGGTGCAAAGCCGAAGCCGAGGATCGAGCCGAGATCGGCCTCGCGCGGATCCTCGATCACGCCTTCTTCGACGGTACGGGCCGCTTCCAGCGCCTGCGTGACGAGAAGGCGTTCCTTCAACTCCGCGAAATCGAAACCGTCCGCCGACTTCGGTGTCACGATCTCGGAAAGACCCGCCCACAGGTGCTTGTCCTTGCCGGCGTAATCATAGAAGCCCTTGCCGTTCTTGCGGCCGAAGCGTTCGCGGCCTTCCACCATCTCCGATAAGAGGCGTTTCTGCTCGGCCGAAACGGCGCCTTCGCCGAGGTCGGCCTCGGTTGCCTTGACGATCTTCCAGGCGAGATCGACGCCGACCTCGTCGGTGAGCGACAAAGGCCCGACGGGCATGCCGGCCATCTTGCCGGCGTTTTCCACCATCGCCGGCGGCACGCCTTCCAGAAGCATGAGATGACCTTCGAGGAGATAGGCGGTGACGCAGCGATTGGCGTAGAAGCCGCGCGAATCGTTGACGACGATCGGCGTCTTGCGGATCGCGCGCACGTAATCGAGGGCGACTGCGAGCGCCTTGTCCTCGGTCTTCTCGCCCAGGATCACTTCCACAAGCTGCATCTTGTCGACGGGGGAGAAGAAGTGGATGCCGACGAATTCCGCCTCCGAACGCCAGTTCTTGGCGAGCGAGGTGATCGGCAGCGTCGAGGTGTTGGAGGCGAAGATCGCCCCCTCCGGGAGATGCGCCTTCACCTTCTCCGTCACCTCGGCCTTGACTTTGCGGTCTTCGAAGACGGCCTCGATGACGAGATCGGCATCGGCGAGAGCTGCGTAATCGGGCGTCGCGACGATGCGGCCAAGAATGCTGGCGGCAGCGTCTTCGCTCATGCGCCCGCGCGCCACTTCCTTTTCGAGAAGACCCGCGCAATGCAGCTTGCCCTTCTCCGCCGTCTCCTGGTCGCGGTCGATGAGGGCGACCGCCATGCCGGCGCGCGCCGTGACATAGGCAATGCCGGCCCCCATGAAGCCGGCGCCGAGCACGCCGACGCGCTTCAGGTCGCTTGCCGGTACGCCGGCCGGGCGCCGGGCCCCCTTGTTGAGCGCCTGCAGCGACACGAAAAGCGATCGCATCATCGCCTGCGCTTCCTTGGTCTGCAGCGTCTTGGCGAAGTAGCGGCTCTCCACCTGGAGCGCGAGGTCCATGGGCAGTTGCACGCCCTCGAAGACGGCCTGCATGATCGCCCGTGCGCCGGGGTAATTGTTCTGGGTCTCTTTGCGGTAAAGGCCGTTCGCAGCGGGCCAGAACTGGAAACCGCCGGGTGTCCAGACCGCGGTTGCACCGCGCGGCTTGTAGCCTTCCTGATCCCACGGTTTGACCGGTGATACGCCCTCGCTCAACATCGTCTTGGCGGCCTCGACGAGCTCGCTTTCACGGACGACCTTTTCGACGAGACCCATCGATTTGGCGGCATCGGCCTTGAGCGTGTTGCCGCGCAGAAGGAATTGCAGACCGGCAACGGCATCCGCCATGCGCATCACGCGCTGCGTGCCGCCAGCCCCCGGAAAGATGCCGATCTTAACTTCCGGCAGCCCGATCTTGGCGTTTTCAGCGACGACGCGACCATGGCAGGCGAGCATCAGCTCGGTCCCGCCGCCCATGCAGGTGCCGGCGACGGCGGCGACGAAGGGCTTGCCGCAGGTCTCGATCCGGCGATAGAGCCGCGACATGCGCGAGGCACGTTCAAGGAGTTCGGCTGTGGCGACTTGCGGGTTTTCGGCCTTCTTGGCTTCGAAGGTGCCGAGCAGGCTGGACAGCATGTTGATGTCGGCGCCGCCGGTAAAATCCTTCTTCGCCGAGGTGATGATGACACTTTTCACGGCGTCTTCCGCCACCGCCCATTCCACGATCGCGGAAAGTTCCTCCATCACCGTCTCCGTGAAGACGTTCATGGAACGATTCGGCATGTTCCAGGTGACGAGAGCGATCCCGTCGTCACCCGTTTCGCAGGTGAAATTCTCGTAGGTCATTGGTTGTTTCTCCCCAGGCTCAGCCGCGCTCGTAAGGCGTGCCGTCCTTATGCGTGTAGCCGGGTGCACCGTCGCCGGTGACCGAGCGCAAATCGATGTCGGGATAGGTCACGGTGTCGGCCCCGGAACGTGTTCCGACCTCCAGGATGAGCACATCCCTGTCGCCCCGGTTGATGAGCTGATGGCCGTTCGCGACGCCCGCCTTGAAGGTCGCGGCGTCTCCCGCCTTCAGGATCGTCTCGCCGCCGTCTTCGACGAGCGCCACTTCGCCTTCGACGATGAAGACGAATTCGTCTTCCGTCTCGTGCCAGTGGCGCTGGGATGAGGCGGCGCCGGGTTGCAGACGGCAGAGATTGACGCCGAACTGGTCGAGACCGCCGGCATTGCCGAGGCGCTTTCGGAAGCGCCCGGCCACCTGCGCCTTATAGGGTTCCGGATAACCGGTGGCGTTCACCTCGGGGATCTGATCGATGTCGATTTTCGGCATGGCTCAGACCCTTTCGATGATCGTCGCCGTGCCCATACCGGCTCCGATGCACAAGGTGACGAGGGCGGTGTTGAGATCGCGTCGCTCCAATTCGTCGAGCACCGTCCCGAGGATCATCGCACCCGTCGCGCCGAGCGGGTGGCCCATGGCGATCGCCCCGCCATTGACGTTGACCGTTTGCGGATCGAGATCGAAGGCCTGGATGTAGCGCAGCACGACGGAGGCAAAGGCCTCGTTGATCTCCACCAGATCGATGTCGGAAAACTGCATGCCGGAGCGCTTCAGGAGCTTTTCCGTCACGTCGACCGGCCCGGTCAGCATCAAGGCGGGTTCCGAACCGATATTGGCGAAGGCGCGGATTTTTGCGCGCGGCTTCAATCCGGCGGCCTTGCCGCCCTGTTCGTTGCCGATGAGGACAGCGGCTGCGCCATCGACGATACCGGAGGAATTGCCGGCGTGGTGGACGTGGCGGAGCTTCTCGACTTCCGGATGGGCCTGGATCGCGACCGCATCGAAGCCGCCCATTTCGCCGACGCCCGCGAAGGACGGCTTGAGGGAACCGAGAGACTGCATGTCGGTTTCGGGCCTTGGATGCTCGTCGCGTTCGAGGAGCGGCAGGCCGGTCGGGTCTTTGACCGGTGCGATCGAGCGCTTGAAACGGCCTTCTTCCCAGGCGGCATGGGCGCGCTTCTGGCTTTCCACCGCATAGGCATCGCAATCGTCGCGGGTGAAGCCGTATTTGGTCGCGATGAGGTCGGCGGAGACGCCCTGCGGCATGAAATAGGCGGGCACGGCCACTTGCGGATCGACGGCCCAGGCGCCGCCCGACGCGCCGAGCCCGACGCGCGACATCGATTCCACCCCGCCGGCGACGACGAGATCATGGTGACCGGTAACGACCTGGCCGGCCGCCATGTTGACGGCATCGAGGCCCGAGGCACAGAAGCGGTTGATCTGCATGCCTGGAACGGACTGATGATAATCGGCGGCGAAAACCGCGGCGCGGCCGATATTGCCGCCCGCTTCGCCGACCGGATCGACGCAGCCGAGGATCACATCGTCGACGAGGCTCGTATCGAGCCCGTTGCGCTCGCGCACGGCCTCAAGCGCGGTTGCTGCAAGCCGCACGGTCGGCACGGTGTGCAGCGCTCCGTCCTTCTTGCCGCGGCCGCGCGGCGTGCGCACATGGTCGTAGATATAAGCTTCAGACATGTTCTCTCCTGCCCTGGCGATCCGCGGTGAGGGCTCCGCAGATACAATGTTCTGTTTGGTTTTGACGTCTGCGAGGCCTCAAAAAGCCTCTGCCGGCAGCGCCATCGTCGTCTCCGCACCGGTGGCGATCCGTCTGAGGCGGGTTCCGGTCTCCGGCATCGCCCGTTCCATGTAATAACGGGCGAAGAGAAGCTTGTTTTCGTAGAAGCTCTGATCCTCCGTTGCGCCTGCGGCGAGTGCTCTGCCCGCCGCTTGCGCCATTTTCGCCCACATATAGCCGAGCGCGACAAGGCCGAAGAGGTGCATGTAATCGGTGGAACCGGCGCCTGCATTGTCCGGGTCCTGCATGCCGTTCTTGGCGAGCCACATCGTCGCCTTTTGCAGATGGTCGAGCCCCTCCTTCAGGGCAGGGACGAGCGGCGCAAGCGTCGCGTCCTCAGCGTTTTCGGCGAGGAAGGTCGCGATCTCGGTCAGGAATGCTGTGATGGCGCGGCCGTTGTCTGCGGGAAGCTTGCGCCCGACGAGATCGAGCGCCTGGATGCCGTTGGCACCCTCGTAGATCATGGCAATGCGCGCATCGCGCACGAACTGCTCCATGCCCCATTCCGCGATATAGCCATGGCCGCCATAGACCTGCTGCGCGGCGACGGCGTTTTCAAAGCCGCGATCGGTAAAGACGCCCTTGATGACCGGCGTGACGAGCGCAAGCCAGTCTTCCGCCGCCTGTCGGGCTGCGGGATCGGGGCTGCGGGTGGCGATATCGGATTTGAGCGATGTGTCGAGCATGAGTGCGCGCGCCGCCTCGTTGAAGGCGCGCACCGACATCAGGATACGGCGGATGTCGGGATGCACGATGATCGGGTCGGCGGCGGATGCGGGTTCGCCGGCTGCCCCGTTCTTCTTTGAAAGCGCGCGCCCCTGGCGCCGGTCGCGCGCATAGGTAACGGCATTCTGATAGGCGATTTCCGACTGCGCCAGTCCCTGCAGGCCGACGCCGAGCCGCGCCTCGTTCATCATCGTGAACATCGCTTTGAGGCCCTTATGGGCTTCGCCGACAAGCCAGCCCTTGGCCTCGTCATAATTCATGACGCAGGTGGTATTGCCGTGAATGCCCATCTTTTCTTCGATCGCACCGCAGGTGACACCGTTCGCCTCGCCGGGTGCACCATCCGCATCGGGCAGGCGCTTTGGCACCAGGAAGAGCGACAGGCCTTTGACACCGGCGGGTGCGCCTTCGATGCGCGCAAGCACGAGATGCACGATGTTGGGCGTGAGATCATGCTCGCCGCCGGAGATGAAGATTTTCTGGCCGCTTAGCCGGTAGCTGCCGTCGTCCTGCGGCACGGCTTTGGTGCGGATGAGGCCGAGATCGGTGCCGCAATGCGGCTCCGTCAGGTTCATCGTGGCGAGCCATTCGCCCGCGATGAGCCGCGGAAGATATTCGCTCTTCTGGCTGTCGCTGCCATGTGCGGAGAGGGCGGCGATGGCTCCCTGGGCAAGGCCCGGATACATCGACCACGCCATATTGGCCGAGGCCTGGAACTCGCCGACGGCCGTGGCGATGACGAATGGCAGTCCCTGACCGCCATAGGCGGGGTCGGCGGCAAGTCCGACCCATCCGCCCTCGGCATAAAGGTTGTAAGCGTCCTTGAAGCCGGAAGGCGTCGTCACGCGACCGTCGTCATGACGGGTGCAGCCTTCGCGGTCACCCACCTGATTGAGGGGGGTCAGGACTTCGCGGCAGAATTTCCCGCCTTCTTCCAGAACCGCTTCCATGACTTCGCCGCTGGCATCGGCAAAGCCCGGCAGGTTCGAAAGACGGCCAATTCCAAGCACGTCGTTGAGGACGAAAAGCGTATCGCGAACGGGAGCGGAATAGGTCGGCATGAGTGAGCTTACCTTTACGTAAACGTCAGCTGGATCGACCTTCCATTATCGTCTGATTTCGTCACTGACAAGCGCGCACGAGCCTTTGACCCCGCGGAAATGCGCGGGTTTCTTTGCGTGACGCAACGTCTTCTAAGACTTAGGCGGCCTCGCCAGCCTGCTTTTGCTCGTCCTGCTTCTGGGTCAGGATCTGGCGCACTGAATCCATCGTTTGAGACAATTCGTCGATCGCGTGCTCGATCTCTTCTTTCTGCCGCTTCAGGACGGCAACCTGTCCCTCGAACTTGTCGAGAGCGACCTGCATCTGCAGGACCTCGCCGTCCTTCAGATCGTAGAGATCGAGGATCTCTTTGATCTCCACCAGCGAGAAGCCGACCTTCTTGCCCATCAGGACAAGCTTCAGCCGTGCCCGGTCGCGCCGGGAATAGATGCGGTTCAGTCCCTCGCGACGCGGATTGAGGAGACCCTTGTCCTCGTAAAATCGTAGGGTTCGAAGCGTCACGCCGAATTCGCGCGACAATTCACCGATGCTGTAAGTCATTCACGTCCACTTTCTGCACCCGCCGTAAGCTCCAGCTTTCCGCCGGTCGGGCGTGAGTACGTTCACTTTGATTGAGATCGCAGTCTCTCGACCGAACATTAGCGCACGTCAATCATGAGCCTATAGGTCCGGCCTACGGGCTTCGATGAAACGTGAACGGGGCGTTTGCCGCCCCGGTTCCTTGTCAGGCTGCTTTCCCGGCTGCTCAACATGAGAAATCGTCCAAAACATGGCAGAGTTAACGTCATGTTTACCATGAGCGCCGTTAACCTTTTTCCAACCATCAGAGTGCTTCGACCTGTCCGTGTGCGAACGGTCGAGTTTTTCTCTTCCGGTCCGAGGAGACGCAATGAAAGCCCGCACATCATGGAGAGGCAGAGCAGGATCGCCCCCGCGCGCGCCGGGTCAGGGGGAAACCGATCTGCGGGCTCTGTTGAATGCGCGCTTCGATGCTGAAGGCCGCATCATTCACGAGCCGGCCTATGCGGATTCTCAAGCCGAGCGCCTTGCCGGCGAGGGCGACATCAGCACCGAACATTTGCAGGCGGCCGTCGAAGCGCTTGCGCGGCGCATCGACGAGGCGGAACGCGGCGAGGCCGATCGCACCACGGAAGCCCGCAGCCGTCGTTCGCCGCCCGCGCCTCCGGTTCCAGGTACGTTCGACGAGCCGCTGACGTCGACCCCCCCTTCCTCCGAACAGGCGTCGGATGCAGCCGATGACCTCTTGAAGCGTCTCGACGCCTTCGAACGGCATCTGGAGGAGCTGTCACGTGGTGGCGCTGGCAGGCACGCCGCTGCCCCCGAAGAGGCGCCCGCGCCGGAACCGCGGGCGACACCCACCGAATCGCGCGTCCGGGCGCCGGTCTCCCGCAAGTCTGCTTCCTCCGAAAAGCCCACCGAACCGCGCCGCGCATTCGCTGGCGGTCTCGCCGATTTCGCCCGCGATCTCGCCACCCGGCGCCCGAAGAGCGAAGCGCCAGCAGAGAGTTCCCGCCCCGCGCCCGCCGACGACCTCGAGAGGAAGCCCGCTCCGGCCGACACGAATGCCGCCGACAAGAACGCTGAAGTCTTGCGCCAGATCGAGAAGCTGCAGCATGCACTCGAAGACGAGGTGCGCCCTTCGCGCGGCGCGCTCGCTTCTCTGCAGGAGCGCATGGGCGATGTTGATCTGCGCCTTCAAGCGCTGCATCGCAGTGTCGCCGCGGTGGTCCAGCCTCAGGCGCTCTCCGAGGAAATCGCCGCCATTCGCATCGGTCTCGCCGCGCTTCCGCAGGGCAAAGCCTTTGATGCGATCGAAGCCCGGCTCGCCGAACTCGCCGGTCGCATTGATGCAATCTCACAACCCCACGATCGCGGCGATGAAGACGAGAGTTTCGCCCGTATCGAAAGCCGGCTCGACATGCTTGCGGCGGCGATGGATGAGATCCGCGACAACCGGATCGGCGCCATCGACGATCTTGCCGCACAGCTCGACCGTCTGGCGGAGCGGATTGAAGGTCTCGGCGAAAACCGGTCCGACCTCGGCCCGGTAGAGGGGCGCCTGTCTGAGCTTTCCGAACGCATTCAGACCGTGCCGGACACGCGTCCGATGCTGACGGCGCTCGACGATAAGCTGACCCGCATCGCCACGAGCCTCGATGACCGAAGCGTCGGCTCATCCGATATCGAAGAAATCACCCAGCGCCTCGACCGTCTTGCGGCGGAAATTTCAGGCTTTCTCACCGAGAGCGAAGAGCGCTTCTCGCTTAAGCCCGTGCTCGATCGACTGTCGGAAATCGATGCGCGGTTCGCCGAGGAGCGGGTCGACGTCGATCAACTTTCCGGCCTCGTCGCCCGTATGGAAGACGCGGTCACCAGCGCTCCGATCGGGGAGCGCTTTGCGGCGCTCGAGGCGCGCATACAGGGCCTCGATGAAAAGCTGCCGGACAGCGACAGCGGTCTTTTGAACGATATCGTCGATCTACGCTCGGAGATCGCCGAGCTGCGCGCCGATATCCGCAACAGCCCGCCGACCGCGGATGCTGGCGTCCGTGTGCTGCAGCCGGCCATCCGCGAGATCAAGGAGCGCCTCGACCGGCTGCCCGAGGAGCCGGCCCGCTTCAATCGCGAACTGGAAGCCCAGATCGGCCGCATCTCCGCGATGCTCGATCGCCCCGCAGCGGAATCGAAGGCGCTGACGCGCCTCGAAGATGCCCTCGCTGATATTCGCGAACGCCTCGATCGACAGGAGCTGCACCACGACGCGGAGACCTGGCATGCGGCAGGCGTCGATACCGCGGAAGGATCGGAAGCGCTGGCCCGTCTCGCGAGCGCGCTCCAGCACGATCTCGGGGAGCTGAAATCCGTCGCCGAGGCAAGCGAGGAACGCACACTAAGCTCGCTCGATGCTGTGCACGAAACGCTGGAAGCCGTTGTCAAGCGCATGGCTTTTCTCGAGCGCGATCTGCCGCTCTCAGGCGACGATAATGGTGGTTCGAACCCGCCTGCGCCGCGCGCTGCCCCTCATGGTGATGACGGCAGACCTTCCGGGAAGGCCCCTTCCTCGACCGCGCCGTCTTCCCAAAAGCCTGGCCCCGGCGGCTCCGTGCAATGGTCGCCGCGGCCACCCGCCCCTGAGCCGGAAAAACGGGTGGAAGACACCACGCCCTCAGGCCTCCTCAGCCGCCTTTCCGCCACGCAATTGCTGAAGCGGGCGACCGGCGGGCGGGCGGAATCCTTCGTGCCTCGCCAGGAAGAAGAGGTGACGCTGGACGCCTTGTTGGAGCCCGGTGGCGGTCCTTTGCATTCCGATCTCGCAGATGCGCCGAGTTCGGCAAGCCATTACATCTCCGCAGCCCGCAAGAACGCGTCTTCCCAGACAAACGGTTCGGAAGAGGCGCTGGCGGCGGCTTACGAGGATTTCAGGGCTCAAAGCCGCAACAGAGAAACCTCTTCGAGCGATTTCTTGAGCGCCGCGCGCCGCGCCGCCCGTGCTGCCGCGGCCGAAGCTGCAGCCGCTGAGCGTGATGCCGGTCGTGCCAAAGGGCACGGCGGCTCGCAGATCCTCGATTTCTTCAAGGCACGGCGCCGTCTTCTCGTGGCGGGGGCCGTCGCGCTCGCCGTCGCCTTCGCTGCGGTGCAATTCGTCAAGGTGCGAGGCGAGGAGGCTCGGACTGCGAATTCGCATCCGGCGATCGAGACACCGGCGCCCGCTCCGAAGGAGACCGAAGTTCCAGGTGACGGGAGTTCGATCGTTCAGCCGAGCCCCGCGTCCGGCGAAGCGATGATGGAAGCCGGCAACGCCGCGCCTTTGCCTCGGCCCGACCGGGAGACGGCCTTTTCGACGCGGCTCTCCGCTCTGCCGGGACTGAGCGCTCAAGAACTGACGCCCCCCGCACGCGCCAGCGCGCCGAAGCCTGAAGCCGAGCAAGAGATGGCGCTCGACCGGACGCCGGAATCCTCTCCGCCCTCCGCTCCGGCAGAGCCTGACGACACCGAAATGTTCTCCGACGCCGAAGCGCTGTCACAGACGGCCTCGATCACTCCGCCGCCATCTGCACAGGCGCAGACGTCCGCACCGATGGCACAAGGTCCGGCCGCCTCGCATCTGTCTACCCCTCTGCCGGCGTCAATCGGCTCCGAAAAGCTCAGGCGTGCCGCCGAAACCGGAGTCACGGAGGCTCAGTTCGAAGTCGCCGTGCGCTATGCCGAAGGGCGTGGTGTGGCGAGCGATCAGGCAACGGCGGTCGCCTGGTACGAGCGCGCCGCCCGCGGCGGCCTCGCACCGGCACAATACAGGCTCGGCTCGATCTACGAGAAGGGACGCGGCGTTCCCAAGGACATCGACAAGGCTCTCAGCTGGTATGGCAAGGCGGCGGATGCCGGAAACGTGAAAGCCATGCACAATCTCGCCGTTCTTTACGCGGAGGGGGCGGACGGTGCCCCGGACCTGGAAAAAGCGGCTGATCTTTTTGAACGCGCCGCCGAACGGGGTGTACGCGACAGCCAGTTCAACATCGCGGTTCTTTTCGCCCGCGGCCTGGGTGTCAAACAGGACCTTGTCGCAGCCTACAAATGGTTTGCCGTGGCCGCACGCTCGGGCGATCAGCAGGCGAAAAAACGCCAGCAGGAAATCGCCGATGCGCTGCCGCAGGATCTCCTGCCGGAGGCGAAGAAGGCCGCCGAGACCTTCAAGGCCCTGCCGATCGATCCGCAGGCCAACATGGTCTTCGCGCCTGAAAGCGGCTGGGGCGAGCATGTCGGCGAGAGTGTGAGCCTCAGTGGCCCCGACCTGGTGAAGCATACCCAGGATCTTCTCTCCCGAAAGGGTTACGATCCGGGCCCGGCAGACGGCATCTTCGGCAAGAAGACGCGCCAGGCAATTGCTTCGTTTCAAAAGGATAACGGCCTTTCCGTGACCGGTGAAATCGATACGGGCATCATTAAGGCGCTTGAGGAAAAAGATATCTGAACCACCGTCTTGCGCTTCACGGAGCGGCGGTGTTGAAGAGATCGCCCTAGACCGAGCGAATTTCGCCGATAGCGACAGGACCGTCCTGCGTGCAGCTCTATCTCCCGATCGCTGAACTGACGGTCAACATCTTCGTCTATCTCGGAATGGGGGCGGCGGTCGGCTTCATCTCGGGCATGTTCGGCGTTGGTGGCGGCTTTCTGCTGACCCCCCTTTTGATCTTTTCCGGCATCAGCCCCGCTGTCGCCGTGGCGACGGTCACGCCTCAGATTGTTGCCTCGTCCACCTCGGCTGCGATTTCTTATTGGCGCCGGCGGATGATCGACCCGCAGATGACGATGTTTCTCATCGTCGGCGGCGTCACGGGCTCATGGCTCGGCGTGCGGGTCTTCACCATGCTGCGCTCGCTGGGCCAGCTCGATGTCATCATCTCGCTGTCCTATGTCACTTTTCTGGGGCTGATCGGCAGCCTCATGTTGCGCGAGGCGCTACGTTCCTTCCTGCGCGCACGCCGCGGACGCCCTCCCAATCTGCGCCGAGGTCGCCACCACAATTGGCTGCTCGGCCTGCCGTTCAAGGTCCGCTTCCGCCGCTCCAAACTCTATGTGAGCGTCATCCCGGTCATCCTGCTCGGCCTGTCGATCGGCTTTCTCGGCACCGTGCTTGGGATCGGTGGCGGCTTCATCATGGTGCCGGCGCTGATTTACCTTCTGCGGGTGCCGAGCAACGTCGTCATCGGCACGTCTCTCGGCTACATCCTCTTCACGATGGCGCTCGCCACGGTGCTGCATTCGATCGAAAACGGTGCCGTCGATTTGATGCTGGCCTTTCTTCTGATCGTCGGCGGCGTCGTGGGAGCCCAGTTTGGGGCCCAGATCGGTCAGGCCATGCGCGGCGACCAGCTGCGGCTTTTCCTGGCGCTTCTGGTGCTGGCGGTTGCGATCCGCTTTTTGTTGAACCTGTTTCTGCCGCCCACGAGCCTCTATTCGATCGCCGTTCTGCAGGGGATCGGCTGATGCGCGCCCTGCTCGCTCTCGTCCTTTTCTCCAGTCTCCTCGCCTGCGGGCCGGCTTCGGCGGAGAAGCTCGTCTCCACCCTGTCCGACGATGCCGTCGAGATCACCTCGAACTTCACGGGCTCCAACATCACGGTTTTTGGTGCGGTTGAAGGAGCTGATTCCCCCAGTGGCGAGCGCGATTATGAGGTGGCGATCGTCGTGTCGGGTCCGCAGATGCCACTCGTCGTACGACGCAAGGGCCAGGTCGCCGGGATCTGGATCAACACGGCATCTCGGGAATTCTACAATGTCCCGAGCTTCTACGTCATCCATATGAGCGAGAACTTGAACGATGCGGCGAGCCAACAGCTTCTGGCGCGCTACAAGCTGGATTTCGCTGATCTCGGCTTCTCGCGCGACGCGAGCTACACGCCCGAGGACGAGGCCTTCGCAAAGGCGCTCGTGGAGCTGAAGAAACAGAATGAATTCTTCGTCAAGCGGGGCGATGCGGTCACCTTCCTCGCCCCCAATGTCTTTCGCACCACTTTCCATCTACCCTCGGCGATACCCGTCGGTACGTATCACGTCTCCGTCTTCCTCTTCCGCAACGAAGAGCTGGTCGCCGCGGAAGTGCAAAGCCTGCTTGTCGAAAAGAGCGGCTTTTCGGATCGTATCGCGCGCTTTTCGACGGAGCAGCCGCTTCTCTACGGTCTTTTCGCAGTCATGGTTGCCGTCTTCACCGGCTGGATGGCCGGCATCATCTTCCGCCGCAACTGAGGTGGTCTCACTGACTGGCCCCGGCACCTGACGTCGGCGTCCGGTCTCGGCGCCTGGTCTCGGCGACGCGGTTCGCTCAGTCTGGCCGGAGCGACGCCGGAGCGACCGGGTAGAGCCGATCGGCTCCGACCAGGAAGGCGATGAAGCCTCGCCTGGCGAAAAGGCTGACAAAGGCCCGGTCGAGCACGTTGAGCCCGCCGGTCAACACGCCGAACGATGGCAGGACGAGCCTCGTGCCGTCGGTCACGAAGGCCCGCCGGCGCACGCTGCGTCCGCGCCGCGAGATTTTCCCGCAAGGGTGAAGGTGTCCGGCGATTTCCCCTTCCACCATCGTGTCTTCCGGCTCGTGTCGGAAGGTGAGGCCGTTGTGCGAAAGCTCCGCGAGACACTCGCCGCCAAGGCCCGGTGGTGGAGCGGGGTCGTGATTGCCGGCGATCCAGATCCAATCGCGGCCTGCCTGAAGCGCGGCTATCTTGCCGCGATCGATCTCGGCAAGGCGGTCGGGCCCGCCGCCGTCGTGAAAGCTGTCGCCGAGACATAGGACGGTTTTCGGCTTGCGGCGCAAGATTAGGTTGTGGAGGGCCGCCAGGGTCGCGGCACTGTCGTAGGGCGGAAGGAACGTGCGCCTGCGGCCGAAGGACGAGGCCTTCTCCAGGTGGAGATCTGTCACAACCAGCAACCGCGAGGCCGGATCCCAGAGCGCTCCGGAGACATCGAGCACCAGCTCGCGCCCGGACAGCGCGATGTGCGTCTCAGACAAGATCTCGTCTCTGTGAGAATTCTCCGCCAGCGCCAAAAGCTGCCTCACTGCCCATAGCTTCGCGCATCAGCTCCTCGGAGGCCTCGACCAGGAGATCCTCCTGCGCCTCGCCGAAGACCGGCTCCCGGCCGATTTCCAGCATGGCCGGGATGGCAAGCGGTGAGACATGCGCAAGCCTTTGATGCACGATTCGCCCCCGGATGCGCGACAGCATTTCGCCGAGCCGGCGAATGTCGAGAAGCCCGGTGGCAGCATCTGCACGCGTGGCTTTGAGCAGAATATGGTCGGGCTCGTGGCTGCGCAGCACGTCATAGATGAGATCGGTGGAGATCGTCACCTGCCGGCCGCTCTTCTCTTCGCCGGGATGCCGACGCTCGATCAGTCCGGCGATGATGGCACAGTTGCGGAAGCTGCGTTTCAAGAGATAGCTCTCTGCCAGCCATTCCTCCAGATCGTCGCCCAGCATGTCTTCGTCGAAGAGCTCCGGGAGCGCGGGTTTGCCCGTGGCGAACAAAGCCCCCATGTCGCGCAGCCCCCAGACGGCGAGCGCATAATCGTTGGCGACGAAGCCGAGCGGGCGGGCGCGCGCCCGCTCCAGCCGGCGCGTCAACAGCATACCGAGTGTCTGATGCGCGAGCCGGCCTTCGAAAGGATAGGCGACCATGTAGAATTTCGTGTCACGCGGGAAGGTCTCCACGAGAAGCGCGTCTTTTGAGGGCAGCACCGAGACCTCGCGCTGAATGGCGAGCCAGTCGCGCACCTGGTTCGGCAGCTTCTCCCAATGGGTGGGATCGGCGAGCATCGCCCGCACTCCGGCGGCGAGATAGGTGCTCAAAGGGAATTTGCCGCCGGCATAGGAGGGGATGGCTGGGTCGTTGGCCTCGGCACGTGTGACCAGCGCCTCGTTTTCGCGAATGCCGACGAAGGCGAGAACCTGGCCGGCGAACTGAAACGTGTCGCCCGGAACGAGCTGTTCCAGAAAATATTCCTCGATCTTGCCGAGGATGCGTCCCCCGCGCAGCACCGTGCCGGGGCGGCCGTCCTTCCCCCCACGCCTGGAGGCAAGGCGCACATTGAGCATCGGCGCCTCGACGATGGTTCCGAGATTGAGCCGGTATTGCTGGGCGAGCTTCGGATGCGAGAGCGCCCAAAGCCCGTCCTTGCGGCGGCGGATCTTGGCGTAGCGCTCGTAGCTCCTGAGCGCATAGCCGCCGGTCGCCACGAAATCGACCGCCTGCTCGAATTCCTCGTAGCTGAGGCCGCGATAGCTTTCTGCCGAGCGCACCTCGTCATAGAGGGCTTCAAGGTCGAACGGGGCGGCGACGGCCATGCCGAGGATATGCTGGCACAAGACATCGAGTGCGCCGGGCCGGAGCGGCGGCGTATCCTGAATGCCGGCTTCATTGGCTTCGAGTGCCGCCTGGCATTCCATCACCTCGAAACGGTTTGAGGGCACGAGAAGCCCTCGGGACGGCTCGTCCATGCGGTGATTGGCACGCCCGATCCGCTGCGCGAGCCGGCTTGCGCCTTTTGGCGCACCGACATGAATGACGAGATCGACGTCGCCCCAGTCGATGCCGAGATCGAGCGTTGAGGTGGCAACGACCGCACGCAGAGAGCCCGCTGCCATCGCCGCCTCCACCTTGCGGCGTTGACCGCGGTCGAGCGAGCCGTGATGCAGCGCGATTGGAAGTGCATCCTCGTTGATGCGCCAGAGCTCGGAGAACAGCATCTCCGCCTGCCAGCGCGTGTTGACGAAGACGAGCGTCATGCGGTGGCTCTTGATCGCCTCTAGCACCTCAGGCAGCGCATAGCGGGCCGTGTGCCCCGACCAGGGGATGCGCGTTTCAGAATGCAGGATCGAAATCTCCGGAGGCGCGCCTTCGCCAACGACCACCATCTCGGCGAGATTGCACGGCGCCTCTGGCCGCTGTTCGACGAGCCAGGCGCGCAGATCTTCGGGAAAGGCGACCGTAGCGGAGAGGCCGATCGTTTTAAGGCCCGGCGCAAGCCTGCGCAGCCTCGCAAGCCCGAGCGCCAAAAGGTCGCCGCGCTTTGAAGGGGTCAAAGAGTGTAATTCGTCGAAGACGACGGTCGACAGGCGCGCGAAGAAGCGCTCCGCATCGCGTGAGGCGATCAAAAGCGCAACCTGCTCCGGCGTCGTCAGAAGGATGTCGGGAGGGCTGAGTTTCTGGCGCTGTCGCTTATGGGCGGGTGTATCGCCGGTGCGCGTTTCCACCGTCACGGGCAGCTCCATCTCGGCGACCGGCATGCCGAGATTGCGCTCGATATCGACGGCGAGCGCCTTCAACGGCGAGACATAAAGGGTGTGCGGACCGATGAAATGTGATGAATTGCGCCTCTCGCGCGCTTGCGAAAGCTCGATGAGTGAGGGCAGAAAGCCTGCGAGCGTCTTGCCAGCGCCGGTCGGAGCGATCAAAAGCGACGAGGATCCCGCCCGCGCTTGCGCGATGAGCTTGAGCTGATGGGGGCGCGGTGCCCAGCCCCGGTCGGCGAACCATTGCTGGAAACGCTCCGGCAGGAGCCCGTTTTCGCCAATGGGGATCGCAGCGGGTGCCGTCATGACGATGAGTTTAGGCTTGGCGGCGCCCAAGTCGAGCGGACCTGACGTTGCGTCGCGTCCCCCGCGACGTCGAAAAGTTCCACAATGCCAAGATGCGGCTGCCGGGGGGAGGCATGGCCAAGAAGAAAAAGGGCGGCAAGAAGAAGGACGAGGAGAACCTCGCCACGATTGCTGTCGACATGGATGTGCACAAGAGGATCGAAGGTGCACGTGAAGATTTTGAGGAGACGCAGAACGCCATCCTCCGTCGCCTGCTCGGCCTCGACGGCCGCAGAGGAGGGAGTGCGGCTGCGGAAGAAAGCCCCGGCGAACGTGCGCGGCGCGCCAAGGGTGGCGGTGCCAAGGAGGGCGGCTGGTCGAAGATCGGCCGTCACGGTCACGAAGTGTTTCTGCCGAACGGTACCACTCTTAGAGCCGCTTATGCCGGCCAGACGGTGGAAGGCGTCATCGTTGACGGCCACTGGGTTGTGAACGGCACGAGCTACAACTCTCCCTCGGCGGCGCTCATCGCGCATGTGCGCACCCGCGACGGCAAGAAGGTCAATCTCAACGGCTGGCGCATCTGGGAGGTGCGGCGACCCGACGACGACCGCTGGCTGCGGCTCGGCGAGATTTAGCCGCAAGGGCAAAAAGCTCCGGCA
Source organism: Rhodopseudomonas julia (assembly GCF_030813515.1). NCBI lineage: Bacteria > Pseudomonadati > Pseudomonadota > Alphaproteobacteria > Hyphomicrobiales > Nitrobacteraceae > Rhodopseudomonas > Rhodopseudomonas julia. Next base: position 997,123 of record NZ_JAUSUK010000001.1, on the reverse strand, counting down.
CGACGTGTCGGAGACATGGAAAACCCGGCCCGCACCCCTATGTCGGCGAAATGCGCCCGACCGAGCTTTTGTGCACAACGCCGAAAGGCCTCTACTGCCCGCCGGGAGATTTCTACATCGACCCGACCCGGCCGGTGCCACGCGCGCTCATCACCCACGGCCATGCCGATCATGCGCGCGCCGGTCATGGCGCCGTCATGGCGACGTCACAGACGTTGAAGATCATGGCGGCCCGATATGGGGCGGACTTCGCCGCCTCCAAAGAGGAAGCGAAGCTTGGCGAAGCGGTCGCCATCAACGGTGTCTCTGTCAGCTTTCACCCGGCCGGCCATGTGCTCGGATCGGCGCAGATCGCCGTGGAAAAGGACGGCTTCCGCATCGTTGCTTCGGGCGACTACAAACGACGCAAGGATCCGACCTGTGCCGCCTTCGAGCCGGTCGCCTGCGATGTCTTCATCACCGAGGCGACCTTCGCCCTGCCGGTCTTTTGCCATCCCGACGATCGCGGCGAGATCGCCAAGCTCATTCACTCGACGCAGGTTTTCCCCGAACGTACGCATCTTGTCGGCGCCTATGCGCTCGGCAAGGCCCAGCGCGTCATCGGCCTTCTCCGGGAGGCGGGATACGACCGCACGATCTATATTCACGGTGCTTTGAAGGGTCTGTGCGATCTCTATCGTGAGGAGGGGTTCGATCTTGGCCCGCTCGCGCCGGCAACCGTGGACAATGGGCGTAAAGGTGAGTTTGCCGGCGCCATCGTCGTCTGTCCGCCCTCGGCTTTTTCCGACCGCTGGGCGCGCCGCTTTCCCGATTCTCTCGCCTGTTTTGCGTCAGGCTGGATGATGATCCGTCAGCGGGCCCGACAGCGCGGCGTGGAATTGCCGCTCGTCATTTCCGATCATTGCGATTGGGGGGAGCTGCTGCAGACGATTGAAGAAATTGCGCCTGGCGAAGTGTGGATCACCCATGGCCGCGACGACGCGCTGTTGCGCTGGTGTGAGCTCAACGGCGTGGCCGCCCGCCCGCTACATCTTGCGGGTTACGAGGACGAGCATGATTGATGCTCAGGCCGCCACACCGGCAGGCTTCGGCTGCAACAGGCTCAATGTTGCCTGGAACGCGCTTTCCGCATCATCGAGCGCTTCGCCGTACCAGGAGAACGGGTTGGCAAGCGGCGGTTCGAGCAGCGCGTCGACTTCGCCCTCGTCATAGGTGAGGCGTGCGCCGAGCTCGCGCGCGAGCTTCAGCATGCGCCGGTTCTCTTGCAGGCAGAAGAGGTGCAGCTGGCGAAAGCCGCGATTGCGGGCGAGTGTGAAGGTGCGCGCAAGAAGTGCGCGGCCGACGCCACGTCCCTGCCAAGCCTCTTCGATCGCGAAAGCCGCCTCGGCCTTGCCCGTCCACTCTTTCGTGAGTGGGTGCAGCTCCGCCGAGCCGCGGATAACGCCGTTGACGAAATAGCCAAGGATCGTGGTGTCCAGATCCCAGGCTTCACGGACATAGTTCTTGATGCGCGCGTCGTTGACCGGACCGGCAAAGCGCATACGCCGCGCCTCGGGCCCGAGCCGGCACAGATGCTCCGAAAAGAGCGCGGCCTCATACGGCCAGAGCTTGCGGATGTAAGTCGTCATGCAACCTCAGCCAGGTTCACCGTCACAGTGGCCGATGCGCAAGGTGATGGCGCTTCATCTCGCGAAGCTGCGACGGTCCGATGAGAAAGCCGGATTCCTGTTCGATGCGGCGAATGGCTTCTGCTTCGCGCGCCCAAATGATCCAATTCAATGCGCGGCGAAACCGAGCGGGCACGTGGAGCCGGCCGGCGAAACTGAACGAGCCGTGTGCTGCATGGGCCATGATGCGATCCTTCCGGGGTCGGGGCCGAGCCATATCGGGACGGCAACGGCAGCTGACGAACTCCCTTTAAATGCTGCGCCTTCGCCCGTCTGCCAACCCGTCCTATTGCAATGCAGCAGGATTGTTTTTGCATAGCACAATTGTCCATCAAGTGCCTGATGTATCAGCACACTCGTGCTACTGAGACGAGCTGTCGCAGGGCTTGCGAAAACGGCAGATGCTGCATCGCATCAATGGCGTTTTGTGGTCCGAAGAGGCGGTGGTATGTTCGTCTCTGCCACCTGGATGCCTATATTCGCGGCATGCAGGTCTTTGCCGCCCTTCTCGATCGTCTCACCCTCACGCCACAACGCAATGGCAAGATCAGGCTTCTGGTCGATTATCTGCGTCAGGTGAAAGATCCCGATCGCGGTTATGCGATCGCGGCGATCACCGGCGACCTCGACATCGTCTCGGTCAAGCCGGCCATGGTCCGTGCCCTGGTGGAGGAGCGGGTCGACCCCGTCCTCTTCGCGCTTTCCTATGATTATGTCGGCGATCTGGCTGAAACCGTCTCGCTGATCTGGCCGGGCAGGAGCGATTTCGGGACGGCGCCGCATCTTGCCGAGGTGGTGGAGCGGCTGACGGCGGCGTCCCGTCTTGAGGGACCGAGACTTGTGTCTCACTGGCTCGACGAACTCGATCCGAGCGGACGTTACGCGCTTCTGAAGCTCATTACGGGTGGGCTGCGGATCGGTGTGACGGCGCGTCTCGCGCGTCAGGCTTTGGCGGAATTCGGTGGCCGCCCGGCGACCGAGGTCGAGGAGATGTGGCATGGGCTGAAGCCGCCCTATGTCGATCTCTTCGCCTTTTTGGAAGGGCGGGGAGAGAGGCCGCAATCGAAGCAGAAGGCGCCCTTCCGGCCTGTGATGCTGGCAAGCGCCATCCAGGACGAGGATTTCCCGAAGCTCGATCCGAAAGATTATGCGGCCGAGTGGAAATGGGACGGTATCCGCATCCAGGCAGCGGCTTCCGGTGGAGAACGCCGGCTTTATTCCCGCACCGGTGATGACATTTCCGGCGCCTTTCCCGACGTTTTGGAGCAAATGGAATTCGACGGCGCGATCGACGGCGAGCTCCTGGTGGCGCGCGAAGGGGAAGGGGGAATGGCCATCGCACCCTTTTCGGATTTGCAGCAACGCCTCAACCGCAAGCGCGTGACGGCGAAGATGCTCAAGGATTATCCCGCCTTCATCCGGGCTTACGATCTTTTGCAGGAGGGCGACGAGGATCTCCGCCCGCTTGCCTTCGCAGAACGGCGGCGCCGGCTCGAGGACTTTATCGTGCGCCTGTCGTCGCCGCGCATCGACATTTCCCTCCTGGTCGGCTTTCGTGATTGGGACGAGCTTGCGCATCTGCGGAGCAATCCGCCCGCCGAGGGGCATCTCGACGAGATCGCCGAAGGCTTGATGCTGAAGCGCTGGGATAGTGCTTATGTGGCCGGGCGACCGAAAGGTCCATGGTTCAAGTGGAAGCGCGATCCCTTCCTGGTCGATGCTGTGCTCATGTATGCCCAGCGCGGCCATGGCCGCCGGTCCTCGTTTTATTCCGATTACACGTTCGGCGTCTGGACGGCGGAGAAGGCCGAGGAGGGGGAACTCGTGCCCGTCGGCAAGGCCTATTTCGGCTTTACCGACGACGAGCTGAAGGAGCTCGACCGGTTCGTGCGCAACAATACGGTCGACCGCTTCGGTCCGGTGCGGGCGGTGCGGGCCGGCCCGGACGCCGGTCTCGTTCTCGAGGTGGCCTTTGAAGGTCTCGCCCGTTCCAGTCGCCACAAATCCGGGGTTGCCATGCGCTTTCCCCGCATCAGCCGGATCAGATGGGACAAGCCCGCCGCCGAGGCGGATCGTCTCGATGAGCTGGAAAAACTGCTGCCGCAGCAGGTATGATCGACGATCGATCTCTTGAGGTATCGGCTTGCCATTCGTGCTGCGAAACCCTAGCTCTCAGCCGGTCGCACAAGAGGAGACGTGAGTATGGCGGGCCGGATGACACGCTTCCTGGGCGATTCCCCTTTTCGGGTCCTTCTTCGTCTCATCGTCCTGTCAGTGATCGTCGGCCTCGTGCTGTCGGTGCTCAACGTGCATCCGTTCGACATTTATTATTGGGCGGAGCGTTTCGTCATGCGCGTCTACCATATGGGCTTCGCCGTCTTTTCCGACGCCTTCGGCTACTTTCTTTTTGGCGCGCTCATAGTGGTGCCGATCTTTCTCATCATGCGCTTGCTCTCCCTGATGGGCGGGCGCCGGGACTGATGTCTCGCGGGCGCGCCACTCATTGCGAACAGCGCTTGGAACATTCGGCGCTTGGAACATAGTGTGAACTTTTGTAGTGGTTTCGCGGCCGGCGGTTTGCTGTATGGCATAGATGATGAGCGAGACGAGCCCCGTCCAATCGCCTGACAAAGCAGGCGCCCCCGCAAAGCCCGAGATGGACCCCGCCCCAAAGCCTTTTGTGGTCAACAATCGGCTGGTCCTCGGCATCGCCGTGCCAATGACGCTCGCCTACCTTTCGGTGCCGCTCGCGGGACTGGTGGATACGGCCGTGATTGGCCAGCTCGGAGACGCGGCGCTCATCGGCGGCATCGCCGTCGGCGCCATTATCCTCGACGTGATCTTCACGACCCTCAATTTCTTGCGTTCCGGCACGACGGGTCTCGTCGCCCAGGCATTTGGCGCCAACGATCGCAAGGAGGAGCAGGCGACCCTTGTGCGCGCGCTTCTGATCGCGCTCGTTGCCGGCCTCGTCATCATCCTTTGTCAGGTGCCGGTCACGCGCCTTGGCATCGTCGCCATGGATGTCGGACCGAAGGTTGCCGATGCGACCTCCAATTATCTCCTGGTGCGCATTTGGGCTGCACCCTTCATGCTGGCGAACTACGCGCTCGTCGGCTGGGCCCTCGGCATCGGCCGTTCCTTTCTGGTGCTGGCGCTGCAGACGGTGCTGACGCTCACCAATATCGTCCTGTCGCTCCTCTTCGTGCTGGATTTTGGCTGGGGAGTTACCGGCGTCGCGGCGGCGTCGGTCATTGCCGAGATGGTGGCTTTTTTCGCTTTCCTCCCCTTCCTCATCCCGCATGTGAGCGGCGCACAGCGGCCATCTCTCAAGCGTGTGTTCGATAAGGCCGGCTTTGCGCGGCTCATCGTCGTCAATCGCGATATCATGATCCGCTCCTTTTCGGTGCTCTTCGCCTTTGCCTTTTTCACCCGCCAGGGCGCGGCTCTCGGCGCGATCACGCTCGCGGCCAATTCTGTGTTGATGCACTTCTTTCTGGTCGCCGGATATTTTCTCGACGGTTTTGCCAACGCGGCCGAACAGCTCGTCGGACGCGCCGTCGGCGCGCGTTTTCCTCCGGCCTTCGACCGCGCCGTGCGTCTGACGGTTGTCTGGGGCTTCGTGCTCGCTCTGTCGCTCGCCGGGCTCTACTTTTTCGCTGGAAGAACACTTGTCGACATGATGACGACGTCGCAGGCCGTGCGGGACGCGGCCCGGCTTTATCTTCCCTGGGCCTGCCTGACGCCGCTGGCTGGCGTGCTCGCCTTCCAGATGGACGGCGTCTTTATCGGCGCCACCTGGTCGAAGGAGATGCGCAATATGATGCTCGCCTCTCTCGCCAGCTTTTTTGTCCTGTGTTTTGCCCTCGTTCCGTCTTTCGGCAATCACGGCCTGTGGGCGGCCCTTCTCGTCTTTCTCGGGCTGCGCGGTTTGACGCTCGCCTGGCGGCTGCCCGTCAAGCGACAGGGCATGGAGAGGGCTGCGATCTGAGGCGTTGCAGTGGTCGCGGTTCTGAGAGTTAATCTTGCGGCGGCCAGGCAGCCGCCCAGCGGGCCGTCTCGATGTCACGCGCATCACTGATGGCGTCGAAATTCCGCTTGGCGAGCTCTTTTGAAAGGCCGGACTTGATGTGCTGTGCGAAGCGCGGGCCTTCGAAGATGAAGCCCGTATAGACCTGAACGAGATCGGCGCCCGCCACCAGCTTCGACCAGGCGGAATGTGCATCATGGATGCCGCCGACGCCGATCAGCGGCAGCTTCGGCCCTGCGAGTTGGCGGGCGCGGGCCAGCATGGCCGTCGAGGGGGTGAAAAGCGGGAGGCCCGACAGGCCGCCCTTTTCTTCCGCCAGTCGCTTCGCCTTGAGGGGCGGGCGCGCAATCGTGGTGTTGGAGATGATGAGCCCGCTGACGCCCATATCGACACTGGTCTCGATGAGCGAGGCGAGCTGCTTTTCATTGAGATCCGGCGCGATCTTGACGAGAAGCGGGACGCGCCGCGGCGACGGCACCGCTTCGCGAGCCTCCAGGCAGCGGCCAAGAAGCCGGTCGAAGGTCCCTGCCTCCTGAAGACCGCGCAATCCTGGCGTATTGGGTGAGGAAATGTTGATAGTGAGCCAGCTCGCAAGCTGGGCGAAGCGGCGAATGCCGGCGACATAATCGGCCGCCGGATCCTCCTGGTCGCGGTTGGCGCCGATATTGACGCCGACGAGTCCACCGCGGCCGCGTCGTTCTTCGAGGCGCCGGGCGACGGCCTCGTGACCGTCATTGTTGAAGCCCATGCGGTTGATGATGGCGCGGTCGGAAGTCAGCCGGAAGAGCCGTGGGCGCGGATTGCCGCTCTGCGGGCGCGGCGTCACAGTGCCGATCTCGATCGAACCAAAGCCGAGATTGAGAAGCCCGTCGATGGCTTCCGCGTTCTTGTCGAAACCGGCGGCGAGGCCGACCGGATTGGCGAAGGAGAGACCGAAGAGGTTGACCGCGAGCTTGCCATGCGCGTTGCGCCCGCGGCTGGTCTGCCCGAAGCGCTTGAGCATCGCGAAGGCGAGTGCATGAGCCCGCTCTGGCGGCAGGAGCCGCATAAGCCCGGCCGCCATGTGATCCAGGTTCACGCGCCGCCCTCCGCCAAGATCTCCTTCGGCAGACGGTGCCGCCCATCCTCGCCAAGGGGCAGATCTTTCACCCATAAAACAGATGAAAGCGGCAAGGGGCCGTAAAGATGCGGGAAAAGCGCGCCGCCGCGCGACGGCTCCCATGTGAGGGCTGGCCCGAGCCTGTCCGCATCCACGGCGACGATCACGCAATCGTTCTGGCCGGCAAAATGCCTGGCGGCCGTTTCGCCGACCTGCTCGGCGCTTGAGAAATGGATGAAGCCGTCGGCGTGGTCGACTGGGGCTCCGTGAAAGACGCCAGCGGCCTCGGCCTCGCGCCACAGGGCCTTTGGCGCTATCTTGTAGATGAGATGCTGCATTGCAGCCGCCATGATAACGAAGCTGCGCCGCGCTGAAAGCGGTGCCGTCGCCGCTGCGCATTTGTGCACATCAAAAAGGTCAGAGCCATGCGTTCTCTTTCGCTTGCCGTCGTCTTCTTGATGGGTGCCGGCCTCTCCTTGTCGGCTTTGGCGCCGGGAATCGCGGCCGAGCCGCCGCGCGCTGCCAATGGCGTCGCCGATCGGTCGACCGCCGAGCGTTACGTTTTCGTGCCGATCGAGAAGGGCGCCTTGCGTCTCGACACCAAGACGGGTGAGGTCTCGCGTTGCGAAAGCATGGGTGAGGGCGCCGTCTGCCGCCTCGTCGCCGATGAGCGGCTCGCTTATCAGGAGGAGATCGAGGCTTTGTCGCAACGCCTTGATCGGCTGGAGACCAAGCTTGAGAAGCTCACTATCGCCCCATTATCTCCGTCCACCCCCAACCGCGACGACGAGCGAATGACGACCGAGGAGCAGGAGAAGCTCAATCGCTTTTTCGATCTTACCGATCAGGTCATGCGCCGCTTTTTCGGCATGGTCGAAGATTTGAAACGCGACTTCAACGACGACCGGCTGTGACGACACCCCGAATGGAGCGAGACTGAACGCAATGGCGGGATCACGTGCACGCGATGTGAGCTTCGATCAGACGATCGAGACGACGGCTACGCGCCTCGTGCAAAGTGGGCTGTCACTGCCGACGCGCGGCGAAGGCCTCATCGACATCACGGCCGAGCTGCAGGAATGGCTGCGCGAGGCGGGAGCCCGGAGCGGACTTCTCTGCGTCTTCGTGCGGCATACGTCGGCTTCGCTCACCATCCAGGAAAATGCCGATCCTTCTGTGCAGACGGACCTTCTGACCGCGCTCGACCGCCTGGCCCCGCAAGACGCCGGCTGGGTGCACGATACGGAGGGACCGGACGACATGCCCGCCCATATCCGGACCATGCTGACCGATGTCTCTTTGACCCTGCCGGTCGAAGACGGCCGCCTCGATCTCGGCACCTGGCAAGGCGTCTATCTTGTCGAACATCGCACGCGCCCGCATAGGCGCAGCTTTAAGCTCATTTATTTCGGCAGCTGAGACATCCGCTCGGAGGTGGCCCCCACGAGCTCCTCCTGTTGTGCGATCTGTGCTTTCAGGCGCCGCCCCCGCCGGGTCAGCAACGCAGTCGCCGGAATAAGGACGGAGGCCAGAATGAGAGTCGCCGTTGATGCCGCGATGGCGATGAAGATCGAGGCGACGAGAGGAATGCCGGCCTCGCTCAAGGCCGCAAAGGCTTGAGGTCGCCATTCGTCGCCGCTCGCCGCGCGAAGGTCGAACCCGAACCGTTGCAGCATGAACAGAGTGAGAAGCGTCGCCGTCCCGGCAAGCATCGAAAGCAGTGCCGGCAGTGGCCGTACATGGCGTGCGCGCGCCGCTGCGATGAGGACCGGCATCAGTCCCGCAGCGACAAGGCCGAGAGCCAGGAAACCAAGATCGATCACCGCGCGGTTCGGCTCGAGAGCCCACATTGCGGCGAGTGCGATTGCACCAAGCATCGTCAAGCGCGCTGCCAGAAGACGTTTGCCGATCGGCATGTCGGGCATCAACAGCCGATGTTGGATATCATGGCTGGCGGTGCCGACGATTGCCATCAACAGCCCGCTGGCGCTCGACAAAGCGGCGGCCACACTGCCGGCGAAGATAAGGCTCGAAAAGGCGAAAGAGAGCCCTTCACGCTCGGCGAAGCTGATGACCAGCGTTTCGCTGGCGAGGCCGATGTCGGAGAGGGAAAGACCTATCGTGTCCACGCGGGCGCCGCACGCCGCTCTGATTGCTTCGGGCGAGACGGCCGGCGCGCCGCACAGCACAAGGCTGCCTGCCTGGCCATGCGAGAAAATCCAATCCGGCAGTGATTGCAGCGGCATGCCGACCACGTCGCGCAGCAGCTCGAGCAGGCTGAACGCGGCATAGGTCGGGGCCGTGACCAGAAACAGGCCGGCGAAGAGAAGAAGCCAGCGTGAGCTGCGTTTGGCGCTCGCGGCAGAAGGCGCCGTCAGGTAGCGTTCAAGAACATGCGGCAGAGCTACGCTGCACAGGGCTGTGAATGCCAACAACCCGGCAATGTCGGCCGGCGGGAAATATCCGAAGAGGGACAGGCCGGCTGCTTCCGACGCTGCGCGCGGATCGGCACCGGCGATCGTGCGAACGGCAGAGGCTGCATCACGTAAGGCGAGCTGTGGCAGCGGCCAGCCGTAGCGCTCGGCGGCCGCGACCGCCACCGGCAGAAGGAAGGCGACGAACATGACGATGAATTGCGCCGTCTGCGTCCACGTCGTGCTGCGCATGCCGCCGAGAATGAGCATCAGCGCGACGATCGTTGCCATCGTGCCGACACCCCAGCCAAAGGGAAGGCCGAGGAGATTTTCCGTAATGCGCCCGCCGGTATTGAAGATAACAGCAAGCAGCATGAAGCCGGTGGCGATGACAATGAGGGAGGCCGCAAGGCGAACCGACGGGCTGGAAAGCCGTCGGGCGAGAAAATCCGCGGTAGTCGTTGCGCCGCTCTGGCGCATGGGGGCGGCGAGGTAATGGCCGCCCGCTGCAAGGCCGATAAGCGCCCCGGCGACGATTGCCCATGCGGCCGCCCCCCAGGAGCTGAAGGCGCCGCCAAGAAGCAGGAACCACGCGGTCGAAAGATAGGCGGCGGCTGCTGCCATGCCGTTGTAGCCCGCTGGCACGCTGCCGCCGGCGAGGAAGAAACCCTTGGCCTGCGTGCTGCCGGAAGCAAGGCCGATGCCGATAAACGCGATGAGCGATCCTGCCAGGCAGCCGATCCCGATTACAGCTTGAGGCAGGCCGAGCGCATCGAGCGCCATAAGCAGGAGAATCGACCCCACCAGAACTGCGACAAAGAAGCCCCAGATGGTGCGGGCATAAGCGGTGAAGAAGTCAGTATCGATCGAATAAGGAAGGTTACTCATGCTTCGATACGCGCCTTTCTCGACACTTCACGAGGCCTCGATGCCCGCCGAACCCGCGGCTTTTCTCGCGTTCCGGGCATGTCCGATATCCTTCATTGTTCGCTGGGAACGTTGCAGCGCGAACCCGATCCGTTTGCGGAAAGAGAAGGATAGCCGGATTCGGCGCATCTCCCATGTCCCTTTTTGTCCTTCACCATGTGCGATAACAGGGTATGAAAAGGTTCTGTGCAATGCTTTTACGGCATTCATCCCGGCCAAACGGCGCCCTGCGCCCCTGTCCCCCAATTAGGTGACGGTTTGAGCGATAGTCCTGTTTTTGTGATTGCAGACGATCACCCGTTGTTCCGCAATGCTCTGCGGAGCGCGATCCAATCCGCTTTTGCCGATGTTGAGATTATTGAGGCGGGTACTCTCGATGAAGTAGCCGCTGCTCTCGATCGCATAGGTGAAGCCGACATCGTGCTCTTTGATTTGAAGATGCCCGGCGCGCGTGGCTTCTCGGGTCTCATGTATCTACGCGGCCAATATCCGGCGGCGCCGATCTGCATCATTTCCGCCATGGATGATCCGGCGACAGTCCGCAATGCGATCGGCCTCGGCGCTTCGGGGTTCATTTCCAAGTCGGCCTCTCTTGAGACGATTTCCGAAGCCATTCGCACGGTTCTGCGCGGCGAGCATTGGATCCCGGACGATCTCATCGGAGCTGAAAGCGATCGCGAGACGGCCGAACTTCTGGAACGTCTGCGGAGCTTGACCCCGCAACAGGTGCGGGTTCTGATGATGCTGGGCGAGGGACTTCTCAACAAGCAGATCGCCTACGAGCTCGGCGTCTCAGAGGCGACCGTCAAGGCGCATGTCTCGGCGATCCTGCAAAAGCTCGGCGTCGAGAATCGCACCAAGGCCGTGCTCGCGGCCGGCCGCATCGAAGCTGGTGAATGGCGCGGCGCGATCGAAGAATAGAAGCGGGGTTTTATTCTGCGGCGACGGGTGCGGGTTTGCATTGCGCCATCAAGGCTCGCAGGGCGGCCGGCTTGAGCGGCTTATTGAGGATTCTGACGCCGGCCTTCATCGCGGCCTGACGTACCTCTTCTGAACGGTCTGCGGTGATCAGGATCGCCGGTACGGTCCGGCTCAGCTTCCACCGCATGTCGGTCACGACGCTGAGCCCGTCGCTCTCGTCGAGATGATAGTCGATGAGGATAAGGTCGGGCAGTGTGCGCTCGCGGCGCAACAAGGCCATCCCCTCTCGCATATTGCTGGCGGTCAGCGGGGTTGAGCCCCAGCCGGCGAGAAGCGCCGCCATGCCGGAGAGAATTTTCTCGTCATTGTCGATGCAAAGCACGGTCAGGCCGGAAACCGAACCTGGCGGTGGCGCAGGAAGCGCACCCTCGCTTGTTTCCTTCGGCACGGCGATAGCCAGCGGCACGGTGACGGAAAAATGGGTTCCCTTTCCGACGACCGATTGCAGGCGCACCTCCGCCCCTAAGACCCGTGCGAGTCGCTGGACGATCGAAAGACCGAGGCCAAGACCGTGAGCGACCTTGGCGCCGGCATCGAGACGACGGAATTCATGGTAGATCACCTCCTGATCTGACACGGGAATGCCGATGCCCGTATCCAGGATTTCGATGGAAACCATGGCGTTCTTGCGCCGGCAGCCGACCACCACCCGCCCGGACGCGCAGTATTTGATGGCGTTAGAGACGAGATTGCGCAGGAGACGGCCAAGCAACGACGGGTCGCTCGTCACAGACAGCGATGTCGGCAAAATCCGGAATTCGAGGCCCTTTTCCCGTGCCATGGGCTCGAATTCGACACGGATCTGATCGAACAATTTACGCAGATGGAAGGGCCGGAGCTCGGGCGTGATTGCGCCCGTATCGAGTCGCGAGAGGTCGAGGACGGCCCGGAAAATCTCCTCGACCGAATCGAGTGAGGCTTCGAGATCGCGCACAAGAGGGGCTGCCGGGAGATCTTTCGTGCGGTCCGAAAGCGCGGTCGCATAAAGCCGCGCCGCATTGAGCGGCTGCAGGATATCGTGGCCGGCTGCTGCAATGAAACGCGTCTTAGAAATATTGGCTTCCTGCGCGGCCGCACTCGCTTTCTTCAAGGCCTCGTTGATGCGAGTGAGCTCGGCGGTACGTTCTTCCACCCGCCGCTCGAGATTGGATTTCGCCATTTCAAGCGCACGCTTGCTTTCCACCTCTTCCGTCACGTCGGAGAAGGTCAGTGCAATACCGCCATCGGACATGCGGCGGGCTTCGATACGGATGACGCAATCGGTCGCCGGGTGACGCGACACGAAGGGTTGCAGCCTTGAGACGAGCGCTTGCATGCGCTGATCGGCGAGCCGGTCCGGATCGCCCTCGCCGAGGAAACCGATCCGGGCCGTGTGGCGCAGGACATCGCGGAGCGAGACGCCGACCTGACCGAACTCGATCGGCAGATGCATGATCTGACGGAAGGGCCGGTTCCAGGCAATGAGCGCCAAATCCCTGTCGAAGACGGCGATGCCCTGACGCATATGGTCGAGCACGCTTTGCAGGAGGTCGCGATTGTAGTGCAGCGCTTCGGTGGCGTCGTCGAGGAGCTGGTGGGCTTCGCGTGTCGAGGGATCGCTGCGTTTGAGAAGCAGCGACATGACGAGACGAGAGGAGGCCGCACCGATGGCCGACCCGAGAAGCTGCTCGGCAAAGCGGACCGCCTGATGGTCGACTGGCTCGCTGAGATCGGTCGAGCGACCCGTCGCCTGCTCCATATTGGCGAACGAGCGCGATGTGCGCTCCTGGCCGAGATATCGCGCGACCGTCTCCTTCAGGTCTCCGTAGGTAACATGTGTGCGCAAAGGCTTGAGAGCCGGTGTCGGGCCCATCTCGGAGGGGACGAAGATCTTCGCCTGCAGGCGCTCGATCGCCTCCGGCGCGCGGGCCAGAGACACGAGGATCATCAAGGCGCAATTGACGCTGATGCTCCAGAAGACGCCGTGCGAAAGTGGATCGAGGTGGAGACCGAACATCGCCTGAGGCCGGAGCCATGCAATGCCGAAGGGGCCAGGATTGAGAAATCCCTCGCCGATGAGTCCCGCTTTGACGAACGTCGGCAGGAGCAGCGTATAGGTCCATATGGCGAGCCCCGAGGTCATGCCGGCAATAGCGCCCCGGGCCGTAATTCGCCGCGAGAGAAGTCCGCCGAAGAAAGCGGGCGCGAGCTGTGCGACGGCTGCAAAGGCGAGGAGGCCAATCGAGGCAAGCGCGGCTGTGCCGGCCGCGCGGTAATAAGCATAGCTGCACAACAAAATGACGGTGATCGCGATACGGCGGACGGTCAGGATGAAACGAGACATGTCATCGCGCTGGCGCGTTTGCTGCCGCTTCAGATAGGCAGGCAGCACGATCTCGTTGGAGATCATGATGGCAAGCGCCACACAGCCGACGATGACCATGGCGGTTGCCGCAGAGAGCCCGCCGAGAAAGACGACCAAGGCGACGATCGGGAAATCCGCGCGATGCGGCAGCTCGAGGACGAAAAGATCGGCATCAACGGAAGAGCCGAAAGCGATCAAGCCTGCGATCGCGATGGGAACGACGAAGATGTTGATGGCGACGAGGTAGGCTGGAAACAGCCAGCGCGCACGTTCGAGCTCGGCGAGGGAATTGTTTTCCACGACGGTGATGTGGAATTGCCGTGGCAGCAGGATCGCGGCGGTGAAGGCGATTGCCGTCATCGCCACCCATTCGCCCCCGACGAGGCCGTTTGAGACCATCGTTTGGACTTCCCGGCTTTCTACGGCGAGCGCGTAAAGCTCCGAGGGGCCTCCAAACAGAAAGAAGACGACGAAGATACCGGCAATCAGGAAGGCGATGAGTTTGACCACCGCTTCCCAGGCGACTGCCAGCATCATCCCATGCTGGTGCTCCGTCGCATCGGCGTGACGGGTGCCGAAGAGGATGGCAAAGATCGCCAGCACCACGGCGATGATGAAGGCCGTATCCCCGAGGAGGGGAAGCGCTTCGGCCGCATCCTCGCCGAGCTCCGGAACCATGGTGGAGATGGAAGACGAGATCGCCTTCAGCTGCAGCGCCACGTAGGGAATGACGCCGATGACCGAAATGAGCGTCGCGACGACGGCCACGGCCTGGCTCTTGCCGTAGCGGGCACCCAGAAAGTCGGCGACGGAGGTAATGCGTTCTTCCTTCGACAGCGCCACGATCCGCCGCAGGATCGGAAAGCCGAAGGTGAACATCAGGATCGGGCCGATGTAGATCGGCAGAAAGCCGAGGCCCGAATGCGAGGCGAGGCCGACCGAGCCGAAGAACGTCCACGATGTGCAATAGACGGAAAGCGCGAGAGCAAAAAGGTTCGGGCGCGCGCTCGCGCCGGCGCGCTGCACGCGCCGATCGCCGTAAGACGCGATGGCGAATAGCGCTCCGATATAGAGAATCGCAGCCAGGACGGCGACGAGACCGTTGTTCATGTTCCTTCTCGCGGGACGAAGGGCGGTGATCGTGTCATCTTGGCACGATCATAGGCGGGCAGGCGAATGCACGACAGGGGGCAAAGTCGCTGTCCAAGCGCTGGCGATGTCGGCGTTTCCAGGTGCGCGAGCTCTGCAGGATTCTGTCGCGGCTTATGCTCACAAGGAGAGTTGACGCCAGTTGGGGCCGGGTGCACCCATAGTATATGAACGAGCAACCGACCTACTTCTCCCGCAACCGGCCAATCAGCCTCGAGCACCATTGGCTTCCCTTCACCCCTAACCGCGATTTCCGGGCCGATCCGCGTCTGATCGCTCGCGCCGAGGGCATGTATTACTACACGCCCGATGATCGCCCTGTCCTCGACATGAGTGGCGCCCTGTGGTGTTCGCATCTCGGCCACGGACGCAAAGAAATCGGCCAGGCGATCGCCGAGCAATTCCCGGTCCTTGATTACGCGCCGAGTTTCGGTTTCGGCCATACGATTTCCTTTGAGCTCGCCGACCGCCTCTCAGCCATCCTGCCAGATGGTCTTGGCCATATCCTGTTCACCAATTCCGGCTCGGAATCCTGTGATACGGCGATTAAGGTCGCTTATGCCTATCACCATGCGCGCGGACAGAGCGGCCGCAAGAAAATCATTGGCCGCCAGAAAGGCTATCATGGTGTGGGCTTCGGCGGTCTCTCCGCCGGCGGCATCACCGCCAACCGGACAGCCTTCGGATCCTGGCTGCCGGCCGACCATCTGCGCCACACGCATCTGCCAGAGAAAAATGCGTTCACCCGCGGCCTGCCGGAGCACGGTGTAGAGCTTGCCGAAGAACTTGCCGAGCTCATCGCTTTCCACGACGCTTCCACGGTCGCGGCCGTTGTTGTCGAGCCGGTGATCGGGGCGGGCGGTGTCTATCTGCCGCCCAAGGGATATCTGAAGCGGCTGCGCGAGATCTGCGATCAGGCCGGCGTCCTTCTCATTCTCGACGAGGTGATTACCGGTTTCGGCCGCCTCGGTTCGCCCTTCGCCTCCCAGGAATTCGATGTTACGCCCGACATCCTGACGATGGCAAAGGGCCTGACCGCCGCCACCGTGCCGATGGGCGCCGTTGCCGTTGCCGATTCCGTCCATGACGAGATCATGGCGCGCGGGCCGGAAGGCGGTGTCGAGCTCCTTCACGGCTACACTTATTCCGCGCATCCGCTAGCCTGTGCGGCCTCGATCGCATGCCTCGACGTCTATGAGCGGGAAAACCTTTTGACCCGCGCGTCGGGCCCGGTCGGCGATGCCTTGGGCGATGCGCTCTTCAGCCTGCGCGACCTGCCGGAAGTCGTCGATATCCGCCATTACGGCTTTATCGGCGCTGTCGAGTTCCGCCCCGGCGAGAAACCCGGCAAGCGCGGCCAGGCGATCTTTAAAGCCTGCTGGAAGGAAGGCTTGATGGTGCGCGCCTTGGGAGACATTATTGCTGTTTCGCCGCCGCTCGTGATCGAGCAAGATCAGGTCGGCGAATTTGCCGAGAAATTCCGGCGGGCGGTGGAGACAACGCTCGCCTGAGGGGCCAACCGGCCCCCGAAGGAGAGGCCGTGATGGACGACAGGACGATCGATAAGCCGGGTGAATGCCCGGCGCACGCCGCGCCCACGGAGACACGTCCTCCGGAAGGCTGCCCGGCCCACGCTCACGATGCGCCCGCCGAACCCTCGGCGGACGCCCCGGCCGTATGTCCGGTGGATCATTCTGCGCTCGCCGGAGATCAGGGGTTGCGTCCGATCGTGGCCGTCACCGGCGCCAGCCGGGGCATCGGCCATGCCATCGTGCGCAAATTCTATGATGAGAACTGGGAGGTCTACACCCTCTCGCGCACGCCGTTTTCGCGCGTCTGTCCGTGGGCGGAGGGCTACGTCCGTCACATTGAGGTCGATCTCTCCGATCCGAAGTCGATCCAGTATGCCATCGACCAGCTGCGCGAACGCGTCGGCGAGAAGGGGCTGACGGCGCTCGTCAACAATGCCGGCATCTCGCCCAAGAACACCGAAGGCGGCCGGCTCGGAGCCGCCGAGACGCCGCTCGAAATCTGGCGCGACGTCCATATGGTCAATTTCATTGCCCCGGCCGTGCTGGTGCAGGGCCTGCGTGAACCGCTGAGGCGTGCCAACGGCGCCGTCGTCAACATCACCTCGATCGCCGGTTTCCGCATCCATCCCTTCGCCGGCGCCGCTTATGCGACCTCGAAGGCAGCACTTTCGGCGCTGACCCGCGAACTCGCCCATGAGCTCGCCGCCTCCGGTATCCGCGTCAACGCCGTGGCGCCGGGCGAGATCATGACCTCGATCCTCTCGCCTGGCACCGACGAGGTGGTGGAACGTGACGTGCCCATGCGCCGCATCGGCGACCCGAAGGAAGTGGCGGAAGTTGTGCATTTCCTGTGCTCGCAGGCCGCCTCCTACGTCATCGGGGCGGAGATCAACATCGACGGCGGCCAGCATCTCTAGGCCCGTCGTGATCACCCTGTTATCGATCCTGCGCGGTCTCGCCCGAGCGGGATTTGTCGCTTGCGCTTGTTTTGTGCTGTCGTCTACCGTCTCGGCGCAGGACGTCTCCGATCGCATCCAGCCGGAGCTTGCGACGCAGGTCGCGGAGCCTGCGACCGCCCCGGTTCATGCCCAGAACTGGATGGTGGCGGCGGCTAACCCGCTCGCTACCGAAGCAGGCGCCCAGATTCTCAGAAAAGGCGGGAGCGCCATCGATGCGATGGTGGCGGTACAACTCGTTCTTGGCCTCGTGGAGCCGCAATCCTCTGGCCTCGGCGGCGGCGCCTTCCTTCTCTATTGGGATGCCGACGCAGAGGAACTGACGACGCTCGACGGACGCGAGACCGCACCGTCTGCCGCAACGCCGAAGCTCTTCCTGGATGAAATCGGTGAGCCCCTTCAATTCTTCGATGCCGTCATCGGCGGGCGCTCCGTTGGGGTGCCGGGCACGCCCCGGCTCCTGGAGGCTGCGCACAAGCGCTGGGGCACTCTTGCCTGGCCGGAGCTTTTCGAGTCGGCGATCCGGTTAGCTGAAGATGGCTTTCCAGTCTCACCGCGCCTTGCCGGCCTCGTTGCGGAAGAAAGCGAAAGCCTTGCCCGCCAGGAGACAGCGAGAGCGTATTTTCTCGATGATCTGTCGGCCGCTCTTGCCGGCGACGGCCTTCTGAAGAACGAGGCCTATGCCGCAACCCTCAAGCTCCTCGCTGCAAACGGTGCGGACGCCTTTTACAAAGGCCCTGTCGCGGAAGACATCGTCGCCGCCGTCCGTGGGTTCGAGGCCAATCCGGGCGTCATGCGGCTGCAGGATCTGAAGAATTACGAGGTGAAGGCGCGAGAACCCGTCTGCGCCGCCTACCGCGCATATGATGTCTGCGGCATGGGTCCCCCATCTTCGGGGGGTGTCACGGTCGGGCAGATCCTGGGCCTGCTTGCCCGTTATGATCTCACCGCTCTTGGCCCCGAAAGCGTTGCCACCTGGCGCCTGATCGGCGATGCCTCCCGCCTGGCTTTCGCCGATCGCGGCCGCTATCTCGCCGATACGGATTTCGTGCCGGCGCCGATCAAGGGCCTGCTCGATCCGGCCTATCTCCAGGAACGTGCAAAACTCCTTGAAGGCGAAGCCCGCCTTGAGGCGGCCGAACCCGGCGAGCCTCAATGGGATCACGCCTTCAATTATGCGGACGGCGCGGCTATCGAGTTTCCCTCAACTAGCCATTTCGTCATCGTCGACCGCGACGGCAATGTCGTCTCCATGACGACGACGATTGAAAATGGTTTCGGCTCGCGCCTGATGGTGCGTGGCTTTCTCCTGAACAACGAGCTCACGGATTTTTCCTTCAAGAGCCAGGAGGACGGGCGCCCCGTGGCGAACCGCGTGGAGTCGGGAAAGCGGCCGCGATCCTCCATGGCGCCGACCATCGTCCTTCGCGATGGAGCGCCGGTGCTGGCGATTGGTTCGCCAGGCGGCAGCCGCATCATCGGCTATGTCGCCGAGGCGCTCATCGCCGTTCTCGACTGGGGCATGGATGTGCAGGCGGCGACCGCTCTGCCGCATGTCGTCAATCGCTTCGGAACCTTTGATCTGGAGGCCGGCACGTCCGCGGAGGATCTGCAGGACGGGCTTGAAGCGCTCGGCTACCAGGTCGAGGTAAGCGACCTCAATTCCGGCCTGCATGCGATCGCTATCGGCCCGGACGGACTTTCGGGCGGGGCAGATCCCCGCCGCGAAGGGATTGCGATCGGGGAGTGAGACTGGCTCACCGTTTTTTGCCTTGCCGGTTACGCTCCTATCGCGCTCTCAAGGTGCCATGCGGGAGTTGGCTCCCGAAAGCCGTCATGCAACGGATCAAGCGCGGGGCTTCTCTGCTCCCCACAAGGGGAGGGGATGCAGAAGGCTCAGCACGGCCTGTGAGCGGCGGCACGGGAGAAAGATGGAACGCCCATGTTCAGGATATTTGTCGCCGTCTCTGCTCTGTTCTTTTCGGGGACGGTCCATGCCAAGACCCCCGATCCGGAGAACTGGGAGGCGGTCGTCGCCGAAGCGAAGGGCGAGACAGTTTATTTCTATGCCTGGGGTGGCGAGACTCGCATCAACGCTTACATCAACTGGGCGGCTGGCGAGGTTAAAGAGCGCTTCGGCGTGACGTTGAAACAGGTAAAGGTTGCCGACACCGCAAACGTCGTCTCTAAGATCGTGGCAGAAAAGGCGGCCGGGCGCGACGAGAATGGCACCGTCGATCTCGTCTGGATCAATGGTGAGAACTTTGTCTCTCTGAAGGAGGCGGATCTCCTTCTCGGCCATCCCTGGGCGACGAAGCTCCCGAACTACCGCTTCGTCGACGAGGAGGGAAAGCCGACGGTCAAGACGGATTTCACCGTGCCGACCGACGGGCTCGAAGCGCCATGGGGCATGGCGAAGCTCGTCTTCTTCTACGACATCGCTCGCCTGCAAAGCCCGCCGAAATCCATGCCGGCTCTCCTGGAATGGGCGATGGACAATCCCGGCCGTTTCACCTATCCGCAGCCGCCCGACTTTCTTGGTTCCACTTTTCTGAAACAGGCGCTCTACGAACTCGCCCCTGATCCGCAAGTGCTGATGCAGCCGGCCGATGACGAGACCTTCTCCCGGCAGACGCAGCCGCTTTTCGTCTTCCTCGACGAACTCCATCCGCTTCTTTGGCGGCAGGGGCGCGCCTTCCCGCAGAATTACGGCACGATGCGCCGACTTCTGGCCGATAGCGAGGTCGATATCTCCTTTGCGTTCAATCCGGCCGACGCTTCGAGCGCGATTTCGGCCCACGAATTGCCGGACACGGTGAGAAGCTACGTGCCGGAGGCGGGCTCCATCGCCAATTCGCATTTCCTCGCGATCCCGTTCAACGCCAATGCCAAGGCGGGTGCGATGGTCGTCGCGGATTTTCTCATGTCGCCGGAAGCGCAGGCCCGCAAGCAGGATCCGAATGTTTGGGGCGATCCGACGGTGCTCGATGTCGCTGCTCTGCCGGAGGAGGATCGTGCCCGCTTTGACGCGCTCGACCTTGGCGTCGCGACGCTGCCGCCGGAGAAACTGGGCCTGGCGCTGCCCGAACCGCATGCAAGCTGGATGGAGCGCTTGGAGACGGAATGGGCGCGGCGCTACGGAGCCGGCCAATAATTCCGGCCCGACCGAAGCTGGATCGACCGAGATCGCGGCTCATCGCTTTTCCGATCACGGTGCTCGCGCTTCTGGTCCTGCCAGTGGCGGCCGGCCTCCTCGGTGCGGCATTGCCGGCATTTGGCTACCTTCCGGTTCTCGGACTTGAGGATTTTTCGCTCAAGCCCTTCGTCGCGCTTTTAGGAGCCCCTGGTATTGGGGTTTCCCTCGCGCTCAGCCTGTGCGCGGGCCTGTGCACGACGACGCTCGCCTTCCTGGTAGTGACGGGCTTTGTCGCCGCCTGGCATGGGACGCGGGTTTTCCGTGCCCTGCGGCGTCTCATCGCGCCGCTTCTGGCGGCGCCGCATGCTGCGGCTGCTTTCGGGCTTGCCTTCCTGATTGCGCCGTCCGGCCTCTTGATGCGGGCTCTGTCTCCCTGGGCGAGCGGCTTTGACCGCCCGCCGGACTGGCTGATCGTGCATGATCCGGCGGGGCTTACGATGACGGCGGGTCTTGTCGTGAAAGAGATCCCCTTCCTCTTCCTGATGGCTCTTGCAGCCCTTCCGCAGGTCGAGGCGGAGCCTCGCCTCAAAATGGCACGGGCGCTCGGTTACGGGCGCGTCGCGGCCTTCCTCTTCGCCGTTCTGCCGCCTCTTTACGCTCAGCTTCGTCTGCCGATCTTCGCCATCATCGCCTATGCCTGTTCCGTCGTCGATGTCGCCTTGATCCTCGGGCCGACGACGCCGGCCCCGCTTGCCGTGCGCATCCTGGAATGGCAGGCGGATCCCGATCTCTCCCTGCGCAGCCTCGCAGCTGCTGGCGCGCTGGCGCAGTTTGTGATCGCCTTTCTCGCTATTTCCCTGTGGCTTGCTCTCGAATGGCTTGTCGCCAGGATCGGAGCGAAGCTGACGACGTCGGGGCGTCGCTTCCGCCGTGACGGTTTTCTCCGCCAATTGACCGGGGTGACGATGAGCCTTTCCGCCGGGCTCGTATTTGCGGGCCTCGCCACACTGGCGCTTTGGTCAATTGCGGGCTTCTGGGCTTTCCCGGATGTCTGGCCGAACGCGCTGACCTTGGACACCTGGCGCCACCTTGGTGCGTCCCTCTCCCGGCCTCTCGACAACGCCCTTCTGATCGCCGCACTCTCCTCCTTTCTCGCTGTCGTCCTTGCTCTCGGTGCGCTCGAATATGAGGCCCGCACCGGCGGAACGGTGACAACTCGGGCGCTGGTTACACTTTATCTGCCGCTTCTCGTGCCGCAGATTGCCTTTCTCTTCGGCCTCGACATGCTTCTGGTGGCGCTCCGCTTTGACGGCCGGCTTTTGGCCGTCATCCTCGCCCACCTCGTCTTTGTCTTCCCATACGTGCTTTTGTCGCTGTCGCAGCCCTGGCAAGCGCTTGATCCGCGCTACGCCCTGATCGCGCGAAGCCTCGGACGCGGCGCAGATGCAATCTTCTGGAAGATCCGTTTGCCGATGCTTGCCCGCGCGATTGCAACCGCGACGGCTCTCGGTTTCGCCGTGTCGATCTCGCTTTACCTGCCGACGCTCCTGATTGGCGCCGGACGCTGGCCAACCGTGACGACGGAGGCCGTGGCGCTGTCGTCGGGCGGCGATCGGCGCATCACGGCCGCGACCGCGCTCGTTCAGGCCTGTCTGCCATTTTTCGCTTTTACGCTTGCGGCCCTTCTCCCGGCCTTGCTTTTTCGCCGCCGCGCGGCCATGCGTGCGGGTGGATGACCGCCGATGACGCACCCGAGGGCCTGAGCCTTTCGCAGGTGAGGATCAGCCTCGCAGGCCGGCTGCTCCTGTCCGTCGATAAGACGATCCGCCCGGGCGAGGTCCTGACCGTCATGGGTCCGTCGGGTTCCGGGAAATCGACGCTTCTCGCCTTTGCTGCCGGCTTTCTCGACCCGATCTTTGCGGCCGAAGGGCGCGTGCTGCTCGCGGGCGTAGACGTGACCGATCGGCCCGCCGAATCTCGTCAGATGGGCCTTCTCTTCCAGGACCCTCTGCTCTTTCCGCATCTCTCCGTCGCCGGCAATCTCCTCTTCGGCTTGCGGCCCGGCGCCTCGCGTGGTGTGCGCCAGGAAACGGTGTCGGCGGCTCTAGCCGAAGTCGGCCTTGGTGGCATGGAAGGCCGCGATCCGGCGACCCTATCGGGCGGACAGAAGGCTCGGATCGCGCTTTTGCGCACGCTCCTGTCGCGCCCGCGTGCATTGCTTCTCGACGAGCCTTTTTCGAAGCTCGACGTGGCGTTGCGCGATCAGATGCGCCGGCTTGTTTTCGACGAGGCCGGCAAGCGCAATCTCCCGGTTCTTCTGGTGACGCACGATCCGCAGGATGCCGCGGCCGCCGGCGGTCCCGTGATCGAACTCGGCGGGACCGGCGGGGAATGAACCCATCTTGCCTGCCGGTCGAGGAGGCGCTTTCCGCGCTTTTTGCGGCGCTGCGCGCGCCGGGCGCCGCCGTCCTCATCGCGCCGACCGGCGCCGGCAAGACGACGCGTGTGCCGCTTGCGGTTCTTGAGGAGGGTCTGGCGGATGACGAACGGATCATCGTCGTCGAACCGCGCCGGCTTGCTGCACGGGCGGCCGCCTCCCGCATGGCGAAAATGCTCGGCGAAGAGGTGGGCCAGACCGTCGGCTACCGTGTGCGCATGGAAAGCCGCATCTCCCGTGCGACGCGCATCGAGCTCGTGACCGGCGGCGTCTTCGTTCGCATGATCCTCGACGATCCGGGGCTCGACGGCATCGGTGCGATCCTCTTTGACGAGGTGCATGAGCGTTCGATCGATGCCGATCTCGGCGTGGCGCTGGCGCTCGATGCCCGCTCTGCGCTGCGCCCGGATGTGAAGCTTTGCGCCATGTCGGCGACGGTCGACGGAGCACGCTTTTCCGCGCTCTTCGGTGATGCGCCGGTGGTCGAGAGCGCCGGTCGCCTCTTTCCCGTTGAGACCCGCTACCTCGGCCAGGCTCCCACCAGACGAACCGAAGACGGCGTGGAAGCCGCAATCCTGCAGGCTCTGCGCGAGGAGGAGGGGAGCGTCCTCGCTTTTCTGCCCGGCCAGGGGGAGATCCTGCGTCTTGCCGACCGGCTTTCCGGCAAAGTTGGGAAAAATGTTGAGATTGCAACGCTTTACGGCGCACTCGACCTGAAAGACCAGGACAGAGCGGTGCGTTCCGCACCTGCCGGACGGCGCAAGGTCGTGCTGGCGAGCGCGATCGCCGAGACGTCGCTGACGATCGAGGGTGTGCGCATTGTCGTCGACAGCGGCCTGTCGCGGCGCCCGCGCTATGACCCGGGCTCCGGCCTGACGCGGCTCGAGACGGTGCGGGTGTCGCGCGCGGCCGCCGATCAGCGGCGTGGCCGGGCGGGGCGCACGGAGCCGGGCCTTTGCTTGCGGCTCTGGGACGAGCCGCAGAATGCCGGGCTCATGCCCTTCGACCGCCCGGAAATCCTGGAAGCGGAGCTCTCCGCCTTCGCGCTGTCGCTTCTCTCCTGGGGGGTGCGCGAGCCTGATGCGCTCGCCTGGCTCGATCCGCCGCCAAAGGCTGCCTTCTCGGAGGCAATGGAGCTTCTGGGCCGCCTCGGCGCGATCGATCGTTCGGGCCTCATTTCCGAACATGGTAAGGCGCTTGCGGCTTTCCCGCTCGCCCCGCGGCTGGCCCATATGATCCTAGCTGCGGCCGAAAACGGCGAGGCGCGCGAGGCTGCCGAAATCGCGGCTCTCGTTTCAGAACAAGGGCTTGGCGGGCGTTCCAGCGACCTCCACCACCGCCTTTCCGTCGTTCGCGGTGCACGCGGCGGGCGGACGGCGAAGGCGCGCGAGGCGGCGAAGCGCTGGGCGAGACTGGCGGAGGAGACGGTCGGGCGAAAGCCGCGAGAGGGCGCGACCTCGGCAGGGCTTCATCTTGCCGCCGCCTGGCCGGAAAGGGTCGCGAAATCGCGCGGACCGGGCGGCCGTTTTTTGATGGCGAACGGCCGCGGGGCCTATCTCGACGAGGACGATCCCCTTGCCGCAGAAGAGTTTTTGGCGATCGCCGAAGTCCAGGGCGGCGGCGCCGATGCGCGCATTCTTCTCGCTGCACCGCTGACCCGGGGCGAGATCGAGGCGGCTTTCGAGATTTCAGAAGACGATGAGTTTTCTTATGATTCGGCGGCCGATCGCATCAATGCGCGGCGCGTGCGCCGGCTCGGCGCACTCGTAATGTCCGCTAAGCCTTTGAAATCATTCGATCCGGAGAAAGCCGCGGCGCTTCTCGCCGAGGCGGCGCTGAAGCGCGGGCTGGAGGCGCTGCCCTGGCCCGACGAAACCCGGCAAATGTTTGATCGCATTCGCTTTTTGCGCCGCCATGAGGGGGACGCCTGGCCGGACCTCTCCGACGACGCGCTGGCCGAACGCGCCGAGGAATGGCTCTTACCTTTGGCGGGGACAAGTCTCTCGCTCGGCGGAATCAGCCGAGACTCGGTGAAAGAGGCGACTCAACCGCTGATTCCGTGGTCTCTGCTCAAGGAGCTCGATCGCAAGGCGCCGGCGACGTTCGTCGCGCCATCCGGCCGCGAGGTCGCGATCGATTATTCGGCAGAGACGCCGACGGTCGCGATCACACCGCAGAATCTTTTTTCGCTCGATGTACATCCGAGGATTCTGGACGGGCGCGTGCCGCTCACCTTCGAGCTTCTATCCCCGGCCGGGCGGCCGATGCAGGTGACCCAGGATCTCCCCGGCTTCTGGCGTGGCTCGTGGCGCGACGTGCGCGCGGAGATGCGCGGCCGCTATCTGAAACACGACTGGCCGGAAGACCCGGCGACAGCCGCGCCTTCGACCGGGGCGAAACGGCGCAAGAGCTGAGCCGGCTTAACGCCAGCGGCGGCGGTCAAGCGGCACGGAGAAGTTTTCAGGCGCGCGTGCAAACGCGGCAAGGCCGGTGAGTGCCGGCTGGCTGGCGGTGATGAGGCGGGTCGCGATCTGCCGCATCAGGTTTTCATGCGGATATTTCGCCTCGAAGGCGCGGCGGAATTCGCCCTCCTTGAGAAGAAGCGCGATGCGCGGGGCGATGCCGCCGGCGATGAAGACGCCGCCCGTCGCCATGAAGACGAGGGCGAGATCGCCCGCGACGCGCCCGAGGAGGCGGCAATAGAGCGTCATGGTGGCGAGCGCGAGCGGATCCTGACCGCCAAGCGCCGCATTCGTCACCTCCGCCGGGGTCGAAAGCTCTGCGGCAAGCCCGCGGGCGGCGGCCACCGCCCGGTAGAGCCGCGGAATGCCGCGTCCGGCGAGCAGCGCCTCGGCGGAGATGCGCCCCCCCTCCTTTTCGATATGCGGCCAGATCGGGAATTCGTCGTCGGCATCCGGCCCGAGCGCCACATGCCCGCCTTCGCCCGGCACCGGCGTCCACAGGCCGGAGGCATAGACGAGGCCGGCGACGCCGAGTCCTGTGCCGGGACCGAGAACGACGCGGCAATTCGCTTCGGTTGCAAGCTCCGGCCCGATCGCCTCCGTCGTCATGCAGGGATCGTCGAGGGCGGAGATCGCCAGCGCCTGCGCCTCGAAATCGTTGAGAAGCGCGATATCCGAAATGCCGGTTGCGGCCATCACGTCACGCGGGCGAATGACCCATTCGGCATTGGTGAGATCGACCTCGTCGCCGTCGATCGGTCCGGCGAGCGCAAAGAGTGCCGAGCGTGGCCGGATGTCGGTCTTGTCGAAGACCGCTGCACCGACGGCGCTCTCGATGCTCGGAAAATCGCCCGTTCTCACCGGGGCAAAGTGGAGCACCTCCTCGTCCCTGCCGGGGAGAAGCGCAAAGCGGGCATTGGTGCCGCCGATGTCTCCGAGAAGGACGGGAAAGGCGAGTGTTTCGATCTTGTGGGAAGACGCCATATCGAACCTGGATGAACCTGATAAAGGAGGTGCAACGCACATGGGCCCATGTCAATCTAAGGCGGCCCATGTCAATCTGAGGCCCATGGCAACCTGGGCGGCGCAGCCGCCAGCGAAGACTTCAAGGGAGAACGGAATGGGTCTCATGCGGTTCGCGACCGGCGCTTTTGCAGCATGCGCCATGGCGATGTCGGCCGGCCAGGCGCTGGCGCAGGAGGTGAAGCCGGCGATCGTCTATGATCTCGGCGGCAAATTCGACAAGAGCTTCAACGAGGCGGCGCATATCGGCGCGGAACGCTTCAAGGAAGAGACCGGGACTGATTACCGCGACTTCGAATTGCAGAACGATTCGCAGCGCGAGCAGGCGCTCCGCCGTTTCGCCCAGCGCGGCTTCGACCCGGTCATCGGCATCGGGTTCTCGCAGGCCCAGGCGATCGAGAAGGTGGCGGAGGAATATCCCGAGACGAAGTTCGCCATCATCGATGCGGTCGTCGAGGAGCCCAATGTGCGCTCCATCGTCTTCAAGGAGCATGAGGGCTCCTATCTCGTCGGCATGCTGGCCGCGATGGCCTCGAAAACCGGCAAGATCGGCTTCATCGGCGGCATGGACATTCCGCTCATCCGCAAGTTCGAATGCGGCTATGTCGAAGGCGCCAAGGCGGTGAATCCCGATATCGAGATCTACGCCAACATGACCGGCACGACGGGGGCAGCCTGGAACGATCCGGTGAAAGGCGGCGAGCTTGCCAAGAGCCAGTTCGACCGCGGCGCCGACGTCGTCTACCACGCCGCCGGCGGCACCGGCATCGGCGTGCTGCAGGCGGCGGCTGACGCCGGCAAGCTCGGCATCGGCGTCGATTCCAACCAGAACATGCTGCATCCGGGCTCGGTTCTGACCTCGATGGTGAAGCGCGTCGACAACGCCGTTTATCAGGCCTTCGAGGACGTTCAGAACGGCGTTTCGATGGAAGAATGGGGCGGCGTGCAGAATCTCGGCCTCGCCGAAGACGGCGTCGCCTGGGCGCTGGATGACTCCAACAAGGACCTCATCACCGACGAGATGAAGACCAAGGTCGAAGACGCGTCTGCGAAGATCACCTCGGGCGAGATCAAGGTGCACGATTACATGTCGGACAATTCGTGTCCCGCGATGAAGTGAGGCGTCGATCCGCGCTTCCGCTTTGAAACAAGGCGCCCCGGCTTAAAAGCTGGGGCGTTTCGATTCTCTCTTGGTTTAAAATTCCCGCTGGCCATTCTCGTTTCCAAGTTGGGAGGATGATGGTCCGGCCTTTCAGCAACCGTTGGACCGAAAACCGTGACCCATCCAATGCGCAGCTTCATTCTCGTCATCTCGCTTCTCCTCGCCGCCTGTGCCGGGCCGTCGGAAAAATTCGAGGCGCGCAACGTGCCGGTCGATGTGGCGGCGATGCGGGCGATGGTGACGGAGTATCGGGCGAGGCACGGGCTCGGGCCGGTCACCGTGTCGCCGCGCTTGAACGTGGTGGCCGAACGCCAGGCGCTGGCGATGGCGCGGGAAAACGACATCAGCCATACCGTCGCCGGGAGATTGCCGAAGCGGGTGGCGGCGGTCGGCTATGATTGGGGCGCGATCGCGGAAAACCTCGGCGGCGGCTACAAGAGCGAGGCAGCGGCGTTCCAGGGCTGGCTCGCCTCGCCGGGGCACGAGAAGAATTTGCGCAACGCCTATGTGACGGAGATCGGCTTCGGCGGCGCAGTCGCCCCCACCGCGCGCTCCGGCGGGTTCTATGCGCTGATTTTGGGAACCGAGCGCGAGCCTCGGCAGGCGATGCGGTAGGGGTTTCGTCGATCTCGCTCGGTCGCGGATCTCCCGCCGATACCACGAGCACCTTTCCTCGCCCCCAAGGAACAGGGGCGGGGAGAAGAACACCCGATCGCTGGTGCCCGTACTCGAAAACCTGACGTAAGGGCATCTGAAAAACCTGACGCTGCGGCAGGGGAAAAAGCCGGGTTTCAGGCGCTCGTGACGGGTGATTTCGGCGTGCAAGCGGCGGCCGGGCGTGCCAGGATGGCGGAAAGCCGTCCCATCCGGCCATGTTCCGGCCTGCCACGCGTTTTGCCTTGCATGAATTTCAGAACGGACCGACCCGATAAAGACGATCCGCAAGCAAAGGCCGCCCGGCCGAAAGGCGGGTGTGACGCCGCATCGGTTCGGATGAGCAGGGTTCGGGCCGGCAAGGTTCGGGCAAAGAGAGTTCGCGCGGCGGCGAGTCTGGCGGCCAGGAACCACGCAGCCAAGGCTTGCCCTGGCGGAGGTCTCGACGGCAGAAAGCCGGCGGCCCGTGAGGCGCTCCGTCAAGCATCTGGGGGCGGGGGCCGATGATATCCGGTGATGAGGTGCCGGGCCGGATGCCGGGCGAGCTCGACATGCAGGCGCCCGCGGCGATCGCCCTGTCCGGCATCAGCAAGAGTTTTGGTGCGGTCCAGGCCAACCGCAACATCGACCTCGTCGTCGAGGAAGGCACGATCCACGGCATCGTCGGTGAAAACGGGGCCGGCAAATCGACGCTGATGTCGATCCTTTACGGGTTTTACGAGGCCGATTCCGGCGACATTTTCGTGCGCGGTGAGAAGCGAAAAATCACCGCGCCGGACGATGCCATCAAGGCCGGCATCGGCATGGTGCATCAGCATTTCATGCTGGTCGACAATTTCACGGTTCTGGAAAACGTCATCCTCGGGGCGGAGGGCGGCACGCTTCTGAAGGCGGGCGTGAGCCGGGCGCGCGCGGAATTGAAACGGCTCGAACGCGAATACGAGCTGCAGGTCGATCCCGATGCCGTCGTCGGCGATCTGCCGGTCGGGCTGCAGCAGCGCGTGGAGATCCTGAAGGCGCTGTTTCGCGGGGCCGACACGCTCATTCTCGACGAGCCGACGGGCGTTTTGACGCCGTCGGAGGCCGATCACCTCTTTCGCATTCTTCGCCAGTTGAAGAGCCAGGGAAAGACGGTGATTTTGATCACCCACAAGCTCCGCGAGATCATGGCGATCACCGACAATGTCTCGATCATGCGCCGCGGCGAGATCGTGGCGACGCTCGAAACCGCCGAGACGACGCCGGAGCAGCTCGCCGAGCTGATGGTCGGCCGGCATGTGCTCTTGCGCGTGGAAAAGGGCGAGGCGGCGCCGGGGACGCCGCTGTTGACGGTGAAAAACCTTTCCGTCGTCGACGCAAACGGCGTGGCGCGGGTGTCGGACGTGTCGTTCGAGGTGCGCGCCGGCGAAATCGTCGGCATTGCCGGCGTCTCGGGCAACGGCCAGTCGGAGCTTCTGGAGGCGCTGTCAGGCATCCGTCCCGCGACCTCGGGGGAAATCCGTCTGGCCGACGGCGAGGATCTCGCCCGTCGCGCCGATCCGGCGATGCGGCGGCGTTCGAAACTCGCGCATGTGCCGGAGGATCGCCACCGCATGGGCCTCGTCATGGGCTTTGAGGAAAACGAGAACGCCATCTTGGGCTATCACCGCGACAAGACCTATGGGCGCGGCGTCTTTCTCGACCGCGGCGCGATCGAGGCGGAAGCGCGCGAAAAAATGCAGCAATACGACATCCGCCCGCCCGACCCGCGCCTGAAGACGGCGAATTTTTCCGGCGGCAACCAGCAGAAGATCGTGCTCGCCCGCGAGATGGAGCGCGACCCGGACGTGCTTCTCGTCGGCCAGCCCACAAGGGGCGTCGATATCGGCGCGATCGAGTTCATCCACCACCAGCTCGTGGCGATGCGCGACGCGGGCAAGGCGATCCTCCTCGTCTCCGTGGAGCTCGACGAGATCCGCGCCCTGTCGGACCGCATCCTCGTCATGTTCGCCGGCAAGATCGTCGGGGAGCGTGGGCCCCAGGCCTCGGAAGGCGAGCTCGGCCTGATGATGGCCGGCGTGACGCCGGAGGAGGGTGAAGGGGAGAGCGCTGAGGAAGCTCAAGCGGAGGGCGAAATGGGCCGCGCGAGCGCAGCGGAGCCAAAAGCATGAGCGCGCCGTTCGAAAAGCTGCCGACATGGGTCGAGGTCGGCGTCATCCCGCTCGTCAATGTCGTCGTCGCCTTTCTGGTCGCGGGCCTCGTCGTGCTCTTCATCGGCGAGAACCCGCTCGAAGCCGTGAAGATCCTGATCTGGGGGGCGCTCGGCTTCGGCGAGGGCGTCGGCTTCACGCTCTTCTACACGACGAACTTCATCTTCACCGGGCTCGCCGTCGCTGTCGCCTTCCATGCCGGGCTTTTCAATATCGGCGGCGAGGGCCAGGCCTATCTCGGCGGCCTCGGCGTCGCCGTCGCGGCCTTGGCGCTCGACCGCTATGTGCCGTGGTGGGTGACGCTGCCGGTGGCGACCGCAGCCGCCGCGCTCTTCGGCGCCGCCTGGGCGCTCATTCCAGCCTATCTGCAGGCCAAACGCGGCAGCCACATCGTCATCACGACGATCATGTTCAATTTCATCGCATCCTCGCTGATGGTCTGGCTCCTCGTCGACCATCTGTCGCCGGTCGGCTCCATGCAGCCGGAAACCCGCACCTTCGAGGCGGGCGGCACGCTGCCGGAGCTCGGTGGGCTCTTCCATCTCTTCGGCGCGGATATGGGGGCGGCGCCCGCCAATATCTCGATCTTCGTCGCGCTCGCGGCCTGCGTCTTCGTCTATTATTTCATCTGGCGCACGAAGATCGGCTACGAGATCCGCGCCACGGGCCTCAATCCGACGGCTGCCGTCTATGCCGGCATTTCGACGGTGAAGATCACCATCGTCACCATGCTCGTCTCCGGCGGGCTCGCCGGGCTGATGGCTTTGAACCCGGTGATGGGCGACCAGCAGCGCCTGCAGATCGATTTCGTTCAGGGAGCGGGTTTCGTCGGTATCGCGGTCGCGCTGATGGGGCGCGCGCATCCCGTTGGCGTGGTGCTCGCGGCCTTTCTCTTCGGCATGCTCTATCAGGGGGGCGCGGAGCTCGCCTTCGACATGCCGACGATCTCGCGCGACATGATCGTCGTCATCCAGGCGCTCGTCATTCTCTTTGCCGGCGCGCTCGAACACATGTTCCGGCCGGGGATCGGGCGGGCGTTTGCGCTGATGTCGACGAGCCAGCGCGAGCGCGTCGTGGCCGAGGAGGAGAGGCCGTGAGGCGGGGGAGAGTGCGAGCCGGAGGGAGGCCAAGATGGATCTGACCACGATCGTCCTCATCCTGGATTCTTCGGTGCGGCTCGCAACGCCGCTGCTTCTCGCCTGTCTCGCCGGGCTTTATTCCGAGCGCTCCGGCATTTTCGATATCGGCCTGGAAGGCAAGATGCTGGCCGGGGCCTTCTTTGCGGCGGCCGCCGCCTATTGGACGGGCTCCGCCTGGCTCGGGCTTCTCGCCGCAATCGCGGCCTCCATCGTGCTGGCGCTGGTGCACGGTTTTGCCTCCATCACCCAGCGCGGCAACCAGATCGTCTCAGGCGTTGCGATCAACTTTCTTGCGGCCGGCATGACGGCGCTTCTGGGCCAGGCCTGGTTCTCGCAGGGCGGACGCACACCGCAGCTCGGCGGCGATGCGCGCTTCGGCGCGATCACCCTGCCGGGGGCGGAGGCTCTGCGCGACGTGCCGGTCGTGGGCGAGATCTATTACGAGCTCATCTCGGGCCACAATCTCATCGTCTATGTCGCCTTTCTGATGGTGCCGCTCACCTGGTGGGTGCTGTTTCGCACCCGTTTCGGCCTGAGGCTGCGGGCCGTCGGACAGAACCCGGCGGCAGTCGATACGGCGGGCGTCTCCGTGCCCTTCCTGCGCTACCGGGCCGTCATCATCTGCGGCGTCCTGACGGGGGTCGCCGGTGCCTATCTCGCGATCGCGCAATCGGCGGGTTTCATCGTCAACATGTCGGCCGGCAAGGGCTATATCGCGCTCGCCGCCTTGATCTTCGCCAAATGGCGCCCCTGGCCGGCGATGGGGGCCTGTTTTCTCTTCGGGTTTCTCGATGCCGTGTCGATCCGCTTGCAGGGCGCCAACGTGCCGGTGATCGGCGAGGTGCCGGTGCAGTTCATGCAGGCGCTCCCGTATATCTTGACCGTCATCCTGCTCGCAGGCTTCATCGGCCGCGCAGTGCCGCCGAAGGCCGGCGGCATCCCTTACGTGAAGGAGCGCTAGAATGGCGCGCGATCTTTTCGAAGCGGCGCGGAAGGCGATGCTGAACGCGCATGCCCCCTATTCGGATTTTCCCGTCGGCGCGGCGTTGCGCACCGCAAGCGGCAAGATTTTCGTCGGCGCCAATGTGGAGAATGCGAGCTTCCCGGAAGGCTGGTGCGCGGAGACCTCCGCGATCGCGGCGATGGTCGCGGCCGGCGAACGCGAGATTGCCGAAATCGCCATTCTCGCTGCCAAGATGCCGCGCATCACGCCCTGCGGTGGTTGCCGCCAGCGGCTGCGCGAATTCGGCACCGAAGAGACGCTCGTGCATCTCTGCGATGCGACGGGCCCCGTCGCCTATGCGTCGCTCGGCACGCTCCTGCCGCTCGCTTTCGATCTGGACGACGAATGATGACGGCCGAGACAACCGCAAAGACCATCGCCGACCGCACCGGGATCGCGCCGAAGGCGGCGATCGTTCTGGGTTCCGGCCTGTCGGGCCTCGCCGATAAGCTCAAGGATGCCGTGGCGATCCCCTATGCGGAGCTCGACGGCTTTCCGCGGCCCTCCGTCTCCGGTCATGCGGGGGAACTCGTGCTCGGGATTTTGGGGCGCACGCCGGTCGCGCTCATGGCCGGGCGTTCGCATTTTTATGAGCACGGCCGCGCCGACGTGATGCGCCCGGCGCTGGAGACGCTGAAAGCCCTCGGCGTCGAAACGCTGATCTTGACCAATGCGGCCGGCAGCCTGCGCGAGGACATGCCGCCGGGCTCGCTGATGCAGATCACCGACCATATCAGCCTTCTCGGCGCCAATCCTTTGATTGGCGAGGCGTCCGACCGGCGTTTCGTCGGCATGACGGAGGCCTATGACCGGGTGCTGATCGGCGATTTCCGGGTCGCGGCCGAAGAGGCGCGCCGCGAGATCGACGAGGGCGTCTATATGTGGGTGAGCGGCCCGTCCTTCGAGACGCCGGCGGAAA
This sequence comes from Rhodopseudomonas julia, assembly GCF_030813515.1. Taxonomy (NCBI): domain Bacteria; kingdom Pseudomonadati; phylum Pseudomonadota; class Alphaproteobacteria; order Hyphomicrobiales; family Nitrobacteraceae; genus Rhodopseudomonas; species Rhodopseudomonas julia. Next base: position 963,900 of record NZ_JAUSUK010000001.1, on the reverse strand, counting down.
TCCGTGCCGCCCGCATTCTGGGTGCCGATGCGATCGGCATGTCGACCGTGCCGGAGGTCATTCTGGCGCGCTTTCTGGGGCTTCGCGTCGCGGCCTTTTCCGTCATCACCAATTATGCGGCCGGCATGACCGGGCGCGAGCTTTCGCATGAGGAGACGAAGACCGTGGCACCGCTCGGGGGAGAGAAGCTTGAGGCGATTTTGATGCGGCACTTCTCCGGGGAGGGGGCAAGATGAGTTTTCTGCCGCAGGAAATCATCCGCAACAAGCGCGACGGCACGGCGCTGAGCGCCGACGAGATCGCGTTCTTCATTCAGGGACTGACCGACGGCAGCGTCACCGAAGGACAGGTGGCGGCGCTTGCCATGGCCGTTTTCTTCCGCGGCATGGAAGAGGCTGAGATCGTGGCGTTGACGCAGGCGATGACGCGCTCCGGCGACGTTCTGACCTGGCCGGAGGCGGACGCGCCCGTCCTCGACAAGCATTCGACCGGCGGTATCGGCGACAATGTCTCGTTGATGCTGGCCCCGATCGTGGCGGCCTGCGGCGGACTGGTGCCGATGATTTCCGGGCGCGGGCTCGGCCATACCGGCGGCACGCTCGACAAGCTCGATTCCATTCCGGGTTATAAGACGCAGCCGGATCTTGCGACCTTCCGCAAGGTGGTGGCGGAGGCGGGCTGCGCCATCATCGGCCAGACCGGCGATCTCGCCCCGGCCGACAAGCGTTTTTATGGCATCCGCGACGTGACGGCGACGGTGGAATCGGTGCCTTTGATCACGGCGTCGATCCTGTCGAAGAAGCTCGCGGCCGGGCTTTCCGGCCTCGTCCTTGATGTGAAGACCGGCACCGGCGCCTTCATGGCCGATCCGGCCGATGCGCATCGTCTCGCCGAAAGCCTGGTGACGGTCGCGAAGGGCGCAGGCCTTCCCGCGGCCGCACTCATCACCGACATGAACGAGCCGCTCGCTTCGACCGCCGGCAATGCGGTGGAGGTGCAGAACGCCGTCGACTTTCTGACCGGCCGACATCGCGACCCTCGGCTTGAGGCCGTCGTCATCGCGCTCGTCGGCGAGATGCTGAGGCTGGGCGCGCTCGCGTCTTCCGCCGAGGCGGGCGAAGAGATGGCGCGGACGGCGCTTGCGAACGGCGCGGCGGCCGAGCGCTTTCAGAAGATGGTGAGCGCGCTCGGCGGACCCGCGGATTTCGTCGAAAACCCGGAAGGCCATCTGCCGAAAGCGCCGTTTACGCGCTCGGTCGGCTCCGCCAGTACGGGCTATGTCGAGGCGATCGACACACGCGCGATCGGCGTCGCCGTGGTGACACTCGGTGGCGGCCGGCGCCGGGCGGAAGATACGATCGATCATGCCGTCGGCGTGACGCAGCTTGCCGCGATCGGCGACGAGGTGGGCCCGGAGCATCCCCTGGCGCTCGTCCATGCCCGCGACGAAGAGGCGTTCGCCGATGCCGCACATGCGATCAGGCGAGCCTATCACATCGCCGAGACACCGGTTTCGGCCAATCCACTGATTGTCGAAAGGCTGCAATGATGGCGCGCGGTTTCTTCCTGGTGATGGATTCCGTCGGCATCGGCGGAGCGAAGGATGCGGCGGAATTCGGCGACGAAGGGGCCAATACGCTCGGCCATATCGCCGAGCGCTGTGCCGAAGGCGAAGCCGACCGCGACGGGCTGCGGCAAGGCCCGCTCAACATCCCGAACCTGAACCGGCTGGGGCTCGGGCGGGCCGCGGAGGCGGCGTCGGGCGCCTATCCGGCCGGTGTCGAGCACGTCGCAGAACCCGAGGCGATCTGGGGCTTTGCCCGCGAACGCTCGCGCGGCAAGGACACGACGACGGGCCATTGGGAGCTCGCCGGCTGCCCGTTGCGCGAGGCCTGGGGTTACTTTCCGACAAGCGAGCCGGCGTTTCCGGCGGAGTTGACGGAGGCGCTGATCACGCAAGCGGGGCTTCCCGGCATTCTCGGCAACACACATGCCTCCGGCACGGCGATCATCGCCGAACTCGGCGAGGATCATGTGAAGACCGGCAAGCCGATCTGCTACACCTCGGCCGACAGCGTCTTCCAGATCGCCGCGCATGAGGAGGCTTTCGGGCTCGAGCGCCTCTACGAGACCTGTCGCATCGCCAGAAAACTCTGCGACCCGTACCGCATCGGCCGGGTGATCGCGCGCCCCTTTACCGGCGACAATGCCGACACGTTTGTGCGCACCGGCAACCGGCGCGATTTCTCCGTGCCGCCGCCCGCGCGCACGCTTCTCGACGAGGCGAAGGAGGCGGGACGCGACGTCTGGGCGATTGGAAAAATCTCCGACATTTTTGCAGGTCACGGCGTGACGCAGATGCTGAAGGCGCCGGAGAACGAGAGCCAGTTCGACAAGACGCTGGAGGCGGCGCGGGCGGCAAAGGACGGCGATCTCATCGTCACCAACTTCATCGACTTCGACCAGATTTACGGTCACCGGCGGGATCCGGCCGGCTATGCGGCGGCACTCGAAGCCTTCGATCGGCGCCTGCCGGAGCTCTTTGCGCTTTTAAAGCCGGGCGATCTCGTCATCCTGACGGCCGATCACGGCAACGACCCGACCTGGACGGGCACCGACCACACACGTGAAACAGTGCCGGTTCTGGCCTTCGGGCCTGGCATCGAAGGGCGCCGGGCGGGAGAGCTTTCGACCTATGCCGATGTCGGCCAGACGCTGTCGGCGCATCTCGCTTTGCCGCCGCTTGCGGCGGGCGCGAGCCTGATCTGAGGCGATTTCGCCGGTGAATATCGCCTTTCGGTTCCAGGCAGCGGGTTGACCTTGGTGCCGTGACCCATTTCACCCAGGGAGAGACAGAAGCCGCCGACGAACGACAGACGAGAAGGAGAGGGGCGTGGACGCTTCAACGAGACGAGATGTGACCGTCGTCGATCATCCGATGGTTCAGCACAAGCTGACGATCATGCGCGACAAGGCCACCTCCACCGCGAGCTTCCGCCGTCTGTTGCGCGAGATCGCAGCACTTTTGACCTATGAGGCGACACGCGATCTGGAATTGACGACGACGACGATCGAGACGCCGCTCGCCACGATGGAGGCGCCGACCTTGGCCGGCAAGAAGCTCGTCTTCGCCTCCATCCTGCGCGCCGGCAACGGCCTTCTGGAAGGTATGCTGGATCTGGTGCCGGCGGCGCGCGTCGCCCATGTCGGGCTCTACCGCGATCCGGAGACGCTGCAGCCGGTGGAATATTACTTCAAGGCGCCGGAAGATCTGCACGAACGCGTCGTCATTGCCGTCGATCCGATGCTGGCGACGGCAAATTCGGCGATCGCCGCGATCCGGGGCCTCAAGGAGCGCGGGGCGAAGGATATCCGCTTCGTCTGCCTGCTGGCCGCGCCCGAAGGTGTGGAGCGCTTCCGTGCCGCCCATCCCGACGTGCCGGTGGTGACGGCCGCGATCGACAGCCATCTGAACGAGCACGGCTATATCCTGCCGGGCCTCGGCGATGCCGGCGACCGCATGTACGGGACGAAATAGGCCGCGGCTCAGGTCGTAACGAACTGCTCGTTGAGCGCGTAGCCGGCGCCGCGGACGGTGCGGATCGGGTCGCGCATGCGGCCGCGGTTGATCGCCTTTCTGAGGCGGCCGACATGCACATCGACCGTGCGTTCGTCGACATAGACGTCGCGGCCCCAGACGCCGTTCAAGAGCTGCTCGCGGGTGAAGACCCGCCCCGGGCTGCGCATCAGGAATTCCAGAAGCCGGAATTCCGTCGGCCCGAGATGGATCTCGCGGCCCCCGCGAAACACGCGGAAGGTGCCGCGGTCGAGTTCGAGATCGCCGGCGGCGAGCTTGTCGGCGACCATTTCCGGACGCGTGCGGCGCAGGAGCGCTTTCACGCGGGCCATCAGCTCCGGCACCGAGAAGGGTTTGACCACGTAATCGTCTGCGCCGGTGGCAAGGCCGCGGATGCGCTCGTCTTCCTCGCCGCGCGCCGTCAGCATGATGACGGGGAGTTTTGAGGTGGCCTCGCGCATTCGAACGCGTCGGCAGAGTTCGATGCCGGAGAGGCCCGGCAGCATCCAATCGAGAACGAGGAGGTCGGGCGCCTCTTCCAGAAGGCGCAACTCCGCATCGTCGCCGCGCCCCACCGTATCGACGGAATAGCCTTCCGCCTCCAGGTTGTAGCGCAGAAGCAGCGTCAGCGGTTCTTCATCCTCGACGACGAGAATCCGGGGCACCTGCATGGCTCACTCCGTCAACCCGCGGACGGCGCAGTCGCCGCGCGTTCCATCTGCTTGCCGGTGACGAGATAGGTGATCGTCTCGGCGATGTTGGTGGCGTGGTCGCCGATCCGCTCGATGTTCTTGGCGCAGAAGAGAAGATGCGTGCACATGCCGATATTGCGCGGATCTTCCATCATGTAGGTGAGCATCTCGCGAAACAGCGACACATACATGGCGTCGATCTCGTCGTCGGAGCGCCACACCGAGATCGCCTTCTGCACGTCGCGCGAGCCATAGGCGTCGAGCACGTCCTTGAGCTGGCGTAGGCCGAGGCTCGCCAGATGTTCGACACCGCGGCGAAGCTGGTGGTTCATCCGCTGATCCTCGATGGCGAGCGCGCGCTTGGCGATGTTCTTGCCGAGGTCGCCGACGCGTTCCAGATCGTGCGAGATGCGGATCGCGGCGACGGTTTCGCGGAGATCCTGGGCCATCGGTTGGCGCTTGGCGATGACGAGGATCGCCCGCTCCTCGATCTGGTAATGCATCTGGTTGATCTGGCGGTCGCCGAGGATGACGTCCTGGGCGAGCTGCGAATTGGTGCTCAACAGCGCATTCACGGCATCATCGAGCTGCTGTTCGACGAGGCCTCCCATTTCGGCGATGGAGCGGGCAAGTTCCCGCAATTCCTCGTCATAGGAGGTGACGATATGTTCAGACACGGGGCTCATTCCTCTCCCGGTTAGCCGAAGCGGCCGGTGATGTAGTCCTGGGTGCGTTTGTCGGTCGGATTGGTGAACATCATGTCCGTCGGCCCCTCCTCAACCAGATAGCCCAGATGGAACATGGCCGTGCGCTGCGAAACGCGCGCCGCCTGCTGCATCGAATGGGTGACGATGACGATCGTATAGTTTTCGCGCAATTCGTCGATCAGTTCTTCCACCTTGGCGGTGGCGATCGGGTCGAGCGCCGAGCACGGCTCGTCCATCAAGATGACTTCCGGGTTCACGGCGATCGCCCGGGCGATGCACAGGCGCTGCTGCTGACCGCCGGAGAGACCGGTGCCGGGTTCGTCGAGCCGGTCCTTGACCTCGTTGAAGAGGCCGGCGCGCTGCAGGCTGGTTGCGACGATCTCTTCGAGCTCGCGCTTGCCGGAGGCGAGGCCATGGATGCGCGGCCCGTAGGCGACGTTCTCGTAGATCGATTTCGGGAACGGGTTGGGCTTCTGGAAGACCATGCCGACCCGGGCCCTGAGCTCCACGACATCAAGCGACTTGTCGTAGATGTTTTCGCCGTCGAGCGTGATGTGGCCGGAGACGCGGGCGATGTCGATCGTGTCGTTCATCCGGTTGAGGCATCTGAGGAAGGTGGACTTGCCGCAGCCGGACGGTCCGATCAGCGAGATGACCTGATTTTCCGGCACGTCGAGATCGACGTCGAACAGGGCCTGCTTGTCGGCGTAATGGACGCAAACTTTTTCGGCGCGCATTTTCGGCACGGCTGCACTCTCCTGCGGCACTTCGGGCGGCGCTTTTGTCGCCGTGGCTTGAGCCGCGCTCGGGCTGTGGCTGATATCGTTCATGGCGAATTCTCCGTATTACCAGCGCCGCTCGATGCGCTGGCGCAGCAGGATCGCGATCGCGTTGAGGCTGATCATCAGACCAAGCAAGACGATGATGGCGGCATTTGTGCGGGCTTCGAAAAAGTTGAAGTTCTCATTGCCCTGCCAGAGGTAGATCTGCACGGGCAGCGCCGTCGCCTGATCCATCGGGCTCGACGGCACGCTCGCCACGAAGGCGTTCATGCCGATGAGAAGGAGCGGCGCGGTCTCGCCGAGCGCCTGGGCGACGCCGATGATGGTGGCCGTCAGAATGCCCGGAATGGCGAGCGGCAGAACATGGTGGAAGACCATCTGCGTGCGCGAGGCACCGAGGCCGAGCGCCGCCTCGCGGATCGACGGCGGGATGGCGCGCAAGGTGCCGCGGGTGGCGATGATGATCGTCGGCAGCGTCATCAGGGTCAGCACGAGACCGCCGACGAGCGGCGCCGACAGGGGCAGATGCATCCAGTTGATGAAGATCGAGGCGCCGAGGAGGCCGAAGACGATCGACGGCACGGCGGCGAGGTTGTTGATGTTGACCTCGATGAAATCGGTGAAGCGGTTCGTCGGAGCGAATTCTTCCAGATAGATGGCGCTGGCGACGCCGATCGGGACCGCGAGCATGATGACGACGAGCATCATGTAGAGCGAGCCCATGAAGGCGCCGGCGAGACCGGCGGAGGCCGGCGAGGAGCGCGAATCGACATTGAAGAAGATGCCGGAATTGAAGCTTTGCGTGATGACGCCCTTTTCCGCGAGCGCATCGGCAATCTCCTGCTCGCCGGCCGAGAGCTGCTGGCGGCTTTGCCCGAGCGAACGATCGATATTGCCTTTGAGCCAATTGTCGACATTGGCGTCGGCAAGGAGATCGACATCGATCTTCTGGCCGATGAGGCTCGGATCTTCGAGCACCATGTCGCGCAAGGTGTAGCGTTCGCCGCTTGCCACGATGCCGATGATGTCGCGGGCCTTGGCGTCGGCGAGATCGGCCGGCAGGACGCCGCGCACGGCCTTTTCCAGGATCTTGTTCCAGCTGACACGGGCGAGAGCGCGCCGCCAGTCGGTCAGCTCCGCCTCGAACTCGGCCGGATTCTGGTCGGCCTTCTGGACGGGCGGCGGTCCGACGTCGATGACGTCCGCAGTCAGCGAGATTTCAAGATGCAGGGTCGATTGCCAGAAGGCCGGCAACCCCTTGAAGAGAACCGAGCCGAAGAGCACCGCCACCATGGTGAGCGCTGCAAAGATCGCGGCAAGGCCGAGCACCTGAAAACGACGCTCCTGCGCGTGACGGCGCTTGAGGCCTGCGCGGACGGCGTTGAGCTGGCTGTCGATGGGCGTCGAAGCGGACATGGTGTCGGTCGCGCTCATTCGTACTGCTCCCGGTATTTGCGGACGATGTAGAGCGCCACGACGTTGAGGCCGAGCGTCATGATGAAAAGCGTGAGGCCGAGGGCGAAAGCGACGAGCGATTGCGGGCTGGCGAAATCGGTGTCGCCCGTCAGCTGATTGACGATCGAGACGGTGACACTGGTGCTCGGCTCGAACGGGTTGAAGCGCAGCACCGGCGAATTGCCGGCGGCGAGCACCACGATCATGGTTTCGCCGATGGCGCGGCTGACGGCGAGCAGAAAGGCGCCGACGATACCGGGCAGCGCCGCCGGCAGGATGACGCGTTTGATCGTTTCAGAGCGCGTCGCACCCAATCCGAGCGAGCCGTCGCGCATGGAGGCGGGCACCTGCGTGATGATGTCGTCGGAGAGCGAGGAGATGAACGGAATGATCATCACGCCCATGACGGCGCCGGCGGTGAAGGCGCTGGTGGCGCTGATGTTGAGGCCGACGGCCGCCCCCATATCGGCGAAGAAGGGACCCGCGACGGTGAGGGCGAAGACGCCGTAGACGATCGTCGGGATGCCGGCGAGGATTTCGATGATCGGCTTGGCGATGTTGCGCAGATGCGAGGAGGCGTATTCGGCCATGTAGATGGCCGTCATCAGCCCGATCGGCAGTGCCACGAGGATGGCGATGGCACTGATCATCAAGGTGCCGACGAGAAGCGGCAGGAGGCCGAAATCGCCCTGGCCGGCGCCGACGGAGGAAAAGCGCGGGTTCCAAACCGTTCCGAAGAAGAAATCGAGCGGATTGATGAAGCCGAAGAACCGCACCGCCTCGCCGAGAAGCGAGGCGACGATGCCGACCGTCGTCATGATGGCGACGGCGGAGCACAGCAGCAGGAGAACGCGGATGACGCGCTCCACCTCGTTGCGGGCGCGCAGCCGGGGCGTGATGCGGCGCAAGGTATAGACGAGGCCTGCGACCGCCGAGGACGCCACCAGCGCGATGAGCGCGAAATTCCAGATCGCGTGATAGGTGCCGAGCCGTGTCGCCGCGACGTTCTCATAGGGTTTGGCTTCGCCGACAATGCCGAAGCCGGTGGCGATCTGGTGGATGCGCTGCATGACGCCGCGCAATTCGTGGGTCGGCAGGTCGCGGACTTCCGGCGGCAGGGCAGACAAGATCACGTAGCGGGTGATGACGGGTTCAAAGAGCCCGAAAACGATAATCACCGCGAGAGCGGGAATGGCGCACCAGATGGCGACAAGCAGGCCGTGATAGGCGGGACGGGAATGGGGGCGGACCTCCGAATGGCCCGTCACTTTGCGGTAGCGGCCGAGTGCGACCTGATAGCCGAGCGCCATCAGGGTCAGCAGAATACCGACGAGTATGAGATCACTCACGAACAGACCTCTCGTTGCGCGCTCGCGCTGAGCGAACCGAAAGCGCGATGCCTTTTGTCTCTTGCCGTCATGGCCATGTCGCGGGGAGAGGGAACGAAGATAGCCGACAAAAGAAACGGGCGGAGCGTGTAAACACGCTCCGCCCCTATCAGATTAGCCCTGCAGGTCGGAAGCCGAGAGAGTCTTTTCGTCCTCGACATTCTGACGCTGAGTCTCGAGCTCCTGTTCCGGAGCCGGGATCATGCCGGCCTCTTCGAGGCGACCGCCGGAGCCGGCCATGTCGTCGGAGAGGAAGAACTCGGCATAATCCTTGATGCCCGGGATGACGCCGATGTGCTCGCCCTTGATGTAGAAGAACAGCGGACGGGAGACCGGATAGTCGCCGGAGGCGATCGTATCGATGCTCGGCTCGACGCCCGACATCGTGGCGACCTTCAGCTTGTCGCGGTTCTGGTCGTAGAAGGAGAGGCCGAAGACGCCCATCGTGTTGTCGTTGGCTTCAAGGCGCGCCAGCGTCTCGGTGTAGTCGCCGGAGATCTCCGTGACACGGTCCTGACGGAAGTTGAGGCAGGTCGCCTTCATCTCGTCTTTGCTCATCTCCGGAAGACCGGCTTCCTCGCAGCCCGGGAGAACGACCTTCTCCTCGAAGACTTCGCGCGTGCCGTGATTGCCGGCCGGGATGGCGAGCTGGATTTCCTGATCCGGCAGGGAGGAATCGATGTCGCTCCAGCTGGTGTAAGGATTGTCGACCATCTTGCCGTCCTGCGGGACCTTGGCGGCAAGCGCCTTGTAGACGTCGACCGGCTTCAGGGCGAAGTTTTCCTTGTCGGCATTGGTGGCGAAGACGATGCCGTCATAGCCGATGCGGACTTCGATGATCTTTTTGACGCCGGCGTCGTTGCAAGCCTTGATTTCGGACGGCTTGATGCGGCGCGACGCGTCGGCGATGTCGATGGTGTTGTCACCGACGCCCTGGCAGAACTGACGCAGACCGCCCGAGGAGCCGCCGGAGCCGACGACCGGGGTGTTGAAGTCCGGATAGGCGTTGCCGAATTCTTCCGCCACGATGGAGGCGAAAGGCAGGACGGTCGAGGAACCGGCGATCTGGATCGTGTCGCGGGACTGGGCGTTGGCAGCGCCGGCCGAGAAGGCGGCGCCTACGGCCAGCGCCGCGACACCAGCGAGAAGCTTGTAAGTCACTGAGATATCTCCCTGTTTTGCTTCATAAGAAAGCATGGCCATGCAGCGATGACCGGGTGCCTTCCTAGGCGTCGGGCGAAACAGGTTTGTGAAATTAGTATGACACTTGAATGACAGTCGCGGCTGGGCGGGGCAGAAATCGTTTTCGCGGGAAAGGGAAGAGCTCGCCGGGGGCGGGCACAAAGCCCGGGAATCCGCGGCTGCGGGCGGGACGAGACGGATGGCGATTTGGTTAATGGAAATCGCGCGTTTTCACTTTAATGCCGCCGTCGAATCTGAGGTCGGGAATGAAGATGTCGCGGCCGCGCATGCCCATGGCCTTCACTTCGCGGGAATCCGGCCCGCCGCCGGATTTCGCCTGATCGGCGCGGCTGCGCTGGAAGGGGAAGGGCGCCTCGCGCTCGCCGACCTTTTTCAAGAGGTCGGAAAGATCGATGAGCTGGTCGGCGATGATATGGGTGACCTCGCCCTCGCGCTGCAGGCGACCGCGGCAGGCGATCATGCCGGCCGACAGGACGATGCGCCGCTGTCGTTCGAAGAGCTTCGGCCAGATGATGAGATTGGCATGGCCGGTCTCGTCTTCGATGGTGATGAACATGACGCCCTTGGCGCTGCCCGGGCGCTGACGCACCAGGACGAGGCCGGCGATGGTCACGAAGCGTCCCTCTCTGAGATCGGCGAGATCGGCCGTCGGCACGATGCGCCGGCGTGTGAGATCCTCCCGGAGGAAGGCGACCGGGTGACGGCGCAGGCTCAATCCCGTGGCGGCATAATCTTCGACCACTTCGCGGCCGGGCTTCATCGCCTGCAAGGCGATTGCGGGCTCGTTGCCCTCCGGCCGGATCTTCTCCTCGCGCGCATCGGCGGCGGCAAAGAGCGGCAGCGGGCTGTCGGCCAGAGCGCGGATCTCCCAGAGCGCCTGGCGTCGGGAGAGGCCGATGGATGAAAAGGCGTCGGCTTCGGCAAGCCGCTCCAGCGCCGCCACCGGCAATCCGGCCCGCCGCCAGATCTCTTCCAGGCTCTGATAGGGACGATGGCGGGCGGCGAGAAGTGCTGCACCGTCCTTGTTGGCCAATCCCTTGGCAAGCCGCAGCCCGAGGCGCACGGCAAAGCGGCCCTCCTGGCCTTCGAGCGGCTCGAGCGTGGAATCCCAGCGGCTGTCGTTGACTGAGACGGGCCGCACCTCGACACCATGCGCGCGCGCATCGCGCACGAGCTGGGCGGGGGCGTAAAAGCCCATCGGCTGGCTGTTCAGGATCGCCACCAGGAAGACGTCGGGGTGGTGGCATTTCACCCAGGAGCTCGCATAGGCGAGAAGTGCGAAGGACGCGGCGTGGCTTTCGGGAAAGCCGTAAGAGCCGAAGCCTTCGATCATCTTGAAGGCGCGCTCGGTGAAGTCCGGGTCGTAGCCGCGCGCGCACATGCCGGTGATGAATTTGTCGCGAAAGGCGCTGACCCCGCCGGTGAATTTGAAGGTGGCCATGGAGCGGCGGAGCTGATCGGCCTCAGAGGGTGTGAAGCCGGCGCAATGGACGGCAAGCGACATCGCCTGTTCCTGGAAGAGCGGCACGCCGAGGGTCTTGCCGAGAACGCGTTGAAATTCCGGCGTCGGATAGGAGGGTGTCTCCTTGCCCTCGCGGCGGCGCAGATAAGGATGCACCATCTCGCCCTGGATCGGGCCCGGGCGGACGATGGCGATCTGGATGGTGAGATCGTAGAGGTTTTTCGCCTTGAGGCGCGGCGACATCGCCATCTGGGCGCGGCTTTCGATCTGAAAGACGCCCATCGTGTCGGCATGGCCGATCATTTCGTAGACTTCGCGTTTCTCAGATGGAACGGTGGCGATGTTGAGATCGCGCCCGCAATGGTCCTTCAGAAGATCGAAGGCGCGGCGCAGGCAGCCGAGCATGCCGAGCCCCAGAACATCGACCTTCATGAAGCCTAGAATGTCGATGTCGTCCTTGTCCCATTCGACGATCTGACGGTCGGCCATCGCCGCGGGCTCGATCGGAACGAGCGTGTCGAGCCGATCTTCGGTCAAGACGAAGCCGCCCGGATGCTGCGACAGATGCCGGGGAAAGCCGATCAGCGCCTTGGCGAGCTTCAAGGTGAGCTGGAGCCGGTAATCGCTGCCATTGAGATTGAGATCGGCGACATGGCGCTCTTCGACGCCTTCCTTGCTCCAGCCCCAGATCTGCGAGGAAAGGGCGGCGGTCACGTCTTCGGTGAGGCCGAGCGCCTTGCCGACCTCGCGCACCGCACCCTTGGAGCGGTAGCGGATGACGGTGGCGCAGAGGGCGGAACGGTGCCGCCCATAGGTTTCGTAGATCCACTGGATCACCTCCTCGCGCCGCTCATGCTCGAAATCGACGTCGATATCGGGCGGCTCGCCGCGGTCGCGCGACACGAAGCGCTCAAACAGGAGGTCGTTGCGCTCCGGATCGATGGAGGTGATGCCGAGCGCAAAGCAGACGGCGGAATTGGCCGCACTGCCGCGCCCCTGGCAGAGGATGCCCTTGGAACGGGCGAAGCGCACGATGGAATGGACAGTGAGAAAATAAGGCGCGTAGTTGAGCTCCGCGACGAGATTAAGTTCATGGGTGATCTGAGCCGCGACCTTTTCCGGCACGCCGTCCGGAAAGCGCCATTGCGCCCCCTCCCAGGTGAGTTTGGTAAGCGCCTCCTGCGGCGTGAGGCCGGGGATCGAGACCTCCGCCGGATACTGATATTTGAGCTCGTCGAGCGAGAAGCGGCAGGCGGCGGCGATCTCCAGGCTTCTTGAGAGTGCCTGCGGGTAGGCGGAGAAAAGCCGCGCCATCTCTTCCGGCGGCTTCAGATGGCGTTCCGCGAAGGGCTCGCGGCGAAAACCGAGCTCGTCGATGGTGACGCCTTCGCGGATAGAGGTGACGACATCCTGCAGGATGCGCCGTTCCGGCTCGTGATAGAGGACGTCATTGGTGGCGACCGGCGCGACTTTGGCCCGCTCCGCCATGGCGACGAGCGCGGCAAGACGCGCCGCATCGTTGGGCCGGCGGCGCAAGGTGAGGGCGAGTGAGGCATCGGCGCCGAAGATTTCCTTGAGCCAGGCGAGCCGGGCGGCGAGTTCCGCATCCGCCATGTCTGGAATGAGCGTCGCCATCTGGCCTTCGCCGAAGGCCGTCACTTCCTCCGCCGTGACCACGCAGGCGCCCTTGCCGGCGCGTTTCTTGCCGAGGCTGAGGAGCTGGCAGAGCCTGGCGTAAGCCGCCCGGTCGCGCGGATAGAGAAGAAGGGGCATGCCGCAGGCGAGATCGAGCCGACAGCCGACGACGAGGCGCACGCCCGTCGTCTTCGCGGCCTGGTGGGCGCGCACCAGGCCGGCGAGCGAGCCGCGATCGGTGAGGGCCAGCGCCGGCAGGCCGAGACGTGCCGCCTCGGCGAACAATTCCTCCGGATGCGAGGCGCCGCGCAGGAAGGAGAAGTTCGAGGTCGCCTGCAATTCGGCGTAAGGGGCTGCACTCATGCGAAGAAGCCGTGCAGATACCAGCGCTGGGGGCGGCCGCCCGCTTCCTCGCGAAACAGCCAGAAGCGCTGGCCGGCCTCGTCCTCGACCTGGAAATAATCGCGGGCGAGCGCGATTTCGCCGGAGGCCCGCCACCATTCGCCGAAAATCCGCTCCGGACCGTCGGCGCGGCAGATGCGGTGGCGCCGCCCCTGCCAGATGAAGAGGGCCGGCGGATAATCGGGTAAAAGCGCGATGACTTCGACGGGCATCGGATCGGCCAGAAGTCGCGCCGGCCGCGGCCAGGCGCGCACCCAATTCTCCGGCCGCGGCGTCTCCACTTTGGGTTTCGGGGCAAGGGCCGCCACCCGGCGCACAGAGCGTTCCGGCCAGTCGCTTTCGACGGGCGCCGTGCGGTAGATGCGGCCCGCGCCGAGCCGGTTGGCGAGCCGGTCGACGAGGGTGGAAAGATCGGGCTCCTTCGGCCGGCCGCAAAGCTCGGAGGCGATCTGCTCGGGCAGGAGCGGGCGCGTGAAAGGGGCGGCGAGAAGGACTTTCTCCACGCCGAGGCCGCAATCGAGGCCCGTAAGCTTTTCGCAGATGAGGCGCGCCATATGCTCTGGTGCACGATTGGGTTTGGCCATGCGCACCGAGACGATGCTGGTGCTGCGATCGAGCCGGGTGACGTGCAGGTCGAGCCGCCTTGCCCCGTGCTGGCGCGCCTCCAGGGCGGCAGCGAGATCCTGGCAGAGACGTTCCACCGCCTGGGCGAGCCCCTCCGCCGTGATGACCGGTTCCACGAAGGAAAGTGTCGTGGAGACGAGCTCGGGCGGGATGAGGGGGACGAGCGGCTCGCGCGACAGGCCGAGCGCCTGGTCGAGGCGCAGGAACACGTCATGGCCGAAGCGGCGGGTGATCGGTGCACGCTTGACGCCGATGAGGTCGCCGATGCGCTCAAAGCCGAGTCGTCGCAAGGCCTGCGTCGTCTCCGGCGAAAGGCGCAGGGCCTCCACCGGCAAGGGAGCGAGCGCGCGCGTGAGGCTCTGCGTTTCGGCGATGCGGGTGCAGTCGGGCGCGGCAAAGCGGGCGAGCGCATGCGCAGCGCCGACGCTTCCGGTAAGCGCCAGCCTTGCCGTCAGGCCACGGCGGGCGAGGCGGGCGGCGAGATCGGCGAGGAGGTTGTCCTCGCCTTCGTCCAGATTGCGGCTCTGCCCCGCTGTCCTTGCCGCAAAAAGATGCGTGCAGCCGGTGACATCGAGAAAGAGCCCGTCCGGCGGGGCGGGCATCACGACGGGGCTGTAGCGGGCAAGACACCAGGCAGCGAGTTTTGCAAGGCCATGGGCGTCGGCCCTGGGTGCGTAATCGCGCAAGGTGAGGCCCGGCAGGAGCAGCTGCGCCTGCGTCGCCGCCATGCCGGGCTTCAGCCCATGCGCCAAGGCTTTCGCATCGACGGCGGCGATGAGGCGCTGGGCGCCGATGCGCGTCGTCAAGGCGAGAGGCGTCTCAGGCGGCAGATCGGTCGAGGTGAGGCGCATCCGCTCCGTCGCGAAGAAGGGCAGACACACCGAGACGACCCGTGCCATCGCAGGCCTCCGTGATGAAGCTGGCCGGGTCCGCACCCCGGCAGCGCATGAGATCGACACGCCAGCGCCCGCGCCCGATGCCGGCGACAGGATTGGCGGCAGAAGACGAGGGCATCAGCGGCAGCGAGGGGGCGGAACGGATCCGCCAGCGTGTCGCGGCGGCCGTCGGCTCCGCCCCCGTCTGGCGATGCGGCCGCAGGAGCGTGAAGGCCGTCACGCCTTCGCTTTCGGCGGCAAGCTGCAGGCGCCGCGATGCGGTGAGGCCGAGCCGCGCCACCTCGCCGACGACGGCGGCAAGTCCCGGATGGTGCAGACCCTCTTCCATGGCGGCGAGCACGTCGCGCTCATGCCAGGTTTCGGCATAGATCACCCGGTCCGGATCGAGGCCAGCGGCCGCAAGGCTCGGCGTGAAGAGATCGCGGGCCTTGAGGCACCACAGAACGGGGCCGGAGAGGCGGGCGAGAAGGCCGGCCAGAAACAGGGTGGCGGCGGCGATGTCTTCTGCGCCGCCATTCCCGCCAGCATTTTCGATCCCGGTTTTGTTTGTTCCGTCAGGGTCTTGGCGGTCGATCGGGGCGGCGGACCCGCCCCAGATCTCGTGCAGGGCGCCAAGCCGCAATCCCCCCTCCGGCAGATGCGCATCGATCGCCTCCGCCTCGAAGGCGAGCGCCGGCGCATCCGGGCGAGCCCCGGCCTCCAGGGCGCCCACTTCGCGGCGCAGCTCCTTGAGAACGGCCGCGCGCCAGCCTTTGTCGTGTTGTGCTCCGACCATAGCGATGGGATCATGTTCCTATTTTGTTCACATGGATTCCCGAGATGGCGAAGAGAGTCAAGCCGTGCTGTGAAGATGCGGGGGAGAGGTCGCGAGACAGTATAATTTCCCATCCGTCCAAGCCCGCGGGAAAGCTGCTCAAAAGCTCAGATGACGAGAATGTGAAGCTGGCTATGAACTATTCCATTAGTCGGACGTTCCCGAAAGCGACGGTAGAGAAAAGCGCCGGCGAATTGCCGAAACGCTTCTGAAGTCTTTGATTTCTTAAATCCGTAATTGGTCAGAAGGTGGAATAACATATCGATATGGCTGCCGACGAAAAAGAAGAGGAGCGCCTGCGCGTGCTCCGCGAGCTCAATCTTTTGGATACGGCGCCGAGCGAAAACTTCGATCGCATCACCCGCCTTGCCGCGGAATTTTTCGAGACGCCGATTTCGGCGGTTTCTCTCACCGACGTCGATCGGCAATGGTTCAAATCGCGGGTCGGTTGCGGCCCTCAAATTCCTCGCGAGCATGCCCCTTGCGCCGAGGTGACGCGCTCGGGTGAGATGCTCGTCGTCTCCGATATCAGCAAGGATCCGCGCTTCAATCAGAGTGTGCTCGTGGAGAATGGCGTGCGCTTTTATGCCGGCGCCCCGCTCATGACCGAAGATGGGTTTACGCTCGGCTCCATGTGTATCCTCGACACGGTTCCCCGCGAGATCGCGGAGGGTGACCGGAAGGTGCTGCGCGACCTCGCGGCCATGGTCATGACGCAGATCGAGCTGCAGCATGCTTTCGGCCGCATCGATCCGGTGAGCGGCCTGCCCAATCGTCAGCAATTCACTGAGAATCTGGAGGACATGGAGCGCGATTTCGCCGGCGAGCGGCGTCTGGCGATCCTTCTCGATCTCGCGCCGCCCAACCAGATCGTTCAGGCCCTGCGGGTTCTCGGGCCGACTTATCTCGACGATCTGATGCGTCTGTCCGTCGATGCCGTGCGCAATCTGAAGGCCGATGGGCATACGGTCTATCATGTGGGCGCAGCTCAGCTTATCGCCGTGATCGACGACGCCGACGAAGAAAGGGTCGAGAGCGAGCTCATCAAGCGGCTCAACATCCTTGCCGATTTCAGTCGTGGCAAGGGTGCGGCCAGCCTGAGCCACATGGCCTGCGGCATCGCCCCCTTTATCCTCGGCAAGGCCAAGGCCCCCGACGTTCTGCGCGCCGCCCATCATGCCGCTCAAGATGCCCGCGAGAGCGACCGGGTCGTCGGTATTTATTCGGCCGCGACCGACGAAGAGCACAAGCGCCGCTATGCCCTGATCGCCGCTTTGCGCGAGCTTCTGGAGATGGGTGGCGACGGGCAGCTGTCGCTCGTCTACCAGCCGCGCATCGATCTGAAGACCGGCCGTTGTTACGGCGCCGAGGCGCTGCTGCGCTGGGAGCATCCCGAATACGGGCCGGTATCCCCGGCCGAATTCATTCCGTTGGCCGAGCAGACGGATCTCATGCGTCCGCTCACCTCCTGGGTGAAGCGCCAGGCCATCGCCCAGCTGCGCGCCTGGCGTGACGAGGGCTACGATCTGCGCGTGTCCATCAACGTTTCCGCCGCCAATCTGGAAGAGGAGGAGTTTGGTCTTCGCCTTGCAGGCGTGCTCGCCGAGAACGGCGTGCCGTCCTCGTGCCTGGAGATCGAGTTCACCGAAAGCACCTTCATCTCCAACCGCCGCCGCGTGGTGAAGAACTTGACCGACATCCGCGAGCTCGGCGTCGTCTGCGCCATCGACGATTTCGGTACCGGTTATTCGACCTTCTCCTATCTGCATGATTTTCCGGCCGACATCATCAAGATCGACCAGACGTTCATTCGCGACCTGGAGCCGGGAAGCCGGGGCTCAACCCTGGTGCAAAGTCTCATTCATATGGCCAACGCCCTCGGCTACCGGGTGGTGGCGGAAGGCGTGGAGACGCAGGAGGTCGCCGATTTCCTGATCGAGGCGGGCTGCCATGAAGGTCAGGGCTATCTTTTCGCCCGCCCGTTGCCGCCGGAGGCTTTCGCCGATTGGCTCAAGGGGCACGCGGCGGAGCGGCTGGAGGGATGTGCCGCCTGAGGGCTGCACAGATGCCTCGGGCGTCCTGGTCGGGTTGTCGCATCAGAACCGCCCGTCAGAAGTGTGCCTCTTTAAAACCGCATCGAAAAGCTGCCGTTGAAATCGTGGCTGTGGCCTTTGCCGGCGAACTCGCCGTCATAGGAAAACGACAGCATCGTCATTTCGGCGATCGCGACGGAGAGGGACGCGCCGAGAAGCGCCGCGTCGGCGGCAACCGGCGAGGCTTGCGTGGAAAAGCTCGGACCGCCCGCCGCGAAGCGGAGCGTCGAGGCGGGGGAAAGGTCGCCCTCCGCATGGCGCCAGCCGACATGTCCGGCAACAAGGGCGAGCCGACCGCCGGGAAGCGTGAAGAGGCTCGATGCGCGCAGGCCGAGCGTGGAGAAGAGGAGGTTCTGGCTTTCGAAATCTCCGGCAAGCCCTGCTATCTGCCCCGTCTCCGAGATATCCGCGCCCTCGACATGCATGAAGGCGAGGCCGGCAAAAGGCTCGATGGCAAGGGCGGCGAGCGAGGTTTCGTAGCTCAGCTCGCCGAAGACCTGGCCTGTCCGGTTCCAGTAATCGGCGCGCTCGCGTTCGGCGAATTCGCCGATGACGACGTCGCGCTTCGTCTCGATATGGTTGAAGCTATAGGCGGCTCCGCCCGTCAGGCCGAAAGCGCCGATGTGGCGGCCGCCGTAAAGGGCCGCGCCATAGCTGTCGACGACGGCGTCCGCGCCATCGCGTCCGTCGAGGGAGGCGCGCCCGAGGACGACGGCGGTGCCGAGGCGCCAGGCCGAGCCGACCATATTGTCGAGGCCGGCGACGAACCCGCCTTCCTTGATCGAATAACCCGGCCTTCCGGTCTCTGCGGAAAAAGCCCCCCAGCTGCCAAAGGCCCTGGCCCAAATGTTGCGCTGGGTCGCGTCCGGCTCATGGCCGGTCTTTTGGCCGGCGGCATAGGAGAGCGCCTCGATGGCCGGGGGCTCCAGAAGATCGTCGCCCGTATAGGCAAGCGGTGAAAACCGCGAGGGTGGATCATCACGCAACGTCGTCCGCAGGCGCTCTCCGACGGCATCGCGCAGGAAACGGCCCTGCTGCACGACGGCGCGGCGCGCCTCGCCATGCACCTGTCCGGACAGAGCGGTGTAGGCGCCGGCCGCAACCACGGTATCCGGCGAAAGCAGGAGGGCGTCGTAGAGCGCATTGCCGGCGCCGAGGCTTTCGGCCGCCGCGGCGACGGCTCGCTGATCGGCGCTGATGGCGGCATCCTGAAAGGCGAGCCCATTGCGCGTGACGGCAAGCGACAGGGCACCGCTTTCGTAATCGAGAGCGAGATCGAGAAAGAGCCGGCTCGTCGCAAGGAGAGTGTCGAAGCGGCCGGTGACGCCCTCGCTCGCCGTCAGGAGCGTGTAATGTCCGGGCCCGCGCGTGCCGGTCAAAGCGAGGCTGCCGCCCTCGATCACGGCCTTGCCGGTGACATCGACGCGGTCGCTCGATCCGTCAGTGCCGAGTTCGGCCGAATAGGTCGAGCCGGAGGAGAGGGTGAGATCGCCGTCGACCGACAAGGTGCCGATCCCGAAAGCACCTGGCGAGAGCGTGCCGCCCGCGCCGATACGGGTCGTGCCGACGCTGCCGGTGCCGCCGAGAAGACCGTTGTCGCCGACCTGAAGCGCGCCGGCGAGGGCCGCATCGCTGCCGCTCTCGGCGCCCACGAGCAGGCGCGCGTTGCGGATCTCTGTCGTGCCGGTGAAATCGGAGGAATCCCCGGTCAGGATCGTCGTGCCGGAGAGGACTTTGACCGCGCCATTGCCGGTAAGAGCCGTGTCGAGCCTGTAATCTGGATCGGAATGGTTGAGGAGGAGCGTGCCGGTGCCCTCCCCGAAAGCGATCGTTTTGGCTCCGAGACGGCCGGCGGAGACCGGGGTGTCTTCGGCGCCGACAATCACCGTGCCGGTGGAGCCTTTCTGGCGGGCGACGACGACATTTGCGGCCGTGACCCGGCCGCCGCCGGAGACGTGCAGT
Organism: Rhodopseudomonas julia; assembly: GCF_030813515.1. Lineage (NCBI taxonomy): Bacteria > Pseudomonadati > Pseudomonadota > Alphaproteobacteria > Hyphomicrobiales > Nitrobacteraceae > Rhodopseudomonas > Rhodopseudomonas julia. The sequence goes on along the minus strand of NZ_JAUSUK010000001.1, from coordinate 944,208 downwards.
GTGCCGGTGCCGTCATCTCCAACGGTGATCGTGTCGGAAGAGGCGAGGTGGGAGCCGTTGCCGGTGACGCTGGCGGCCCCGGATGCGCCGGCGGCCCTACCGAGCACGATCTCCTGGCCTGCGGCGTGTCCGCCGCGCGATACGGCGAGGTTGCCGGATCCCGCCTCGCCGATGGTGATGTCGCTTGAACTTACGAGGTCTGAGCCGTTGCCCTCGATCGTCGTCGTGCCGGACGAGCCGGCCTTTCTGCCGATGACGATGCGGATGGCGCTGGCTTCGCCGCCCGCCGCGATTTTGGCGTCGCCGCTGCCGCCGTCACCGATGACGAGGTCCTGGCCGGCCTCGAGCGAGGAGCCCGCGCCCGTGATACGGACGGCGCCCTCGCTGCCCGTTTCTGCCCCGACGATCGTTTCGGCCGCAGTGACGCTTGCGCCGCTGTCGATGGCGAGAAGGCCGGAGCCGCGCGTGCCGATGGAAATTCCGTCGATCACCGTCCAGGACGAGCCGGAGCCTTCGAGGCTGGCGGTCCCGGTTGCGCCCTGCGCCGCGCCGAGTGCGGCGCTGTCGCTTGTGACCGAACCGCCGGCGGTGACGTCGAGGGTGCCCCTGCCGCCTGTCGATCCCGCGCCGCCTGCCGATCGCGCGTCAGCGTTGCCGCCGATCGCAAGCGCCTTCGTCGTCCAAGACGAGCCTTCGCCGGAAACCGTGACGTAGCCGTCTGAGCCGGCTTCGGCGCCGAGCGTGCTGTCGCCGCTCGTGAGCGTTCCGCCGGCCGCGACCTCGATGTCGCCCGCGCCTTTGCCGCCGACAGTGAGAGCGCCCGTCGTCCAGCGGCTGTCCGATCCGTTGATCACGACTTTGCCGTCAGCGCCGGCCTCCGCCCCAACCATACCTGAGCCCGAGGCGACCGATGCGGAGCCCGAGACGGAGAGAAGCCCCGAGCCGCGTGTGCCGACGGCAATGCCATCGATGACGGTCCAGGACGAGCCGCGCCCGTCGAGTCTGACGTGGCCAGTTCCGCCGGCCTGGTCGCCGATCGTGCCTGAAGCGCTTGCGACCTCGCCGCCTGCGACGATGTCGAGGCGACCGGACCCGGCGCCACCGACGGTGAGGCTGTGCGCGACGGTCCAGGTGGCGCGATTGCCGGAGACGATCGCGACGCCTTCAGAGCCGGCGAAATCGCCGAGAAGGGCGCTGTCGGCTGTGAGCCGGCCGGAAGAAAGCTCAAGCTCGCCGATGCCGGCTTTGCCGACGATGAGGGCTGTGGCGACCGTGGCGAGAGACTGGCCGGTGATGATGAGTTTTCCGCCGCCGCCAGACGCTTCGCCGAGCGAGAGCGAGGAGGTGACGAGAGAGGCGCCGCCTTCGACGCTGAGTGTGCCCTGGCCCTCGTCGCCGACGACAAGGGTCCCGGCATTCTGCCAGCTGGCGCGGTCGCCGATGACGGTGGCATGGCCCTCCGCTCCGCTTGCTGCGCCGATGGTGGCGGTTTGCGTCGCAAGACGGCTCAGAATCCGGATCGTGCCGCTGGCCGAAGCGCCGACGGCGAGCGACCCAGCCTCTGCATCCTCACCTTCGAGACGCACGGCGGGCGCGGCATCGATGACGGCCGCATCGTCGCGGGAGGGCGTGCCGGAGGTCCAGTTTCGGGGATCGAGCCAGGTGTCGCTTGCTGTCGCCTGCCAGGCGGTGTCGCCGGCAAGGCCCGGCGAGGGGAATCCAAAACCTGCGGCCAGAAGGCCGACTCCCACGCCCGAAAATGCAGAACGCAACAAACTGATACGCATTTGCCGCTCTTGTGCCACGCATTGGTTACCAATCCGCTCTCGGCCGGAGAGAATTTTGTGCGACGCCCTCTTGCGTCCGATGCATTTAGATATATCTAAGTCGACGACATATCGAAATGCATCGGAGAATGACATGCGTCATCATCACAACCATCCGGGCGCGGAGCGCGGACATCATCGTTTCGGCGGCGGTCGCCGTCACCGGCACGATGCATGCGGCGATCCGGGCCGCGCGTATTTTGAGGACGAGACTTTCGAACGGGACATGTGCGACGACGAGGCCAAAGGCTGCGACGGTTTCGGGCCTGAGCGCAGGGCGAGAGGAGCTGGCCGCGGCGATGCCCGCAGGCCGGACGATCGCCAAGACTTCGGCGATTGGGAGGCTGAAGGCGGGCGGCATGGTCGCCATGGTCATCCCTTCGGGCACGAGTTTGGACGCGGCGGCCATGGGCATGGGCATGGCCATGACGGTCCCCATGGCGGGCCTCGTGATGCGCTTCATGGAGCGCCCCGGGGCGGTCCCCGCGGCGGTTTTGGTGGCGGCCCGCGGGGTGGTCTCCGTGGCGGCTTTGGAGGCGGCTTTGGCGGCGACCCCCGGGGTGGTCCGGATGGCGGCTTCGGCGGCGGGCATGGAAGCCATGGCGGCAGACGCGGGCGCGGCGGACGCATCTTCGACCAGGGCGATCTGCGCCTCGTCATCCTGACGCTGATCCGCGACGAGCCGCGCCACGGCTACGACCTCATCAAGGCGATCGAGGAAAAGCTCGCCGGCGCCTATGTGCCGAGCCCGGGCGTCATCTATCCGAACCTCAACATGCTGGAGGAGATGGGGCATGCCTCGATCGAGGAGCGCGACGGCCGCAAGCTCTATGCGATCACCGACGAAGGGCGCACCTATCTCGAGGCGCATGAGACGCTGGTGAACGCGATCTTCGCGCGCATGGAAAAAGTGGCCGCGGCACAACCCTCGCGCTCCGCGCCGGAGGTGCTGCGGGCTTTCGAGAACCTCAAAATGGCGCTGTCGCTCCGCCGCGAGCGGGGTGCGCTGTCGAAGGAGGAAGCCCAGGCGATCGCCGCAATTCTCGACGAAGCGGCACGCGCCGTCGAGCAAAGCTGATCCTGCGGGGCAGCCATGCCGCAGCGGCATGGCTGCCCCGCCTTTCCTCTTGCCGCCAAATGGTGCAAGGGCGAGCTTCCCCCCATCCCAGAGGTCTCCCTTGCTCCCCTGGCTCAAGCTCGATACGGCGCCGTTGCCGGCAGGCGGCGAAATGCGTCTCATGCAGCGCGGCGGCGACTTCGCCATCATGGTCGGCCGCGCCGAACTGATGAACTCTCGCCAGAGCGGCTCCGAAGAGGCGCTGGCGCATCTCGCCTGTGCGCGCATTTCCAACCGCAAGCGCCCGCATATTCTGATCGGCGGTCTCGGCATGGGGTTTACCCTGCGTGCAGCACTTGCCGATCTTCCGCCGGAGGCGCGCGTCACCGTTGCAGAACTCGTGCCGGCCGTGGTCGCCTGGGCCGGCGGGCCGCTGGCGGAGCTTTACGGCACGAGCCTTTCCGATCCGCGCGTCACCATCGTGGAGGAGGATGTCGCTCGGCTGATCGCCGATGCGAACGGCACCTATGATGCGATCCTGCTCGATGTCGACAATGGGCCGGACGGTCTCGTCGCGGAAGACAACGAGACGCTCTATGCCTGGCGCGGGCTCGGGGCGGCACGCCGGGCGCTGACGGCCGGAGGCGTGCTCGCGATCTGGTCGGCCGCCCCCGATCGCGCCTTTGCCGACAGGCTGCGCCAGTCGGGTTTTGCCGTTGCCGAACAGAAGGTGCGGGCCCGCTCCAACGGCGCCGGCGCCCGCCATGTCATCTGGCTTGCGACGCGCAGTTCCGGCGATCAGGCGGCGCAACCGGCGCCGCGGCGGCGGACACGACGCTGAACGCCTGACACCCGTGTCTCCTGACGCCCGCGTCGCCTGGGGCGGGCGACGGACGGCTGAGAATCCGCTATGGCGGGGGAATGCACCCCGTCCTTTTGCCGTATCAGCCCCTCTGACCCGATTATGACGACCGACCTTGCCCTCGTTCTGGCGCTTCTCGGCGCCGCGATCGTGATGTTCGTCGCCAACCGCCCGCGCATGGATGCGGTGGCCGTGATCATGATGGTGGCGCTTCCCTTCACGGGCGTGCTCACCGTTTCTGAGGCGCTGTCGGGCCTGTCCGATCCCAATGTCGTGTTGATCGCGGCGCTCTTCATCATCGGCGAGGGCCTGGTGCGCACCGGCATCGCCCAAAGGCTCGGCGAGCGCATCGTGGCACGCGCCGGCGGCAATGAGGCCCGCCTCATCGTCTTGTTGATGGTGACGGTGGCGCTGGTCGGTTCGGTGATGAGCTCGACCGGCGTCGTGGCGCTCTTCATCCCGGTCGTCTTGCGCGTCGCCCGTTCTGCCGACCTCGCGCCCGGACGTCTGATGATGCCCTTGAGCGTCGCCGGTCTCATCAGCGGCATGATGACCCTCGTGGCGACGCCGCCGAACCTCATCGTCCATTCGGAGCTGTTGCGGCAGGGCTACGAAGGCTTCGGCTTCTTCGCCATCACGCCCTTCGGCGTGCCGCTTCTCGTTCTCGCGATCGTCTACATGCTTTTTGCCCGCCGTCTCCTGCCCGGCAAGGCGAAGAAGGCGGGTGGGGCCGTGCGCCCGCATCTCTCCGACTGGGTCGAGGAATACGGGCTTGCCGAGCGCGAGGGGCGGTTGCGCATCGAGCCGGGCTCGTCGCTCATCGGCCACCGCCTGAAGGATCTCAACCTGCGCTCCACCTCGGGCGTCAACGTCATCGCGATCGAGCGCGGTCGCGGCTTTGCCCGCCATCTCATCCGCCCGCTGGCGCAGACGCAGCTGCACGAAGGCGACATTCTCTTTCTCGATGTCTTTGTGCCGACGATCGACATCGCCGATATCTGCCAGCGTTTCGGTCTCGCCCGGCTGCCCCTCTCCGGCGCCTATTTCACCGATCGCTCGCAGGAAATCGGCATGGCGGAAATGATGGTGCCGGTGGAATCGAGCCTGATCGGTCGCACCGTCGTGGAGGCGCGCTTCCGCTCCGAGACCGACCTTGCCGTCGTCGGCCTGAAGCGTGGGCGCAAGGCGGTGACGACCTCGATCCTCGACGAGCCCCTGAAGCTCGGCGACACGCTTCTCGTCTTCGGGCCGTGGCGGGCGATCCGAGCGTTGCAGGCGGAGGCAAGCGACACAATCGTCCTCAATCTGCCGGCCGAACTCGATGACGCGCTGCCGGCGCCGGGGCGCGCGCCCTATGCGCTCGCAGCCCTTGCGCTTCTCGTCGGGCTGATGGTGTCAGGCGTGGTGCCGAACGTGCAGGCGGCGTTGATCGCCTGCCTCGTCATGGGGCTTTTCGGCTGTGTCGATATGACGAGCGCCTACCGCTCGATCCATTGGCAGAGCCTCGTCCTCATCGTCGGCATGCTGCCTTTTTCGCTCGCCTTGCAGAAGACGGGGGGCGTCGATCTCGCTGCCGATGCGCTTTTGTCGGTCGTCGGCGAGGCGGGGCCGCGCGCCGTTCTCGTCGGCATCTTCATCGTGACGGCGGCGTTTTCGCTGTTCATTTCCAACACCGCGACGGCGGTTCTGATGGCGCCGGTCGCCGTGGCCGTCGCCGCCGAGCTTCATGCCTCGCCCTATCCCTTTGCGATGACGGTGGCGCTTGCGGCCTCGTCCGCCTTCATGACGCCGGTCTCTTCGCCGGTGAACACGCTCGTCATCGGTCCGGGTGACTACACCTTCATGGATTTCGTGCGTGTCGGCGTGCCCTTTGCGGCCATCTCGCTCGTCGCCACGGTGACGCTCGTTCCCTGGCTTTTGCCGTTCTGAGAGAGATCAGCTCGCCGAAGCGAGATTTTGGCTGACGAGCCTGAGCGGAGGGACCGTGTTCGACACAGGCCCGACGGCGATGCGATTGCGCCCGCCGCGCTTTGCCTCGTAGAGGCGTTCATCGGCGAGACGGTAGAGGTGGTTGAAGGTGCCGCCGGCCGAGATGCTCGCACCGCCGATGCTGACGGTGAGCTGGTGCGGGCATTCCTGCGGAGAAAAAGAAGCGGTTTCCACCTTGCGGCGGATGCGTTCGGCGATTTCGCTGGGATCGACCGTGCCGGGCAGAAAGACGCCGAATTCTTCGCCGCCGAGCCGGCCCACAAGGTCGTCAATGCGCATGCTGGAGCGGATCGCCGCCGCGATGACGCACAAGGCCTCGTCCCCGCATTGATGGCCGAAGCGGTCGTTGATGCTCTTGAAGCGGTCGGCGTCGATCACGAGAAGGGTCCCCGGCCGCTTGCACGCCAGGTCGCCCTTCGTTTCGTCAGGAACATCGCCGCCATGCAGCCAGTCGTCGACGAGGGTAGAGAAGGCGCGCCGCGTGAGACAGCCGGTGAGCCCGTCGAGCGAGGCGATGGTGTTGAGGCGATGATTGGTCTTGGCGAGCTGGCGAAGTTTCAGCGACAGATAGAAGAAGGACGGGGTGGCGAGGATGGACGCCACGACGGCGGAGCTGAACAACGCGCGCGTCAGCGCCGGCTCACCGAGATCGCGAAACAGCACGAAATTGAAGGCCACGGCGAAAACGACGCAGAAAAGCGTGCCGAGCGTCGTCCAGCGCAGGATCTGCATACGTCCCCGCGGAGAAACTTCTGAAAGCATGGGTGCGCCGAACCTTCCGTTCCGCCGCGGAAACTAGTCCCTATTCCTGAACAGGTCTTTGGCGAGATCGCAAAATTTGTAACTGTTTGCTGGCGCAACTCGCAACTTGTGGCAGCGGACGGCGAAATGCGCGGGGATTGGATGGGCGCGACATATCGCCAGTCAGGCTTTGACCAGCCATGCGGCCGACGCCACTTCAAGGATGACGCGGTGCGTGACCGTGTTCTTGCGTTCTCGCGCCCGCAGAAAACCTCCTGAAACGGAAGCGCCGGAAGACTGGTGGGCTGGAGGATGCGATGGCGTTGGGTAGCCGAGGCGAGGGATCGGACAAGGCGGCTCTGAGGCCTGATCGAGCTGCGGAGGCGCGAGCCGATGTCGCCGTCCATGCGGCTCCGCTCGAGACGGTGTTCGACGCGCTTGGCGCAAGCCGAGACGGGCTGAGTGCGGCGGAGGCGGCCGACCGGCTTGCCCGCTTCGGGGAAAACCGCCTGCCCGTCGCGAAGCCGCGCGGACCGCTTCTGCGTTTCCTCGCCCAGTTCAACAACCTTCTGATTTTCGTTCTCCTGGCGGCGGCGGTGGTGACCGCGCTTCTGGCGGAATGGATCGACATGTCCTTGATCCTCGCCGTCGTCGTCATCAACGCCGTCGTCGGCTTCATCCAGGAGGGACGGGCGGAAAAGGCGCTCGAGGCGATCCGCGGCATGGTGAGCCCGCATGCTTCCGTCCTGCGCGACGGGCGGCGCCTCACCGTGCCGGTCGAAGAGCTGGTGCCCGGCGATGTCGTGCTTCTGGAGGCGGGCGACCGTGTGCCCGCCGATCTCCGGCTCTTTCGCGCCCGCGGGCTTCGGATCGAGGAGGCGGCGTTTACCGGCGAATCCGTGCCCGCCGACAAGGCGCCGGGCGAGGTTCCGGCGGATGCGTCGATCGGCGACCGCACCTCGATGGCGTTTTTCGGCACGCTTGCCGTCAACGGCCAGGGCGCGGGCGTGGTCGTCGCCACCGGCGAGGCGACGGAGCTCGGCCATATCACGCAGCTTCTGTCCTCGGTGGAACAGCTGACGACGCCACTTCTGCGCCAGATGGACATTTTTGCGCGCCAGCTCACCTTCGTCATTCTGGGCGCTGCGATACTCGTCTTCCTGTGGGGAATTTTCCTCACCGGATATCCCTGGGAAGAGGCCTTCATGGCGGTGATCGGGCTTGCGGTGGCCGCGATCCCGGAAGGCCTGCCAGCGGTGATGACGATCACGCTCGCCATCGGCGTGGAACGTATGGCGCGCCGCAACGCCATCATCCGCCGCCTGCCGGCGATCGAGACGCTGGGCTCCGTCTCCGTCATCTGCTCCGATAAGACCGGCACCCTGACGCGCAACGAGATGATCGTCTCCTCCGCGATCCTGGCCGATGGCGAGATCGAGATCGTGGGTTCGGGCTATGCCCCGGAAGGAGAGCCCATCAGAAACGGCGAGCCGGTCGACACGGAGGCGCATTTCGCGCTCGGGCTTCTCGCCCGCGCCGCGCTTCTCTGCAACGATGCGAGCCTGCGCCAGACGGAGGACGGCTGGGTCGTTGAGGGCGACCCGATGGAGGGGGCGCTCGTCACCTTTGCCGCGCGTGCCGGCTGGCACTGGGAGACGACGCGCGGCGCCTTTGAGCGGCGCGACGAGCTGCCCTTCGATTCCACCACCCAGTTCATGGCGACGCTGCACCAGGAGGATGACGCCCGCATCGTCTATGTGAAGGGCGCGCCCGAATGCGTGCTTCAGATGTGCGACCGCCAGGTCGACGCGGACGGCGAAGTGCCGCTCGACCGGGCGAAATGGCAAAGCCATGTGGAGATGCTGGCGGCGGACGGGCGCCGGGTTCTCGCATTCGCGGCCAAAGTGGTGGGCGACAGCGTCGACGTGTTGGCGCCGGCCGATGTGGAAGAAGGGCTGAGCCTCATCGGGCTCGTCGGGCTCATCGATCCGCCGCGCGAGGAGGCCCGCGAGGCCGTCGCCGATTGCAAGCGCGCCGGCATCGCCGTGAAGATGATCACCGGCGACCATGCCGCGACCGCCGGTGCGATCGGTCGCAGGCTCGGCTTGAGCGGCGACGTCGCCGTCTTGACCGGACCCGAGCTCGATCAGATCGGCGAGGCGGACTTTCCCGCCCGGATCGCCGCGACCGACGTGTTCGCGCGCGCAAGCCCCGCCCACAAGCTGCGCATCGTGGAGGCGCTGCAGGCGCAAGGCGCGGTCGTCGCCATGACCGGCGACGGGGTGAACGACGCGCCGGCCCTGAAGCGGGCCGATGTCGGTGTCGCGATGGGGAAAAAGGGCACGGAGGCCGCCAAGGAGGCGGCCGACATGGTGCTCGCCGATGACAATTTCGTCTCGATCGTCGCCGCCGTGCGCGAGGGGCGCACCGTCTACGACAATCTGAAAAAGGTCGTCGCCTGGACGCTGCCGACGAATGGCGGCGAGGCGGCGGCGATCATTGGCGCCATGCTGTTCGGCCTGACGCTGCCGGTGACGCCCGCCCAGATCATCTGGATCAACATGGTGACGGCCGTCACCCTCGGGCTGACGCTCGCCTTCGAGCCGACGGAGCCCGGCACCATGGCAAGGCCGCCGCGAAAGCCGGACGAGCCGCTCGTCTCGCCCTTCCTGTTGTGGCGGATCGTCTTCGTCTCGGGGCTCTTCGTCGTTGGGCTGTTCGGCATGTTCAATCTCGCGCTCTGGCGCGGCGAGAGCGTGGAGACGGCGCGCACCATCGTCGTCAACACCATGGTGGTGATGGAAATCGCCTATCTCTTTTCCATCCGCTATATCGGCGGCCCCTCGCTCACCTGGCGCGGCCTGATGGGCACGCGCGCCGTCTTGATCGGCGTGGCGATCCAGGTCGCGGCGCAGCTTCTCTTCACCTACGCCCCGCCGGCGCAGTTCATTTTCGCAAGCCGCCCGCTTTCGGTGGCTGAAGGTGCGATGATCCTCGGGGTGGGTGTGGTGCTGTTTGCGGTGTTGGAGGTGGAGAAGGGGGTGATGCGGAGGTGGAGGGGGTGAGGGGAGCGAAATCTAGCGACTGACTGGTGGATCGCCGCGGCTTTGTGGGAGTGAGATATTTCTCTCAACGCCGGGATCGCTTGACGGCGCGTTCTCTCCCCGTGCCGTACCCGAGCCATCCGCGTGTCGCTTTCCGGCAAGCTTGCAGAGAGCGTCTCGGGCATGGGGGCGGCGGTGTCTGCGCGGGCGGCGTTTTGGTCCGGTTGAGCCTGTCTTGAGTCTTCAGGACGGGGTTGTTCTGGCCGCTGTCATCGTCGTTTTGCTGGACATCGCAAAAATCCGCGAAATCTAGGTTCCTGGTCGACACGCCTGCGCGGCGTGCGAGCGAGCCGCCGAGCGACGACTTGGGGCGAAGGCTGGGCTGAAAAGCCGGCCGGAGACCTCGGGGCGGGGTGAAGGCGGGGGGCCGTGATCGTGGTCAACGTGATCGCGCTGAACGTGAGCGTGGCGACGGTGATCACGGTGAAAGTGATCGCGGTGAAAGTGAGCGCCGCGACATCGGCGACCGAAATGCATTCAGGCATCGGGGGAAAATATGTTTCAGCTCGTCACGAGCGTCTGGGCGCTTCTCTTCGGTGTCTTCCTGATCATGGTCGGCAACGGCATGCAGTCGACGCTGATGGGTGTGCGCGGCGATATCGAGGGGTTTTCGACGTTCGAGCTGTCGCTCGTCACGTCGGGCTATTTCCTGGGCTTTCTGGTCGGCTCGCGCTGGACGCCGGAGATGATCCGCAAAGTCGGCCATGTGCGCGTCTTCGCAGCGCTCGGCTCCTTGATGTCGGCCGGGCTCATCGCCTTTCCGCTTCTGACCGATCCGTGGTCGTGGACGATCCTGCGCCTGATGCTCGGCTTCTGCCTGTCGGGCATCTATGTGACGTCGGAAAGCTGGCTCAACGACCGCGCCACCAACGAGACGCGCGGCATGCTGTTGTCGTCCTATATGGTGGCGCAGATGCTCGGCATGGTGGCAGGGCAGGGGCTTTTGAATTTCGGCGATGCGGCGGGCTTCTCCCTGTTCGTCTGGGCGTCGATCCTCGTCTCGCTCGCCTTCACGCCGGTGCTCCTGTCGGCCGTGCCGATTCCGGCGGTGCAATCGCCCAAGGCGATGTCGCTGCGCCAGCTCTACGACCGCTCGCCGACGGCGGCGGTGGGCACGCTGGTGCTCGGTGGCGTGCTGGCGGCGCAGATGGGCATGTCTCCTGTCTACGGCGCCAAGATCGGGCTCGATGTGCGCGAGATCTCGGCGCTCGTCGCCGCCCTCTTCACCGGCTCCTTCCTGTTTCAGTTTCCGGTCGGTCGGATGTCGGATTTCATGGACCGGAGGGTCTTGATCCTGACGCTTTCGACCGTCGGCGCGGTGACCTGTGGCGTCGCCTTCACGCTGTCGGGAAACCTGATCGCGCTTCTGGCGGCCGGCCTCGTCATGGGCGGTATGGCAAGCCCGCTCTACTCGCTCCTGATCGCCTACACGAACGATTACCTCGACCATGAAGATATGCCGGCAGCCGCGAGCGGCATGGTTTTCATCTATGGGGTCGGCGCGGTCGCAGGCCCGCTGATGACCGGTCAGGCGATGGATCTCGCCGGCCCGCAATTCTTCTGGGTCATCCTGGCGGTGCTCTTTGCGATCATCGCGGTCCATACCGGCTGGCGCATGTCGCAGCGTCCGGCCCCGGCCGGCGATGATTCCGCCTATGTCAGCGTGCTGCCGAACTCGTCGACCGTCGCCGTCGAGGCGGCCTATGAATGGTACACCGAGGCAGCCTCGGAGAGCGACGAGGAGGAAGGCGCCGAGACCAAATCGGGCAACGGCGAGGGCGCGTCGGAAACCGATCAGGCGGCCTCGGATGGCGACGAGCCGGCCCCGGAGGTCGAGGAGCCGGCGCCGGAAAACCTGCAGCACAAGGAAGATTACGGGCCGGAATACGTGGACGACGACGAGAACGCGCCGCCCGAAAAGGATCGTTAGTCCGATCGTTTTTTGAGGTCATATCGCCCGCTGGCGCCGGTTCGCCGTGCGCAAAATCCTCCCGGCAGGTTTCATCCCCCGGCACCGGCGCGGCTTTTTGGCTTTCGCCGTTTTCTCCACACGCCAGGAATGCTTGACTGTGCCGCCCCCAGGGGCTTGCCTTTCGGGGACGGCCCTTCTCCCCCCTGGCGTCGAAGAAGACGGAAATCCTTAAATGGCGACGACCGATCTCGCGAGCCGCGTCTACGATCACACCTGGAAGCTCGACCCGATCGTTCGCTCCCTGCTCGACACGGATTTTTACAAGCTCCTGATGTTGCAGATGATCTGGCGTCTGCATCGCGACACGCAGGTGACCTTCTCGCTGATCAACCGCACGAGCCGCGTCAAACTCGCCGAAGAGATCGACGAGGCGGAGCTGCGCGACCAGCTCGATTATGCCCGCTCGCTTTCCTTCACCAAGAAGGAGATGATCTGGCTCGCCGGCAATTCGTTTTATGGCCGCTCGCAGATCTTCGAGCCGGAATTCCTCGCCTGGCTCGCCAAGTTCCGCCTGCCGGAATACGAGCTGAAGCGGGTCGACGGGCAGTTCGAGCTCGATTTCCACGGTCCATGGACGCACACGACGATGTGGGAGATCCCGGCTCTTGCCATCGTCAACGAGCTCCGCTCACGCTCTGCCATGCGCCCGATGGGACGCTTCGCGCTCGACGTGCTCTACGCCCGCGCCAAGGCGAAACTCTGGGACAAGGTGGAGCGGCTGCGCCGGCTGCCGAATTTGCGGCTCTCCGATTTCGGCACGAGACGGCGGCATTCCTTTCTGTGGCAGCGCTGGTGCGTGGAGGCCTTGAAGGAGGGGCTGGGCGACGCCTTCATCGGCTCCTCGAACGTGCTTCTGGCGATGGATGCCGATCTGGAGGCGATCGGCACCAATGCCCACGAGCTGCCGATGGTGGAGGCGGCTCTGTCGCCCGATGACGCGGCGCTTCAGGGCGCACCCTACCGGGTGCTGCGCGAATGGGAGACGCTTTACGGCGGCAATCTTCTGATCGTCCTGCCCGACGCCTACGGCACGACGGCGTTTTTGAAGAATGCGCCCGACTGGGTCGCCGACTGGACCGGCTTTCGCCCCGATTCCGCCCCGCCCATTCCCGCCGGCGAGGAGATCATCGCCTGGTGGCGCTCGAAGGGACGTGACCCGACGGAAAAGCTCCTGATCTTCTCCGACGGCATGGATGTCGACACGATCGAGGAGACCTACCGGCATTTTTCCGGCAGGGCGCGCATGTCCTTCGGCTGGGGCACCAATCTCACCAACGATTTCCGCGGCTGCGCGCCGGAGCCTTGCGGGGCGCTCGATCCGATCTCGCTCGTCTGCAAGGTGAGCAGCGCCAACGGCCATCCGGTCGTCAAGCTCTCCGACAATCCGCGAAAGGCGAGCGGACCGGAAGAGGAGATCGAGCGCTATCTGAAGGTCTTCGGCTCCAAGGGCCGCATCGATCGCGAGGTTTTCGTCTGAGGCTCTGCGAGAGCCCGCGCGGCTGCGTGGCGGGCCGGCCTGTCTGTCGCAATCAGCGCCGGCGATGCGTCGGGGCGTGAAAATCCGGCGGCTTGTTGGCGATCCAGGCGAGAAATTTTGCAATCGCCGGATGGGCGGAGAGCGGCATGCCCTCCGCCTCGAAGCGTGCAAGCTCGGCATTCGAGAAGACCGCATGCAGCGTGCGGTGGCAGATCGGATGGATCGGCACCGTTTCCCGCCCGCCACGGCTTTTGGGCACCGGATGATGCCATTCGACGCGCCGCCCGAGCGGGCGCCCGCACAGCCAGCAGGTGTGGGCAGGGTGATCACGCAAAGCCATGAGGCAGGCGAGATAGGCAATCCGGTCCGCAGAATAAAGCGATCCGCGGGCACAATGCGGAAGGTGCCGGCACTGGTCCGGCACCTCGGTTGATTAGCCCCACCTGTCCATGATCGTGGCTCAGGCGCGGCTGGAAGCGGTCTCTTCGTCGGCCGCTTGCGTGTCGCGCTTGCCGAGATCGCCATGCTTCGTCCAGATCGTGCCGTCGATCTTGCCGGCAAGTTCTGGATAGAAGTCGTTGTCGAAGGTCGGCTCTTTGCCCGCTTTCTTCTGCTTGAAGTAATCGTGCGTGAGCTTGGTGACCGTGCCCGACAGGGCGACGATGGCGATGAGGTTGATGGTGGCCATCAATCCCATCGAGGCATCGGCCGTGTTGAAGACCGTGCGCACCGATTGCAGCGATCCCCAGACGACCATCAAGAGTGCTGCGATGCGCAGGACCGTGAGCCCTCCCTTGCCGCCGAAGCCGAGGAAGGTCATGGCGTTTTCGGCATAGGAGTAATTGCCGATGATGGAGGTAAAGGCGAAGAAGAAGATCGCCACGGCGACGAAATAGACGCCCCAATCGCCGATATGGGCGGAGAGCGCGTTCTGCGTCAGCTCCGTTCCGGTGACCTCCTGGCCGGGCGTATAGACGCCGGACAAAAGGATCATCAGCGCGGTCGCCGAACAGATGAGAAGCGTGTCGATGAAGACGCCGAGCGCCTGCACCATGCCCTGGCTGGAGGGATGATGCGGGTCGGGCGTGGCGACGGCGGCGATGTTCGGTGCCGAACCCATGCCCGCCTCGTTGGAGAAGAGGCCGCGTTTGACGCCGTTCAGCATGGCTGCGGCGATGCCGCCGGTGACGCCGCCCGCCACTTCCTCAAGCCCGAAGGCGCTTTTGACGATGAGCGCGAAGACCCCCGGCAATTCGGCATAGTGGACGATGAGCACATAGAAGGCGACGGCGAGGTAAGCGATCGCCATGAACGGCACGATGATCTCGGCCACCCGCGCGATCTGACGGATGCCGCCGAAGATGACGATGCCGGACAAAATGGCGAGGCCAAGCCCGATCCACAATTTCGGAATGCCGAAGGCCGCCTCCACCGCATCGGCGATCGAATTTGCCTGCACGGCATTGAAGACGAGGCCGAAGGAGAGGATCAGGAAGACCGAGAAGATGCCGCCGAGCCAGGGCAGACGCAGGCCCCGCGCGATGTAGAAGGCCGGGCCGCCGCGATAATCGCCGTCTTCGTTGCGCACTTTGTAGAGCTGGGCGAGCGTCGATTCCGCATAGGCCGTCGCCATGCCGACGAGGGCCACCATCCACATCCAGAAAATGGCGCCCGGACCGCCGAGGGTCAAAGCCACCGCGACGCCGGCGAGATTGCCGGTGCCGACGCGCGAGGCGAGCGACACGGTGAGTGCCTGCAAAGGCGAGATGCCGGATTTATCGCTGGAGCGCGAGCCGCGCACGACGCGCAGGAATTCCGGAAAATGACGAAACTGAATGAAGCCGAGCCTGAAGGTGAAAAACACACCGACGGCCAACAAGCCGTAGATGAGAACGTAGCTCCATAAAATGTTGTTTGTGAAATCGATGACAGCGTCCAGCATCCGATCCCCTCGCTGAATGAGCCTCTCTTCTGGCCCGAGAAACCTAGCATGGTGCGAAGTTTCTTAGTCCGCAAAGAAGGTAATTTCTGAGGGCGGAGTGAGTTGCTTAGAGAAAGCTATAATGATGATAAAAACTGCATAGACGCGCCCGTCCGACGGAGTTTTGTGGCTCTCCGTCCAGACGATACTGCATAAGCGGGCGGGTCCGATGAGGCCGCGGAGGTTCAGTCTCCAAAGGGCGCGACGAGCGACATGCCAGGCAGAAGGGCGCGTGGCGACGCGATGACGACGACACCCGTGAATCTCTGAGAGAATCATCCTAGTTTCGCCTCATGTCCTACCGCGTCGTCCTCATCGACTTCGACGGCACGCTTGCCGACACAAGGCGGTCGGTCGTTGCCTGTATGCGCCGGACGCTAGCCGAGCGCGGCTTCGACATGCCGGATGGGGAGAAGATCCAAGAGGTGATCGCGGCGGGCCTGTCGCTCGATCAGGCCGTGGCGGTCCTGGTGCCGCAATTGACGCCGGACGAGATCTCACGGTGCGTTGAGACCTATCGCGACAATTATCCCGCGATCGACGCCGAACATACGCAGCTTTTTGAAGGCGCACGCGAGACGCTCGCCGCCTTAGAAGAGGCGGGGATGGCGGTCGTGATCTTGTCCAACAAGGGGGTGAGAGCCATCGAGGCGACGCTCGCCCGCTTTGAGACCGAGGTGAGTGCCGTCATCGCGGCCGAACCCGGCGCGCCGATGAAGCCCGATCCGGCGGTCTTTCATGAGCGGGTCGCGCCGCTTTTCGGCGTGCGGCCGGCAGGCGATTATCTGATGGTCGGCGACACCAGGGCCGACCTCGCTTTTGCCAACGCTGTCGGCATCGCCGCCTGTTTCGCCCGCTATGGCTATGGCGAGGCGTCAGACTGCCTGGGGCTCTCTCCCGACCATGTCATCAACACGCTCGGCGAGTTGGCCGCGATCGTGTGTGGGCCGCCTGCGGTGACGGAAGAGGTGTGAACGATGTCTGCCGGCGCCGCAGGCCGTTCACGTCACGCGCAACGTTTGATGACGAAGGTGAAGACGTCGCCCTCCGTGCGTGATTCCACGAGTTCGTGACCGCTCGTCTGGCAGAAATCCTCGAAGTTCCTGACGGTGCCTGGATCTGTCGCGGAGACTTCGAGTGTGCTGCCGGAGGGCAGTTCTTCCAAGACCTTCCTGGCGCGCAAGAGCGGCAGCGGGCAATTGAGCCCTTTCGCGTCGAGAACCTGATCAGCCATGTTTTCCTCCCGCCTTCCGGGCGCAATACCGGCCAGGCGCAACGCCGACCGGGCGCTTTGCCGGTAAGAATCAAATGGTCCCCGACAAGGGGGTTGCCGACGTGACGCAATGGCACAGCGTGCCATTTTCGAGGCTCCGATCCGATCGTGGCACGGGCCGGAGAGACGGCGCAGAGGGCCGTTTCTCTGCGGGAGACGGCGCAAAAGAGGTCAGGTGCGAGCGACGGCTCCCAGATCCAGGTCGGCGATCAAAGGTAGGTGATCGGAGGCAAGCCGCCCGGCGGGGTCGACGAAGCTCTTCACGATGAGGCCGGCGGGACGGCCATAGATCCGGTCGAGCGACAGGAGAGGCAGATGGGCGGGGAAGGTCCGCTCCGGCGTGCGCTCGGGCAGGGCCTTGAGGAGAACGCGTCGTACGGCGCCGCGCCACTGCCATTCGTTGAAATCGCCGAGCATGATAGAGGCGGCCGCGTCTGCGCGTGTGAGTTCGGCCGCGAGGCTCGCCTGATGGCGCCTTTCGGCAAAGCCGAGCCCGAAATGCGCGGCGACGACATGCAGCCGCCCGCCGGGCGTTTCGATGAGCGCGTCGATGACGGCCCGCCTCTCGCGGCCCGCGATGGAGATGTCGTGGGCGCTGGTGCCGGTGAAGGGAAATCGGCTGATCAGCATATGGCCGAATTCGCCATCGGGGGCGATGATCGTCTTGGCGTGCGCCGCATAGGTGCCGAGCCCCTCGGCAAGCTCCTCGAAGGCAGAGGTCGCCTCAACCGCGCTGCGTCGGGAATCGACCTCTTGCAGCGCGACGACGTCCGGATCGTGGGCTGCGACGATCTCCTTGACGCGCGCGAGGTTGCGCCGTCCGCCCCAGGGGGCGCCGCCGTGGATGTTCCAGGTCATGACGCGAAGATGCGTCTCTATGCCCGGCAGTTCTGACGTCTCGGAAGGCCTTCGTGTCTGCACCTGGGCATAAGCGGGGCAGGGCGCTGCGGTTCCGGCTAAGATGAGGCTCTAACCGGTCTTGCGGCGCCGATGCGGGCCGCCCTTGCGCCTGATCCGCCCGAAGAGGGCGATCGGGCCGCGCGGATCGAACAGGCGGGTGCCGGGCATCAGCTTCTTGGCGCCATGTGTCTTCACCTCGGGAAAATCGATGAGCCGCTTGTTGCTCGTGTTGAGGCGATCGATCACCTTCACCAGCGTGTCTTCTTCCGCACTCACCTGGGCGAGCGTGTCCGGCGTGCAATCGAGATGTTCGGAGAGCAGCCGGTTGCGCAGTTTGCGGATGATTGCCTGGCAGTCTTCGTCATGGGCTTCGATGGCGAGATCGCATTCCTTGTCGAGGCCGGTGGAGCGCCGGTTGAGGTTGGATGAGCCGACGCGAAGAAGCTGGTCGTCGATGATGAGCACCTTGGCGTGCACCATGATTTCCAGGTGCGGGTCGACGGAGGCCACCGGATGATAGATGCCGAAGCGGCCATAGCGGTCGCATTGGCGCAGACGCCGGATCATGCGGTTCAGATTGCCGCCCATGAACCAGCCTTCGATCACGCCCTGATTGGCGCGCGTGATGACGGCGACCACCTCCGGCCCGTCCTTTTCGGCCAGCCGTTCTTCGAGGATATCGCCGACCTTGTCGTCGGACAGATACTGGTTCTCGATATAGATCGTGTTGCGTGCCGCGCGCAGAGCGTCGAAGGTGAGGCTCTCGATTTCGCGCACCTCACGGTCTTTATCGATGGCGGGCACGGTGCGGGCGATGCCGATGTCGATATCGCTGAAATCCGGTTCAAGATCCTCCGGCCATAGATCTTCGGCTTCGCCTTCTCCGCCGCCCTGCGGGCCTTCCGCCGACGGAATCGCGGCCTTCTCCTCGGTCGCCGCTTCCCAATGATCGCGCGCCAGATCGGCCATGGAACGGGCCACGGCGCCGTCGACCATCATCTCCATATCGTGGATCGGGTCGTAGGAATCGCCGTTCACCGTCTGCCTGGCCGGGTCCTGCGGCTGATGGCGGCTCGTATCCCAGCGGTTGATGGTCAGGTCAATGCCGCCGACGAAGGCGAGCACGCCGTCGATGACGACGATCTTGCGGTGCTGCACGCCGTAGGCCGGGTGATGGTTGTCGAGATGCAGCGCGATGCGCGGATGCTCCTCCCAATCGGCGCCGACGATGAGCGGCAGGGTGGCGCTCGGCGTGTGCACCGGCGACAGGTTCCAGATCAGGATCTGGACCTGAAGCGTCTCCTTTTCCTCCACGAGCGAGCGCAGCAGCGTGCCGAGCGTTTCGCCGTCTTCCTTGTCGGGGCGCAATTGCGCGCTCGCATCGAAGTCCCAGCCGATGATGAGGATCGAGTGCCGCGCCTTGCGGAGCGCTTCGTCGAGGCGGCGGAAGTAGGTGGCGCCGTCGATGAGGAGGCTCGCGCGGTGGGCCGTGTCGATGCGCCAGCAATTGCGCCCAGGCTCCAGGATGCGTTCGAACCCGCTCGCAGAGGCTACGCCCTCGCCATCGGGAGATGGGCGCGGGGAAGACGAGCGAGACGTGTCGATTTCGGTCGAGCTTGGCGACAAAGGCATCCTCAAGAGCTTGAGATTGGTGCTGATACGCAACTCATCTGCAGCGCCAAGACATGAACGCAAGGGGCCAAGGTTCGATCCGCGCGACTTTGGCGCGGCCTTGCTGGCTGCGGGAATCCGCCCGTCATGGCGAAGCGCTTGCAATGCTTCGGCAAATTGCGACTGACGGGTTTTTGCCGCGAAATCTGGAGGCCGGCGGGTTTGCTTTCCCGATGCGGCTCGTGATGGAATGGGCCAACAGCAATGGAGGAGAACGCTGATGAGAGGTCTCTGGCGAACGGCCCTGTTCGGGCTTTGCGCGCTTGCCCTTGCCGCCGGATTCGTGCCGAAGGCCGAGGCGCAGACGCCCCCGAATGTTCTCATCGTCGGGCAGATCGCCGAGCCGAAATCGCTCGATCCGCACGCCGTCACCGCATCGAACGACTTTCGTATTCTCGTCAATCTCTATGATGGGCTGGTGCGCACCAAGGACGGCACGCTGGAGCCCGAACCGGCTTTGGCGAAATCCTGGGAGGTGAGCGAGGACGGGCTGACCTACACCTTCCATCTGCGCGAGGGCGTCACCTTTCACGACGGCACGCCCTTCAACGCCGAGGCGGTGAAGTTCAATTTCGAGAGGATGCTCGACGAGGATCATCCCTATCATGATACGGGACCCTTCCCGCTCGCCTTCTTCTTCTCCTCCGTCGACGAGATCGCCACGCCCGACGATATGACGGTGGTCTTCAAGCTGAAGGAGCCTTACGCGCCCTTCCTGTCCAATCTCGCTTATCCGACGGGGCTCATCGTCTCGCCCGACGCCGTGAAGGAATACGGCAAGGATGTCGGCCGCCATCCGGTCGGCACGGGGCCCTTCAAGTTCGAGACCTGGGATTCCAACACCCGTGTCGTCTTGACCCGCAACGACGATTACTGGGACGGGGCGCCCTCGCTCGAGGCCGTCGTCTTCCGCCCGATCACCGATGCCAATACGCGGATCGCCGAGATGCTGTCGGGCGGCATCGACGTGATGGTGGAAGTGCCGCCGGACAACCTCAAGACGTTCGCCGACGATCCGACCTTCAAGGTCTACGAGCAGGCGGGGCCGCATCTCTGGTACGTCATCTTGAACACCAAGGATGGTCCGTTCGCCGACAAGCGCGTTCGCCAGGCGGTGAATTACGCCGTCAACAAACGTTCTCTGGTCGACGACGTGCTGCAGGGCACGGCCGAGGTCGCCGCCGGGCCGGTGCCGCCGGCTTTCGCCTGGGCGCACAATGACGACGTGAAGCCCTATCCCTACGATCCGGAAAAGGCGAAGGCGCTCCTGAAGGAGGCCGGCGTAGAGAACGCGGAGCTCACCTTCTATGTGACGGAGGGCGGTTCCGGCATGCTCGATCCCGTGCCGATGGGCACCGCCATCCAGGCCGATCTCGCGAAAGTGGGGCTCGATGCGAAGATCGAAAGCTATGAGTGGAACACGTTCCTGGCGCAGGTGAATCCGGGATTGGAAGGCAAGGCCGACATGGCGGAGATGGCCTGGATGACCAACGATCCCGATACGCTGCCTTATCTCACCTTGCGCTCAGATGCGCTGCCGGACGAGGGCGGCTTCAACTCCGGCTATTATTCCAACGAGAAGGTCGACGAGCTCCTGGAAAAGGCGCGCCGCTCCACCGATCAAGACGAACGCGCCAAGCTCTACAAGGAGGCTCAGGTGATCATCCACGACGACGCGCCGTGGATCTTCATCGCCAATTGGAAGCAGAACGCCGTGACGACGGAAAGGGTCGGCGGCTTTTCGCTGCAGCCCTCCTTCCTCTTGCATCTGAAGGACGTGACGAAGCAGTGAATCTGCGCGGGGGCGGCCGGGGAGGGCGGCGATGACTGGCTATATCGGCCGGCGGCTTCTGGCCGCCATTCCCGTCCTCTTCGGGCTGTCGATCATCGTCTTTTTGATCATCGCGGCGATCCCGGGCGATCCGGCGACGGCGATCCTCGGTTCTTATGCGACGCCTGAGAATGTCGAGCGATTGAACCGCCAGCTCGGTCTCGACCGCTCTTTGCCGGAGCAGTATCTCGTCTGGATCGGCAATGTGCTGCAGGGCGATTTCGGCCGCTCCTATTCACTCAACCGGCCGGTGATCGACGAGGTGCTGGAGCGCTTTCGCGCCACGCTCATTCTCGCCGGCACCTCGCTCGTTCTGTGCTCGATCTTCGGCCTTCTCGCCGGCATCGTTTCGGCCGTGCGCCAGTTCGGCTGGGCCGACCGCATCATCACCTTTCTGGTGCTGATCGGCATTTCCATTCCCTCCTTCTGGCTCGGGCTTCTTCTCATTCTCGTCTTCGCCGTCGACCTTCGCTGGCTGCCGGCAAGCGGCATGGAGGCGATCTATGGCGGCGGCGGGCCGCTCGATCTCGCCAAACATCTGATCCTGCCGGCGACGACGCTCGCGGTCGTGGCGACGGGCGTCATCGCGCGCATGACGCGTGCCTCGATGCTGGAGGTTCTGCGCCAGGATTATATCCGCACCGCCCGCGCCAAGGGCTTGTCGGAGCGGCGGGTGATCTATCGTCACGCCTTCAAGGCGGCGCTCGTCTCCGTCATTCCGGTGATCGGCATTCAGGCGGGTTTCGTGCTCGGCGGCGCCGTCTACATCGAGACGGTGTTCCAGTGGCCGGGGATCGGCGACATGCTGGTGAAGGCGATTTCGACCCGCGACGTGCTCCTCGTCCAGGGCGGGGTGTTCGTGGTGGCGGCAAGCTACGTGCTTTTCAATCTCGCCGCCGATGTCGTGCAGGCGATGCTCGATCCGAGGCTGAAGCCATGAGCGTTGCGGCAGACCCTGGCGAAGAGGCCGAGCCCGCGGCAGCCGCACGGTCGTCGCGGCCGGCCTCCTGGCGGCTTCTCGCCAACAACCGGCTGGCGGCTCTGGGTCTCGTTCTTCTCAGCCTCGTTATCGTGGTGGCGCTGGCGGCTCCGCTTCTGCCGATTGCCCCGCCCGACGCGACGGCGCCGGCGGAGCGGCTGCAGCGGCCGTTCTCAGAGGGACATCTTCTCGGCACCGACCATCTCGGCCGCGATATTCTCTCACGCCTCGTCTGGGGGACGCGGATCTCGCTGGCCGTCGGCATCTCCGCCTCGCTGATCGCCGCCTTCTTCGGATCTCTCATCGGGCTTATCGCCGGCTATGCGGGCGGGCGCACCGACCATCTGATGATGCGCGGGATCGATATGCTGATGGCGTTTCCGTACATTCTCCTGGCGCTCGCGATCGTCGCGGTTCTGGGGCCGGGGCTGTTGAACGCGCTTTATGCGATCGCCGTCGTCAATATCCCTTTCTTCGCCCGCAACATTCGGGGCATCACGCTGGGGCTCGCGCGGCGCGATTTCGTCGAGGCGGCGAAGCTTTCCGGCAAGGGGCCGATCCGGCTCGTCGCGACGGAGATCTTTCCGAACGTCCTGCCGACGATCGTCATCGCGCTCTCGACCACGGTCGGCTGGATGATCCTGGAGACGGCGGGGCTCTCCTTTCTGGGGCTCGGGGCGCAGCCACCGCAGGCCGATCTCGGCTCGATGCTGGGCGAGGGGCGGAAGCTCCTCTTCACCGCGCCTTACGTCTCGATCATTCCGGGCGTGATGATCTTCATCATCGTCATGAGCATCAATCTTCTGGGCGACGGCATCCGCGACGTGCTCGATCCACGCCTGCGCTCCGGCGCGCTCGCCCATCCGTCCGCGCGCACGCAGGTGAAGCGGCGCAAGGTGCCGGAGATGCCGGCGGGCGAGACGGGGGCGCTCGACGTCGTCGGGCTTCAAACCGAGTTTTCGATCGGGCGTGACGTCTTTCGTGCCGTCGGCGGGGTCGATCTGAGGCTCGGCAAGGAGGAGTGCCTGGGTCTCGTCGGCGAGTCCGGCTCCGGCAAATCGGTGACGGCGCTGTCGATCGCAAGCCTCGTTCCCTCGCCGCCGGGCGCCATCGTCGGCGGACGGGTGATGCGCGAGGGACGCGACGTGCTGGAGATGCGCGACGGCGAGCTCCGACGCCTGCGCGGCGGCGAGATCTCGATGATCTTTCAGGATCCGCTGTCGAGCCTGCATCCGCTTTTCACCGTCGGCGACCAGATCGCCGAGGCGGTGCGCGCCCATCAGCCGGTGAGCCGCGCCGAGGCCTGGGCGAAGGCGGTCGATCTTCTCGGCGCCGTGCAGATCCCGAACCCGAAAGAGCGGGCGAAAAGCTATCCGCACGAGCTTTCGGGCGGCATGCGCCAGCGCGTGGCGATCGCGATCGCCCTCGTCAACGAGCCGGAGGTCTTGATCGCCGACGAGCCGACGACGGCGCTCGATGTCACCGTCCAGGCGCAGGTCCTGAAGCTGCTCGACGATCTCCGCCACGAAAAGCACACCGCCGTCCTCTTCATCACCCATGATTTCGGT
The DNA here is from genome assembly GCF_030813515.1 of Rhodopseudomonas julia. NCBI lineage: Bacteria > Pseudomonadati > Pseudomonadota > Alphaproteobacteria > Hyphomicrobiales > Nitrobacteraceae > Rhodopseudomonas > Rhodopseudomonas julia. Next base: position 920,977 of record NZ_JAUSUK010000001.1, on the reverse strand, counting down.
GTCGTCTCGGAAATCTGCGAGAGGGTGGCGGTGATGTATGCCGGGCGCATCGTGGAGATGGGGCGGACCGAGGACGTGCTCGACGCGCCGGCGCATCCCTATACGCGCAAACTCATCGATTGCGTGCCGCTTCTCGACGATCCCGACCGGCGGCTCGATGCGATCGAAGGCCTGCCGCCGCCGCTCAACCGGCTGCCCGAAGGCTGTGCCTTCGCACCCCGCTGCCCGCGGGCGCAGCCCGATTGCCGGGCCGGCGATATCCCGCTCGGCGAGGTGGCGCCGGGGCGCATGGCGCGCTGCCTCTATCCGCTCGTCGAAGATGCGGATGCCGCTGCGGACGCCCGTGTGGACGCCCATGCGGAGGCGGGGCAATGAGCGCGCTTTTGGAAATGACGGGCGTCAAACGCTTCTTCGGCGGCGGCCGTACCTTGTTCGGTACCGCGCGCCCGCGCGTGCATGCGGTTCAGGGCGTCGATCTTGCCGTGAAGGAGGGCGAGACGCTCGGCATCGTGGGCGAATCCGGCTGCGGGAAGTCGACGCTCGCCCGCATGCTCGTCGGCCTCGACCGCCCGTCGGAAGGCGAGATCACGCTCAAAGGAACGCCGCTCACCGGCTCTTTGGAGACTGCGCGCAAGATCCAGTATCTCTTCCAGGACCCGGTGGCCGCCCTCAATCCGCGCAAGACCATCCGCGCCATTCTGGAGGCGCCGATGATCCATCTTCTCGGCATGAAGAAAGAGGCGCGCAAAGCGCGCATGAACGAGCTGATGGAGGCGGTCAAACTCGCCTCCGATTTCCTCGACCGCTATCCGCACGAATTTTCAGGCGGTCAGGCGCAGAGGATCGGCATCGCCCGCGCGCTCGCGGCGGAAGCGGAGATCATTGTGCTCGACGAGCCGGTCTCAGCCCTCGATGTCTCGGTGCAGGCGCAGGTGCTCAATCTTCTGGAGGATCTGAAGGAGCGGCTCGGCCTCACCTATGTCTTCATCAGCCACGACCTCTCCGTCGTCGGCAATGTGTCGGACCGGGTGGCGGTCATGTATTTCGGCCGCATCGTGGAGATTGCCGAAACCCGCGAGCTTTTCCGGCGCCCGCGCCATCCCTATACGAAGCTTCTCTTCGATGCGGCGCCGGTGCCGGGGCAAAGACGCATCCGCCGCGAGGTGGAGCTTGCCGAACTGCCCGATCCTTTGAACCCGCCGCAGGGCTGCGCCTTCGCGCCCCGCTGCCCCAATGCGCAGGCGAAATGCCGGGAAGAGCGGCCGACGCTTGCAAGCGATCGGCCGTCGCCGACGCAGGCGGCGGCCTGCTTCTTTCCGATCTCCGAAACCGCCTGAGCGGGCGGCTCTCCGCCCCAGTTTCGAACGCTTCTGCAAATGCGTGGCGAAAGCGCGCATCCGTCCTCCGTCGCATTGGAGGGCCTCTCAGATCATAATATGAGAATAAGAGTCAGGGATGAGGTCGGGCGGCCGAGCTGACCTGCGCATGCGCATCGTCAGCGAGCCGCCATCGTTGCAAAGCCCTTTCGGAAAGGACGCAATCGTGAAGGTTCGCCACGAGATGAAAATCGGAGCCCTTATCGCCGCGGCGATCGGTTTCAGTGTCACGCCGGCTCTGGCGCATACGCCGCTTTTCTCCTGCTACGACAATGGTGACGGGACCGTCCTCTGCGAGGGTGGTTTTTCCGACGGCGCCTCGGCCTCCAACGTGCCGGTCAAGGTGAGGAACGGGAACGGCGAGACCCTCAACGAGGGCAAGATGGACGAGAACTCGGAATTCGAGTTCGACAAGCCGGATGGCGCTTATTCCGTGCTCTTCGACGGCGGCGAAGGCCACCAGATCGAAGTCCCGGGCGACGAGATCGTCGAATAATCCAAACATGCGGAGAACGACGATGAAAGCGATCTTGTTCGCTCTTGCCGCCTCTGCGGCTTTCGCTGCGAGCCCGGCGCTGGCGCATTTCCAGCTTGTCTACACGCCCGAGGTCAATCTCGAAAAGCCCGGAGATCTGCCGCTCAAAATGATCTTCTGGCACCCGATGGAAAACGGCCATGCCATGGATATGGGCGAGCCGGAGGAGTTTTTCGTGGTCTTCAAGGGCGAACGCCAGGATCTCGCCCCGACGCTGGAGCCGATCACCTTCCACGGCGCTGGGAACGAGGCGAAGGCCTTCGAGGCGACCGTGCCGGTGAAGCGCAACGGCGACTACATCTTCGCCCTGGTGCCCGCGCCCTATTACGAGAAAAGCGAAGACATCTACATCCAGCAGCTGACGAAATCCTTCGTCAACAAGGGCGGCATTCCGACCGGCTGGAACGAGCCCGTCGGCCTTCCGACCGAGATCGTGCCCCTGAACAAGCCGACCAGTATCGTCGCCGGGTCGACCTTCTCCGGTGTGCTTCTCTCCGAGGGAAAGCCGGTGCCGGGTGCGGAGATCGAGATCGAGTACATGGCGGCAGAGCCCGATATCGATGCCGACAGGCCGGGCGAGCCGACCGCCTCGCCGATGCCGGGCGGCGCCCTTGTCGCGGTGACCGATGCGGACGGAGAATTCACCTTCGGCGTTCCGAAGGCGGGCTTCTGGGGCTTTGCGGCGCTCGGTTCGGGCCCCGTCACCGAGCATGAGGGCAAGGAATTGAGCCAGGACGCGGTCATCTGGGTGCGTGCCTACGACCTCAAATGAAAATGAGTGCCTCCCCGCCGTTTTGTCGGCGGGGAGGTCTGTTTCGGGGGAAAACGGGTCGAGGATCGATATGAAAGGCCATTTCTTCGGGATGCGCCGACTGCGCCGACGCCAGCGGCGACATTGCCAGGGGCAGGGCCAAGGAGTGGGGCAAGACGGGATGCCCCGAGGCGAGGCGCCCTGCGGCATGGGCGGCTTTTGCTCGCTCAACGATCTCGTGCCGGGAACCCATTGCCGGGTCGCCCGGCTGAAAGGCTGTGGCGCCATCCGCCAGCGGCTTCTCGACCTCGGCCTCGTCAACGGCGCCGAGGTAACGGTGATCCGGGCAGCGCCCTTGAACGATCCGATCGCGATCCGCGTCGGCAATGCGGTCTTGACGGTGCGCCGCGCCGAAGCGGCGACGATCGAGGTGGAACGTGACTGAGAAAACGTCCGGAACGGCGGGAGCCTCGGGGCGGCGCCTGCGCGTGGCGCTCGCCGGGCAGCAGAATGCCGGCAAATCGACGCTCTTCAATGCGCTGACGGGCGTGGCCCAGCATATCGCCAATTATCCGGGCGTCACCGTCGACAAGAAGAGCGGCTTTTATCTCGACCACGGACGGCGGGTGGAGGTCGTTGACCTTCCCGGCACCTACAGCCTGACGTCGTTCTCCCTGGAAGAGCGCGTCGTGCGCCGCTTTCTCTACGAGGAAAGGCCCGACGTCGTCGTCAACGTGCTCGATGCCTCCAATCTGCGCCGCGGGCTTTATCTGACGGCCCAGCTCATCGAGCTTGGCCATCCGCTCATCGTCGTCGTCAACATGATGGATGTCGCCGAGCGGCGCGGCCTCAAGATCGATCTGAATGCGCTGGCGCAGAAGCTGAAGGTGCCGGTCGTGGCCTCGATCGGCCGCAAGGGCGTCGGACGCGAGGAGCTGCGTGCCGCGATCCGCCGCATCGCCGACGAGCCGGACATCTCCCCGGCGATTTCCGATGCGCGGCTCGATTATGGCGCGCTCGAAGAGACGATCGACTGGGTTGAAGAAAGGCTCGCCGATTCCTCCGGCCTCGATGCCGGCGCCGCCGTGCGCGGGCTTGCCGTCAAACTCGTCGAAGGGGATGCCGAGGCCGTCCGGCTCGTGCGCGAAGACCCGCATCAGGCGGTGTTCCTGGAGGACGTCGCCGAGGCGCGCAAGACTTTCGAGAAGGCGCATGATCTCTCGACCGGCGACCATGTCGCATGCATCCGCGACCGCTTTGCAGGCGAGATCGTCGCTGCCTCAGTGAGGGAGAGCCGTAAGGGTGCGGTCTCCGCGTCGGAGCGGGTCGACCGGCTGCTTCTGCACCGGATTCTGGCGCCGATCTTTCTCGTCCTCGTCGTCTGGGGGATCTATGAGATCTCCATCGTCCAGGGCTACGAGCTCACCAAGGTCACCTGGCCGTTTCTCGCCTCCCTGCGCAATTTCGCGGCGCAATGGCTGCCGGAGGCGGGTTTTCTCTACGACCCGCAGATCCGCTCGCTCGGCCTGTGGATGGTCGATTCCGCGAACACGCTTTTGAACTACGTGCCGATCTTCCTGATCCTCTTCGCGCTGATCGCGATTTTGGAGGATTCGGGCTACATGGCGCGGATCGCCTTCATTCTCGACCGGATCCTGCACCGCTTCGGCCTGCACGGGCAATCGACGCTGCCCTTCATCCTGGCAGGCGTCTTTGCCGGCGGCTGCGCCGTGCCTGGCGTGATGGCGACGAAGGGCATTCCGGACGAGCGGGCGCGGCTTGCGACGATCCTCACCGTGCCGTTCATGAACTGCCTGGCGAAGATCCCGCTCTATACGCTTCTCATCAACATCTACTTCGTCGAGGCGAAGGGGCTCGTCCTCTTCTATCTGTCGACGATCACCATCTTTGCCGCCCTGCTCGTCGCCAAGCTCCTCTCCGTCTCCGTGCTGCGCCACAAGGAGACGGCGCCTTTCGTGATGGAGCTGCCGCATTACCATCTGCCGACGCTGACCGGCGTTCTGCGCCGCTCGATCGACCGCACCTGGCTCTACATCAAGAAGGTCGGCACCGTCGTCGTCGCCGTTTCCGTCGTCGTCTATGTGCTGTTGCAGTTTCCGGGCCTCAGTGCCGACCAGGAGGCGGTCTATGAGGGGCGGGCCGAGGCCGCGATCGCGGAATTCTACGACGAGATGGCGGGCAATCCCTATCTCGCCGCCGTGCCCGATCAGGTGGCGCTCACCGACCTCGTCAACGTCTACACCGATTACCGCACCGAGAAGCTGATGGCGCAGGGGGCGGAGGCCTCAGGTGCCGTCGATGCGCGCTACGAAACCCGTTATCCCGACTTCTATCCGTTCCTGAAACGCTCATCAGACAAAGAGGCGCGTGCGGCGGAGCGGGCGCTGAAGACGCTTGCGACGACGCGCAAGACGCTGAGGCGGGAGATGAAGGAAGAGCGGATCGTCAATTCGCTCCTCGGCCAGGTCGGGCGCAGCCTCGAACCGGTGACGCAGTTCGCGGGCTTCGATTGGAAGATCAACGTGGCGCTGCTCTCGTCTTTCGCGGCGCGCGAGAGCTCGGTCGCGACGCTCGGCGTTCTTTTCCAGCCGTCGGACGGAGAGAACGACACGCTCGAAGAGCGCATGGGAACGGAGCAGCGCGCCGCCGGCTATTCGGCGCTCGGCGCCGTCGCGCTCATGCTCTTCTTCGCGCTCTATCCGCCCTGTCTCGCCACGACGATCATGGTGCGCGTGCAGACGCAATCCTATCGCTGGATGATCTTTTCGATCGTCTTCCCGACTTTTCTCGGCCTGAGCGTCGCAAGCGCCGTCTTCACGCTCGGCGGCATGTTTGCGCTGTCGGGGCTTCAGACGCTGACGATCACTTACTTCGCGGCTTTCGCGGCGGTGATCCTCGTCGGTCTCTTCAAGCGCCCCTTCGGCCGGGTGCTGCCGCCGCCGGGCTATTCGCCGCGAGGCGCCGTGTCATGAGGGGAGAGAGCCGATGAACGCCGAAACGCAGCCGGCGATCGATCTGAGCCGCGAGGCGGCGACGGGGGGCTTGGAATGGCTCGCCGTTGCCGCGATCGTGCTTCTGGCCGTCGTCTTTCTGAAGAAAAAGCTCTTCCGGCGGCGGCCATCCTGTGTCGATTGCGTCGGCCGCGGCAGCTGCAAGGATGCCTGTTTTGCGCCGCTTGCGGTGTCGGAGGCGGATGCCTGCCACGACCGTGGAGAGCACTCCGCGCGTGCGCGCCCGGACCTCACACCGAACGGGTGATACCGCCGTCGATGCGGATGTTCTGGCCGGTGATGTAGCCGGCGCCGTCGGAGGCGAGGAAGGCGATCGTCGCGGCGACTTCTTCCGCATGGCCGTAACGCCCCATCGGAATACGCGCGCGGCGATCCTCCGTCTCCGGTAGGCTGTCGATGAAGCCCGGCAGGACGTTGTTCATGCGCAGATTGTCGGCCGCGTATTTGTCGGAGAAGAGCTTGGTGAAGGCCGCAAGCCCGGCCCGGAAGACGCCAGAGGTCGGAAACAGAGGATCGGGCTCGAAGACGGCGTAGGTCGAAATGTTGATGATCGCGCCGCCGCCGGCCTGAAGCATATGCGGCGTGACGAGACGGGTCGGGCGGATCACGTTCATGAGATAGACGTCGAGACCCGCGTGCCAGTCCTCGTCCGAAATTTCCAGGATCGGCCCCTTCGGCCCGTGCCCGGCGCTGTTGACGAGGACGTCGATGCGTCCGAAGCGCTCCATCGTGCCGTCGACGAGGCGTTCAAGATCTTTGGGCGATTGGTTGGAGCCCGTGACGCCGAAGCCGCCAAGCTCCTTTGCCAGCTGTTCGCCCTTGCCGGAGGCGGAGAGGATCGCGACGGAAAAACCGTCCTCGGCGAGCTTGCGTGCCGCAGCTGCGCCCATGCCGCTGCCGCCGGCGGTGATGATCGCCACTTTTCCGTCTGCCATGTCGGCCTCCTCGAGATTCCTCCCGCGGCTTATGGCATTGCGGCGTTTTCGACGAAACGCTTGTTTCGCAGGCCGAGGGGAGCCGAAACCTCGATCGGAAGCTTCATGCGCTGCGGCGGGCGGTCTCGATCGAGGCGAAGAGGTCGAGGGCCTCCTGGGCTCCGAGCGCCTTGGAATAGAAGAAGCCCTGGGCCTGGTTGCAGCCCTGCTCGGCAAGAAGCAGGCGCTGTTCTTCGGTCTCCACGCCCTCCGCCGTGACCTCTAGGCCAAGGCCTGCGCCGAGGCCGACGAGGGCTTTGACGATGGCGGCACTTTCCGGGTCCGTCGCCATCGAATGGATGAAGCTGCGGTCGATCTTGATGCTGTCGAGCTTGAAGTTGCGCAGGTGATAAAGGCTCGAATAGCCGGTGCCGAAATCGTCGAGGGCGATGCGGACGCCGGCCTTGCGGAGCGTTCCGAGCGTCGACTGGGCCGCGGCGAGGTCGCGCACGAGGGCGCTTTCGGTGATCTCCAGTTCGAGCCTTTCGGCGGGAAAGCCGGTTCGGCCGAGAAGCGCGATGACCTTCATGCCGAAATTCGGATCGCGCAGGAGAAGCGGCGAGACGTTGAAGGAGAGCATGGTCTTGCCAGGCCAGGTGGTGGCGTCGCGGCAGGCCTGGTCGAGAAGGAGGTCGGTCAAGGCGGCGATGAGGCCGCTGTCTTCGGCGACGGGGATGAAACGATCCGGCCCGATTTTGCCGAGGACCGGGTCGTCCCATCGCGCCAGGGCCTCGAAGCCTTTGACGGAGCCCGTCTTCATATCGACGAGCGGCTGATAGCTCGGCGTGATCGTCTGCGTTTGGATAGCCAATCGCAACGCACCTTCGATGCGGCTGCGTTCGCGCACATGCTGGTCCATTTCCTCTTCGAAGAAGCGCATGGCCGAATGGCCCTGGCCTTTCGCGCGGTAGAGCGCGATGTCTGCTTTCCGCAAGAGCTCCGCCGGCACTTCGCCGTCCTGGGGCGTGAGGGAAATGCCGATCGCGGTGCCGACAGCGTGTTCGCCGCCGCCGGCCCGGATCGGCGGGGTCAGGGCGTCGATGATGCGCAAAGCGAGACCGGTCGCAGCTTCGGCGCCGGAAATATGCGTCGCGAGAACGGCGAATTCGTCGCCGCCGAAACGCGCCACGAGATCGTTGCCGCGCACCGCTCGGCGCAGCCGGGCCGCCACCTGCATCAAGACTTCGTCGCCGGCTGCGTGCCCGAAGACATCGTTCACCCGCTTGAAGCTGTTGAGGTCGAGCATCATCACGGCATGGCTCGCATCGCTGCCCGGCGGTGAGGCGGCGGCCTCTTCCAGCGCGGCGTCGAACTGACGCCGGTTGGGCAATCCGGTCAGCGCGTCATGGAAGGCGAGCCTCTGAATTTCCCGCGCCGTGCGAGCTTTTCGGGCGGCTTCCCGGCGCTCGCGGATCATGCGGCGGATGGCCCAGATGAGGCCGAGCAGGAAGACCACCGAGACGGCGATCAATTCGTCGCGCTCGATGCTCATCTCCGCCGGCATGTCGCCCGCCGCGTTCGCGAAGATGTCGATGACGATGCCGACATAAAGCGTCGCAAGCGTTGCGATCAGGACGATCGAGAGATCGATGAAGCGGAATTTATGACGGAGCACGAAGGCTATGGTCCTCTTCACGGATGGTCCGGACATGAAGGTTCAACCCGCAATGTTCTAGATCGCTCCATAAGGACAATCGATGAACGGGATATAAAAACCGCGCGCACCACGTGCGCGACCGGGACTGGGCGGGGAGCGTAGTCGGGAATGGCTTGCGGGAGCCTGCCCTTGTCGCTCTGCGCTAGCGCGTTGCAGATTGCGGCAGCACGAAGGGGCCGGGCGGAACGACGCCGACGCCGAGCCGACACTCGAAAACATCTTCCAGAAGGTCATCGGTCATGACCTCGGCCGGCGAGCCGAAGGCGCGCGCCCGCCCGTCATGCATCATCACCACCTTGTCGGCGAACATGGCGGTGAGATTGAGGTCGTGAAGAACGGCGAGGACGCCGCCGCCGGCGGCGGCGAACTGGGCGGCAAGGCGCATGATCACGAGCTGGTGGCGGATATCGAGCGAGGAGACGGGCTCGTCGAGGAAGAGCCAGCGCGGTTCCCCGTCGACGATCGGCGCCCAGACCTGACAGAGGACGCGGGCAAGCTGCACGCGCTGCTGCTCCCCGCCCGAAAGCTCCTGATAGAAGCGTCCGGCGAAACCTGCGAGATCGACGCGCCGCAGGGCTTCCTCCGGCAGGCGCTTGACCTCTTCGGGTGGCAGTTTGGCCGAGGCGCCGTTGAGACCTAGGCCAACGACCTCGCGCACCGTGAAGGGAAAGGAGAGGGCCGTCGCCTGGGGCAGCACGCCACGCAGGGCGGCGAGCTCGAAGGGTTTCAGGGCGCGGCTGTCGCGGCCGTTGATGCGGATCGTTCCCGTCGAGGCGAGCTCGCCGGAGATGGCGCGCAGAAGCGTCGTCTTGCCCGAGCCGTTCGGTCCGACGATGACGGTCATGGCGCCGGCCGATGCGGTGAAACCGACATCGCTCAGGATCTGGCGCCGGCCGAGGCTGACGCAAAGCTCCTCCACTTCGATCATTGCGCCCCTCACAGGTCGAGCACGCCGCGCCGGCGGAGGAGGATCCACAGGAAGAAGGGCGCTCCGACCGCTGCGGTGACGATGCCGATCGGGAATTCGGCCGGGGCCACGATGGTGCGGCTGATCGCGTCGGCGAGAAGCAGCATGACGGCGCCGAGAAGCGCGGAGGCCGGCAGCAGGTAGCGATTGTCCGGCCCGATCAGAAGCCGCAGGAGATGCGGCACGACGATGCCGACGAAGCCGATGCCGCCGGAGACGGCGACGGAAGCGCCGGTTGCGGCCGAGACCGTGACGATGGCGATGAGTTTCATGCGCTGCACGGGAATGCCGAGATGATGGGCCGCCGCCTCGCCGAGCGCCATGGCGTTGAGGGAGCGGGCGAGAAACGGCGCAGCAAGAAGCGCCGCGACGATGATCGGGCCGGCAGCCGCGATCTTGACCCAGGTGGCGCCGGCAAGTGAGCCGAGCCCCCAGAAGGTGAGGTCGCGCAGCTGCGCGTCATTGGCGAGAAAGACGAGGATGCCGGAGACGGCGCCGGCGAGCGCCCCGAGCGCGATGCCGGCCAGGAGCATGGTGGCGATCGACGTCTGCCCGCGGCGCGTCGCCACCTGATAGAGGATCCAGGTGGTGAGAAGCCCGCCGAAGAAGGCTGCAAACGGCAGCGCATAGATGCCGAGCGGCGCAATCACCGGAGCGAGCACGCCCGAGCCGAGAACGATGATGATGATCGCCCCAAGGCCGGCCCCGGCAGACACGCCGACGAGGCCCGGATCGGCGAGGGGATTGCGGAAAAGCCCTTGCATGACGGCGCCGGAGACGGCGAGCGATGCGCCGACGAGGCTACCGAGGACGGCACGCGGCAGGCGGATATCGCCGATGATGAGCCGGTCGCGCGCCGAAACCTCGCCGCCGCCGAAGACGAGATCGCGCAAAAGCGGCAGCGGGGACACATCTGCAGCGCCCGCCGTCAGGCTGAAGAGGAAGGTGACGAGGAGAAGAAGCGCGAGAAGCGCAATCGTCGCCTTCGCCACGAAGGAGCGATCACCGAGGGGCAATGATCGGCGCCTTGCTGCGGCGGGCAGAAGGATATCGAGCGTCATGGCCGGCGCCTTCAGTGAGACGCCGGTGCGCCGTAGAGCGCCTGGTGCAGCTCGCGGGCGGCCGAGGCCGCACGGGGACCGAAGCCGAGAAGATAGAGCCCGTCCATGCGGATGAGATTTTTTGCCTCGCCCGCCGGTGTCGCGGCGAGGGCCGGATTGGCGAAGACCTGATCGGTGCCGATGCCGTGGCTTGCGCCCTGCGCCATCATCAGGACCGCATCCGGCGCCGCATCGAGGACGGCCTCTTCGGACAGCGCCTTGTAGCCCTCGTAGCCGGAGATGGCGTTTTCGCCGCCGGAAAGCTGGATCATCGCATCGGCGGCCGTGCCCGTTCCGGCGGCGAGGAGTTTTCCGCCCTGCATGGAGAGGAGGAACAGGACGCGCTTGGGCGAGGAAACGGCCGCGGTCTCTTCTTCAAGTGCATCGAACTCGGCGGCGACTTCATCGGAAAGCGCCTGAGCCTGTTCTTCGGCGCCGAGCGCTTCCCCCACCTCACGGATCTTGGCCAGCACGCTGTCGCGGTCATAGCCTTCGTCGATGGTGACGAAGGGCACGCCGGATTCCTTCAAGACGTGCACGGCGTCGGGCGGGCCGCTGCCTTCGATGGCGAGGATGCCGCCCGGATTGACGGAGAGAACGCCTTCAGGGGCGAGCTGGCGCATATAGCCGACATCGGGAAGGGCTTTGGCCGCCTCAGGCCAGGTGCTGGTCGTGTCACGCGCGACGAGCCGATCTTCCTCACCGAGCGCATAGACGATCTCGGTGATCGATCCGCCGATGGCGACGAGCGACGCGTCGGGAGCGAAAGCCGCCTGCTTTTGTGCGCTCGCCGTGTCCTGTGCAGCAGCGGCCGGGGCCGTGGCAAAGAGAGCGACGCCGAGAAGGGCAACCACCAGAGCGCGGGCTTTCGTGTGTCCTCTCGCTGATGTGCGCTCGCCCCGACTGTCTGATTCGTATCTTGCCGATCCGCATCTTGCCGATCCGGTCCGTGTCCTTTCCGTCATGGCCGTCCTCAAACCCGTTCAATGTTGGTGGGCATCCTAACTTCCTTGCCAAAGAATGTTGACAAAAAAAATCAGACTTTCTACGCAGCTCATATATGACATGAAAAGTCATGTTTTAACGCGGGCGTCACCGACCGCAAGAGGAGCAGGGCATGGGCTGGGGTAGGCGTGAGGATGAGGGCGGAAGGCGTGGCTGGGGATATCGGCCGAAATGGCATGGCGCATTGCTGGCCAGTGCCGCGTCCCTGGCGCTGTCCGCTCCGGGCTTTGCGCAGGAGGCGGCGGTCACAGAGCGTGACGCCTCCGAGGCTTCCCAGGAGGCCCAGCCGAAGGTGACGACGCTCGACGAAATCACCGTCATCAGCCGCACCGGCGAAAGCGCCATCGAAACGATGGCATCGGTGAGCCGGCTCGGCCAGGAAGAGCTCGATCGCAAGATGGCGACGACGCCGCTCGAAATGCTGCAAGGCGTGCCGGGTGTTGCCGTCCAGGCCGATTCGAGCCGCTTGAGCTCTTCGGTGAACATTCGCGGTCTTCAGGATTTCGGCCGCGTCGCCGTCATCGTCGATGGGGCGCGCCAGGATTTCCAGCGCTCAGGACACGGCACGCAGAGCACGTTTTGGATCGACCCGATGCTGGTGAAGCAGGTCGATGTCGTCCGCGGCCCCGTCGCCAACACCTATGGCTCCGGCGCGATCGGCGGCGTCGTCATGTTCGAGACCAAGGATGCGCGCGATTTCCTGAAGGAATGGGAGCGATACGCCATTTCCTTCACCGGCCAGTACGAGACGAACGGCAATGGCTGGACGATGAGCGGGACGGGGGCCGCCCGCATCAACGACAATATCGACGTTCTCGGCAATCTCGTCTGGCGCGACTATTCCGAATATGACGACGGCCATGGCGACGAGGTGTCGGGCACCGGCTTCGACGTCTTGAGCGGCATGCTGAAGACGAGCATCCGCCCGAACGATTACAGCGAATTGCGTCTCGGCTGGATCGGCACCGACGACGGCTGGGAGGAACGATCCGGCGCCTCCGATCTCGATCTGACGCAGAACACGCTGACGGCGCGCTACGCGCTCGACGACCCGGACAATCCCTGGATCGACCTCCACATCAACGGCTCCTGGAACCAGGCGAAGCTGGACCAGGAATATCTGACGGATGTGCGCCAGTTCGATCCCGTGACGGGCGAGGTGATCAACGTTCCGGCGGGCTCCAAGACCACCTACGATCTCGACACCTACGGGATCGATCTGTGGAACACGTCGCGCTTCGACACCGGTGCGCTCGCGCACGAGCTCACCTATGGCGGCGACTGGCTGAAAGACGAGGTGACGACATCGAGCCCGCTCGGCGGCAGCGATGTCTATACGCCGTCGGGCGACCGCAAGGTGTGGGGTGCCTATGTCCAGGACAAGCTCACCTGGCACTGGTTCGAGGTCATCGGCGCCCTGCGTTATGACAGCTATGAACTCGACGGCACGGATGTCGACAGCGACGGCGACCGGCTGTCGCCGCGCCTGACCGTTGGCGTCTCGCCCTTCGAAGGGCCGGTCCTCGGCGGGCTGCAGGTCTACGGCACCTACGCGGAAGGCTACCGCTCGCCGACGACGACGGAGACCCTGATCAGTGGGCTGCATCCCTCCGGCGTCGCCTTTCCCTTCCTGCCCAATGCCGATCTGCGCCCGGAGACCGGCAAGACCTGGGAATTCGGCGTCAACTATCGGCGCGATTCGCTCTTTGTCGCCGACGATCGGCTGCGCCTGAAGGCCGCCTATTTCAACAACGACGTCGACGATTTCATCGACGGGCAGACGCTGTCGGCCTTCGATCCGACGAGCGGCTGTCCGTTGCGGCCGGATTTGTTGGGCAGCCCGACCTATGCGCCGATCTGCTTCCAGTACCAGAACTTCGCCGAGGCGCGGCTGCACGGCTTCGAGCTTGAAGCGGCCTACGATGCCGGCTGGATTTTCGGCGGCCTGACGGCCTCCATCATCGACGGCTGGCGCAAGGCGGATGGGGTCAAGGAGGATATCGTCTCCATTCCGGCGTCGCAGCTCGGCGGCTCGCTCGGCTTCCGCCTCCTCGAACAGCGCCTCAGCTTCGGTGGCGAGGTGGAGCACAACATCGCCCCGGACGGGGCGGAATACGCCAAGGATTACACGCTCGTGAACGCCTTCGCGCGCTACGACGTGAACGAGAATTTCCGCGCCAGCCTGCGCGCGGAGAACCTTTTCGATGTGCGCTACGCCAACCCGCTCAACGCGACCACGACGTCGGTCGTCTACGAGCCCGGTTTGAGTGTGAAGCTCGGCGCCACATTGCGTTTCGGCGGCTGACTCGGACGGCCAGTCCGCCGGCCAGAGGAAGCCCACGGGGACGGTGAGGCTCATCCCCGTGGGCTTCCGCGGCCGCTTTCAGCGGTCGCAAAGACGAGAATTGGGGGGCAGAGATGGAGAGCGCTCAGATCACGCCGCCGGCTGCGCGGCGCATGCAGGAATTCTTCGCCGCCGAAGACGGCACGCCGCTGCGCAACGCCTTTGGCACGAAGCGTGTGGTGCATCCCTCCTTCGGCGCGCAGATGGTGCCGGAGGAGAGCCGGGAGGCCACGTGGCAGGAGCTCACCCGCCGGCCGCGCGCCCGCAACGGCGTCGCCTATCTGCACGTACCGTTTTGCGAGAACCATTGCCTGTTCTGCGGCTTCTATCAGAACGCCTGGAGACCGGAGGCCGGCCCCGCTTATGTCGACGCGCTGATTGCGCATTTGAAGCGCGATGCCGATCTGCCCTATCAGGCGGAAGGCGTGCTCGACGCCGTCTATTTCGGCGGCGGCACGCCGACGGTGCTCTCAGCCCCCGATCTTTCCCGGCTGATCGCCGCGGTGCGGGAATATCTGCCGTTGTCGCCCGATTGCGAGATCACGGTGGAGGGGCGGCCTCGCAGCTTCGATGCTGACAAGATCGCGGCGATTTTCGAGGCCGGCGCCAACCGTGTCTCTCTGGGCGTCCAGACCTTCGACACGCGCCTTCGCCGCTCGCTCGGCCGGCGTGCCTCGCGCGAGGAGCTGATCGCGTTTCTCGACAGCCTGGTGAAAGCCGATGGCGGTGCGATCGTCGTCGATCTCATTTACGGCCTGCCCGGCCAGACGCTCGAGGCTTTTCGCAACGACGTGGAGACGGCGATCGCCATCGGTCTCGACGGGGCGGATGTCTATTCGTTGAAGCTCATTCCACATGCGCCGCTGCGGGCCGCGATCGACAAGGGCAAATTTCCGCCGATGGACCGCGCCGAGTTCGGCCTCTTTTATGCCGAAGCGAGCGAGGTTTTCGAGCGGGCGGGCTGGCATTCGATCTCCACGACGCATTGGCGGCAGGGCGAACGCGAGCGCAACATCTACAACCACGCCGTCAAATCGGGAGCGGAATGCCTGGCGTTCGGCGCCGGGGCCGGAGGCTCTCTCGGCGGTTATTCCTATGGCATCGACGATGATCTGCGCGCCTATCAGGAGGCGATCTCCGCGGGCCATTGCGTCGTCGGACGGCTGACGCGGCAGCCGGAGAACCACGACCTCTTCAGTCTGATCAAGAGCGAGATGGAGCTCGGGCGGCTCAACGTCGCCTGGTTGTCGGCGCAGCTTGAACGCCGTGCCGGGCTTCAAGGCGATGTCGTGCTCGCGCCCCTCTTCGCGCAATGGCAACGGGCGGGACTGGTCGAGGCGGACAAGAGCCGGCTCCGCCTGACGCTCGCCGGCTGCTTCTGGCAGGTGACGCTGACGCAGAACCTGTTGGAATGGCTTCAGGCGCAATTGTGCGAGGCCGAGACGGCGGGCGGATGACGCGCCGGCCGCCGAAAGGCCGGCACGCCCTCAGGCACGTTCGAAGCCGCGGCGGCGATCGAAATCGGTGACAATGCGGTCGGCCTCGTGCTGCTCCCAGCGCGCGCAATGGAGGTAATGCGCAATCACCTCCTCGCCAAAAGCCTCGCGCAGCATCGATGAGCCTTCAAGGGCTGCAATCGCCTCGCGCAGCGTCTTCGGGACGTCGCGGTCCGCGCGGTCGTCGGCGCTGTAGGCGTCGCCCAGAAACACCTCTTCGAGCGGCATATCCTTTTCGATGCCGTCGATCCCGGCGGCGATCAGGGCCGCGAAAGCGAGGTGAGGATTGAGATCGGCCCCGCCGATCCGGCATTCGATGCGGATCGCCTTGCCGTTTTCGCCGCACAGACGGTAGCCGGCGGTGCGGTTGTCGAGCGACCACAAGACCCGGGTCGGAGCGAACGTGCCGGCCGTGAAGCGCTTGTAGGAATTGACGTAAGGCGCGAGGAAATAGGTGATCTCGCGGCTATGGGCGAGGAGGCCCGCCACATAGGCGCGCATCGTCTTCGACATGCCGTGTTCGCCATCCGGGTCGAAGAAGACGGGCTCGCCCGACAAACTCGTCAGCGATTGATGGATGTGGGAAGAATTGCCGGCATGGTCGGTGTCCCATTTCGCCATGAAGGTGATGGCGCGGCCCTTCTGCCAGGCGATCTCCTTGACCGCATTCTTGATGATGGCGTGGCGGTCGGCCATCGTCAGCGCGTCTGAATAGCGGACGTTGATTTCGCCCTGGCCGGCATCCGCCTCGCCCTTGGTCGCTTCCACCGGCACGTCGGTGCCGGCGAGGCCGTTGCGGATGGCGCGCATGACATCTTCCTCCTTGGAACTCTGGAAGATGTTGTAGTCGCCATTATAGGCGCTGAAGGTATTGAGCTTCTGGAAGGCGGCCGCTTCCGCCTCCTCATAGCTCTCCCGGAACATGAAGAATTCCAGCTCCGAGGCGGTCATGGCGCGAAAGCCCATCGCTTCCAGGCGTTTCAGCTGCTTCTTCAACAGCGCGCGCGGCGAATGCGGCACCTCTTCCAAGGTTTGCGGATCGAGGACGTCGCAGATGACGAGAGCGGTCGCTTCGAGCCAGGGCACCCGCCTGAGGGTCGCGAGATCCGGCCTCATGACGTAATCGCCGTAGCCGGTCACCCAGTTCACCGATTTGTAGCCCTCGACCGTGGTCATTTCGAGGTCGGTCGCCTGCAGGTAGCTGCAGGAGCGGCTCTCCTTCCAGGCGTTGTCGAGGAAGAAGTCGACATGAAAGCGCTTGCCCATGAGGCGCCCCTGCATGTCGATCTGCGCGGACAAGACCGTGTCGATCTCGCCGGCCGCAGCAAGGGCCCTCAATTCCTCCAAAGTGAGCCTGCCGCCCATGCCGGTTTCCTCTGTTTTTCTGCCGCGGCGGGGATGCCTGCCGCATGAATTCGGACGTCGCCTGGATGCCCGGCGCGGAGATTGCCTGGGCCGCGATGTCTGACGCCTCGGACCCCGCCCTATCCACCAGCCGGGCGCCTCTCGCAAGCCTTGCAGCTATGTCCCTTCGTAGGGTCTCGATGGTGCTGACTGAGCCCTGCGGAGGGATTATAGAAAGCGCATGTCCAAGACCACCCAGGCGACGCTGGCCCTGAAGCGGGCGGGCGTCGCCTTCTCCGTGCATCTTTACGAATATCATCCCGATGCGGCCCGCATCGGCCTGCAGGCGGCCGAGGCGATCGGTGCGGCTCCCGAGCGCGTCCTGAAGACGCTGATGGTGGAGGTCGATGGCAAGCCCGTCTGCACCGTCATTCCCTCCGACCGCGAGCTCAGCATGAAGAAGGTCGCGGCGGCCTTCGGCGGCAAGCATGCGGAGATGATGAAGCCGGAGGCGGCGGAGCGGCTGACCGGCTTTCATGTCGGCGGCATCAGCCCCTTCGGTCAGAAGCGCAAGGTGCCGGCCGCGATCGAAGAGGCGGCGCTGGCGCATGAAGAGGTCATCATCAATGGCGGCCAGCGCGGCGTCATGGTGGAGCTTGCCCCCGCCGATGCGCTCAAAGCCCTTGGCGCCAAGGCGGTGTCGCTGATTGCCTGAGCGCGTTCCAGTTGCGGGATGAGGCGGTAGGCACGCCGCGGCCCACATGCTAGATAAGTTCCTCTTTCGTTCCTGACGGAGCCTTTGATGGTCCGACGCGCCGGCAGTGCCGATCTGCCGCTTCACAATGGCCGTGTCCCGGCCTGGCTCGGGCAAAGGATGACGGCGCTCGGCACGGTGATGACGGAGGCGATCGTCCACCATTACGGCCGCGACGAATTCCTGCGCCGCCTTTCCCATCCCTTCTGGTTTCAGTCCTTCGGCGCCGTCATGGGCATGGACTGGCATTCTTCCGGCATCACCACCTCCGTGATCGGTGCCTTGAAGCGCGGTCTCGCGCCGCTCTCGGGCGAGCTCGGGCTGCATGTCTGCGGCGGGCGCGGCCGGCATTCGCGCAAGACCCCCGACGAACTCGTTTCGATCGGCGGACGTGTCGGTTTCGACGGGACGGCGCTTGCCCGCGCGAGCCGCCTCGTCGCCAAGGTCGACAGCGCCGCGCTGCAGGACGGATTCGACCTCTATCTGCACGGTTTCATCGTCACCGATGATGGCAAATGGGTGGTGATCCAGCAGGGGATGAACGGCGAGACGCGGCTTGCCCGCCGCTATCACTGGCTGTCGGAAGATCTGACAAGTTTCGTCGATGCGCCGCATGCGGCGATCGAAGGCCGCAATCAGGGCAGAATCGTCAATCTCGCCGACCATCGCGCGGCCGCCTCGCGCGAGCGCCAGATCGATCTTCTGCGCGATGTCGGCGTCACCGGCATCGTTCGCGAATTTGCCGCCCTCGACGGCAGGCCCGAGCCCGCGCCGGAGGAAGAGGCGCCGCTTCTGCCACATCTGACGATGCCCGCGCACCACGATGTGCGCCCCAAGGACGTGGTGAGCCGGCGCCTGCATGGGGCGCTCGCCGCCGCCGCCGAATGCGGGCCGCAGGATTTTTCCGAGCTGCTCCTGACGCCGGGCGTCGGTGCCCGCACGGTCCGCTCGCTCGCCATGGTCGCGGAAGTGATGCATGGCGCGCCCTGCCGCTTCACCGACCCGGCCCGCTTCTCGCTCGCCCATGGCGGCAAGGACCGGCATCCCTTTCCGGTGCCCACAAAAGTCTATGACGAGACGATCCGCGTCATGCGGCGGGCCGTCGATCGGGCAAAGCTCGGCCAGGACGACAAGCTCGATGCGATCAAGCGCCTCGACCGCGAGGCAAGGCGGCTCGAAACCGTGGCGGACGGCCCGACGCTTGCCGAATATACCGGCGAAGAGATGCGCCATGCGGTCGCCTATGGCGGGCGCAGCATCTTCGGCTGGGAAAGCGAGGTGCAGGCGGCGACGCAGCAGCACGAGAAGCTCAAGACGCCAAAGACGCCAAAGAGGCAAGCCGCGTCCACGGACAAGCCCGTGCGCGGCTGCAAACCGAGGCCTCCGGCAGACGATCCCTTTGCCGGCGATCTTTTCTCCGCCGATCTTTTTACAGCCGTTCCGGGCCGGGGCGGCTCAAAGCGCTCCGCCTGATCTGGGGGACGTCCGCTCCGCCAGATCAGATCGTCGGCAGCGGCAGCTTTTCCTGGACGAGGGCGATCCCCTTGATGAGCCGGCCGAGGGCAGCGAGTTCGGCAGGATCGACCGTCTCGTCGATCTCGCCTTTTGCGAGTTGCCGGATGGCGGCCCGGTTGCGGTTATATTGCAGGCGCGCGGTGGCGTGAAACTGGAGACGGATGAAGTCGCAGTGATAGCCGACGCGCTTGTCCTCGTCGCCGGTCACCTCCCAATTGTAGGCATGGCAGGTCGGACAGACGGCGACCACGGGGCAGGCGCTGCAATCGGTGACGGGCGCGCCGAAGCCTTCGCGCGCGTGCCGCTCGGCCGCGTGGTTGGAGGCGTAAGGCGTGAAGCGATGGCAGGGATATTCGACGCCATCGACATCGACAGCGACCATGTAGCGCCCAGTGCCGCACCATTTGCGGTTTTCACCGGGGGCGAGACCCGGAAGAGCGGCAATGCCGAGATCGACGAAGCGCGGCGGCGACAGCTCCGGATGGCGGGTGAAATAGGCGACGAGCTCGTCGAGCTGGTGGGAGAAGGTCGCAAGCTTCGCTTGTCGCTCCGCGCCTTCGCCCCACACATTTTCGAAGACGACATTGGCCTCCACGAAAAGCCCCATTTCGAGAATCTCGATGATGCCGGCCGCCACCTCCTCGATCATGTCGGCACCGATCGTCATCTTCACCGGCTGGTCCGGCCAGTTCTCGCGCAAGAAGGGGACGTGGCGCACCACGTCGTCGTAGGATTCCCAGCGGTTGAAATCATGCGCGCGCTTGGTGCCGTCGAGACTGGTGCTGACGGTGAGGCAGCCGCGATGATGCGCAAGCCACGCCTTCTTGTCCTCGTCGAGCAGGGTCAGGTTGGTGCCGACATTGAAGTGATGTCGTTTCGGCCAGGGCCGGGAATGGACGAAATCGACGACCTCGCGAATGAGCTCGAAGCGCAAAAGCGGCTCGCCGCCGAAGAAATCAATGAGGAGCCCGTCGAAGCCATCATCGAGGGTGAGATATTTTTCGACCTTGGCCAGCGCCGTCGCGACCGGCATGTCGCGGTTGCGCTTCACCTGCTCGAAGCAATAGCGGCATTTGAGATTGCAGCGCTCCGTGGTGACGAGCTGGAGCGTGCGCGTGTCGAGATCGGCTTCTTTCATGGCGTCACGAGCCGAGCATGGTGCACACGGTCGAGCAGATCGCGTTGCAGGAACCTTTGCAGCCGCCCTTGCAACTTCCCGCGCAGCTGCCGGCGCAGGTGCCTTCGCAGGCACCGCTGCAGCCCTGGCATCCTTTCGTCACCGGGTGGGAGGCTTCCACCAGCGCTTCCATCCGCGCCCCGAGCACTTTTTCCAGGACACGGCTCGCCTGCCGCAATTCCTCAAGCTCGGCCTCGGAGATTTCGATGGTCTTGTGCATCGTTGAGCCTCACTTGTTCGAAACGACAGTATCGCAGCCCGATGAACAGGTGCTGGCGCAAGATTTCGAGCATTCGCCCGAACAACTTCCCTGGCAGGAGCTGATGCAGTCGCTGCTGCAATTGTAACAGCGCTTGGAATCGTCCGCCCGGACCGGCTCGTCGGGGCCGACATCGTGGCCCCCGAGGATGAGATCGAGCGTCGCCTTGGCGCGCACGAGCTCGTAGATCTCGTTTTCGCTGAGTTTCACGCCGGCCTCCCTCTGCCGTGTCGCTGTAGAGAGTATTGGCGCAATCGCGTTTCGACACAATTCGGGGAAAGTTGCTTGTGGCGTTTGAGCGCAGAAGGTGATTTGCGATGATCAGAATCAGAAAATCAATTTCTCTAGAAATAATAATAGATACGAGGGGTTGTAGAACATGTAGCGGGATGGATTGAATCTGAACGATTCGAATGAATATGCCGTTTTGCGGGTGGAGACACTCGCGAGAAGGCGAAGTTTCTCCGAAATGTGGTCCGACACCTCGTCTGGGCGTGGCTGTGCGGCCCGATCGCCGGCCCGCGCGAGGGCTTCCGTTGCCGGCGGCATACGCTATCAAAGGCGCAGGCAAGCGGAGATGACGATTTTGACCACGATCTACGGCATCAAGAACTGCACGACGATGAAGAAGGCGCGTGCCTGGCTCGACGAACGTCAGGTCGATTACGCCTTCCACGATTACAAGACGGCCGGCATCGACGAGGTGCGGCTTCAGGGCT
Source organism: Rhodopseudomonas julia (assembly GCF_030813515.1). Taxonomy (NCBI): domain Bacteria; kingdom Pseudomonadati; phylum Pseudomonadota; class Alphaproteobacteria; order Hyphomicrobiales; family Nitrobacteraceae; genus Rhodopseudomonas; species Rhodopseudomonas julia. The sequence goes on along the minus strand of NZ_JAUSUK010000001.1, from coordinate 899,972 downwards.
GGGCGGATAGGGCCGGCTGGGAAAAGCTCCTGAACCGCGCCGGCACGACGTTTCGCAAGCTGCCGGAGGAGAAGAAGGCGGATCTCGACCGCGAGAAAGCGATCGCGCTGATGCTGGACCAGCCCTCGATGATCAAACGCCCGGTTCTGGAGGCGCCCGACGCGCTTCTCGTCGGCTTCAAGCCGGAGGAATACGAAAAAGCCTTCGGGTGAGAGATGTGCGGGATGCGAGGGCCGGGGGCCTCTCTCCTCAGGCGTTTTTGCGCGGAGGCGGTCGTCGCGGCGCCGATACGGATCGCCGCCGAGCGTCTGCCCGAGACCCGTTTCACGCGGTCCATGCCGCAGATGCGGTCCATGTCGCAGATAATGTGCGGCGGGTCTCGATGACGATTTGCGGGAAAATGGTGCCCAGGGGCGGATTCGAACCACCGACACGCGGATTTTCAGTCCGCTGCTCTACCAACTGAGCTACCTGGGCATGGCCGGGCGAGGCGAGACGCCTCCGGCGGCTTGGGCGATCAGCCCGAAGCGATCGGCCTTATAGGAGACGTCGCCGCCGCTGTCCAGCCGTCTGCCGCTTTAAGACGTGGATCGTTGTCGCCGCGCCTTCGGCGCGCTTTTGCCCGAGCCCTACGGCCCGCCCTTAAAGCTAATTTTACGCCGCTGCCTGCAAGGAAAGAGCAAGGGGGCAGCGAAGCGATGGGCGATCTCGCAAAGCTAAAATACGCGGCGGCCGGAGGGGCTGGCCGCAGCAGGTCGAGCCGCGAGGGGCCGGGGGCCGAGACGAGGGCGCGGAGGCCGCGAGGCCTCGTCGTATCTCTGCCGGGTGTCGATCTCCAAACGGTCATGGAAACCGTCGAGCTTTTGCGTTCGCTCGACGGGCAGCCGGGCCTCGATCCCTTCAATCGCGCGAAATGCGAGCCGGAGCCGGCGCGAAGCTGAGCCCCGTGACACCGGTTTCTTTCCAAGATGCTCGGTTCGCGCGACGCGGAATCGGCGAAATTCGCGGCACTTCCCACAGAAAAAACCGGTTCGCGGGAGAATTCGTCGCACCTGGTGATCGGCCGCCGCCCCACTTCGGCGGGGCAAGAGCAGATGCAAGGGTGAAACGAGACCCTTCGCCTTTTCAACGAACTGCGCTTTTTTTCAGATCGCTTCTAAGATGTGCGTTTTCCTGAGACAGTCGCCTCTTGCGTGAGGTCGTCGAACTCCCGCCCGGCAGGTGGCGTTGAAATTGCCGGCGAAGCCCCGCATAACGTTAACAAATCCTTGAGCGGAAGACGGGGCAATGGCGGCGCATCTATTCGCTGTACCGAAAGAAGTTGAAAATACGGAGCGGTCCGTCTTCAGCGTCACGGCCGACGCATTCTCCGTGAAGGTCACGGCGGACGGCGACGCGTTCTTCTTTGTCCGCCTCGAAAAGACTGGCTGCGGCGAGGTGGTGGTCTCCGACTTCGTGGGCGGATCGCAGGCGGAAGAGGATCTGATCCTCGCGCTCGACTACGCGCTCAGCGATTTGCGCGCCGGCGAGCTGGAACGGCTGATTTTCCGCGACCTCGTACCCTGCGGCATGGATGACGGGCGTTTCGGCTACAAGCTGGAGCGTGCGAGCGAGCTTGCCAAACGCGCCAGCGATCGCCTGGCGAAACGGCACGGGCGTATGGTCCACTCGTTCGCGGTCGAGCCACGCGCCGGCAAGATGGACGCCCATGTGGGCTTTGCCGCCGGCTGATCCGCTCGCTCGTCCTATTGGTGGGATAGAGCCTTTAAATCAGCCTGAGCCTAAAGCACCTCGGCCTTACTCGTCTTCTTCGCTGTCCCCGGTTTCCCGCACGGGCTCGCCCGGAATGCGATAGGCTCCGCCGAGCCAGCGGTTGAGATCGACATCGCGACAGCGGGACGAGCAGAAGGGCGTGTCCTCCGCGCTCGCCGGCTTGCCGCAGATCGGGCAGCGTGGGGTGGTGCGGCTGGGTGGTCGGTTGAGACGTGCGCTCATGCCGCAGGCTCCGTCCAGCGTTCGTAGACGTCGAAATGCTCACCGGCGAGAAGGTTCATCGTCTCAAACAGCGGCAGACCGACGACATTGGAATAAGAGCCGATGAGTTTCACGACGAAGGCCCCGGCGCGGCCCTGGATGGCGTAGCCACCGGCTTTGCCCTGCCATTCGCCCGAAGCGAGGTAGATTTCGATCTCGCTGCGCGACAGACGTTTGAAGCGCACGCGGCTTTCGACGAGCTTCTGACGCGTCGCACCTTTCGGCGTCAGAAGACAGATCGCCGTATAGACACGATGCGCCCGCCCCGACAGGAGCCTGAGGCAGGCCGCCGCTTCGTCCGTCACTTCCGGCTTTGGCAGAATCCGCCGACCGACCGCCACAACCGTGTCGGCGGCAAGCACATAAGCGCCTTCGAGCGCCGGGTCGCGTCTGGCGGCCCGGGCCGCCACCTCCGCCTTGGTGCGCGCCAGCCGCCGCGCCATGGAGCGCGGCAATTCCTTGCGTTCCGGCGTTTCTTCGATGCCGGCGGGCAGAAGGCGATCGGGTGTGATGCCGATCTGATCCAACAGCGCCAGGCGTCGCGGCGAGCCGGAGGCGAGCACAAGGGGGGCGGGGGGTTGCTTGTGGCGGTTCATTGGCCGTGGCGGCTTAAATCCTGCGCGCGGGGGCCCTGAGGCCGTCCGCAGCGGGCTATTTGTAGCGGTATGTGATGCGCCCTTTGGTCAAATCGTAGGGCGTCATCTCGACAAGCACCTTGTCACCGGCGAGCACGCGGATGCGGTTTTTGCGCATACGCCCGGCGGTGTGGGCAATAATCTCGTGGTCGTTTTCCAGCTTCACTCGGAAGGTGGCGTTGGGCAAAAGCTCAGTGACGACACCGGGAAATTCCAAAACCTCTTCTTTGGCCATCAATCACCTTGGGTTAGATTGGCGAGGATACGTACCCCAAACGTTTCAGCGTGTGAACCGGTTCTTAAGGGGTCGAGGCAGCTTTCGTCAGCCCTTTCGGGGTTGAACCAGCCTCTGCGCGATGTTTCGGGCAAGCCTGTCCCGCAGTTCGCGGTAGGCGGTGAGGATCTGTTCGCGGCTGCCGGTGGCCTGTGTCGGGTCCGGCGTCGGCCAATATTGGACGTCGATCGCGAGCGTACGCGTCAGCTCCAGGGCCTGGTGATGCGCTTCCGGCGACAGCGTGATGGCAAGATCGAAATTGAGATCTTCCAGCTCCGCCAGGCTCTTCGGCCGCGACTGGCTGAGCGCCAGCCCCTTCTCGGCCAGAACGGCATCCACGAAAGGATCGCGCCGCCCGGGCATGACCCCGGCAGACGCGACATAGATATGGGGTCCGAGCGCCTCGCGTGCCAGGGTCTCCGCGATCGGCGAGCGCACAGCATTGCGTCCGCACAGGAAAAGGATCGAAGCCGGCTGTCTCGACGCCTGCGCCGCCACGGGGGTCAGCCCCGCCAGTGCAGCACGCAGACCAGCGTGAACAGGCGGCGTGCCGTGTCGAAGTCGACCTCGATCTTGCCTTTCAGGCGCTCCTGGAGGAGGCGGGAGCCTTCGTCATGCACCCCGCGACGACCCATATCGATCGCTTCGATGCGCCTGGGCGAGCCGCTCTTGATGGCGTCGTAATAGCTTTCGCAGATGACGAAATAGTCTTTGACGATCTTGCGGAACGGCGACAGCGACAGAATGTGCGTCATCACCGGCGTTTCGTCTTCCTTGCGGATGTCGAAGATGAGGCGGCGTTCGGCGATGGCGAGATTGAGCTTATAGGGGCCTTCCTCCTTGCAGACGGGGGCGAAGGAATTCTCGTCGATCAGATCGAAGATGGCGACGGCGCGCTCGTGCTCGATATCGGGCGGGCCGCGCCCGATCGATTCATCCAGATGGACAGCGACGAGCCGGTTCTTCTGCACCGCATTCGTCATCGCCCAGCCGCCTCACCGATTCATGCGGATGGTGAGCGCGCGCGCATGCGCCTCCAGGCCCTCCGCACGCGCCAGCGCGATCGCGGCCGGGCCGAGATCGGAAAGCGCCGAAGGCGGGCAGGAGAGGATGGAGCTGCGCTTCATGAAATCGAGCACCGACAGCCCTGAGGAGAAGCGCGCCGAGCGCCCCGTCGGCAGGACATGGTTGGAGCCACCGACATAATCGCCGATCACTTCCGGCGTGAAGCGCCCGAGGAAGATCGCGCCGGCATGGCGGATCTGCGGTAGAAGCCGCTCCGGATTGTCGATGGCGATCTCCAGATGCTCCGCCGCGATGCGGTTGGCGAGCTCTGCCGCTTCGTCGAAATGCTTGACCGTGATGACGGCGCCGAAATCGCGCCAGCTCGCCTCGGCGATCTCGCGGCGCGGCAGGAGTGCTGCCTGGCGGTCGACTTCCCGGGCGACGGCTTCGCCGAAGGCCTGATCGTCTGTGACAAGGATCGATTGCGCCACCTTGTCGTGCTCGGCCTGCGACAGAAGGTCGGCCGCGAGCCAGGCCGGATCGTTTTCGGCATCGGCGATGACGAGGATTTCGGACGGCCCGGCGATCATGTCGATGCCGACCGTGCCGAAGACGCGCCTCTTGGCGGCCGCGACATAGGCATTGCCGGGGCCGACGATGATGGAGACGGGCCTGATCGTTTCCGTGCCGTAGGCGAGAGCCGCGATCGCCTGCGCCCCGCCGACGCGGTAGATCTCGTCGACGCCGGCAAGTTCGGCCGCAACGAGCACGAGCGGATTGAAGACGCCGTCGGGCGTCGGCACCGTCATGGCGAGCCGCGTAACGCCGGCGACCTTCGCCGGCACCGCATTCATGATCACCGAACTCGGATAGGCGGCCGTGCCACCGGGCACGTAAAGGCCGGCGGAATCGACGGCCGTCCAGCGCGTGCCGAGCGTGACGCCGAGCGCGTCTTCATGGCGCGTGTCGCGCGGCATCAGGCGCTCCTGGCCGGCCTTGAGCCGGTCGCGGGCGAGCGTCAGGGCGTCGAGCACGTCTTTCGGGCAGTCATCGACCGCGCGCTCGATCTCCTCGCGGGTGATGGCGATGCCGCGGCTTTTGACATCGACCTTGTCAAAGCGCGCCGTCAGCTCGGCGAGCGCCTCGTCACCGCGAGCACGCACATCGGCGATGATGTCGCGCACGGTCTCGTCGACCTCTGCGGCCATCTCGCGCTTGGTGGCGAGGAACGTGGCAAAGCGCGCCTCGAAATCGGCATCTGTGGTGGAAAGTCTGAGCGCCATGAAGCGAGCCCCGCAATCTTTAGGAGGTCATGTGACGCGGCTGGCGCGGCGTCGACCAGGCGGGGCCGAGATCGGCAAGCCGCGCTTCGCAGCATTCGACCTTGAGCTTGATGGCCGCATCGCCGGCAAAGACGAGGCTCACCTCGCCGGCCGGAGCTGCGGTCGGAGCGAACTGCACGGCAAGCAGCGACAGGACGCGTTCGCCATCGTCACGGTCGATGCCGAAGCTCTTCGCCTCTTCGACGCGTTCGAAATGCAGGACGGAGCGCCGCCGTTCGAAGAGCCGCGAAAAGGCCCGTCGCTCGGGCGCCGCCTCCCAGGCGAAGCGATTCATCGGGAGGAGGATGCGCTTTTCGTGCGGCAGCCATTTGATGTCGCCGACCTTCACCACCGCATCCTGAACATGCGCGGAGATGATCTGCAGATCTTCCTCGTCCATTGCCATGAGACGCAGACGACCGCTCGAAGCCATGAACCCCTTCCCGATCTGACCTTATTGGCCGCTTCAGTTGTGACCGCGCCGATCCTGGAGAGCGGCAGACTTGCGCCTGCCGTCCCGTCATCGGAATGCCGGTCGAAAACTCCCTTTTAGGCTCTAGGGCCTCGCCGCGGTGAGGGCAAGGCGCGAACCGGTCCAGGATGCCTCAGGCGCGGACGCGTTCGATCTCGGCGCCGCAGGCGGAGAGCTTCTCTTCGAGGCGTTCAAAGCCGCGATCGAGATGGTAGACGCGGTTGACCGTCGTCTCGCCTTCCGCCGCAAGACCGCCGATGACGAGCGAGACGGAGGCACGGAGATCCGTCGCCATCACCTGCGCCCCGGTGAGCTTTTCCACGCCCCGGATGGTCGCCGTCTGTCCGTCGAGGCGGATATCGGCCCCGAGCCGCGACAATTCCTGCACATGCATGAAGCGATTTTCGAAGATCGTTTCGGTGATGTGGGAGGTTCCTTCCGCCCGCGCCATCAAGGCCATGAGCTGCGCCTGCAGGTCGGTCGGGAAGCCCGGGAAGGGCTGGGTGGTGACTTCCACGGCCTTGAGGGGGCCGCCATTGCGCGCCACGCGGATGCCTTCGTTGGTCTCCGCGATCTCGATACCGGCGTCGACGAGCGTGTCGAGTGCGGCACGCAGGAGGTCGGGACGCGCGCCGGTCAAGGTGACCTCGCCGCCGGTCGCCGCCACCGCCATGGCATAGGTGCCCGTTTCGATACGGTCGGGAAGCACCGAATGCTCGGCGGCGGAGAGCGACGACACGCCCTCGATGTGGATTTCGCGGGTGCCGGCGCCTTCGATCTGCGCGCCCATCTTCATGAGGCATTCGGCGAGATCGACGACTTCCGGCTCGCGTGCGGCGTTTTCGATGACGGTTTCGCCTTTGGCGAGAGCTGCCGCCATCATCACCGTATGCGTGGCGCCGACCGAGACGCGCGGAAAGATCACGCGTCCGCCGATGAGGCCCTTCGGGGCGCGCGCCTCAACATAGCCGCCTTCGACGGAAAGTTCCGCACCGAGCGCCTGCAGCCCGTGCAGATAGAAATCGACCGGGCGCGTGCCGATGGCGCAGCCGCCGGGCAGCGACACGCGCGCTTCGCCCATGCGGGCCAAGAGCGGGCCGATGACCCAGAACGAGGCGCGCATGCGCGACACGAGTTCATAAGGCGCCGTCGTGTCGACGATATCGCGGGCGGAGAGCTCGACCGTCTCGCCGGCCACGACCTCATGCACGGAGCGTTTGCCGCGCACCGTGTGATCGACGCCGTGATTGCCGAGAATGCGCTTCAGCAGGGATACGTCGGCAAGATTCGGCACGTTCTTGAGCGTCAGCGTCTCCCGGGTGAGGAGGCTTGCGATCATCAAGGGCAGGGTGGCGTTCTTCGCGCCTGAAATCGGGATCGTCCCGTTCAGGCGATTGCCGCCACGAATGCGAATACAATCCATCAATGCTCCTCTTGCGGCCTTTCGCCCGGGTTTGTCCCGCTTCGCCGCTTATGTCTCGTCGGAACCCGCGTCCGCAGATCGATCCGCCGCAGACCCGTCGCTTGCCGCGCGGGCCTTCTCCTTGCGTCGTTTCAGATTCGCCCTCAGCGCCTCGGCGAGCCTTTGCTCGCGCGCCTTGCGCGCCGCGTCTCGCGCGTCGTTCTTGTCCGGTTTTGCGCCCCGCATCGATCCTTCATAGACGAGCTGCCGCATGCAAGGAAGTCCAGTTGCAATCGGGCGAAAACGAGGCTCGGGCGGGGTGGACAGAGAGGATGCGGGCCTGCGTGTCCTTGTCGCAACAGGGGGCGTGCCAGACGCCTGTAACAGGGGCCGGCGACACCGATGCTGCAGAGACGGACCCGTTGAACCGGTGCTCGGAAGGCGGGGCAAGGGGCGTTGCCTCGGGTCGAAATCGCCCAGGCAGGGCTGCTGGCCTGTGTCGAGCTTGCCTCAAGCGCGAGATTGCGCGCCTCGGCAGTTGCATGGCGCGGGCGCTTGTGGCATGGACCGGGCGCCTGAGGAACGGTTGCGCCGGTCCGGGACGCCTTGCGGGCGCCTTTTGGACGGCACGGTCACCGCAAGCCGCAGTAGCTCAGTGGTAGAGCGCACCCTTGGTAAGGGTGAGGTCGGGAGTTCAATCCTCCCCTGCGGCACCATTTTTCGTGTTTCGGAAAAGAGATGACGGCTTGGCTCTGTGCCAGCGGCCGATGGACCGCCGGCATGTGTCCGACAAGAAATCCGCCTCGCGACGGCTATCCCAGCAATCCCTCGATCTTCTCCGCGAGCGCGAAATCCTTTTCGGTGAGGGAATCGGCGTCGTGGGTGCGCAGTGCCACGTCGAGTTTGCCGTATTTGACGGTGAGGTCCGGATGGTGGTCGACCGCCTCGGCGAAATAGCCGATGGCATTGGCGGAAAGCAGGCTTTCGGCGAAGTCTTTCCGCTTGTAGCTGCGGCAAAGATAGCCGTCTTCGACGCGCCATTCCGGCAGGCGGGTCTTGGCTTGTGCGGTGGCGTCGTGATCTGAGAAGCGGTGGGTTTCGGCCATGAACGGCTCCCTCGGCTGGCCGCGGGTGCCCTCAGCGTCCTATGCGCCAGGCGTCCCCTTGCGGCGGATGATCGTGGTGCCGGCGCGCGCCTTTTCCAATTCGAGCTTTTCCACCCGAAGCGCGACGATCTCGGCAAGTGGCTCTTCAAGGATCCGGGCGGCGATTTTCTCCGCCAGGGTCTCTACCAGGTCGAAATGCCCTTCGGCGACGATGGTTTCGATCGCATCCGTCAAGGCATCATAAGAGAGAACGTCTTCGAGCTTCACCGGTTCACCGGCAGGCGGTGCCGCGCGCGGCCGGGTCGCGACCGTCATGTCGAAGCGCACCTTTTGCGGCCCGTGCCGCTCGCGCTGATAGGCGCCGATGCGCACCGGCAGAACGTATTCCGACACGAAGACGATGTCGGCGCCTTCGTGCGCGGCAAGCCGCAACATGTCTTCGGCCTTGGACCACATCGTCACAGATCCTTAGGAGATTGCGGGAACGGCGGCTCCCGCCAGGCAGGTCTTTAACCGCCAAATTCTTGAAAAGCTCCACAGAACGCGCCCAAGCATGGCGCTGTGGACAAAGGTGGATGAGGAGGCCGCGACCAGGCTCATGCCTGCCGCTCCGGCAGCATGTCTTGAAGGCGCAGGAGAGCGATCTTTTCCACCTCGCGGCAGGCGGTGGCAAATTCCCTCTCCCGGTCATGGGCGAGGCGGTCTTCGAAGGCGGTGCGGATCTCGTCCTTATTGCGCCCCTTGACGGCCATGATGAAGGGGAAGCCGAATTTCTCCCGGTAGCGCCGGTTGAGATCGCGGAAATGCTCGCGTTCTCCGGCATCGAGCTGATCGAGCCCGGCGGAGGCCTGTTCGGCGGTGGAGGCATCGGTGAGGGCATGCGCCTCGGCGAGCTTTCCGGCGAGATCGGGATGGGCTTCGAGCACCGAGAGGCGTTTTTCTTCGCTGGCCGAACGGAAGGCGGCCGCCATCGCGCCGAAGAGGCCGCGCGCCGTGTCATGCGCCGGTCCGAGCTCGCTCTTATAGGTGCGCTTGGCGACCCAGGGCGAGCATTCGAAGACGCCTCCGAAGCGCATCATGAAGGCCTCGCGGCCCATCTGGCTCGGCCGCACGAAACCATGCGGCGGGTGGTGGATATGCCAGTGGCGGGCGATGTCGATGCGCCGCGCGATCCACACATCCTGAAGGCTTTCGATATAGCCGAGGAAGCGCTTGAGCGCGGCCAACCGGCCGGGCCGCCCGGCAAGCCGGCAATGCAGGCCGATCGACAGCATTTTGGGCTCTCCTGCGAGCCCTTCCGCGCGCAACGTGTCGAAGGCGTCCTTGAGATAGGTGAAGAAATCGGTGCCCGAGCCGAAACCTTGCGCGGCGACGAAGCGCATGTCGTTGGCTTCGAGCGTGTAGGGCACGATGAGATGCGGGCCCTTATCCCCCTCCACCCAATAGGGGAGGTCGTCGGCATAGGAATCGGAGGAATAGACGAAACCCCCTTCCTCCATCGCAAGCCTGGCCGAATGCTCCGAGGAACGGCCCGTATACCAGCCGAGCGGGCGTTCGCCGGTCGCGGCCCGATGCAGCGCGATCGCCTTTTCCATATGCGCGCGCTCGTCGGCGGCGGAAAAATCCTTGTAGTCGATCCATTTGTAGCCGTGCGAGGCGATCTCCCAATCGGCCTCCTGCATGGCGGCGACGGCTTCAGGATTGCGGGCGAGCGCGGTCGCGACGCCGAAGACGGTGACCGGCACCTGGCGTTGGCTGAACAGCCGCCACAGCCGCCAGAAGCCGGCGCGCGAGCCGTATTCGTAATGCGATTCCATGTTCATGTGGCGCTGGCCGGGCCAGGGCTGTGCGCCGACGATGTCGGAAAGGAAGGCTTCCGAGGCGTCGTCGCCATGAAGAAGCGCGTTTTCGCCGCCCTCTTCGTAATTGACCACGAACTGGACCGCGATCGCGGCCTCTTGAGGCCAGTTCGCCTTGGGTGGCGTGCGCCCGTAACCAAGAAGATCGCGAGGGTAACGGTTGGAACTGGTCATGATGTCAAATCCGTAGGCTCTTGCCTGAGATGGCCTGCCGTCGGCGAAGGGCTTGCCGCGCGGGCCTTTGCGTTTGCACCCCGGGGCGATGGCCCGTCAATCCGCTCGCGAGGGCTCTTGCGGCCAATCGCAGGTCAGATGCGGGATCAAGGCGCGCTTTTCGCTGTCCTGAAGCGCGCCTCACGAAGTCTGTGGCACGCGGACAGCGGGCGGCGTCGCGCGAGGGGGTTGTGCAAAGAATGGCTGTGGCGCACCTTTGGGCAGAGGGGCAGACAAGATCGCGCGGAGTGTGCATGAGCCAAGGCCGTTTGACCACGCATGTCCTGGATACGGCCACCGGCCGTCCCGCCTCGGGCCTCAGGATCGAGCTGTTCGATGCGGCGGGCGAAAGACTCCGCGAGATGCACACGAACGATGACGGGCGCTGCGGCGCGCCGCTTCTCGAAGGCGCCGATTTCAAGGCGGGGCGCTACGAGCTTCTCTTTCACGTGGGCGATTATTTTCGCGGGAGCGGCGTCGATCTGCCCGATCCGGCCTTTCTCGACGTGGTGCCGGTGCGCTTCGGCCTCGCCGATGAAGAGGCGCATTACCATGTGCCGCTTCTCGTCTCGCCCTATGGCTATTCCACCTATCGGGGGAGCTGATGGGCAAGGCGATCTGCTTTCTTCTCGGCGACGAGCCTCGCCGTGTCACGGATCGCCCGCCGACGGAGACGATCCTCGAATATCTGCGCCGGGAGGAGCGTCTGCCGGGCACCAAGGAAGGCTGCGCGGAGGGCGATTGCGGCGCCTGCACCGTGGTTCTGGGTGAACCGGACGAGACGGGCGGTATGGCCTATCGCAGCGTCAATTCCTGCATCCAGTTCCTGCCGTCGCTGCACGGTCGCCAGCTTCTCACCGTGGAACATCTGAAACGTGACGACGGCAGCCTCCATCCGGTGCAGCAGGCCATGGTCGAGCATCACGGCTCGCAATGCGGCTTCTGCACGCCGGGTTTCGTCATGCAACTCTATGCGGGCTTTCTGACCGGCGAGGCGGCAAGCCGCCAGGAGGTGAAGGACTGGATCGCCGGCAATCTCTGCCGCTGCACAGGGTATGGGCCGATCATCGATGCGGGCGTCACCGCGCTGAAGGATGGCGGTCATGGTCGCGGCACGGAACGGCCCGAGGCGGCGGAGACGGCTGCGAAACTCCGTGCGCTCGACAATGGCGCCATGCTGCGCATTTCGTATCGCGACGAGACGGGCCGCGAGCAGCGCTGGTTCACGCCGCGCTCCATCGACGAACTCGCCGTCACCTATTCCGGCTATCCCGAGGCCGTGCTGGTTGCGGGCGCGACCGATGTCGGGCTCTGGGTGACGAAGAAGCGGCGGTTTCTGCAGACGGTGATCGACGTCACCCGTGTCGAAGAGCTCCAGGAGATTTCCGATACGGCGGATGCGCTCTCGTTCGGCGCGGCCGTGTCGCATCGCCGGGCGGCGGAGCGGCTCGGAGTGCTCCATGCGGATCTCGGCGAGCTGATGCGTCGCTTCGCCTCCGTGCAGATCCGCAATACCGGCACGGTCGGCGGCAACATCGCCAACGGCTCGCCGATCGGCGATCTGCCGCCCGCGTTGATGGCGCTTGGGTGCCGTCTTTATCTGCGCCGGCGCGACGAAAGCCGCAACTTGCCGCTTGAAGACTTCTTCCTCGCCTATGGCCGCCAGGACCGCAGGCGCGGCGAATTCGTGGAAAAGCTGGTGATCGACAAGCTGCCGGAGAATGCACGCTTCGGCTGCTACAAGATATCCAAACGCTTCGATCAGGATATTTCCGCCGTGATGGGCGCCTTCCGTGTCGACCTCGACGACGAGAAGATCGTCGCGGCAAGGCTCGCCTTCGGCGGCATGGCGGCCACGCCCAAACGCGCGGCGAAGGCCGAGGCGGCCCTCATCGGCGAGCGTTTCGGCGACACCGCGTTTCAGAAGGCCGCCGCGGCCCTTGCGGAGGATTTCACGCCGCTTGACGATATGCGCGCCTCCGCCGCCTACCGGTTGAAAGTGGCGCAGAATTTGCTCCTCCGGTTTTCCATGGATCGAACCGGTGACGGAGAGCGCGTGCACAGCGTCCTGGAGCTTGCCTGATGGATGAAAACCTCATCCAGGATCGCGGCGTCGCCGGCACGGCGCGCCAGGCGAGGCCGCATGCGGCGGCGCGGCACGAGGGACAGGATGCGATTGCGGGCGGCGTTGCCCGGCCCGAGCCGCATGACAGCGGAGCCAGGCACGTCTCGGGCGAGGCCCGCTACATCGACGACATGGCCGAATTGCCGGGCACGTTGCACATCTATGTGGCGATGAGCGACTGCGCCCATGCCGAGATCAAGAAGGTGGATCTTGAAAAGGTGCGTGCCGCCCATGGCGTCGCCTGCGTGCTGACGGCCGCCGACATTCCGGGTGAAAACGATGCAAGCCCGGTCTTCGGCGACGATCCGGTCTTTGCCGACAAGATCGTCGAATATCACGGCCAGTCGATTTTTGCGGTCGCGGCCGAGACGCTGGCGCTGGCGCGTGCAGCGGCCGGCAGAGCGGAGATCGTCTACGAGGACCGCGACGCGGTGATCACGCTCGACGAGGCGCTCGAAGCCGGTGCGGATCTTCTGCCGCCGCACGAAATGCGGCTCGGCGATTGCGACGGCGTGCTCGCACAAGCTCCACACAGAGTTTCAGGCCGCGTGCGCGTCGGCGGCCAGGATCATTTCTATCTCGAAGGTCAGATCGCCTATGCGCTGCCGGGCGAGGATAGCGACATCACCGTGCATTCCTCCACCCAGCATCCGAGCGAAGTGCAGCACAACGTGGCGAAGGTGCTGGGTCTCTCCGACCATGCCGTGACGATCGAGGTCCGGCGCATGGGCGGCGGCTTCGGCGGCAAGGAAAGCCAGCCGGCGCTGTTTGCCGCGATCGCAGCACTTGTCGCAGCGAAGACCGGCAGGCCCGCCAAACTCCGCCTCGACCGCGACGACGACATGGTCATGACCGGCAAAAGGCACGATTTTCTCATCGATTACGAGGTGGGCTTCGACGGCGAGGGGCGCATTGCCGGCGCGGCCTTCGACCAGGCGATGCGCTGCGGCTATTCCGCGGATCTTTCAGGCGCGATTGCCGATCGGGCGATGTTTCACGCCGACAACGCCTATGCCTTGAACGCGGCGCGCATCCGCTCGCGGCGCATGAAGACGCATACGGTGTCGAACACCGCCTTTCGCGGTTTCGGCGGGCCGCAGGGCATGGTGGCGACGGAGCGTATGATCGAGAAGATCGCCTTCGCGCTCGGCAAGGACCCGCTCGATATCCGCAAGGCGAATTTCTATCCGGCGGCGGGGGGCGGCATCACGCCCTATCATATGGAGGTGACGGACAGTGTCATCGCCGAGATGGTTGAGGAGCTCGAAAAAAGCTCCGACTACCGCGCGCGGCGTGAGGCGGTTCGCGCCTTCAACGCCACGAGCCCGATGGTGAAGAAGGGGCTCGCTCTGACGCCGGTCAAATTCGGTATTTCCTTCACGACCCGGCATCTCAACCAGGCCGGCGCCCTCGTCCATGTCTACAAGGACGGCTCCGTCATGCTCAATCATGGCGGCACGGAGATGGGGCAGGGGCTCTTCGTCAAGGTCGCGCAGGTGGTGGCGGAGGAGTTCCAGATCGACCTTGCGAAGGTGAAGATCACTTCAACGCGCACCGACAAGGTGCCGAACACCTCGGCGACGGCGGCCTCCTCCGGCTCTGATGTCAATGGCATGGCGGCGCAGGCGGCGGCCCGCACCATCAAGGAGCGGCTGATCGCCTTTGCGGCCGAGGCGTACGGGGTGCCGCGCGAAAAAATCGTCTTTCGGCCGAACCGGGTTCAGATCGGCGACGAGGAGATGAGCTTCGCCGAACTCGTGGAAGAGGCCTATCTCGCCCGCATCTCGCTGTCGGCGACGGGCTTCTATGCAACGCCCGGCATCACCTATGACCGCGAGACGGCGACGGGCCACCCCTTCTTCTATTTCGCCTATGGCGCTGCCTGTTCGGAGGTCGCGATCGACACGTTGACCGGCGAGAACAAGGTCTTGCGCGTCGATATCCTTCATGAGGTCGGCCGCTCGCTCAATCCGGCCGTCGATATGGGCCAGATCGAAGGCGGCTTCATTCAAGGCATGGGCTGGTTGACGACGGAGGAGCTCTGCTGGAACGGCAAAGGCGAGCTCACCACGCATGCGCCCTCGACCTATAAGATCCCGACGGCGAACGATCGCCCGGACGATATGCGCATCAAGATCTGGGAGAAGGGCGAGAGCCAGGTGGAGACGATTTATCGCTCCAAGGCCGTCGGCGAGCCGCCCTTGATGCTGGCGATTTCCGTTTTCTCGGCACTCGCGGACGCGGTTTCGGCGGCCTCCGATTACAAGGTCTTCCCTGATCTCGACGCGCCGGCGACGCCTGAACGCATTCTCTTTGCCGTGGAAGATGTGCGCCGGCAGGCGGCGGGAGAGACGGCCGCATGAGCGGGCTCGGCCCCAAGATGCGCGCCGCGCTCGACGAAGGCCGGCCGGCGATCCTCGTCGAAGTCGACGAGGCGAAAGGTTCAACGCCGCGCGACGCGGGGGCGGCGATGCTGGTGACGGAGGCGGATTTCGCCGGCACGATCGGCGGCGGCGTTCTGGAATATGAGGCGCTCGCCGAAGCCCGCAGGATGCTGGCGGGCGAGCGGGGCTCCGAAGAGCGTGATGTTCCGCTCGGCCCCGATCTTGGCCAGTGCTGCGGCGGTCGCGTCGGTCTTTCCTTCCGGCGCGTCGACCGGCAGCTTGCTGCGGATATCGAGGCGCGTGAGGCGGCCGAGCGTGCATCCTGCCGGAGCGTCTTCGTGTTCGGGGCGGGCCATGTCGGCCGGGCGCTCGCTGCGGCGCTGGCACCGCTCCCTTTCCACACGACCATCGTCGATCCACGCGAGGAAATGCTTGCCGCATTGCCAGAAGGCGTGGAGACCTTCTGGACGGCGCTTCTGGAGGCCGTCATCGCCGAAGCGCCGGCGGGATCGGCCGCGGTCATCGCCACGCACAGCCATGCGCTCGATTTTGCCGTCGCCTATGCCGCACTGAAACGCGGCGATTTTGCCTATACCGGAATGATCGGATCGAAAACGAAACGGGCACAGTTCGAGCGCTGGGCTTGCGGGGAAGGCCTCGCGCGCGCCAATGTGGACCGGCTGATCCTGCCGATCGGAAGCAGAACCTTGAAGGACAAGAGGCCGCCTGTGATTGCCGCGCTCGTCGCGGCGGAGGTGACGGTCTGCTTGTTGGAAAAACGGCCATCCGTGCAGGCGGATGAGATAGCCACACGGACATGCAGGGAAAGACATGGCGACGGAAGGCACACCGCCACGGCTCGCGCTTGAAGGTATTACCAAGCGTTTTCCGGGCGTTCTCGCCAATGATGATGTGAGCTTCTCCGTCGCGCCGGGCGAGATCCACGCGCTCTTGGGGGAGAACGGGGCGGGCAAATCGACGCTCGTCAAGATCATCTACGGCGTCCTGCAGGCCGACGAAGGCCGGGTGCTGTGGGACGGCAAACCTGTTTCGATCGCCAACCCCAAGGCCGCGCGGCGCCTCGGCATCGGCATGGTCTTTCAGCATTTCTCGCTGTTCGAGGCGATGACGGTTCTGGAAAACATCGCCCTCGGCCTCGACCATTCCTTCAGCTGGCGCGAGTTGCAGCAGCGCGTCGGCGAGATCCTCAAGACCTATGATCTGCCGCTCGATCCGAACCGCGAAGTGCACACTCTGTCGGTGGGCGAGCGGCAGCGCATCGAGATCGTGCGCTCGCTCCTGCAATCGCCGAAACTTCTGATCATGGACGAGCCGACCTCGGTGTTGACGCCGCAGGAGGTGGAACGGCTTTTCGAGACCTTGCGCCGGCTGGCCGCGGAAGGCTGCTCGATCCTTTATATCTCCCACAAGCTCAACGAGATTCAGGCGCTCTGCGACACCGCCACGATCCTGCGGGGCGGGCAGGTCGTCGCCACCTGCGACCCGCGCGAGGAATCGGCGAGATCCATGGCCGAGATGATGATCGGCGCCTCGCTGCGCGACGTGAGCCGCAAGCCCGGCACCGACTTCGGCCCGGAAAGGCTGCGCGTCACGCATCTTTCTGCGCCGGGCGAGGGGCCCTTCGGCGTTCCCCTGAAAGACATCAATCTCTCGGTGCGCGCCGGCGAGGTCGTGGGGATCGCGGGCGTCGCCGGCAACGGCCAGAACGAATTGCTGGCGGCTCTCGTCGGCGAGATCGAGGGTGCGGAAAGCGGCAACATCTTTCTCGACGGGGTGCCCTCCATCGCCGCCCATGTCGGCGACAGGCGGCGCGACGGCATGTGCTCCGTGCCGGAAGAGCGCAACGGCCATGGCGCCGTTCCGGCCTGTTCACTCACCGACAATGCCGTGTTGACGGCGCGCCACCGCATGGAACTGGCGAGCCACGGCTTCATCCGCTATGGGGCGGCGGAGAAATACGCCGAACAGGTGATTGCGGCCTTCGACGTAAAGGCGACGGGGCCGCGCGCGCCGGCGGCGAGCCTGTCCGGCGGCAATCTGCAGAAATTCATCATGGGCCGCGAGATCCTGCAAAAGCCGGACGTCCTCATCGTCTCGCAGCCGACCTGGGGCGTCGATGCGGGCGCGGCGGCTGCCATCCACCAGGCGCTCGTCGATCTTGCCGCCGCCGGCTCGGCGATCCTCCTGATCAGCCAGGACCTCGACGAGCTTCTGGCGTTGTGCGATCGCATCGCCGTCATCAATGGCGGCGTCTTGTCGGACATGCTCAATGTGGAAGGGATTTCGATCGAAAGAGTGGGCCTGTTGATGGGCGGCATGCATGGCGAGGATGCCGCCGGGAGTGGCGGCGACGGCGGCGGGCCGCGCCATGGGCCCCGCGAGGAGCAAGTTCATGCGGCTTAGGCTGGAGCCGCGCCGCGAGGCGAGCCGGGCGATGCTCTACGGGACGCCGGTTCTCGCCGTCGCGCTCACTGTCCTTGCGGGTATCCTGATCTTTTCGCTCATGGGCTATGACGGGCTGGCGGCGATCTATCAGATCTTCGTCGCACCGATCGCCGATCCCTATCGCTGGCAGGACCTCTTCGTGAAGGCGGCGCCGCTCATCACCATCGCGCTCGGTCTTGCCATCGGCTTTCGGGCCAATGTCTGGAACATCGGCGCGGAGGGCCAGTATATCGTCGGCGCGCTCGCCGGCACGGGTGTGGCGCTCGCCACCTGGGACATGGAAGGCTACTGGATCCTGCCGGCGATGGTCGCGGCGGGGATTCTCGGCGGTCTCCTCTGGGCCGCGATCCCGGCATTTCTGAAGACGCGCTTCAACGTCAACGAGATCCTGACCAGCCTGATGCTGACCTATGTGGCGGTGCAGCTTCTCTATTATCTGATGCGCGGCCCCTGGCGCGATCCGGAAGGCTACGGCTTTCCGCAGACGCGCCTTTTCTCCGAATGGCAGACGCTGCCGACCGTCGTGCAGGGCACCCTCGTGCATCTCGGCGTCCCCGTCGCTTTCTTCCTGGCGATCGTCGTCTGGGTCGTCCTGTCGCGCACGGTGACGGGCTTTCAGGTGCGGGTCGTGGGCCTCGCCCCGCAGGCGGCGCGCTATGGCGGCTTTTCCGCCCGCGGCACGGTCTGGCTGACGCTTCTGACCTCCGGCGCCTTCGCCGGCCTTGCCGGCATTTTCGAAGCGGCGGGTCCGTTTCAGCAGATGACGCCGCAGTTTTCCGTCAATTACGGCTTCACCGCGATCATCGTCGCCTTTCTCGGGCGCCTGCATCCGCTCGGCATCGTGCTTGCGGGCATGGTCCTGGCCGTGTCCTATGTCGGCGGCGAGAACGCCCAGACGGCACTGGGGCTTCCCTATGCGGCGACCGGCATGTTTCAGGCGATGATGCTGTTCTTCCTGCTCGCGGTCGACATTCTCGTGCGCTACCGCCTGCGGGTGGTGATGCCCGCCGATCTCAGCCGCCCGGCTGAGGCGCGCCATCCGCACATAAGGCAGGCGGACGAAGGCGTTCGCACGTCATCCACTCCCCTCGACAAGCACAGAGAAAGCCTCAGCGCGTGACGACGGCGATCTTCATTTCGATCATCATGACCCTCGTCGGCGCGGCGACGCCGATCCTTCTGGCGGCGCTCGGCGAGCTCGTCGTGGAAAAGAGCGGTGTGCTCAATCTCGGCCTCGAAGGCATGATGCTGATCGGCGCCGTTACCGCCTTCGGCGTGACCTTTACGACCGGCAGCGCATCGCTCGGGCTCGTCGCCGCGATGGCGGCGGGGGCCGCCGCCTCGATGATTTTTGCGTTTCTGACGCTGACCCTGACCGCCAATCAGGTCGCGACCGGGCTCGCGCTGACGATCTTCGGTATCGGCCTTTCTTCCCTCATCGGGCAGAATTTCGTCGGCCGCACGGTGAGCGGGCTCGAGCATATCTTCCCCGCCGCGCTCGCCGACGATCCGATCGGGCGCGTCCTCTTCGGCTATTCGCCGCTCGTCTACATCTCGCTGATCATGACCGTGCTCGTCGCCTGGTTTTTGCGGCGCTCGCGTGCCGGCCTCATCCTGCGGGCGATCGGGGAAAGCGACGAGGCGGCGCATTCGATCGGCTATTCGGTCATCCGCGTGCGCTATCTCGCGGTCGCCTTCGGCGGCGCCATGGCCGGGCTCGGCGGCGCCTATTACTCGCTGGTGATGACGCCGATGTGGGCCGACCGGCTGACGGCTGGGCGCGGATGGATCGCGCTGGCGCTCGTCGTCTTCGCCTCCTGGCGGCCGCTCCGGCTTTTGGGCGGCGCCTATCTCTTCGGCGCGGTGATGACGCTCGAGCTGCATGCCAAGGCCGCCGGCATCAATATCGTGCCGCCGGAATTTCTGGCGATGCTGCCTTATCTTGCGACCATCGTGGTCCTGACCTTGATTTCGATCGCGCCGTCCGGCCGCCGCAATGCGGCTCCGGCCTGTCTCGGCAAACCCTTCCGCGCCACCGGTTGAGCGCGGTTTTCTGATCCCGCACCTCGTGAACACCAGGGAGTTTTGTCAATGAGTAGAATGAATAGGCGCCAGGTCTTGGTCGGCAGCGCCGCGACCCTTGCTCTTCCCGCTCTGATCGGCCGTGCCGCGGCCCAGGACGGACCGCTCAATGTCGGTTTCGTCTATGTCGGGCCGGTCGGCGATTACGGCTGGAGCCACGCCCATGACGAGGCGCGCAAGAAGGCGCAGGAGCATTTCGGCGACAAGATCAAGACGAACTACGTCGAGAACGTCGCCGAGGGACCGGATGCGGAACGCGTCATCCGCCAGCTCGCACAGCAGGGCAACAAGCTCATCTTCACGACCTCCTTCGGCTTCATGAACCCGACGATCAAGGTCGCAAAGCAGTTTCCGGACGTGCATTTCGAGCACGCCACCGGCTACAAGACGGCCGACAATGTCGGCATCTACAATGCCCGTTTCTATGAAGGCCGCGCCGTCATCGGCACCATCGCCGGCATGATGTCGAAATCCGGCAAGGCGGGCTATGTCGGCTCCGTGCCGATCCCGGAAGTGGTGCGTGGCATCAACGCCTTCACGCTCGCCGCGCAGAAGGTCAATCCGGACTTTACCACGCAGGTCGTGTGGGTGAATTCCTGGTACGACCCGGCCAAGGAAGCCGATGCCGCCAAGGCGCTGATCGACCAGGGCTGCGATATCATCTCCCAGCACACCGATTCCCCGGCGCCGCTGCAGGCCGCCGAGCAGCGCGGCGTCTATGCCTTCGGCCAGGCCTCCAACATGATCGACTTCGCGCCGAAGGCGCATCTGACGGCGATCACCGACAATTGGGGCCCCTATTACATCGACCAGATCCAGAAACAGCTCGACGGCGAATGGGCGCCGGGCAACATCTGGTGGGGTATTGAGAAGGGTCTCGTCGGCATCGCGCCGTACAACGACATCATGCCGGCCGACGTGAAGGAAGCCGCCGACAAGGTGAAGAACGGCATCGCCTCGGGCGAGATCCATCCCTTCTCCGGCCCGATCACCGACCAGTCCGGAGAAGTGAAGGTGCCGGAAGGCGACACGATCCCGGACGAGCAGCTCCTGGGGCTCGACTGGTACGTGAAGGGCGTCCAGAGCTAAGCCAAATCTCCGGGGCGGAGGCGGTTTCCGGCCGCCTTCGCCGGCAGGCGACGCCTGCAGCTTTTGCATGAGGACGGAGCGCTGCCCTGCGCTCCGTTGCGTCCTCCCCCTGGGGAGACGGTGGCGGATGGGGACGGGTTCGCATCGAGCCCATCCGTGTGTGATTGGGAGAACGAATGGGTGCGATCGTCTGGGAATGGCTGAGCCTTGCCGTGCGCTTCGTGCACGTGATCACGGGCATCGCCTGGATCGGCTCGTCGTTCTATTTCATCGCCCTCGATCTCGGCCTGCGGCGCCGTGATGGACTGCCGGACGGCGTCACCGGCGAAGCCTGGCAGGTGCATGGCGGCGGCTTCTACCACATGCAGAAATATGCCGTGGCGCCGCATTTCATGCCGGACGAGCTCACCTGGTTCAAATGGGAGAGCTATTTCACCTTTCTCTCCGGCTTCGTGCTGCTCTGCATCGTCTATTATTTCGGCGCCGAGCTTTTCCTCATCGATCCGTCGATCGCCGACATTCCCGAATGGGGTGCGGTTCTCATCGGCCTTGCCGGTCTCGGCTCCGGCTGGCTCGCCTATGACCGGCTCTGCCGCTCGCTGCTCGGCCGCCACGACACGCTCCTCTTCGTCGTGCTCTTCGCCTTCCTGGTCGCGGCCTTCTTCTTCTTCTGCCACGTCTTTTCCGGCCGCGGCGCCTTCATCCATTGCGGCGCGCTCATCGCCACGATCATGACGGCGAACGTCTTCTTCGTGATCATTCCGAACCAGAAGATCGTGGTCGCCGACCTGAAGGCGGGGCGGGAGCCGGCCGCGCATCTCGGCAAGGCCGCGAAGCAGCGTTCGCTGCACAACAATTATCTGACGCTGCCCGTCCTCTTCTTCATGCTGTCGAACCATTATCCGCTCGCCTTCGCGACGGAATGGAACTGGCTGATCGCCATTCTGGTGCTGCCGGCGGGCGCGCTCATCCGGCATTTCTTCAACACGATGCATCGGACGGGCCGGAAGATCTGGTGGCCCTGGATCGTGGTGGCCGTGCTCGTCGCTGCGATCGTCGCGCTGTCGCGCTTTCCGGGCTACGGGCCGCAGGAGGCGGCGGCCGCCAGGATCGACAAGGATCCCGAGCTCGCTCTGATGGCCTCGATGCATTTCGACGAGGCGCAGGCGATCGTCATGGGGCATTGTTCCATGTGCCATGCCGCCGAGCCCCTGTTTGACGGGGTTCACACGGCACCGAAGGGCGTGCTCCTCGACACGCCGGAAGAGGTCGCCCGCAACTGGCAGAGGATCGAGATGCAGGCGGTGCGCTCCAAAGCCATGCCGCCGCCGGGGGTCGCCGTGATCAGCCCCGAGGAGCGGCAGACATTGGCCGCCTGGATCGGAAGCCGGACGACATGGTGAGCACGAAATCCGCCGTGCCGGGACGGGTGGACGCGATCCGCGGCCGGCTTTTGTGGTTTGAGGCCGATCCCTATCTCGCCGGCGAGCGGGAGGCCGTGCGCTATGTCGAAGACGGGCTTCTCGTTCTGAAAGACGGGCTGATCGAGGCCGTCGGCGAGGCGGGAGTGCTTTTGACGACGCTGCCGGAGAATGCCGTCATCGCCGATCATCGCCCGCATCTCGTCATGCCGGGCTTCATCGACCCGCATCTCCACATGCCGCAGACGCAGGTGATCGCCTCCTACGGCGCGCATCTTCTGGAATGGCTTGAGAAATACACGTTTGTCGAGGAGCAGAAATACGCCGATCCTGGCATTTGCGCGGCGGCCTCGACCTTCCTTCTCGACGAGCTCTTGCGCTCCGGCACGACGAGCGCCGCGGTCTATGGCTCGGTGCATCCAGAATCCGCCGACGCGCTCTTTGCCGAGGCGTTCAAGCGGAACATGCGGCTTGTCGCCGGCAAGGTGATGATGGACCGGGCCGCCCCCGCCGCGCTCCTCGACACGCCGGAGACGGGATACGAGGACTCAAAGGCGCTGATCGAGAAATGGCACGGGCGCGGCCGGCTCTCCTACGCGATCACGCCGCGCTTTGCCGTCACCTCCTCGGAAGCGCAGCTTGAGGCTGCGGGCGCGCTCGCCGCGGAATATCCTGCGATGCACATCCAGACGCATCTGTCGGAGAACACGCTCGAGATCGAAACCGTCGCCCGCGATTTTCCGTGGTCTGAGGATTATACCGCCGTCTACGAGCGCTACGGGCTGGTGCGGCCGAAGGCGTTGTTCGGCCATTGCATCCATCTCTCTAAGCGTGAACGCCAGGCGCTGGCACAGGCCGGGGCCTCCGCGATCTCGTGTCCGACCTCGAACCTTTTCCTGGGCTCCGGTCTTTTCGATCTTGCGGCCATGCGCGCGGCCGAACCGGCGGTGAAGGTCGGGGTCGCAACCGATATCGGCGGCGGCACCTCCTATTCGATGCTCCAGACGGTGTCGGAATTCTACAAGGTGCTGGCGCTCAAGGGGCAGCGGCTGACGCCGTTCGAGGCCTTTCACATGCTGACGCTCGGCAATGCCGAGGCGCTCTGCCTCGACGATCGTATCGGCACGTTCCGGCCGGGGATGGAGGCCGATGTCGTCGCCCTCGACAGTGCCGCGACACCGGCCATGCGCTGGCGCATGGAGACGGTGGAGACGCTCTTTGAAGAGCTCTTCGTGCTGATGATGTTGGGCGACGATCGCGCGGTTGCGGCGACCTATCTGGTGGGTGCGCCCGCTTACCGTTCCGAAAACGCTTAGCGGCGCTTCTTCGCCGTCGCATTCTTCGGGGTCACGTCGCGGATGCGTGCCTCGCCGGTCACATCGACCATGCCGATGCCGTGCTTTTCGCGAAGATGCTCGGTGAGAAGCCGCACATTGCGCAGATTGGCCTTGAAGTAGACGTCGCCGAGATCGCCGACGAGGGGCACGAGGCCGAGCGCGAAGTCGAAGCCGGCATTGCGCACCATCTTCGCCTTCACATCCATGTCGGCGCCGAGCTGATGGGCGCGGTAGATGAGATAGGCGGAAATGACGCCGCCCGCCGCATCGCCGATGCCGGGGATGAGGCCGATCAGCGAATCGAAGCCGAAGCGGAAGCCCGGCACGCCGAACCGCGCATCCATCATCTTCGCCAGCGATTCAAGCCGGTTGAGCTCGCGCTCGATTTCCACGGCGCTGTGCTGGCGCGAAGAGGTGCCGTCGAAGGCGGTGTCGAAGCGAGATGAAGCGGTGCGGTCCATGAAGCGATAACGCGCTCGCGTTGTGCGTGTTCCCGCGCGCGTCTTCGCTTTACGCCGTGCTCAGAACCGGTCGACGAGCTGGCCGTGCCAGATGGCGAGGCTCACCATGGCGCGGCGAAGTGCGGTGATGCCCGGCACGCGGCCGACCTTGAGGTCGGTGTAGAGGGCGAGTTCCTGCGGCACACGGCCGAGCGCCTCTTCGGCGAGGAGCTTGCCGACATAGGGCGCGAGTGCCACGCCCTGGCCGGAAAAGCCGGCGGCCGCCATGACGCCCGGCGCGATCTCACGGATGAAGGGCATGCGTGCCGGCGTGATCGAGACGACGCCGCCCCAGCCATGGGCGATCTTGATGTCTTTCAGTTGCGGATAGACGCGCAGGAAATGCGGCCGCACGAAGCTGCCGATGTCGGAGGGGATGCGCCCGGCGCTGCTTTCGCCGCCGCCGAAGAGGAGACGCCCGTCCGCCGATTTTCGCCAGTAGCAGATGACGAAATAGCTGTCGGAGGCGCATTCGCCGCCGGGCAGGACGGTGTTTTCGAGATCTCCGAGCGGTTCCGTCGCCACCATGAAGCTGTTGACGCCGACGGTGCGCCCGCGGGTGACGGCCTCGAACGGACCTGAACGGCCGTTGGTGGTGACGATGAGGCGCTCCGCTGTCACCTCGCCGGACGGCGTTTGGACACAAAAGCGCCCGTTCTCTTTCCTGTAGGAGAGGGCGGGGCTGTCTTCGAAAAGGCTGGCGCCTGCGGCTTCGGTCGCGCCGGCGAGGCCGAGGAGGAAGGCGTAAGGGTCGAGATGCCCGGCGCCTCTGTCGCGGCAGCCGCCGTAATAGGAGGGCGAGCCGACGGCCTCGGCTGCCGCCTCCCGGCTCAAAACCTCGATGTCGGGATAATCGTAGCGCTCCCGCAGCGTCTCGACGAAATGGGCGTTTTCCTTTTCGTCGGCCGGCCGGTGAAAGACGTCGATGAGGCCGTTGGTGATCTTGCAGCCGAAGCGGGCGGCAAGACTGCGCACGAGCGCTTTTGCCTCTTCGCCGACCTGCCAGAGCGCCTTGGCGCGAGCAAAGCCGTAATGCTTTTCAAGCCAGAGAATATCGCGGCGCTGGCCGGAATGGATCTGGCCGCCATTGCGCCCCGACGCGCCGTAACCGAGCCGGTCCGCCTCCAACAGCACGACCCGCGTCCCCGCTTCGGCGAGATGCAGGGCTGCGGAGAGGCCGGCGAGGCCGCCGCCGATGACGCAGATATCCGCCTCGGCCTTGCCCGAGAGCGTCTGCCTTTCGGGGCGGTCACCTGCTGTCAGATGGTACCAGGAGGGCGGGAAAGGCCGCGGCACGGCTCGCTCGAAGGTTGGAGAGGGTTAAACGCTGAGAAGGAGGTATTCACGCTCCCAGGGGCTGATCACCCCCATGAAGGTTTCGTATTCGGTTTCCTTGATGCCGCGATAGATGCTGACGAAGGCGCTGCCGAAGATTTCCACCAGTTCCGGCGTGTTCTCCAGAAGCTGGACGGCATCGAGGATGGAGCGCGGCAGGGTGAAGGGCGCGTCATAGCCCGTGCCGGTCGCCGGTTCGTCCGGTTCGAGCTTGTTGACGAGACCGAGATAGCCGCAGGCGAGCGAGGCAGCGATCGCGAGATAGGGATTGGCGTCGGAGGAGGGGACGCGGTTTTCCACGCGCCGTGCCGCGGGATCGGAGAGAGGCACGCGCAGCCCGACTGTGCGGTTGTCGTAGCCCCAGCGCATATTGATCGGCGCGGAGGTGTGCGGCGTGATGCGGCGATAGGAATTCACGAACGGTGCCATCATCGCCATGGCCCGCGGAATGTAGGTCTGCAGGCCGGCGATATAATTGAGGAATTCCTTGCTGGCGCCGCCGTCGGACGTGGAGAAGATGTTGTCTCCCGTCTCGAGGCTCACCACCGAATGGTGGATGTGCATGGCCGAGCCGGGCTCGGCGGCAATGGGCTTCGCCATGAAGGTCGCATACATCTGATGGCGCAGTGCCGCCTCGCGGATCGTGCGCTTGAACAGAAACACCTGGTCGGCGAGTTCGACGGGATCTCCGTGGCGCAGATTGATCTCCATCTGCGCCGTCCCCGCCTCATGGGCGAGGGTGTCGATCTCGAGCCCCTGGGCTTCGGAGAATTCGTAGATGTCGTCGAAGAGGGCTTCGAACTCGTTGACCGCGGAGATCGAATAGGCCTGGCGGGCGCGCTCCGTGCGCCCGGATCGTCCGACCGGCGGCTCGAGCGGATAATCCGGATCGAGATTGGGTTTGACGAGATAGAATTCGAGCTCGGGCGCCACCACCGGCTGGATGCCGGCGTCGTTGTAGAGCTGGATGACCTGCTGCAGCACCCGGCGCGGGGAAACTTCCACGGGCCGCCCGTCGCGGTGATAGGCGTTGTGGATGACATGCGCGGTCGGGTCGGACGCCCAGGGCACGACGGCGAGGGTGGAGAAATCCGGGCGGAAGATGAGATCGCCGTCCGTGATCGATTCGGCGTATTCCTCTTCGTCGCGGTCCGGATAATCGCCGGTGATGGTCTGGGTGAAGATCGCCGCCGGCAGCGTCATCGGCTTGTCGTCGAAGAATTTTCCGGTCGGCATCAGCTTGCCGCGGGCAACACCGGCCTGATCCGGCACGATGCATTCGATGTCTTCGATGGCGCGTTCCCGGCACCAGCGTCGGGCTTCTTCACTGTTGGCGACGCCGCGTCCGGGATTGGTTGCCGAAACCGGAAGCGTTACCGGGTCTCTATTCGATTCGCTCATGAACACCTCTCCTCCTTCATAGACTATGATGGAGAGAAGGCGAAGCTCGACGAAAGGGCTGCGACGCGGGCCGATGGAAAGCGGCGCGGGCGCCGCTCAATCGAAGAGGTCGAGACCGAATTTGTAGGTGAGGCCGAGAGCCGCCGTGAACTGGTTCTCGCTGCCGGCATCGGTGATCGGCGAATCCGCGGCATCGCCCACGAGATGCTCGTAGCCGGCCTGGCCGACGACCGACCAGTTCTCGGTGAAGGCGTAGCGCGCTTCGAGCGAGGCGCCGACACCCTTGATGCCGCCGTCGGGATCGAAGATCGCAAGACCCGAGGCCGCCGCCTGCGCCGGCGTGATGCCGAGATAGGTCTGCAGATATTCCGCATCGGCGAAGGAGAGCCTGGGACCGGCTGTGATTTGGAGTTTGTCGGTCGGATACGTCACGAGATTGACGCCCGTCTCGCCGACGAAGCCGTCATGGCCCGTCACGCCGCGGCGAAGCGCGAGATAGGCCTCAAGGTTGTTCCACCGATATTTGACGGCGCCGCCGAGTTCCACGGCCGTATCGACGTCGCCGATGCCGCGCAGCTTGGGATAATCGCTGTCGTCGCGTTCGCGCACGACGCGGAAGGACGGGCTGACCGAAAGTCCCTGTTCGGGCTTGCCGCCGAACTCGCCGAAAACCGGCAGGCTGAGATAATGCAGCGCCACGAAGGGCTGCGGCTGAACGGTATAATCGTCCGCACCTTCATAGGCGGGCTGGACCGAGGCGCCGGCGCCGAGCTCCAGGATGAGATCGTGGCTGCTTTTGCCTGTGGGAACCGGCGTTTCCTGCGCGGCAACGGGCGCGGCGGCGATGAATGCCGCAAGGACACCGCCTGCGAATGCGCAGATCGCGGCGCGCGGGTCGACCCGCAGCATCTTCGTCCCTCTGACGGTGGCCGATCTGTCTGTGGTGTTGCCAAGCTCTTGCATGGGACAACCGCTACCGGCTCCATAGTGCACAGCAAAGAAACGAATCGTCCGACCAGGGGCTTTTTCGGGAACCGTGGCGGTGAGGCCACGCCTCATGCCCGCCCCGGCTGTCGTGCTGCGCTCAATCGAGGGTGTTGCGGAAGCGGATAAGGGCGAGCGTGGCGATGACGCCGAGGAACACGAGGATCGGCCAGATCTCCGGCCAGACGAAAGAGAGCTCGCTGCCCTTCAGCATGATGCCGCGCACGACGCGCAGGAAATGGGTGAGCGGCAGGATATTGCCGAGGATCTGCGCCCATTCCGGCATGCCGCGGAAGGGGAACATGAAGCCCGAGAGAAGGATCGACGGCAGAAAGAAGAAGAACGTCATCTGCATCGCCTGGAGCTGCGTACGGGCGAGCGTGGAGAAGGTGTAGCCGAGCGTCACATTGGCGGCGAGGAAGATGGTGACGGCGACGAGGAGGGCGAGATAATTGCCGAGCATCGGCACGTTGAAGAGCATGAGCGCGGCGGCGAGGATGACGACGACCTGGATGAGGCCGAGGCCGATATAGGGCACGATCTTGCCGATCATGATCTCCACCGGTTTGACCGGCATGGAGAGAAGGTTCTCCATCGTGCCGCGTTCGATCTCGCGGGTGAGGGCGAGCGCCGTCATCAAGGTCGTGGTCATGGTCAGGATGGTGCCGAGAAGGCCCGGCACGATGTTGTACTGGCTGATGCCTTCCGGATTGTAGAGACGGTGGATGATGACGTCGGCACTGCGCGCCTGTGCGCTCTTTGCGCCGAGCGGGCCGCTCAAGGCGTGGGCGATGGCGCGGCTGACGATCTCCGGCATGGCGGCGAGCGCATTGGCGGAGGCGGCGGGATCGGTCGCGTCGGCTTCCACGACGACTTCGGGGGAAAGGCCACGCACGAGATCGCGCTCGAAATTCTGCGGAATGGTGAGGACGAAGGAGAGCGAGCCGTCTTCGAGCGCCTCGCGCGCCTCCGCCTCGCGGGCGAGCGGGGCGGCAATGTCGAAATAGCCGGAAGTTTCCATGCCCGCGACGATGGCGCGCGACACTGGCCCGCCGTCGAGGATGAGAACGCCCGTCGGCAGCATCTTCGGATCGGTGTTGATGGCATAGCCGAAGAGGATGAGCTGCAGGATCGGGATGCCGATGATCATCGCGAAGGTGAGCCGGTCGCGGCGCATCTGGATGACCTCTTTGAGGAGCACCGCCTTGATGCGGGAGAGCGAGATCAGGCCCATCTCATTTCTCCAGAGCCTGCGCCTGGCTCATCAGGCGGATGAAGACGTCTTCGAGCGTCGTTTCGCCCTGACGTACGGCGATGTCGTGGTCGGTTTTGACGGAATCGATCGCGGTTTTGAGGGCTTGCGCATCGGAGCCGACGACATGCACCTCGCTGCCGAAGGGCGCGACCTGTTCGACGCCGTCTGCCCCGGTCAGCGCCTTGGCGGCCGCCGGCGCGCCTTTGCCGCTCAAGATGAAGGTGGTGAGCTTCGACTGGTCGATGATCTCTGAGACCGTACCGCGCGCCACGATCGTGCCGTAGGCGATGTAGACGATGCGGTGGCAGCGCTCCGCCTCGTCCATGTAATGGGTGGAGACGAGGACGGTGAGGCCGAGTTCGGCGAGCTCGTGGATCTCGTCCCAGAATTCGCGCCGCGCCTTCGGATCGACGCCCGCCGTCGGCTCGTCGAGGAGAAGGAGCTCCGGCTTGTGCATGGTGCAGGCAGCAAGCGCCAGACGCTGCTTCCAGCCGCCGGACAACGTGCCCGCGAGCTGGCCGCGCCTCGAAGCGAGGCCGAGGCGGTCGAGCGTGTCTTTCGCCGCCTTGCGCACATTCTTCATACCGTAGAGGCGGGCGACGAAGACGAGGTTTTCCTCGATCGTCAGGTCTTCGTAGAGCGAGAAGCGCTGCGTCATATAGCCGACGCGCCGCTTGATCTCCTCCGCTTGTGTCAGGATGTCGTAGCCAAGGCAGGTGCCGCTGCCGCCATCGGGGTGCAAAAGCCCGCAGATCATGCGGATGGTCGTGGTCTTGCCGGAGCCGTTCGGGCCGAGAAAGCCGACGATCTCGCCGCGCGCGATCTCAAGGTCGATGTCCTTGACGACCGCTTTGCCGCCGAAACGCTTGGTCAGATTTTCGACCTCGATGACGGGGGGCCGATCGCTTTGGCTGGTGCCCGACCTCATGATCCGGGCTCCGCGGCGACGAGGCGCACATCGACCGGCTGCCCGACGCGCAGATCCCCGGTCTTGCCGATGGGCCGCGCCTCGGCGCGGAAGAGAAGTTTGTCGCGGCGTTTTTCCGAAAAGATCACCGGCGGCGTGAATTCCGCTTCCGCCGAGATGCGCGTCACCCGGGCCGTGAGACCGGCCGGGCAATTGTCGCAGGAGATGGCGATTTCGGCATTGTGCGGCAGCTGCGCGAGCTGCGGTTCCGGCACGAAGAAGACGATCTTGCGTTCGCTCTCCGGCAGAAGAGAGAGCACGGGCTCGCCCGCTGCGACGACCTCGCCCGGGCGATAATAGACATCGTCGATGAGGCCCGCTTCCGGGGCGCGGACATTCGTCTTCGCAAGCTTGGTCTTGGCCTGCGTGACGCCGGCGCGCGCCGCCTCGACCTGGCGTTCCGCCGTCTCGATCTGGGCTTTGCGGGCCGGCAGCGTGGCGACGTCCTTCTGGCGCCGGGCCTCGGCAAGTTGCGCTTCGGCGACGGACAGGGTTTCGCTCGCCTGATCGAGGCGCGCCTTGGCGATGACGCCGCGTTGAAAGAGGTCTTGCTGGCGCTGAAACTCCTTTTCCGCCTGATCGCGGGAGGCGCGCGCCCTGTCGATCTGCGCCTCGATGACGGAAAGTTCGACGGGGCGCTGCCCCTCGCGGCGGTCGGCGAGTTCGGCCTCGGCAGCGGCGAGTTCCGCCTCCGACTGGCGCAACTCCGCTTCGATCGTCTGGCGGTCGAGGGTGAAAAGGAGGGCGCCGGCCTCAACGTCCGCCCCTTCCTGGACCTTTATTTCGGCAAGCCGTCCGGCGATTTCCGGCGCGGCATAGACGAAGTCGCCTTCCACATAGCCTTGCAGGGAAGGCGCATCGGCTTCGCCGGCACGCCCGCAGGCGGACAGGGCCGCGACAGCCGCAAGGATGACGAAAAGGACGCCGGCGATACGCATCTCATGCCTCCGCCTTGCGGCCGCGCAGGTCCGCCACGACGAGATGAAGATGCGTCCGGAGCATCGCTTTGATCTCGTCGAGCAGCGGCGGGGTATACCGGTCGGCCTCCAGCCGGCGCAGAACCACGGCCTCGGCGACGCGCAGAAAAATGCCCTGGCCGATGAGAAGAAACGTTCTGAGACGCACGGCTTCGCTGTCGGGATCGAGGCCCGTGGCGACGCCGAAATTGAGGCAGACCGTGCGGTGCATGCGCTCCATCACCTGCGCGTAGATGATGTCGAAGGCGGCCGTCGGGCTCATTTGTTCGCGCAACACGAAGCGGGCGACGCGGCGCATGTCCTCATTGCCGACGATGACGTCGATGATCGTATCGAAGGCGAGCTCCAGGCGGGCAAGCGCGTCTTGCGGGTTTGCGGGAGGGGCTGCGTCGACGATCTGTGGCGCGCGTTCCGCAATCCGGCTCCCCATAATCTCTGCGACATGGCCGGCGACGGCGAGATAGAGCTCCTCCTTGCCGCCGAAGTGATAGGAGATCGCGGCCACATTGGCCTTGGCGAGCTTGGCGACATCGCGCACAGAGGCGGCGTGCAGGCCGCGTTCGCCGAACAACTCCAAAGCGGCATCGAGAATGCGCTCGCGCGTCGTGTCGCCCGGCACATTGGCCGGGCTCGCCGGGGAGCGTCGCGGCGTTGCCCGATCTTCGGTCGCACCGTCGGCTGTCTCCGCTCGCTTCGATCGGCGAGCTGCGTCTTCGGGCTGTGACAGGGGGCTTCGGCTCATGAATAAGGACTTTCTCGCCTTCGATCCGGATGCGATCATCAGCCAAACGTTCGTTTAAGTCAAACGTTCGTTTTAATGTCGAGATATGGCTGCGCAGGCGTCCGCGACATGCTAGGCGAAGCCCGTGAGGCGGCGGTCCCGTCGCCCGGGAGCGGGATGTGACTTACGAGGAATTCAACGCTTTCTGTGGCGCGCTGCCGGCAACGACCCACGTCGTGCAATGGGGAGGGGCCGATGTCTGGAAGGTCGGCGGCAAGGTTTTTGCGATCGGCGGCTGGCACGACGACCAGCCGGCCTTCACCTTCAAGACGACCGAGATCTCGTTTGAGATTTTGAAGGATGAGCCGGGACTGCGTCCGGCGCCTTATCTCGCCTCACGCGGCCTCACCTGGATCCAGGATTTTTCACAAGGCCTCTCCGACGAAGACCTCCGCGCCTATCTGCGCGCCTCTCACCGTCTGGTGGCGAAGGGGCTTTCGAAGAAAAAGCAAAAGGAGCTGGGCCTCGACCGAGAGGATGGGTAAACGCCGCGCTCGTTGAGGGCCTCATAAGAAAAGGGCACGATCGCTGCCGATCGTGCCCTTCCCGAGATCGTCGCGGCTCCGCACTTCGGGTTGCGAAGCCGCGAGATTGGACCGGGCGCTAGTTCCGCGGCCCCTCGACATTGCCGGGGACCTCGAAGCGGTCGGCCTCCATCACCTTCGTCCAGGCGGCGACGAAGTCCTTCACGAACTTCTCCTGGCTGTCGGCGCAGGCATAGACCTCGGCGAGTGCACGCAACTGCGAATGCGAGCCGAACATGAGGTCGACGCGCGTTGCCTGCCATTTGACCTCGCCGGTCTTGCGGTCGCGCCCCTCATAGGTGCCGTCGGCAATTGGCTGCCATTGCGTCGCCATGGTGAGGAGATTGACGAAGAAATCGTTCGTCAACGTGCCCGGCCGGTGGGTAAGGACGCCGTGCGGCGCGTTCTGATAGTTCGCGCCGAGAACGCGCATGCCGCCGAGGAGCGCCGTCATTTCCGGCGCGGTGAGCGTCAGAAGCTCTGCGCGGTCGACCATCGCCTCTTCCGGGCGCATGAACTGCCGCCCGCTCAGGTAATTGCGGAAAGCGTCGGCACGCGGCTCCAGGGCGCCAAAGGAATCGACGTCCGTGTCGTCCTGGCTCGCATCCATACGGCCCGGCGTGAAGGGCACGGCGACATCGACACCCGCATCCCTCGCAGCCTTTTCGACGGCCGCTGCGCCGCCGAGCACGATGAGATCGGCAAGCGACACCTTCTTCCCGCCGACCTGAGCGTTGTTGAAGTCCGCCTGGATCCCCTCAAGCGTCTGAAGCGCTCTGGCGAGCTTCTCCGGCTCGTTGACCTCCCAGTCTTTCTGGGGGGCGAGACGGATGCGCGCGCCATTGGCACCGCCGCGCTTGTCGGAGCCGCGGAAGGTCGAGGCCGACGCCCAGGCCGTTGAAACGAGCTCGGAGACCGACAGGCCGGAAGCGAGGATCGTCTCTTTGAGGCGGGCGATGTCCTGATCGCTGACCAGCTCATGGTCGACGGGCGGGATCGGATCCTGCCACAGCAGCGTCTCTTGCGGCACGAGCGGGCCGAGATAGCGCACCTTCGGACCCATATCGCGATGGGTGAGCTTGAACCAGGCGCGCGCGAAGGCATCGGCGAAGGCGTCGAAGTTCTCGTGGAAGCGCCGCGAGATCTTTTCGTATTCCGGGTCGAAGCGGAGCGCGAGGTCCGTCGTCAGCATCGTCGGCTTGCGGAAGCGGCTCGGATCGTGCGCGTAGGGGATCTCCGCCGGAGCATCCTTGGCGACCCATTGATAGGCGCCCGCCGGGCTCTTCTCCAATTCCCATTCGAAGCCGAAGAGGTTGTCGAAGAAGTAGTTGCTCCACTGCGTCGGGGTCTGCGTCCAGGTGACCTCAGGGCCGCCGGTGATGGCGTCGTCGCCGAAGCCCGTGCCGTGACCGCTCTTCCAGCCGAGGCCCTGATCTTCGACCGCCGCCCCTTCCGGATCTGGACCGAGAAGCGAGGGGTCGCCCGCGCCATGCGTCTTGCCGAAGGAATGACCGCCGGCGATGAGCGCCACGGTCTCTTCGTCGTTCATCGCCATGCGGTAGAAGGTTTCGCGGATATCTTTCGCCGCGGCGACCGGATCTGGCTTGCCGTTCGGGCCTTCCGGATTGACGTAGATGAGGCCCATCTGCACGGCGGCGAGCGGCTCTTCGAGCTGGCGCTCGCCGGAGTAGCGCTCGTCGCCGAGCCAGGTGCCTTCAGGTCCCCAATAGAGCTCTTCCGGCTCCCACACATCGACGCGGCCGCCGGCAAAGCCGAAGGTTTTGAAGCCCATGGTTTCGAGCGCGACGTTGCCTGCGAGCACCATCAGATCGGCCCAGGAGATCTTGCGGCCGTATTTCTGCTTCACGGGCCAGAGAAGCCGGCGCGCCTTGTCCAGATTGGCGTTGTCGGGCCAGGAATTCAAAGGCGCGAAGCGCTGCTGGCCGGCGCCGGCGCCGCCGCGCCCGTCCGTGATGCGGTAGGTGCCGGCCGAGTGCCAGGCCATGCGGATCATCAAGCCGCCGTAATGGCCGAAATCGGCGGGCCACCACTCCTGCGAATCCGTCATGAGCTGCTTCAGGTCCTCGATGACGGCGTTGATGTCGAGGCTCTGGAATTCTTTCGCATAGTCGAAGTCCTTGTCCATCGGATCGGACAAGTCGGAGTTGCGGTGCAGCGTCGAGATGTCGAGCTGCTCGGGCCACCATTCGCTATTGCGGGCACCGCGTTTCCCGCCACTGAACGGGCATCCGCCGGAACCGTCGTCTACTTTCGCATCCATGAGTGCCTCCTTGGACGTTTCTATCATGGGCTGAAATTATCCGCCGTCGGGCGATAGGTGAAGCCTTCTTTTTATAATCGCTCTAATAAGAAATGCTGATGACGCGCCAACTTTGCGCCGTCGTGGTGTTCCTCGCCGCTGTTCAGGGGCAGGCGAGGATGGCATACGGCGGCTTGGGGCTGGCGCGTCAAACGAAACGGCCGTCGCGGCATGCCGCGACGGCCGTCGAAAAGAGATGGGTCAGGCCGAGGGTCAGGAGAGGCATTGCGCCTTCGCCCTTTGAGGGCCCGGCCGCGCCTGTCCGCAGGCTCCGGCCCGCGCAAAGCGCGTTGCCAGAAAAACCCGTCTAGCGCTGCTTCACCACGATCGGCACGAGCAGGTCGCCCCAGAAGCCGTCTTCGGAATGATGGCGGGCGGTGCGCTGCAGTTCGACCGAAAGGCCGGCATCGACGCAGCCGATTACGGCCTGATTCAGCCGGTGCAGTTCGTTGGCGAGCACGCGGATGGCCGCCTGCTGCGCGTCAGTCATTTCGGACGAAAGCGCTTCGGCGCGCTCCTTCACCGGCGGTTTGGTCAACATCGTCTCCACTTTCTTTGCGCGCCCAGTTCGGTCGCCGGGCTCAATTGCGACCGCGGGAGAGGATCGCTCTCCCGCGGCCTTTAGGTTGCGCGTCTTCTGACCGGAAAATCAACCCGGTCACGCCGCGCGCGTTTGGGCCTTCTCCTCCCCGGAGTGGAACTGGGCGGATTCCGTTGATTCACCCATAGCTGTGGTCGACGACAGGCCGCCCGTGATTGCCATCGACACGGCGTCGAAATAGCCGGTGCCGACTTCGCGCTGGTGGCGGGTCGCCGTGTAGCCGACGGATTCCGCTGCGAATTCGGCCTGCTGCAGCTCCGAATAGGCCGCCATCTGGCGATCCTTGTAGCCGCGGGCGAGCTCGAACATGCCGAAGTTCAGCTGGTGGAAGCCGGCGAGCGTGATGAACTGGAACTTGTAGCCCATCGCACCGAGCTCGCGCTGGAACTTGGCGATGGTCGCCTTGTCGAGGTTCTTCTCCCAGTTGAACGAGGGCGAGCAATTGTAGGCCAGCATCTTGCCCGGATGCGCCTTGTGCACGCCTTCCGCGAAGCGCTTCGCCTGTTCGAGGTCGGGCTTTGACGTCTCGCACCAGATGAGGTCGCAGTAAGGGGCGTAGGCGACGGCGCGGGCGATGCAGGGCTCGAGCCCGTTCTGCACCCGGTAGAAGCCTTCCGCCGTACGTCCGGCGTCGTAATCGACGAAGGGACGATCGCGCTCGTCGATGTCGGAGGTGAGAAGCTTCGCCGCTTCCGCATCCGTGCGGGCGATGACGAGGCTCGGCACGCCGCAGACATCGGCCGCAAGACGCGCCGCCGTCAGGTTGCGGATATGCGCCGCCGTCGGGATCAGGACCTTGCCGCCGAGATGGCCGCACTTCTTTTCAGAGGCGAGCTGATCTTCGAAATGCACGCCGGCCGCACCCGCTTCGATATAGGCCTTCATGATCTCGAAGGCGTTGAGCGGGCCGCCGAAACCGGCTTCCGCGTCGGCGACGATCGGGGCGTACCAGGTGTCGACCGACTGCTTGCCTTCGGACGTCTCGATCTGGTCGGCGCGCTGGAAGGTGCGGTTGATCTTGCGGGCGAGCTCCGGGCCGGAATTGGCCGGGTAGAGCGACTGGTCGGGATACATGGCGCCAGCGACGTTGGCGTCGGCCGCGACCTGCCAGCCGGAGAGGTAGATGGCTTTCAGGCCTGCACGCACCATCTGCATGGCCTGGTTGCCGGAGAGCGCGCCGAGAGCATTGACGAAGTCGTCTTCATGGAGAAGCTTCCACAACCGGTTGGCGCCGTGCTCGGCCACCGAATACTCGATCTTCAGAGAGCCGCGCAGCCGCTTCACGTCTTCTGCGGTATAGGGCCGCTCGATCCCGTCATAGCGATCACCTGGAGCGCTCGGAAGAAGGCTCTGAAAATCGGTCATGTCAATCTCCTTACTAGACTTCTTGTATCTGTTCCCGTCTTTGTGAGCCTCATTTACAATGCGGCGCACAAAACGCCAGGGCAAAAAGCCGGAAAGTCGCGCCAAACGGGTGAAATTGTAAGGACTGCACTCGAGATTTTGTTGAGTTTGTAAAATATTTACAAGAGAAACGCTGCGCGCTAAGCTTGCATTCGCTGAAGCGGCGCGACGGGGGAGGCGATCGTGGCGGAACGCAAGATATTCGCAGGTCCGCGCATCAGGCGCGTCAGAAACGGTCTCGGCCTGACCCAGGCCGACATGGCCGAGGCGCTGGGCATCTCTTCAAGCTATCTGAACCTCATCGAGCGCAACCAGCGCCCGCTGACCGTGCAGGTGCTGTTGAAGCTGCAGGCGGCATTCAAGATCAATGCCGCCGAGCTCAAGCTCGACGAGGAAGGCGCCGACCTCGATGCCATCAAGGCGGTGTTTGCCGATCCGCTTCTCGCCGCAGAAGTGCCGAGCCCGTCGGAGCTGGAAGAGGTGGCGGAGGCGGCGCCCAACGTGGTGCGCGGCATCTCGCGTCTCTACGAAGCCTATATGGAGGGCGCGGGACGGCTTTCGGAACTGTCGCAGCTTCTGGCCGAGGGCGGCGAGATCCGCACCGAGATGGGCGCGCGGCTGCCCTTCGATAGGGTCGCGACCTGGTTCGAGGAGGCGGGGCCGTGGTTTCCCGAACTGGAAGACACCGCCGCGGCTTTGGCGGAAGAGCTGACCCCGCGCGATGATCCTTTTGCGGCGCTCAAGGCGCATCTGCGAGAGCGCCACGGCATCGATCTGAGAATCCTGCCCGCCCATGCGCTGCCCGACGAGCGCGCCCGCTTCGATCGCCATTCGATGCGCTTCTTTATTGCCGAATCCGTGCCGCTCGTCGATCGCGCCTGGCTCGTCGCGCTGCAGGTCGCCTATTCCGGCCATGCGGCTCTTTTGAACAAACTTGCCGCCCAGGCCGCGCCGAAGGATACGGAATCGCAGCGTCTCCTGCGGGCGGGCTTCGCGCGCCGTCTTGCCGATGCGATCCTGATCCCGGCCCCGCGCCTTGCCGCGGCGGCGCGCGAATTCCGCTTCGATCTCGCCGGCCTCAGCCAGCGCTTCCAGACCCGCAATGCCCGCATCATGGCACGGCTTGCGGCCCTTGCCGGCAATCCGGAGGGCGGTGTCGATGAGGCCGCGCTCGTCGTTCTCGACGGCGCCGGCACCGTGATCACCCGCATCAGGGGGGCGGGCTTTCCCTTCGCCCGTTTCGGCGCCGCCTGTGGACGCCTGCCGATTTTCGATCGACGGACGGAAAGCGGCGTGCTCGCCGCCCGTCTGTCCTTTCCCGACGGAGCGACCTTCTTCGCGCTAGCGATGCGGGAATCCGAAGCGCTCGCCGACAAGACGTTGCCGCCGCCTTTGCGGGCGACGCTTCTCGTCTTCCCCGAGCGCTTCGCCGAGGCGACCGTCTATGATTTCGTGCGCTCCGCGCCGGCGCGACCCGTCGGTGTGACCTGCCGGCTGTGCGAGCGGGAAGGCTGCGCCCATCGCGCCCAGCCACCGGCGACGCGGCCGGCGAGCCTGCACGATTACCGCATCGGCAAATCCGACCGGGAGATTCCTTGAGAGGAAAATTCCCCACGCGCCTGCGACTTTCGTTATGCAGAAACGCGGCGTTTTTGGCGCTGCGACGATTGAAGCCTGCCGCGGCTTGCCCCTATGTTGCCTGGGAATGGCCGCTATGCGTGCAGTGAAAGCCCACCAACAGGGGAGGTGCTCTTGTTCAGAGCTCTTTGTCTCGTCTCCACCCTGGCGATCGTCGCTGCCTCAGGCAGTCCGGCCCTTGCCCAGGACGAGGAGAAAGTCGTCAACGTCTACAATTGGTCAGACTATATCGACGAATCCATCCTTGAAGACTTCACCAAGGAAACCGGCATCAAAGTCGTCTACGACGTCTACGATTCCAACGAGATCCTGGAAACCAAGCTTCTGTCCGGCGGCACCGGCTATGATGTCGTCCTGCCTTCGGCCTCGCCGTTTCTTGCCCGCGAGATCCAGGCCGGGGCCATGCAGAAGCTCGACAAGTCGAAACTCCCCAATCTCAGCCATGTCTGGGACACGATTGCCGAACGGGTTTCGAAATACGATCCCGACAACGAATACTCGGTCAATTACATGTGGGGCACCACCGGCATCGGCTACAATGTCGATATGATCAACGAGCGCATGCCCGATGCGCCGGTGAAATCCTGGGACATGGTCTTCGACCCTGACGTCATCTCGAAGTTTCAGGATTGCGGCGTCTATATGCTCGACGCGCCGACGGAGATGATCCCGGCCGCCCTCAATTATCTCGGCCTCGATCCGAATTCGACCGATCCGGACGACATCGACAAGGCGGAAGAGGCCCTGCAGGCGATCCGCCCCTACATCCAGAAGTTCCACTCCTCCGCCTACATCGATGCGCTCGCCAATGGCGACATCTGCATGGCAGTCGGCTGGTCGGGCGATGTCTTCCAGGCGATCGACGCGGAGGCCGAAGGGGTGAACGTCAAATACGTGATCCCGAAGGAGGGCGCCCAGATGTGGTTCGACCAGATGTCGATCCCGGCCGACGCGCCGCATCCCGACAACGCCCATGCCTTCATCAATTACGTGCTGCGTCCCGATGTCATCGCCAAGGCATCGAATTATGTCTTCTATGCCAACGGCAACAAGGATTCGCAGCAATATCTCGACGAAGAGATCATCGGCGATCCGGCGATTTATCCGCCGAAGGACGTGATGGACAAGCTCTACACCGTCGACCCGTACAAGCCCAAGGCGCAGAGGCTCATCACGCGCGCCTGGACGAGCGTCAAGACCGGGCAGTAAGAGGCCGGAAAATGGCCGGGCAGGCATCCTGCCCGGCCTTTAACAAGGGAAGGGTTATGTATGGCTAAAATGCTTGGGCCCGTGAGGCGCGCTTTTCAGCCGTGGAACGATCCGAGCCAGCCGCCCTTCATCGAATTCAGGAACGTCACCAAACGCTTCGGCGATTTCACCGCCGTCGATAATCAGTCGATCACCGTCTACGAGCGCGAATTCTACGCCCTGCTCGGGCCGTCCGGTTGCGGCAAGACCACCTTGTTGCGGATGCTGGCCGGCTTCGAAGAGCCGAGCGAGGGCGAGATTTTTCTGGATGGTCGGCCGTTGACAGGCGTGCCGCCGCACAAGCGGCCCGTCAACATGATGTTCCAGTCCTACGCGCTCTTCCCGCATATGAACGTCGCCGACAACATCGCCTTCGGCCTGAAGCAGGAGGGGATGGCGAAGGCCGATATGGCGGTGCGCGTCGAAGAGATGCTGCGCCTCGTCAAATTGCAGGATTTCGCCCGCCGCAAGCCGGCGCAATTGTCCGGCGGCCAGCAGCAGCGCGTGGCACTTGCCCGTGCGCTCGCCAAGCGGCCGAAAGTGTTGCTTCTCGACGAGCCGCTCGGCGCGCTCGACAAGAAGCTGCGCGAGGAGACGCAGTTCGAATTGACCGATCTCCAGGAGAGTCTGGGCCTCACCTTCCTCATCGTCACGCATGACCAGGAGGAGGCGATGACCATGGCCGACCGCATCGCCGTCATGGATCATGGCCGCGTCATCCAGGTGGCGACGCCGGCCGTCATCTACGAGGCGCCGGCCTCGCGCTACATCGCCGATTTCGTCGGCGACGTGAACATTTTCGAAGGTCGCATCGCGCATTTGGAGAACGGCGGCCTGACGATGACGACGGCGGCCGGCTTCACCGTCGAAGTGGCGGAGATGCCCCAAGGCGTGGCCCGCCCGCAGGCCGGCGAGACGATCTGGTTCGCCATTCGCCCTGAAAAGATGGTGATCAGCCATGAGCGCCCGCAGAACGCCACCACCAATCTGATCGAGGGTGAGGTCTGGGATATCGGCTATCTGGGCGATGTCTCGATCTACAACGTCAAGCTCGATTCCGGAGACGTGGTGCGTGCGACGCGGCTCAACGCCTCGCGCGAAGTGGAGCGGCCGATCACCTGGGAAGACCGGGTTTTTCTCTCCTGGCGGCCGGACGCCGGCACCGTCCTGGTACGATAGGGGGCCTGCGTGCACGCTTTGCGCAGCTTTCTCGCCCGCCGCGTCGTCATCGCCATCCCTTATCTGTGGCTTGCCGTCTTCTTCCTGGCCCCGTTTCTGATCGTCCTGAAAATCTCGTTTTCGGCGACCGCCATCGCCATGCCGCCCTACACGCCGGTCTTCGATGGGCTGGCGACCCTGTGGGAGAGGGTGCAGGATCTCTCCTTCGACAATTATGTCTGGCTGACGGAGGATGCGCTTTACATCAAAGCCTATCTCTCCTCGGTGAAGATCGCGCTCATCTCGACGGTGATCACGCTCTTCATCGGCTACCCTCTGGCGCTTGCCATGGCACGCGCGCCGGACCGCATCCGTCCCATCCTCCTGATGGCGATCATCCTGCCGTTTTGGACCTCGTTCCTGATCCGCGTCTATGCCTGGATCGGCATTCTGAAGCCCGAGGGGCTGTTGAACCAGCTGCTCTTGTCCCTCGGCCTCATCGACCAGCCCCTCACCATCATCAACACGGATTGGGCGGTCTATATCGGCATCGTCTATTCCTACCTGCCCTTCATGGTGCTGCCGCTCTACGCCACCCTTGAAAAGATGGATTACCGGCTGATCGAGGCCGCGAACGATCTCGGCGCGACGCCCTTCGGCGCGTTCTGGAAGATCACCGTGCCTCTGTCGGTGCCGGGCATTCTGGCGGGATCGCTGCTCGTCTTCATTCCCGCCGTCGGCGAGTTCGTCATCCCGGATCTGCTCGGCGGCTCCGACACGTTGATGATCGGGCGCACGCTCTGGGTCGAGTTCTTCTACAACCGCGACTGGCCGGTCGCGAGCGCGGTGGCGATCGTGCTCCTGCTGCTCCTGGTCGTGCCGATCGTCATCTTTCAGAAGATGCAGCAAAGGGCGTCGAGCTGATGCGTCGCTTCACCTCTTTCAATCTGGTCGCGCTCGTCTTCGGCTTTGCCTTTCTCTATCTGCCGATCCTCATTCTGATCATCTATTCCTTCAATGCCTCGCGCATCGTCACCGTCTGGGGCGGTTTTTCCACGCGCTGGTATGTCGAGCTCATGCACAATGAGAGCATTCTCGATGCGGCCTGGGTGACTTTGCGTGTGGGGCTCTTATCCGCGACGATCGCCACTTTCCTCGGGACGCTCGCGGCGCTCGCGCTTGTGCGCGGGGGGCGGTTTTGGGGGCGCACGCTCTTCTCCGGCATGGTCTTCGCGCCCCTCGTCATGCCGGAAGTGATCACCGGCCTGTCGCTCCTGCTTCTCTTCGTGGCGATCAATTTCGACCGCGGCTTCTGGACCGTGACGATCGCGCATATCACCTTTTCGATGTGCTTCGTCGCCGTCGTCGTACAGTCGCGGCTTCTCTCCTTCGACCGCTCGCTGGAAGAGGCGGCGCTCGATCTCGGGGCGACGCCGGTGAAGACCTTCTTCGCGGTTACACTGCCTTTGATCGCGCCCGCCGTCGTCGCCGGTTGGATGCTCGCCTTCTCGCTGTCGCTCGACGATCTCGTCATTGCGAGTTTTACGACGGGCCCGGGCGCCACCACCCTGCCGATGAAGATCTACAGCCAGGTCCGGCGCGGCGTGACGCCGGAAATCAATGCGGTGTGCACCATCCTCGTGGCACTGGTGACGATGGGGGTGTTGACGGCCTCGATCATCGGCAAGGCCCGCGCCCCGGCGCGGGCACCTTAGTCGCGGTCGCTGCTGTGCCTCAGTTCGAGGCTGGCGCGCTCGAGGTCAGTTCCGGACTTGCCAGCTTGCCGATGATCTCGACCGGTATCGCCGGCTGATCCGTTTTGGGCGTCAGCGTTCCGGACAGGGCGAGGCGACGGTTATGAAGACCGATCTCGCCGGCAAGGGAGACGGTGTAGCGCGATGTCTCCACCAGGCTGTCGGTGAGTTCTCCCTGCCCGTTGGCGAAGGTGAGGGCCGCCTTGAGCGCCGTGAACGGGGTGCTCGCGCTGGCATTGAGGAGAGGCTGCGCCTCGCCGGAAGGTGCCTTCGCCGCCGCTTCAAGGTCGAGATAGGGCAGGCGGCCGTTCTTGGCGTCGACGGTCAGGCGCCCGGTCACGGCCTGCAGCATGGCGTCGATATCTTCTCCGGAGCCGGCCAATTCGACCATGATATCGGCCGTCCCCTCGATCGGCGCGATGCCGAGCATGGAGGTGAGATTGGCGGTTTTGAGCTCATGGGCGCGCAGGGCCGTCTGCAGACGCGGCAGGCCCCGGTCCACGTCGAGCGTGATGTTGCCGCTGAGGCGCCCGCCGTAAAGCTCAGCCTCTCCGATCGTCAGAAGGGCATGGCCGTTCTGGACGAGAAGCGAGGCCCCGACCCGCTGCAGGCGTGCCGCATCGACCCGAACTTCGCCGGCCGAGACGCGAAGATCCGCCTTGAAATCGTCGAGCCAGCCGGTGGTGAGACGCGCCTTGAGGATTTTCGGCGCCTCGCCGTCCTCGACGCGGAAGAGATGATGCAGGACCGGCGTCGTATCGAAGGAGGGGAAGGCGAGCGTCCCCGACACGGAGGGCGTGCCGGCGAAATCGAGCCGCAAGGCACCCTTTCCCGAAACGCCGTTCAGATTGAGGGTGGCGTCGGAAAAGGTCGCCATATTGCCGGCGATGTCGGCGTCGCTGTCGAGGCGGATGGTCTGGAAGGGCGAGGCTTCTGCAAAACGGCCGCTGAACCAGGAAAGCACTTTGGGTGCGTCTTCGAGGTTGAGAGCGAGCCTGCCGAGGAGATGCGGATCGCGCGGGTCGCGCACCGTGCCGCTGAAGGAGGCGTTGAGGCTTTTCGCCTGCACATCGAGATTGAGCGTCGTTTCGCCGGCTCTAATGAAGCGGTAGGGCTGCTGCGCGGAGGCGGTGATGCGCATCTCTTCGCCATGGCGCACGAAGCGGCCGGAGACTTCGATCGGTTTTCTGACGCTGTCCCATTGCAAATTGAGGTTGACCTTGGAGAAAATTTCGCGACGACCACTCAGTTCATCGCTGTAGACGATCCGTCCGTCCTGGATGACGAAGGAGCCGAGGCGCACATCACCTGCAAAGGCCAGTTGCAGTGCGGCCGCACTCGTGTCGAAATCCCAGCTCTCCGCCCCATCGGCGGCCCGGCGCAACGAAATCACGGGAGAAACGATGGTGAAATCCTCGATTTCGACCTCGCCGATGAGAAGCGGCAGGAGGCGCACC
Source organism: Rhodopseudomonas julia (assembly GCF_030813515.1). Taxonomy (NCBI): domain Bacteria; kingdom Pseudomonadati; phylum Pseudomonadota; class Alphaproteobacteria; order Hyphomicrobiales; family Nitrobacteraceae; genus Rhodopseudomonas; species Rhodopseudomonas julia. Next base: position 856,442 of record NZ_JAUSUK010000001.1, on the reverse strand, counting down.
GAGGCTTTGAGGAAGGCCATCTGGACGAAAGGCGCGTCGTCACCCGCAGGTCCGGCGATCTCCACGTCCTTGAGCTTGACGCTGAGGCGCGGCAGGAGCGTGATGACAGCCTCGCCTTCGAGCGAGACTTCCCGCCCGGTCCAGGCCGATATCTGCTCGGCGACCCGACGCTTGACGTCTTCGGGCGAGACGAGTTGGCTAACAAGAAATGCCAGCCCGCCCACGATCATGACCAGGAGGCCGAGGGCGATAAGCAGCCGCCGCATCATGGGAACCTATCTCCGTTGTCATCGCGATAGGGGCTTTGCCGACCGAAGGCAAGGCGTTTGGGGCTTTCTGCACGCCTTCCTTCGTGAGGCAAGACCGCCTTTACAGAACACGAGCCGAGGAAACGCTGATGAACGATACGCCTTTGTGGAAACCCGATCCGGCCAAGGCCGAGGCGACGCCCATGGCGCGCTTCCGCAAAACCGCTGCAGAGAAGGCAGCGGGTGAAGAACTCGGTGATTATCACGCCCTCCATGCCTGGTCGGTGCGTGACCCTGCCGCATTCTGGAATGCGGTCTGGGATCATTGCGGCGTCGTCGGCGAAAAGGGCGATCGGATCCTGGAGAGCGCCGAGGCGATGCCGGGGGCGGCCTTCTTCCCGGATGCGCAGCTGAACTTTGCCGAGAACCTCTTGAAGCGCAAAGGCGACGAGGATGCCCTCGTCTTTCGCGGCGAGGACAAGGTGAAGCGGCGGCTGTCCTGGGACGATCTGCGCGGCCTCGTCTCACGCCTGCAGCAGGCGATGCGCGACGCCGGGATCGGCAAGGGCGATCCGGTGGCGGCGATGATGCCGAACATGCCCGAAACGATCGCCGCGATGCTGGCGGCGAGTTCGCTCGGGGCGATCTGGTCGTCATGCTCTCCCGATTTCGGCGAAGGTGGCGTTCTCGACCGTTTTGGGCAGATCGAGCCAAAACTCCTCATCTCCTGCGACGGCTATTGGTACAACGGCAAGAAGATCGAGGTGGCCGACAAGCTCGCCAAGATCGCCGAGAAACTTCCGACGGCCGGCAAAGTCGTGATCGTGCCCTATCTCGACCAGGCCGAGGAGGTGGCGAAACGTGTGCCGCGGGGCGTCGCCCTCGACGATTTCGTCGCCTCGTTCGAGGCGAAGGAGCCGACCTTCGAGCGCCTGCCCTTCAATCATCCGCTCTATGTGCTCTTCTCCTCCGGCACGACGGGCATTCCGAAATGCATCGTGCATGGGGCGGGCGGCACGCTTCTGCAGCATCTGAAGGAGCATCGGCTGCATTGCTCGATCACGCCGGGCGAGAAGCTTTTCTATTTTACCACCTGCGGCTGGATGATGTGGAACTGGCTGGTCTCAGGGCTCGCCTGCGATGCCACGCTCCTGCTTTACGACGGCTCGCCGTTCTATCCCGATGGCAACACGCTTTTCGATTATGCCGCCGAGGAGAAGATGACGGTCTTCGGCACCTCGGCAAAATTCATCGATGCGGTGCGCAAGGCGGGGCTGACGCCGGCGACCTCGCACGATCTTTCCGCCCTGCGCATGATGACCTCGACCGGCTCGCCGCTCGCACCGGAGAATTTCGACTTCGTCTACGAGGCGATCAAACAGGATATGCATCTCGCCTCGATTTCAGGTGGGACCGACATCGTCTCCTGCTTCGTGCTCGGCATTCCAACTGAGCCCGTATGGCGTGGCGAGATCCAGGGGCCGGGCCTCGGCATGGCGGTCGATGTGTGGGACGAGGACGGCCAGCCCGTGACCGGCGCCAAGGGCGAGCTCGTCTGCACCAAGCCCTTTCCTTCGATGCCGGTGATGTTCTGGGGCGATCCCGACGGGATCAAATACCAGTCTGCCTATTTCGATCGGTTTCCGGGCGTGTGGTGCCACGGCGACTTTGCCGAATGGACCGAACATGGCGGCATCATCATCCATGGCCGCTCCGACGCGACGCTCAATCCGGGCGGGGTCAGGATCGGTACTGCGGAGATCTACAACCAGGTCGAGAAGCTGCCGGAAATTCTGGAAGCGCTCGCCATCGGCCAGACCTATGATGACGATGTGCGCATCGTTCTCTTCGTCAGGCTTGCCGAGGGTGTGGATCTCGATGCGGACATGATTGCCCGCATCAAAAGGCAGATCCGCGAGGGTGCCTCACCGCGGCATGTGCCGCAGAAGATCGTCCAGGTCGCCGACATTCCGCGCACGAAATCGGGAAAGATCACCGAGCTTGCCGTGCGCGACATCGTGCACGGCCGCGACGTGAAGAACATCGAGGCGCTGGCCAATCCCGAAGCGCTCGATCTTTACCGGGATATCGAAGCGCTCCGAGAGTAGGGGAATTGGGGAGCAGGTGAGTTTGGCGAACGTCAGAAGACGCGGCGCAATTCGGCGTTCGCCTTTATCATATACATCAATGTCTCGCCTTCGGTGCGCGCCGTGCGCAGGTCGCCCGCTGCCAGTTTGACCGTCTTGAAGCGGGCGTACTGCACCTTGGTGGCCGACAGCGCGGTCGCATAGGCAAGCTCGAACAAGCTCTTGCCCTCGTTCGGGCCGCTATCGACGATTTTGCTCCCCTCCGTCGAGCTCGGGCTGTCCTTGTTGAGCTGGCTGTGGCTCGGTGCGTTGGGTCCGCACAGTTTCGGCGAGCCGAGCGCCCAGGTGCCGCTGACGATATCTGCGGGCAGGGTCTGCAGCGTTTGATCCCAGACCGGAATCGGCGCGTCGTTCACATGCAATTCGATCCAGTTCGAATGCGCGTAGAAGTCCTGCGTCGTGTGAAGGAGTGCGCCAAAAGCGGCAAGCGCGGGATCTCCGTACTTGTCGCCGATCGTGTCGATGAGGTTCCATTCCTCGGCGATATGCTGGATGCCGCCGGGGAAATCGCAATTGTCGAAGTGCACATAGCTTTTCGTCTGCAGCAGATCTTGCGCCATATTGGCGAGAACCACATAGCCGAGTTGCTCTTCATCGAGGACGCCGTCATTGGCCTCTGCGGTCAGTTCGGCATGGTAGTTGATGTCGAATTTCACGGACATGGGTTTGGCCTTTCGGGGGAGGGGCGGTGGTCCTGGAGCTTGCTCAGGTGAAAAAAGGCCCGCCGCAATGTGGGTCCTTGGCGTAGTAGCTGCCGGTGGCGTTGAACGAATCCACGAAACAAGAGGTGCGGCAGGCATAGAGCTTGGAGCAGTGTGCGCATTCCGGATCGATCAGCGCAGGCGCCACTGTGCGCTCACGCAGCGCCGCGAATGCGTCCCCATTCCAGATGGCTTTCAGTCCGGCCTCGAAGACGTTGCCGTAGGTGAAGTCTTTCACGCCATGCATCTTGTCGCAGACGGAGACATCGCCGGTCGGAAAGATCGACATGCCCATATTGATACCGCCACAGGGATACCAGTCGTCTTCACTCCATTTGCGGCTGGTGTCTTTGGGGGGATGAACGCGGCATAGAGCGGCATAATCGTCGCGCTTCTTCGCCACCTTCTGGCGGACCCGCGCAAGCTCTTCGTCCGTGACGTTTGTCTCTGAATTGGCGCCGGAATGGATGGCGCCGGTCTCCATGTAGGAGATGCCGATTTCCGCGACCCCGAGCGTGACGAGAAGGTCGATCATCGTCTCGACGCCGTCTTGTGTCTTGGGTGTGAGCACGCTCTTCACGATGACCTTGATGCCGGCATCGGTGAGGTAGTGGATGGCGTTGAGCACGCGCTGGAATTGACCGCGCGAACGCGTCACCGCGTCGTGAAGCTCTGCCGTCGGCGCATCGAAGGAAATGGTGATCTCCTCCATTCCCGCTTTGGCGAGACGTTGCGCGATCCTGGGGTCAGAGCCGATCACCGTGCCATTGCTGGTGATTGTCGGGATCATGCCGAGGCGGAGGCCGTGTTCGATGACCTCCAGCCAGCCCTTGAAAAGAGTGGGTTCGCCGCCCGTGAGGCCGAGAAAAACGACACCCCAATCGGCGGCCTCGTCGACCACCTTCAGGCACTTCGTCAGGTCCCAGCGCGGGTCTCCCTTTTGCCGGAGGTCCTGGTAGCAATAGGTGCAGTCGAAATTGCACTTGAAGGTGAGCGTGATGTTGATGCCGGCGGGCACCGGCCATTGCCCATGGGCGGCGCTCGCGATGATCGCGTCGTCTCCGGGATAAAGAAAGCTCTTCGGTTCGAAACGCGGTTTGACCTGCGGATCGGGCCCCGGCTCTCCGATGGACAGATCATCCTCCGTCAGAAACATCCGGTTTTGCTCGATCAGCCGGATCACCTGCGATCGGGCTTTCGTCGACGAAAGCCCGTAGGTTTCGCCGTAGAGAAAGGCGATTTCGGCGGCGGTCATGCGGCCGTGGCAGAGCGACAGAAAAAACGCATGGGAGGGATGGATCATCCGAATAAGCGAAGGATGGTAGCCATGCGCCAGCGCATAACCCTGCATCGGCTTCAGCCGCACATTGTCCTTCAGGACAGGAACGGAGTGCTTCGCTTCAACGCCCATTGTGGCCTCCTCCCGGCGTGCGAATTGGGCCCGCCTTCACCGCACGAAAGGCGGCGTGAGGCGGAGAAAGATCCGGCGTCCGCGAACGGACGCCGGACGCTTCATGTCAAAGCGGTTGCACCTGAATGCAGGTGGAAAGGACGTTCCAGCAGCCGGGGTCGCATCCGACGGCTTCCTTTCCGGTTTCCAGGTTCTTGGCGCGGGCCTCCGCCCGGTCCGCTTCCTCGCGCAACTGCTTGGCGAGGCCACGCAAATAGTCGGGCTGATGCAGATGTCCGGCTTCAGTTGCCATAACGACTTCCTCCTCGTGTGCGTGACGCAACACGAGAATAACGGACTAGAAGAATTCGAGAGTCAAGTAGAAATGCTTATGATCAAATATTGAAAAAGAGTAATACTTCGCTCTTATTGAAGATGGTCGTACAATAATTCTATAGTTACATTTTTATGCAAAATGAGTATAGGTGCGGAGATGCTGATCTGTGCCGGTTTCAGTCGCGTGGATGTGTGGCTGCTATTTGGACAGCGAGATAAGACGAACAGGTCGTCGGCAGCCGCCCATGCGTGGAGGTGCCCTTTACAGCGCCGGCGCGAAGACGCTTGCCGTTACTGCCAACGCGACGCCGGCAAGGCCTGTGGCGGCGATCATCAAGGCGCCGTCACAGACAAGGAGTGCGAGCCCGAAGAGCGCGATGGCGCCCATCGGTGCGCTGCTTGCGAACGGGATGAGTTCCAGGGGCGGGACCGTCAGCGTCATCAGGATGGAGATGAAGGCCGCCACCCGCACGAAGGGGCCTTTGGCGTAGCGGGTGAGCCGACCGTGGAACCAGCGATCGAGGCGGCGTGAGAAGGCGCGCATGGACTGCGTGGCCTCGCCCAGTTTCCTGGCGGAGACGCTTTGGCGCGACAGGAAGTCGGGGATCCAGAAATGATCGCGACCAAAAAGCATCTGGCCGGCGAAGAGCGCGATGATGGCGGCGAGGAAAGTGGGAACGCCCGGTATTCCGCCGATCGGTGAGAGCTCGATCAGGGCGGGGACCAACAGGAAGGGGCCGTAACTGCGGTGGCCGAACGTGTCCATCATCTGCCCGATCGAGACGCGCTCGTGCCGGCGTGCCGTTTCAGCGAGCCGATCGACGACTTCGGTCGTGTTGCGGGGATTGGATTCCATGACCGCCGAACGGGTGGAGAGGAGGGCGGGTTCCACTCCGCGCCTTCCTGGCCGGCCCCTGCAACACTGGCTCCGGCGGACTTCAAAGGGATTAACAGAGTTTCCGCTATCTCCAGCCGGAGCCTCCCGAATTCGCGATGGCTGCTATCGCGTAAGGTGCGTTGTGCGGTGCGGCATCCGGGCGTAGGTCAGCGCCAAGAATAGAAGGGTCAAAGCAGGAGTGATCCCATGCGCACATCCCCCTCAACCCCCCAACCCCATCTCGCTGGAGCGCACTGGCACGACGCGCTGGCACGTCAGGGCCGCTCGTTCGCTCAGATGATGTCGACCTTTGCCACCGCCTGCGATCTCGCAGCCGAAGCGGAAGCGACCGGGCACGCCCCGGCCGACGCGTTCGAGCGCCTGTGCGGCACCAAGAAAATGGCCGCGCGCCACTGACCGCCTTTCGCCACTGACTGATCTTGCAAGACGCCGGATTCGAGTTGTCGGATCTGGCGTATTGCATTCAGAAGATGCGGATTTCCGGGCGTTTGCCCGCCGCGCCCCGATTTCCTTCCCTCTATCCTGCCTTCGCCCTTGAGCATGGCGGGCGCTCGCCCAATAAAGGTCGGGACGAAAAACAAGGAAGGGTAGGATATGGGCGGTTACGTCCTCGCCATCGATCAGGGCACGACATCGACACGAGCGATCGTCTTTGACGACCGCGCCCACGTCATGGGCGTCGGGCAGCTGGAATTCCAGCAGCATTTCCCGCGCTCCGGCTGGGTGGAGCACAATCCGGAAGATCTGTGGCGCACCACGGTGGAGACCGTGCGCCGCGCCTTGGCCGAAGCCCGGCTTTCCGCACCGGATCTCGCCGGCATCGGCATCACCAATCAGCGCGAGACGACGCTCGTTTGGGATCGCAAGACAGGCAAGCCGGTCCACAACGCCATCGTCTGGCAGGATCGCCGGACGGCACGGCTTTGCGAGCGGCTCATCAAGGACGGTCATGCAGAGCCTGTCGCCGAGAAGACCGGTCTTCTGATCGACAGCTATTTCTCCGGCACCAAGGTGAACTGGATTCTCGACAATGTCGAAGGCGCGAGAGCGCGCGCAGAAGCGGGCGACCTTCTCTTCGGCACGGTCGACACCTGGCTCATCTGGAAACTGACCGGGGGCCGCGTGCACGCGACCGACGCGACCAATGCGGCACGGACGCTGATGTTCGACATTCGCCGCAACGAATGGGACGACGAGCTTCTCGCCATGCTCGGCGTGCCGCGCTCCATGCTGCCGGAGGTGAAGGACAGCGCGGCGGAATTCGGCGAGACGGATCCTGCGATCTTCGGCACGGCGATCCCGATCCGCGGCGTTGCCGGCGACCAGCACGCCGCCACCCTCGGCCAGGCCTGTTTCACGCCCGGCATGGTGAAGTCGACCTACGGGACGGGCTGCTTTGCCGTCCTCAATACGGGTGAGGATTTCGTCCGCTCCAAGAACAAGCTTCTGACCACGATCGCCTATCGCCTCGACGGGCGCACCACCTACGCCATCGAGGGCTCGATCTTCGTCGCCGGTGCGGCCGTGCAATGGTTGCGCGACGGGCTCAAAATGATCGACCGCGCCGAAGAATCGGGCGAACTCGCCGGCCGCGCCGATGACGGCCAGGACGTCTATCTCGTGCCGGCCTTCACCGGGCTCGGCGCGCCCTGGTGGGATTCCGATGCGCGGGGCGCCCTCTTCGGCCTGACGCGGGCGACGGGCCCGGCCGAACTGGCCCGGGCGGCACTTGAATCGGTCTGCTTCCAGACGGCCGACCTCATCTCCGCCATGCAGCGTGACTGGCAGGGCGCCGACGATCCGGTGCTGCGCGTCGACGGCGGCATGGTGGCGAGCGACTGGACGATGCAGCGTCTCGCCGATCTCCTCGATGCGCCGGTCGATCGGCCGGTGGTTCTGGAAACGACTGCCCTTGGGGCGGCGTGGCTTGCCGGCCGCCAGGCCGGCGTGTGGCCGCATGAGGAGGAGTTCGCCAAGGCCTGGCGCCCCGAACGCCGCTTCACGCCGCAGATTTCCGAGGAGATGCGCAACGAAAAGCTCGCCGGATGGCGCGATGCCGTGCGCCGGACGCTGACACGGCAGGACTGACCACGAGGTCTCCAAAGGTGCCGGCTGCCGCGCGACAGCGCGGCGGCTGGTCAAAATACGATTGGGGCGCGGCGAAGGAGCGCGGCGTTCGGGCTGGACAAAAATCATCATATTCCTGAAAATGAATGTGATGATTTTTGGAGATCCCCCCGATGCGCAAGATCCTAGTCCTCGCAAGCCTCGTCCTGGTTTTCGCCACGCCCGCCATGGCGCAGCAAAAGCCGTCGCTCGTGACCGTCGTGACATCGCCTGAGCCGCAAACGCAGCTGATGGCGATGGTGCTCACCATGCAATCGGTTCAGCAGGGGGCGAAGGCGCAAGTACTTCTGTGCGGGCCGGCGGCCGATATCGCTCTCAAAAACGCGCCAGCGAGTGCGATGGCCTTGCAGAAGCCGAAAGGCATGAGCCCGAAGGGGCTGATGCAGACCATCCTGCAAAAGACGGAGACGGCCGTCGATGTCTGCGCCCTCTATCTGCCCAATAAGGGGCTGAACGAGGATGCGCTGATCGAGGGCGTCGGTGTGGCACAGCCGCCGCAGATGGCGGAGCGTCTTCTGGCGGAGAACACCCGCGTTCTGAATTTCTGAGGAACCCTTCGTGGCACGTGGTGCCGCCCACGCGGACCAGGCGGGCGCGGCATCCGGGACATCCGGGACATCATCCGGCACCGTCTCGCCACAACCGAGAGCATGTCCCGCCGTTGACCGGAAAACCCGCCGCTTGTAGGCGTGTCGCCTAGCATCTGGAGGACGGTCGCCGACACATCGCCCCCCTGCCTGATCGTGACCATCGCATGAGGGGATTTTTGGACCGACATCGTCTCTCCGTCCTGGGGCTCGGATATGTCGGGCTCCCGGTCGCCGCAGCCTTTGCGCGTGCGGGCTATGAAGTGATCGCCTTCGACATCGATGCGGACCGCGTGGAGGAACTGCGCGCCGGGCGTGATCGCAATGCCGAGGTGACGCCGCAGGATCTCGCCTGTCCGAGGCTTCACATCACGTCCGACACGCAAGAGCTGTCACGGGCCGATATTCACATCGTCACGGTGCCGACGCCGATCACGCCTGCCCGAAGGCCGGACCTCCGGCCGCTTCAGAGCGCTTCGGTGACTGTGGGGCGCGTGCTGAAGGCGGGCGATATCGTCGTCTACGAATCGACCGTCTATCCAGGCGCGACGGAGGAGGTCTGCGTGCCGATCCTCGAAGCCGAGAGCGGCTTGAGGTTCGGGCAGGATTTTGCCGTCGGCTATTCGCCGGAGCGCATCAATCCCGGAGACGATCGCCATCGTTTCGAGACGATCGCGAAGGTGGTGTCCGGCTCCGATGCGAAGACGCTCGATCGTCTTGCCGAGCTTTATGGCTCGGTGCTCGAGGCGGAGGTGCATCGCGCGCCCTCGATCCGCGTGGCGGAGGCAGCGAAGGTCATCGAGAACACGCAGCGCGACCTCAACATCGCGCTGATGAACGAGCTTGCCCTCATCTTCGACCGCCTCGGTCTGCGCACTGCCGACGTGCTGGCGGCCGCGCGCACCAAGTGGAACTTCGTCGATTTCACGCCCGGCCTTGTCGGCGGTCACTGCATCGGCGTCGACCCCTATTATCTGACGGCCAAGGCCGAGGAGATGGGCCACCATCCGGAGGTCATTCTGGCCGGGCGTCGCACCAATGACGGGATGGGCGCCTTCATCGCCCGCAAGGCCGTCAAGCTGATGATCGGGCAGGGGCTCCGCGTGAAGGGCAGCCGCGTCGGCATTTTCGGGCTCACCTTCAAGGAAAACGTGTCCGATCTCCGCAACAGCCGCGTGCCCGACATCGTCGAGGAGCTGCGCGACTACGGCATCACGCCACTCGTCCACGACCCGCTCGCCGAGAAGGACGCAGCCTTTCGTGCCTATGGGATCGAGCTTCAGGAGCTTCAGGCGATCGACGATCTCGACGCGGCCATCATGGCCGTTCCACACGCGGCCTATCTCGCCGATGCGGGAGCGAGCCTTTTTGAGCGCGTCAGGAATGGCGGCGTGGTTGTGGACGTGAAGTCGCGCTTTGCGGCTTGCCCCCCGCATCTCCATTACTGGAGTCTCTGACCGGTTCTGCGGCATAGGCGCGGCGTTCCCAGTCGTCGCGAAGCCGGTCGTAATCGTCATCGAGCCGTATCACGTCGTCTTCGGCGAGATAGGTGCCGGATTGCACCTCGATCAGCTCGAGCGGGATCTTTCCGGGGTTTTCGAGCCGGTGGACGGCGCCGATCGGGATGAACGTCGATTCGTTCTCGTAGAGGAGCCTTTCGGTCTCTCCTATCGTGACGAGAGCCGTGCCGCGGACCACGATCCAGTGCTCGGCGCGGTGAAAGTGCCGTTGCAGGGAGAGCCGCCCGCCCGGCTTCACCTCGATGCGCTTGACCTGGAAACGTTCGCCGCGATCGATCGCCTGATAGCTTCCCCAAGGGCGATAGACATAGGCGGGCTCTTCGATCTGCGGCCGGCCGCTTTCCTTGAGCATGGCAATGAGCGGCCGGATCGCCTCCGCTCTCGATCGGTCGATGACGAGCGTCGCATCCCGCGTCTGCACGACCGCGAGGCCCGACAGGCCGACGATGGCGACGAGGTTGTCGCCGAGGACATAATTGTCCTTAGCCTCGACGAAGAGGGCCTCGCCGCGTGCTGCATTGCCGGCGGCGTCCTTCTCCGTGAGCGACCAGAGTGCGTCCCAGGAGCCGATATCCCGCCACCCCATGGAGACGGGAAGAACGCGTGTGTGGATTGTCTTCTCCAGGACGGCGATCTCGATGGAAGCGGCTGTCGTGCGCGCGAAACTCGTCTCCTCAAGCCGAAGGAAGCCGCAATCGCTCCGCGCACCCGCCACGGCCTCGGCGGTGGCCGCAACCGTTTCCGGATCGAAGCGGGCGTATTCGGCAAGGAGCTGATCGGCGCGAAAGACGAGATTGCCGGAGTTCCAGAAATAGCCGGCGGCGACATATTCCTCCGCCGCCGCGGCGTCGGGCTTTTCGACGAAAGCGGCGACGGCGCGGATGTCCGGCGTTTCCCCGGCGCCATCGGGCCGAATGTAGCCATAGCCGGTGGCAGGATGGTCGGGGCGCACGCCGAAGGTCACGATATGGCCGTTCTGCGCGCTGGCTGCGGCCTTCTGAGCGGCCGCCCGGAAGCTTGCCACATCCTCCACCACATGGTCGGCGGCGAGCATCATGACGACCGCATGGGGATCGTGCCCGGCGATGAAATGGCTTCCGGCGGCGACCGCCGGTCCGGAATCACGGCCTTCGGGTTCGAGCAGGATGGTGGCGCTGAGGTCGAGGGCCGCCAATTGCTCCGCGACCATGTGGCGATAGCGGGCGGCCGTGACGATCACCGGTGGCGCGAAGATATCCGGTGTGCTGATGCGTTGGATCGTCTCTTGGAAGGTTGAGCGCTCGCCCAGGAAGTTGATGAATTGCTTAGGTGCGGATTCGCGAGAGGCCGGCCAAAGGCGCGTGCCTGCCCCTCCGCACAAAACGAGCGGAACGATTGCCCCCATCGGTTCATCCCCCTGAACCCCAGGTAGCGATCGCAGGTTTTCACAACTTATGCAAGGAGCGCTTCTTGGCGCTCAAGCTGCGCGCTGGGCGACGAGCGAACCTTCCTGGTAGACGCAGATATCGGCTCTCCCCTGGCGTTTCGCCTGGTAAAGGGCCTGATCCGCCATGGTGTAAAGCTGCTGGGCGCCGAGCTCGCCGGAGACGAAGGTTGCAAGGCCGGCGCTTGCGCCGATGCGGATGTCCTCGTGCCCGAGAGTGAAAGGCTGAGCGACGGCCGCGAGGATCGCTTTGCCTCGTGCGAAGGCTTCCGCGCGCCCCATGCCGACCGGCATGATGACGGCGAATTCGTCGCCGCCGATCCGCGCGGCGAAAGCCTCAGATGGCAGGGAGGTGCGAATACGCTCAGCCGAGGCGCGCAGAAGCTGATCGCCGATGATGTGGCCGAACGTGTCGTTGACCGGTTTGAAGCCGTCGAGATCGAGGAGGATCAGCGCGAAGCCCTCGCCTCTGGTGCCCGCCTCGCAGATTGCCACGGCCATCTTCTCTTCGAAATAGGCGCGGTTCGGCAGCTTCGTGAGATGATCGTGGCGCGCAAGCAGGCTTAAGGAACGCTCCGCCTGAAGCCGCGCGACCATCGTCTGCGAATTGTAGATGATGAGCTGGATGGCCCCGATCGCGAACAGGATCTCGATGAAGGCGAGAGCGATGTAACTTGGCCCGCCGAGCGTCAGCGACATGGCGACGACCGGCAGGAGCACGAGCAGGAGCTGTGCAACGGCGATCCGCGGCCGCACGACGCGTACGACGATGCCGGTGAAGTAAGCCATCGTGAGCGTCATCACGAGGACATCGGCCATGTGGTTCTGGAAGACGAGGGTGCGCGCCGCCAACGCCCCGAGACAGGCGGAAAAAAACCATCCGCCGGCCATGTAGGCGAACTCCCAGCGATGCCATTCGCCGACAATCAGCGGAGCGCTTCGGCGCCAGCGCCGGTAAAACAGGCATATGGCGATACGCGCCAGGCCGATGAGAAACCCCAGGATGGTGATGAGACCGAGAAGCTGGTCGCCCGTATCCACCGTAGCGATCGTTCCGGCGACGACGAACCCGATCAGAATGAGGGTTATGGACGGCAAGGAGCCGTAGACGAGATCGAGCAGATGCAGGAGGATCGTGTCCTCGCCGTCGCTTCGCGATATGAGCATCGTTGCTGCCGTCATAGCTCCGCCCCCGCCTTCACGGCGAATGGGCTACAGGAGTTGAGAAGTCCTAAATCCAACCGTGAGAATGCTCTCGTCTTGCCCGAAAGGGGTCGACGGCGGATTGCATTTCTCTCGCCGTCTCAAGGGCGTATCAAAATTGTCGCAGGGGGACGGGGCAAAATTTGCGTAATCGGCGCCCCGTGTGTTTTCGAGAGGCTATCGCGACGGGACCGCGGCGAGCGAAGAGAGCGTGGGGGGTGGATTGTTCTTCTTCTCGATGACGAGACACTGCCGCATCAGGGCTTGCGAAGCTTGCCGCGGCGGAAGGGATCGAATAGGCGTTTGCCCTCAGCCGGTTCGGCGTTGTCCAGAGCCGGATCAAGGGGAATTTGAAGGGGAGGATCGGACATGAGGAACAAAGCCGGATGGCGTGCATGGGCGGCCGGCGGAGCGCTGGTCGCCGCGGCCGTGATCGCTGGTGGAGCGCAGGCGGAGACCCGCATCACCTATAAGTCGGCGAAGGCCGGTACCTCCTATTATCAGATGGGGGTGGAGCTCTCCGAGGCGATCAAGCAGGGCACGGACGGCGATGTGATCCTGACGGTCGAGGAGAGCCAGGGCTCGGTTCAGAACGTCATGGAAGCGGCGGTCCGCCCGGGAAGCTTCATCTTCACCACGCCGCCGGCGCTCGTGGGCCTCGCCCAGGCCGGCAAGGGGGCCTTCGAAAAACGGCCGAGCGAGAAGTTCAAGGACGTTCGCGCCCTCTTTCCGATCCCGTCGCTCACCATGCATTTCGTCATCGCCGGCGACGAGGCGGTGCTGCCCTTGAGCGCTCTTGAGGGCAAGTCGGTGCTTCTCGGCAAGGGCTCGTTCGGTGCGCGCGAGGGCGAGAAATATCTCGAGCTCTTCGATCTCAAGGACAAGGTGACGATCGCCAACGCCGAGCTCGGCAATGCCGCCGATGCCCTGAAGAACGGGCAGATCGACGCCTTCGTCACCTCCGGCTCGTTTCCGGCTCCGAACGTCGTGGAAACGGCCGCAAGCGCCGATATCGGGCTCGTCTCCATGACGGATGAGGAAGTCGAGAAAACCGGCCGCACCCGCGCCGTCATTCCCGCCGGCACCTATGCGGGCGTCGACGAGGACGTGGTGACGACCTCGCTTCCCGTCATCGCCTATACGACGACGGCGATGGACGCTGACACGGCCTATCTGGTGACGAAGACGTTCTGGGAAGAAAAGGCGCGCCTGTCCGAGACGGCGCCGTGGTGGAAGGCTGTGTCGCCCGAGCTTCTCTCTGAGGTCGAGGGAAAACTCCACGAGGGCGCTTTGCGCTATTACGAGGAAGCGGGCATCGACGTGCCGGAGCAACTGAAATAACGGCCCGGCTGCCGCTCTCTCTTTTTTCCGGCGATTGACCGAAAGGTGAGCCCGTGGACGATCCGCCGGCGAAACATTGGCCATGGGTGGCGCTCGGGCTCGTCTCGATCGCCTTCCATATCGGCCTGATCTTTTACGGACTTGCGCCGGCGCTGGCGGCGCGTCCGATCCATATGGCGCTTCTCCTGCCGTGGATGCTGATCCTGCCGGCGAAGACGCCGTGGCAGCGGTGGAGCGGCTGGGCGCTCAGCCTCCTCGGCATCGGCGGTTGTCTCTATATCGCGGTCAACGCCTCCGACATCGCCGATCAGTATGGCTTCATCGACGGGCCATTTCAGATGGGGCTCGCCGTGCTCCTCATCGCCGTGGCACTGGAGACGGCGCGGCGCGCCATCGGCTGGCCGCTGCCGCTCGTCGCACTCATCACCTTGGCCTATGGGCTCTTCGGGCAATATGTGCCGGGCGAATTCGGCCATCCCGGACTTCCGCTCGAGAGCTTTTTGGGGACCATGACGCTTGCCGAGGGCGGCCTCTGGGGGCAGCTCACCGGCGTCTCCGTCAATGTCGTGGCGATCTTCGTCATCTTGGGCGCGGTGTTGAATGCGGGCGAGGCCGGCAAGGGCTTCATGAATGTTGCGACCGTGGTCGCGGGCCGTCTCAAGGGCGGCGCGGCAAAAGTCGCGACCTTATCGTCCGCGCTGTTCGGATCCATTTCGGGCTCAGCCTCCGCCAATGTCGCCTCGACCGGCGCGATCACCATTCCGGCGATGACGAAGCTCGGCTATCCGAAATCGCTCGCCGGCGCCGTTGAAGCCGTCGCCTCCTCGGGCGGCCAGATCATGCCGCCTCTGATGGGGGCGGGCGCCTTCGTCATGGTGGAGCTGACCGGCACGCCCTACACGCAGATCATGGCCGCCGCCCTGCCGCCGGCGATCCTCTATTTTCTAACCGTCTGGGTGGGCGTCGACGCCTTTGCCACGCGCTACGATCTGCGCCCTGTGGAGAGTGCCGATCAGCCGGCGCGTCGCGAGGCACTGATCACCTCGATGTTCTTCGCCGTGCCGTTTCTGGCGCTGCTTGCGGCGATTTTCGGTGCGGGCTTCACGCCGCAATATGCCGCCTCCGTCGCCATTCTGGCCGGCACAATCCTGCTCTTCTTCGATGTGCGCCTGCGCTTTTCCTTCCGCCATTTCGGCGACAGGCTGGCGATTGCCGCGGTGACCGCCGGCCGCCAGGTGGCGATGATCGGCTCCATCATCATCTGCGCCTCGATCGTCATCGGGGTTTTGTCGTTGACCGGGCTCGGCGTGAAGGTCACGTCGACCATCCTCTCTGTCGCCAATGATTCCTTGTGGCCCGCGCTTCTCCTGACGGCGCTCGCCTGTCTCATCCTCGGCATGGAGGTGCCGACGACGGCGGCCTATGTCATCTGCATCTCCGTCGCCGGTCCAGCGCTTGCAGCCCTTGGGCTGAAGCCGCTCGTCGCGCATCTCTTCGTCTTTTGGTTTGCGCTGTTGTCGACGATCACGCCCCCCGTCTGCGGCGCCGTCTTCATCGCCGCCGGCATGATCGGCGAGAACTGGCTGAAGGTTGCGGGAAAGGCGATGCTCCTCGGTATCGGGCTTTACGTGATCCCGCTCGGCATGATCGCCAATCCGTCTCTTCTCGCGCTCGGAGTGAGCCCGCTTGCGGCTCTTTTCGCCTTCGTGAAGATGGGGGCGGGGCTCGCCATGCTCTCCTACGGCATCATTGCGGCCCGCCCCTTGATGTTGCGCGCCCCGCTGGTCCTTGCCGGCCTCTTGTTTGTGTTCGTCAGCGTGTAAGAGGCCGCAGTCGGTCGCACGCGCGAGCTCCGGCTTGCTGGCCGCCTTCGGCATCGGGTGTCTTCGGCATCGGACGATTGCGATGCGTCTCTCGGAACCGGCCTCGCCATCTGACGTTGTCGAGGCGAAACCGAGGGGGGCGACCATCGCAGCGGAAATCTCGCAACAGTTGAAATGGGGCACGCGCGGTGGCTATGCGGCCCGCGGCGTCGTCTATCTGGTGGTCGGCATCCTGGCGGTTCTTGCCGCGATCGGCTCCACGCAGGCGGAGAACACGCGCGGCGCACTGCGGGAAATCCTCACGCAGCCGCTCGGTGGCGTGCTTCTCGTCGTGGTCGGCATCGGCCTTGCCGCTTTCGGCCTCTGGCGCTTCGCCCAGTCGATCGGCGATCTCGACGATCACGGCAATGATGCCAAGGGCCTGCTTCTCCGCTTCTTCCTGTTCTGCAGCGGTGTCATCCATATGGGGCTTGCCGCATTTGTGGTGAGCCTGCTCTTCGCAATCGACGGTGGGGACGGCGGCTCCGGCGATCCGACCGCCGGCTGGCTGACCTGGCTCTTCGGCCAGGCCTGGGGGCGCTGGGTGGCGCTCGGTCTTTGCCTCGTGCCGGTCGGTATCGGCCTCGCCCATCTCTACAAGGGCTGGTGTGCCGGCTACGAAAAATACCTCGACCTCGACAGCGACAAGATGAAGATGGTGAAGCCCGTCTGTTCGCTGGGACTGATCGCCCGCGGCATCATCTTCATCGTGATCGGCGTCCTCGCCTTTTATGCGGGCGGCATTTACGATGCGTCGAGCGCGCCAGGTCTCGAAGACGCGTTGAGTTACATTCAGGGTTTGCCCTTCGGCGCCGTGCTGCTTTTCCTGGTGGCCCTCGGCCTCGTCGCCTTCGCCGGCTATTGCTTCGTGGAAGCTGCCTTCCGTCGCATCCGCATGGGCTCCGTCACCGTCTCTGACCCGATGCCCCAGTAAAGCCGGCGTCGAGCACGCCGGCTCTCTCATCCAAATCGCCGACAAATCCGGGCGGAGCATGTCTCCGCCCGAACCTTGCCGTTCGCCTCAGCGGCAGAGCCTGCGCGGCCCGTTATAGGGGCGGTAGGTGCCCGTGCGCGGGTCGAAGCTGCGATATTTCGACGAACAATAGGCATACCATTCGCGCGTCCACGGGCGCGGCGCGCCGTAGCGAGCCGGCGGCGGCCCATAGTAGCGCGGGCGCGGCCCCCATCCCGGCGGCGGTGGCCGGCGCCAACGGGGAGGCGGCCCATACCGAGGTGGTCCGTAGCGAGGTGGCCCGTAGCGAGGTGGTCCGTAGCGAGGTGGTCCGTAAGGCGGCGGCCCGTAACGAGGCGGCCCATAAGGGGGCGGTCCATAGCGCCGGGGAGGTGGGGGTCCCCATTGCACCGGCTGAACGATTTGTGCCGCGTCAGGCGATGCGACGGCGGGTGCCGCAATCGACGCCGCCGAGGCCGACGGCATGCTCCAGGCAAGACCGATGGCAAGGCAGCAAACTTTGACCGTGAGGCCCTTCAATCGCATTGTTCACTCCCAAGTCGTGGGCCGGCAATACACGCCGTCTGCCGAGAGTGTTCCCGAGGTATGTCAAAGCAAAGGCGCTTTTGACGCGCGATGGGCCTGCACACCATTTTTTTCTGACCCCGTCTGAAAGAGCCCGATCCGGGCTTTCGCGCTCAGGCCGGCCGTTCGATCGCCATCGCGGTCGCCTCGCCACCGCCGATGCACAAGGAGGCGATACCGCGCTTCATATCGTATTGGCGCATCGCGGCCAGAAGGGTCACCAAAACTCGCGCCCCGGAGGCCCCGATCGGGTGGCCGAGGGCGCAGGCGCCGCCATGCACGTTGACCTTGTCCTGCGGCAGGTCGAGATCCCGCATCGCTGCCATCGCCACGACGGCGAAGGCCTCGTTGATCTCGAAGAGATCGACGTCGCGCAGATCCCAGCCGGTGCGTTGGACGAGCTTCTCGATCGCGCCGATCGGCGCCGTCGGAAAGAGATTGGGCGCCTGGGCGTGGGTGGCGTGCCCGACGATGACGGCGAGCGGGGTGAGGCCGCGCCTTTCCGCTTCCGAACGTCTCATGAGAATGAGCGAGGCCGCGCCGTCTGAGATCGACGAGGAATTTGCGGCCGTCACCGTACCGCCCTCGCGGAAGGCGGGCTTCAGGCTCGGGATCTTGTCGATCCTCGCCTTGGGCGGCTGCTCGTCCTGGCGCACGGTTTCCTCGCCCTTGCGGGTCTTCACCGTGACCGGGGCGATCTCTTCTTCAAAGCTGCCGTCGGCGATCGCCTTTTGGGCTTTTTCCAGCGAGGCGATGGCAAAGGCATCCTGGGCGGCGCGGGTGAACTGATAGGCTTCGGCGCAATCCTCCGCGAAGGTGCCCATGAGCCGGCCCTTGTCATAGGCGTCTTCCAGGCCGTCGAGGAACATGTGGTCGATGACCTTCTGATGGCCCATGCGGTAGCCGGAGCGCGCCCGGTCGAGGAGATAGGGAGCGTTCGTCATGCTCTCCATGCCGCCGGCCGCCGCCACCTCGGCAGAGCCGGCGAGGATTGCGTCATGGGCGAGCATCGCCGCCTTCATGCCGGAGCCGCACATCTTGTTGACGGTGGTGGCGCCGGTGGCGAGCGGCAGACCCGCAGCGAGCGCCGCCTGACGGGCCGGCGCCTGACCCTGGCCGGCGCTGAGGACGCAGCCGAAGATCACCTCCTCGATGTCCTCCGGCGTAACACCAGCCCGCTCCAGAGAAGCTTTAAGGGCGGCTGCACCAAGCTCTGGCGCTCTCGCATCCTTGAGGTCGCCCTGAAAGCCGCCCATGGGCGTGCGGGCGGCACCGACGATGACGATGGGATCGGGATTTTGCATGGAATGTCTCGCTTTCTGAAGCGGGGCGTCGGACATGCCGTGCGCCAAGGCGCACGGACTGAGTTCGGACAAGAGCCGTGAACGCCGCAAGCCTGCAGCTGGGCCGGGGGCCGATGGCTCAGGCGGCGTCGCTCTCGGTCTTCGCCTTCTCACGGTTGCGCAGCATGAAGCGCTGCAGCTTGCCGCTCGGCGTCTTCGGCAGCGCCTCGGTGAACTCGATCTCGCGCGGATAGGCATGCGCGGAAAGACGCTCCTTGACGTAGAGGCGCAGCTCTTCGGCGAGCTCCGTCGAGGCTTGGGCCCCCTCGCGCAGCACGACGTAGGCCTTGACGATTTCGGTGCGCTCTGGATCGGGCTTGCCGATGACTGCCACCTCGATGACGGCCGGATGCTCGATGAGCGCGCTTTCCACGTCGAAGGGACCGATGCGATAGCCCGACGAGGTGATCACGTCGTCCGCTCGGCCGACGAAGCTGATGCGCCCGTCCTCTTCCATCTCCACCGTGTCGCCGGTGCGGTAATAGCCTTCGGCGATCGCCGGCGTCGGCTGCTGCCAGTAGCCGGAGAACCAGAGAAGCGGCGACTTGGCGATGTCGACGGCAAGAATGCCTGGCTTGTGCGCCGGCAGCTCGCGGCCCGCATCATCGAGGACGGCGACGCGGTAGCCGGGCATGGCATGGCCGGCGGAGCCCGGATGCACATGGTGACGGAGGCGGTGGTGGTTGTTCACCACCATGCCGAGTTCGGTCTGCCCGTAATGATCGTGGATCGGTGCATCGAGATGCTCGGCGAACCAGCGGATGACTTCCGGGTTGAGCGGTTCTCCGGCGCTCGAGACGGCGCGGAGCTGGCCTTTGACCTCGGCGGCCGCCTCGGGCCCGGCCGCGATCAACAGTCGGAAGGCGGTCGGCGAGCCGGCGAGATTGGTGATGCCGTAGCGTTTGATGATGTCGTAGGTGCTCGCCGCCGTGAACGGCCCGTCATAGAAAGTGGTCGCATGACCGAGGACGAGCGGGCCGGTGACGGCGTAATAAAGGCCGTAGGCCCAGCCCGGATCGGCGATGTTCCAGAAGACGTCGTCCGCCCGCAATTCCACGGCGTCGCGCATATAGACGAGGAAGGCGGCGAGCGCCTTGAGCGGCACCGGCACACCCTTGGGGAGCCCCGTCGTGCCGGACGTGGACATCATCAGGAAGAGATCATCGCCACGGCGCATCACCGGTTCGAATTCCTCCGACTGGCGCGCCATGGCGCTGTCGAAGTCGAGGTCTCCCGATGAAGAAGCCGTGCTCTCCCCACCACCGACCAGGACGACGCGGGGAAGAGCCGCGATCCCCTCGAGCTTGCCGCGATTGGCCGTGTCGGTCACGACGAGGCGGGCGTCCGACATTTGGAGCCGGTGCTCGATCGCCTTCGGGCCAAAGGCCGTGAAAAGCGGCTGGTAGACGCCCCCCGCCCGCCAGGTTCCGAGAATGATGGCAAGGAGTGCCGGCGTGCGCGGCAGCATGCCGGCAACGACATCGCCGGGCTTGACGCCTTCCTCTGTGAGAAGATTGGCAAAGCGAGCCGAGAGCTTTTGCATCTGCTCGAAGCTGTACGTCTCGTGACGGCCATCGGCGCTGATCCATTGGAGCGCGGTGCCGCCACCTGCGACATGCCGGTCGCAGCATTCGACACAGGCGTTGAGCCCATTCTCGAGATCGCCCGAGAGAAACTTCGTAATGTCGTCGAGACGAAAGTTTGCGATCGCGTCGGCATAATCGTCGCGGTCTTCGCTGCCAGAAGGCGCGGCCATGTCTGTCCTCCCTGGGTTCCTTTCCGCTGCGGCGGAGGAACCGTGTTCTTTTGTGAAGGCAGGTTAGCGACGAAGAGATATGGCGTGCGATGACCGAATTGCTCTAATTTCGTGATCGGTTTTGCCACTTTCGGGGAGTGGGCTTAATTGGAACGGCGCATGATCGCCCCGTGTTTCGTCGAAGACGCGCTCGCCTGTCTCGACCGGCGCGGCATCGACCGAGAGCCGCTCCTGCGCCACGCCGGCATGCCCGCAATCGTGGTGGAGCCGGTGTCAGCGGAGCAATATGGGGCGCTCTGGCTCGCGGTCGCGCTGGCGGTCGATGACGAGTTCTTCGGCGAGGCGGCAAGGCCAATGCCGCGCGGCAGTTTCACCCTTTTGTGCCATGCGATCCTGTCGGCCAAAAGCCTGGAGCAGGCCCTGAGGCGGGCGCTGCGTTTTCTGCGGGTCGTTCTGGAAGACCCTTATGGCGAGCTCTGCGTCTCGGACGGACTTGCCGAGATCGTCCTCAAGGACAAAGCCGGCCCGCGTTCCGCCTTCGCCTACCGCACCTATTGGATCATGGTGCACGGGCTCTCCTGCTGGCTGATCGGGCGGCGCATCCCGCTCCGCCGGGTGGATTTTCGCGGACCTCCGCCGCCGCACGAGGCCGAATACCGGCTGTTCTTCGGCGCGCCCGTGCGTTTCGATCAGCCGGAAAGCCGGCTCGTCTTCGATGCCGATTTTCTGAAGCTCGCGCCGATCCGCGACGAGCGGGCGTTGCGCGAATTCCTGCGCCAGGCGCCCGCCAATATTCTGGTGCGCTACCGCCACGATGCGGGGCAGGCGGCGCGGCTGCGCGAGCGCCTGCGGGCGATGCCGCCCTCGGCCTGGCCGGGCTTCGAGGAACTTGCGGCGCAGATGCGTCTGCCCGCCTCCACCTTGCGGCGGAAACTGCGTCTCGAAGGCCAGACCTACAACGACATCAAGGACGAGCTGCGCATGGCGGTGGCGACGCAGGAGCTTCTCCACGGCCATTCGAAGGTCGGCGAGCTTGCCGCCGATCTCGGCTTTTCCGAGCCGAGCGCCTTTCATCGCGCCTTTCGCCGATGGACCGGCAAGAGCCCGGGCGAGTTCCGCCGCGAGGCGAGAAAGCCTGAGCCCCGATCGGCTGGCGAGACAGGTTCGGCGCCGAAGAAGACGCTCTGAAGGCGCGACGAATCCGCCGCAATCGCGGCTTCCGGCACGACTTTTGGAGCTTCCATCATGGACAAGGCGTTCACCTGCGGTACCTAGCTGATGGTCGACCGTTGATCGAGCTGCGGGGGGAAAGGATGCAATCCGGGGAGCTTGCCTCGATGCTTCGGATTTTCCGGCGTTCGCACCGCGCGCCGATGGTCGCGTCACCCATCGTCGGAGATTTTGGAGATCGTCCATGAAAATTCTCATCGCCCTGGCTGTCGCGGCCGGAACGTTCGCCGCCAGTAGCGCCTCCGCCCAGGTGGTCGTCTCCTCCAAGATCGACACCGAAGGCGGCGTCATCGGCAACATCATTCTGGAAGTCCTGAACGATGCCGGTATCGAGACGGAGAACCGTCTGCAGCTCGGCGCGACGCCCGTGGTGCGCAAGGCGATCACCGCCGGCGAGATCGACATCTATCCGGAATATACCGGCAACGCGGCCTTCTTCTTCAATCGCGCCGACGAGCCGGTCTGGACGGATGCCGAGAAGGCCTACGACATGGCCAAGAAGCTCGACGGAGAGGAAAACGACATCGTCTGGCTGACGCCGGCGCCGGCCAACAACACCTGGGCCGTGGCGCTCAGAAGCGATGTGGCAGAGGAGAACGGCATCACGACCTTCTCCGATTTCGGGAAATGGGTGAAGGATGGCGGCGACGTCAAGCTGGTCGCCTCCTCGGAATTCGTGAACTCCGCCGCGGCTCTGCCGGCCTTCCAGAAGGCCTATGACTTCAAGCTCAATTCCGATCAGCTCATCGTGCTCTCGGGCGGCGATACGGCGGCGACGATCCGCGCGGCGGCGCGAGAGACGAACGGCGCCAATGCAGCGATGGTCTACGGCACCGACGGCGCGATCCAGGCGGCCGGCCTGCAGGTTCTGGAAGACGACAAGGGCGTGCAGCCCGTCTATCAGCCGACGGCGATCATCAGAAAGCCCGTTCTCGACGAGCATCCGGAGATCGCCGATCTCTTGAAGCCCGTCTTCGAAGCTCTGACGCTCGAAACGCTGCAGAAGCTCAACGGCCAGGTGCAGGTCGAGGGCCAGCCGGCGGCCGATGTGGCCCATGAATTCCTCGTCTCGCACGATTTCATCGACGGCTGAGCCGGGCTTTGTGATCCCGCGTCCTGACAAGCTCGGCGCGCCCATGGGCGCGCTGCTGGCGTTTGCGCTCGCTCTGCCGCTTTCGAGTTACCGGGCGAACCGGATCGCGCTCGCCGAGGCGCGCGGCCTTTTCGAGGCGTTGCCCGCCGTCTGGGCCTTTGCGCTTCTCGCCGGCGCGCTCGCCACGATAGCGGTGGCGCTCTTCGTGCGTCCGCCGGCGATCCGCCTCGCCGTGCCGGCGCTCACCCTGCTTCTCCTCTTGATCGCGATCGGCGTCTCGGCGCGTATGCTGATGGCCGATGGCGCCGATTTCGCACGCGTGGCGCCGGGGACGGGGTTTTGGCTCGCGGGCTTTGCGCTCTCGATCCTGATCACCGATGCGATCGTGCGGCTACGGCCGGGGCCCTTGCTGCGTCTCGGCGTCTTTGCGCTCGCCGCGGCCGCGATCGCCGCGATCCTGGTGACGGGCGAGTGGGACGCCTTGTCGATCCTCGCCGAATATCGCGGCCATGCGGCGACCTTCTGGCGGGAGGGGGCGCATCATCTGCAGCTCGCCTTCGGCTCGCTCGCCGCCGCCATTGCCGCAGGTGTGCCGATCGGCATTCTGATCCATCGCTCCGAACGGCTGAAAGGCCCGATCCTCAGCACTTTGAGCCTCATCCAGACGATCCCCTCGATCGCGCTCTTCGGCATGCTGATCGTGCCCTTGAGCTGGGTGGCGGCGAATGTGCCGGGCGCCTCCGAGATCGGTATCCGCGGCATCGGCATGGCGCCGGCTTTCGTCGCGCTCTTTCTCTATTCGCTCTTGCCGATGGTGGCGAACACGGCAGCAGGGCTTTCCGGCGTGTCGGCGAGCGTCACCGAAGCGGCCGCCGGCATGGGTCTGACGAGCCGCCAGCGGCTCATCTCCGTCGAACTGCCGCTTGCCCTGCCGGTCATTTTGACGGGCGTGCGCATCGTGCTCGTGCAGAATATCGGCCTCACCACGATCGCCGCGCTCATCGGCGGGGGCGGTTTCGGCACCTTTGTCTTCCAGGGGCTCGGCCAGACGGCGACCGACCTCATTCTTCTCGGCGCGCTGCCGACGGTGGCGCTGGCATTTGCCGCCGCCGTCGTGCTCGACGCCGTCATCGACGTTCTGCCCGGAGCAAAGGCATGATCCGCATCGAAGGCCTCACCAAGGAATATGCCGGCAATGCCGTTGTCCGGGACGTGTCGATGGAGATCGAGGCGGCGACGATCACGGTGATCGTCGGCACCTCCGGCTCGGGCAAGTCGACCTTCCTGCGGATGATCAATCGGCTCGTCGAGCCGACACGGGGGCTGGTGGAGATCGACGGCACCGATACGCGTGAGATGAAGGCCTATGAGCTCCGCCGCCGCATCGGCTATGCGATCCAGGATCACGGGCTTTTTCCGCATTGGACGGTGGCTCGCAACATCGCCACCGTGCCGAAGCTTCTCGGCTGGGACCGCAAGAAGATCGACGCGCGCGTGCACGAGCTTCTGGAACTCCTGCAGCTCGATCCCGATGAGATCGCGCCGCGCTATCCGCACCAGCTCTCGGGCGGTCAGGCGCAGCGCGTCGGCGTCGCCCGCGCACTTGCGGCCCGTCCCGACATGCTCTTGATGGACGAGCCCTTCGGCGCGCTCGATCCGGTCATCCGTGCGAAGGCGCAGGCCGATCTCAAGAGCATCCAAGAACGCCTCGGCTCCACCATCCTGCTCGTCACCCACGATATGGCGGAGGCGATCAGGCTCGGCGACCGCATCGCCGTGATGAGCGAGGGGCGGGTGGAGCAGCTCGCACCGCCGGCCGAAATCTTGACCCATCCGGCAAGCGATAACGTCCGCAATCTCGTCGGCGACGACGACCGGCCGTTCCGCTATCTCTCGCTCATTCCGGTCAGCGAGCGGACCGAAGAAGGAACCGCGGAAGGAACGCCGATTGCCGCCGACCGCTCGCTGTATGATGCGCTGGCGGAAATGATCTGGAGCGGTCGCGAGGTTCTGCCCGTGGTCGGTAAAGACGGGACGGCGCGTGGTCTCGTGCGGCGAGGGGCGCTTCTCGATGCAGCGCGATCGGTGGCATGAGCCGGCCTTTCGTCCTTCTCCTGCGGCTTGCGCTCGTCGCGCTGGTGCTCGCCTTCCTCTTCGTCCCGGAGGCGTTCAGGCCGTTGCTTGAGCCGTTTGCACCCGTGGGCGCGCCGGCGATCTATGACCGCGCGAGCCTTCTCGACCTCACCATCTCGCATCTTCTGATCGTGGTGGCGGCGATCGTGCCGGCGACGCTCATCAGCGTGGCGCTCGCAATCCTGGTGAGCCGGCCGATCGGCGCGGAATTTCTGCCCCTGTCGCGCGCCATCGTGAATATCGGCCAGACCTTTCCGCCCGTCGCGGTGCTGGCGCTTGCCGTGCCGGTCGTCGGCTTCGGGACCTGGCCGACCCTGATCGCGCTCTTTCTCTACGGGCTTCTGCCGATCTTCGAGAACACGCTCGCGGGCCTCACCGGTCTGCAGCCCGCTGTCGCCGAGGCGGCCAAGGGGACGGGCATGACAGGACGTCAGAGGCTTTTTCAGGTGGAGCTGCCGCTCGCTCTGCCGGTGATTCTCGAAGGCGTGCGCATTTCGCTCGTCATCGCGCTTTCGACGGCGACGATCGGCTCCACGGTCGCCGCCAAAGGCCTGGGCGAGGTGATCATCGCCGGGCTCAACTCCAACAATCTCGCCTTCGTGCTGCAGGGCGGCCTTTTGACCGGCGCGCTCGCCGTCATCCTCTATGACGGTCTCGGCGAGGTTTCCCGCATGACGGCCGCCCGTAGCTAAACGAAGGCATCTTGCGATATGCCCTTCCCGGCGGAAGGAAGTGTGATGAAAGACGACAGGACAACCGACATAGCCGGCGTCGAAGACGCGCTGAATCGCCTGGAGCAGCTTTACGACGGGGCCGTCCAAGAGCTGCGGGACGCCATCGCGCTCTTCGCCAAAGACGGAACGCCGCCCGATCCGGCGGCCCGCGAGGCCGGCCTTTTCTGTTATCCGGAGCTGCACGTCAGCTGGGACGGTGCGCCGCCGCGCAGCTTCAAGCCGCGCGCTTATGGGCGTTTCACGCGTCCGGGCGGCTACACGACAACGATCACGCGGCCGGCTCTCTTTCGCAATTATCTTGCCGATCAGCTCGCCATCCTGGCCGAAGACCACCGCGTGCATCTGAGCGTGCGGCCCTCGGCCCAGGAGATCCCCTTTCCCTATGTCCTGGAGGACGGGGATCTCGTGCTCGACCGGGCGACGACGCTCGAAATGATCCGGCATTTTCCGACGACGGAACTTGCCCTGATCGGCGATGAAGTCTCCGACGGGCTGTTTGCCTCCGCCCAGGAGATCCCGCTGTCGCATTTCGATGCGCTGCGGACGGATTTTTCGCTGGCGCGGCTGAAGCATTACATGGGCACGCCGGCCGAACATGTTCAGCCGTTCATTCTCTTCACCAATTACAGCCGCTACGTCGATGAGTTCATCCGGTGGGCGTGCCGGCAGGTGCGCGATCCGGAGAGCCCCTATGAGGCGCTCTCCTGCGCCGGCGGCAGCCTTGTGACGAAGGAGACGGAGGATCCGGAGCGGGCGATCTCCGAGCTTGCCTGGAAGAAGCACCAGATGCCGGCCTATCATCTGATGGGGGCCGGCCGCGGTGGCATCACCCTCGTCAATATCGGCGTCGGGCCGTCGAATGCGAAGACGATCTGCGATCATCTGGCGGTGCTGCGCCCGCATGCCTGGCTGATGATCGGTCATTGCGCCGGGGTGCGCGAAAGCCAGTCGATCGGCGATTACGTGCTCGCTCACGCCTATCTGCGCGACGACCATGTTCTCGATGCCGTGTTGCCGCCGGATATTCCGATCCCGAGCCTCGCCGAGGTGCAGCGGGCGCTCTACGACGCCACCAAGCAGGTGAGCGGCATGCATGGGGAAGAGGTGAAGCTGCGGCTCAGAACCGGCACCGTCGTCACCACCGACGATCGCAATTGGGAGCTTCGCTACACCGCCTCGGCGCATCGCTTGAACCAGAGCCGCGCTGTCGCCGTCGATATGGAGAGCGCGACGATCGCCGCGCAGGGCTACCGTTTCCGCGTGCCTTACGGAACGCTTCTTTGCGTTTCCGACAAGCCTCTGCATGGCGAGATCAAGCTGCCGGGGCAGGCGAACCGCTTCTATGAAGGGGCGATCTCGGAGCATCTGCAGATTGGCATCCGCGCCGTCGAGCTCCTGCGCAAGGAGGGCGACAGGTTGCATTCGCGCAAGCTGCGCGCCTTCGACGAGCCGCCCTTCCGCTGAGCCCCGAAGTGTGGGTGGAGGCAGGTCGGCCGGAGCCGGCCTGCAGCATTCAAACGCGCTCGACCGCTTCAGCGGTTTGCGGCGAAATCCTCGTCGATCGCATCGGCGAGCTCAGCCAGCGTCGCGAAATGGAAGTCCGGCTTCGTCACCTCCTTCGGCACTGGCGTGCCGCCGAAGCCTTCCTGGCCCTGACGCCGCTCGATCCAGCAGACGGAATAACCAAGCTCCCGAGCCACGCCGATGTCGTGATACTGGCTCTGCGCAACGTGGAGAATCTCGTCCTGCTTGTAGCCGAAGGCCGACTGGCGGCCGCGGTTGAAGTCGAAGAAGCGCGGATTGGGTTTCGCGACGCCGACATCGTCCAGGGTGACGCTGTCATGGAAGGGATTGTCGAGGGTGTGGGAGTAGCTGGAGAAGATCACACGGTCGGCATTCGTCATCGCCACGAGGCGGAAGCGCTTGCGCAGCCGCTTCAGCGCGGCAACCGAATCCTGGAAGGCCGGCCATTTCAGGGCATGGGCCTGGAACGCGGCGGCTGCGCCCTCGCTGGGGTCGAGCCCGAGCTTGCCGGCGACATGCTGATAGACCTCTCCCATGACCTGGCTGGCGCGGCCGGGATGAATGTGGCGGGCCTCGATGTAGGGAACGAAGAGGTCGTCGTCGCTGAGGTCGCGGGCTGCCGGTCCGCCGAACATACGAAATCCGTCGAGCAGGCCCTTCTCGAAATCGATGAGCGTTCCGACGACGTCGAATGTGAGAACCTTGAAATGCGCAAAAGTCATGGGGCAGGTGTCCTTGGAAGTTGACATGGGAAGAGACTGCGAAGCCCGCTCAAAGCGGGCTGCAGATGCGGACCGCGTCGAGCACGGCGGCATGGATGTTGCGGCTTGAGACGGCGTCGCCGATGCGATGGAGTTCGAATCCGGCCTCATCGCGAAACGGCTGCGGTTCCAGGTGGATGAAGGTTTCGATATCGGTCACGCCATCGTTCTTCGAGGTGGAGCGCAGCTCCTCGAAGAGCTCGTTCATCGGGATGCTGCCCTGCTCGACGATCACCTGGTCGACGAGAATGGAGGTCTCCTCTCGCGAGATCTCGTTGAGGAGAACGGCTTCGAGCCGGTTGTCCTTACGACGCACTCCGACGAGGCGGGTCTCCGAAATGGGGGCGATGCCGAGGGCGAGAAAGCGCTTCTTCCACCGCAGCCTCTCCGCATAGGTGAGCTCTTCGGAAATCGTCGCGTCGATCGTGGCATAGGTCACATTCGCGCCGGCCTCCTTCGCCTTTTCGGCGGAAAGAGGGCCTGGATGACGGCCGGTGCCGTCATAGACGAGGACGTCGCGCCCGATCGGCACCTGGCCTGAAAGAACGTCCCAGGTGCTGACGCAGAGATCGTCGCCTTCAAGAAGGTCGATCTGCGGCAGGCCGCCGGTGGCGAGAATGACGACGTCGGGGGTGAGCGCCGTAATGTCGTCGGCCTCCATATAGGCGTTGGTGTGGATGCCGACGCCGAGGCGCGCAAGCTGCGCGACGCGCCATTCCACGATGCCGATGAGATCGCGGCGCCAGGAGCCGGTCGCGCCGAGAAGGATCTGTCCGCCGACATTGGCCGCAGCTTCGTAGAGCTCGACCTCATGGCCGCGCTCGGCCGCGACGCGCGCCGCTTCGAGCCCCGCCGGACCGCCGCCGACGACGACGACCTTGCGCTTCAGTCCCTTTGTCGGTCGGATGACATGGCTCAGTGTCGTTTCCCGGCCGGTGACGGGATTGTGCAGGCAGGAGGGGCGGTAGGGCGACTGGCAATGCGTGGCACCGACGCAGGGGCGGACTTCGTCTTCGCGGCCGGCGGCGAGCTTGGCGACGAGATGGGGATCGGCAATCTGTGCCCGCGTCATCCCCGCCATGTCGAGCTTGCCTTCGGCAACGGCAAAGCGCGCCGAAGAGATGTCGGCGATGCGGGCCGCATGGAAGACCGGCAGGCCGATTTCTGCCTTGAAGGCCCCGACCGGTTCCACCCATGGCGCGAGCTTGGAGCCCATGCCCGGCATGTTCTCTTCCGCAAGCGCGCGCGTCGTGTCCATCGTGCCGTAGATGGCGTTGAAGAAATCGACGGCGCCCTCGCGTTTCAAAAGGAGCGCCGCCTCGACGCAATCGTCGAAGCTGAGGCCGCCTTTCGTCGCTTCGTCGACCACGTAGCGGATGCCGATCAGGAAATCGTCTCCGACCGCCTCGCGCATCGCCGTATGCACCATCACGGCAAAGCGGCAGCGGTTTTCCAGGCTGCCGCCGAAGCGGTCCGTGCGCCGGTTGGTGAGCGGCGACAGGAACTGACCGATCAGATGGCCGGCCGCGAGCGTCTCGATGCCGTCGAGCCCGCCCTCCTTGCAGCGCCGTGCGGCGGCGGCATAGGCCTTCACGATACGCTCGATGTCGTGTTCGTCCATCTCCTTGGGGATGCTGCGATGCAGGGTCTCGCGCAACGGTGAGGGGGCGATCGTCGGCAACCAGTCGCCGGCATAGGGATCGCCGCGGCGGCCGAGATGCGTGATCTGGCACATGAGCGCGGCACCTTCGCCGTGCATACGTTCGCTGAAGCGCCGCAAATGCGGAATGATCGCGTCGTCGCCGACATTGAGCTGGCGAAAAATGTTCGGGGAATCGCGATCGATGTTGGACGAGCCGCCGAACATGGAAAGTCCGATGCCGCCCTTGGCCTTTTCCAGATGATAGAGCTGGTAGGCCTCCTGCGGCATGCCGCCGGATTCCAGCCCGCAGGCATGGCTCGTGCTCATGATCCGGTTGCGGAATTCGACATGCTTGATGCGCAACGGGCGCAGGAGCGGATCCTTGTGCGACGGGTCCGGTTGCAGCGGTCTTGCGCGAAGTGCGGTTTCAGACATCGTTTTCTTTCTCTGACGAAGGCACAGCTATCCGATCGGCGCGACGAGACACGTCACGCCGTTGCGACCGCTAGGCCGACGGCGATGCGGCTAGATGACTTGGCTAAGGAAGCGCTGGGTGCGCTCGTCCTTGGCTCTGGTGAAAAGCTCTTCCGGTGGACCGTGCTCGACGATCACACCGCGGTCGGTGAAATACACGTGGTCCGCCACCTCCCGGGCAAAGCCCATTTCATGGGTCACGAGAATGCAGGTCATGCCTTCGGCCGCGAGCTCCTTGATGGTGAGGAGCACTTCCTTGACCGTTTCCGGATCGAGGGCTGCCGTCACCTCGTCGAAGAGCATGACGTCGGGGCGCATGGCGAGGCTGCGCGCGATCGCCACGCGCTGCTGTTGTCCGCCGGAAAGATGACCGGGATAGACGTCCTCCTTGCCGCCGAGGCGCACTTTGGCGATGAGCGCGCGGGCGCGTTCTTCAACCTCTTTCTTCGGTTCTTTCAGAACCTTCACCGGCGCCATCATGACGTTTTCGAGCGCCGTCTTGTGGGGGAAGAGATTGTACTGCTGGAAGACGATGCCGACTTTTTTGCGCAGTTCCAGAAGGTTGAGGTTGGGGTCGTTGACCTCCTGGCCTTCGACCTTGATCGAGCCCTGCTGGATGTTGTTGAGGCCGTTGATGCAGCGGATGAGCGTCGACTTGCCGGAGCCCGACGGGCCGATGATGCAGACGACCTCACCCTGGCTGACGTTGAAGCTGACGCCCTTCAGCACTTCGAGGTCGCCGAAGGATTTGTGAACGTCGTGCACCTCGACGAGCGGCATGTCCGGCGTCCAGGCCGGTGCGGCCGCGCCAGGCGCAGTTTTCTTAGGTCTCGACAGCATATTTCCGCTCGATCGCTCGGGTCCAAATGGAAATCGGATAGATGTAGGCGAAGAAGAGAAGCAGCAGGAACAGATAGAACGGCACGAGAAGTTCCGGCCGCGCGCCTGCCGCTTCCATCGCCGCCTGCGCATTTCCGACGGCTTCGCGCACGCCGAGGATAGAGGCCATCGGCGTCGCCATGGCGAGGAGCGCGTACCAGTTCATCCAGGGCGGGATCGCCCGCTTGACGCATTGCGGCAGGATGATCCAGCGCAGCGTCTGGCCGCGGGTGAAGGCGAGGCTCTCAGCTGATTCCCACTGCCCGCGCGGAATGGAGACGATGGCGCCGCGCACGATCTCGCTGATATTCGCCATCACCGGCAGCGAGAAGGCGATCGTCGCCTTGATCCAGTCGGAGAGGATGACGTTCCGTCCGCCCGGCAGCTCCACTTCGAAGGGGACGAGGAGCATGACGACGAAGAGGATGACGAGCCAGGGCGAATTGCGGAAGAGATGCGTGATGATCCAGGCCGGTGCGCGCACAAGGCGGCTATGGCTGAGCTGGAGCATGCCGAGCGCAATCCCGAGCACCGTCGCTATCCCCATCGCCAGGAAGCTCATCACGAGATTGAGGACGAAGCCTTTCAGGATGAAGGGCATCCACGCGATGAGTGTGGCAATGGCGGAGGGTGTCTGGGGCGCTGCGAGGCCTTGAGCCTGCGCCGCCGCGAGACTTGCGAGAAAGATGCCGACGAGGACGAGGCCGTGCCAGCCGCGGATCGAGCGACTGGGCAGGAAGGCCGAGAGGGTTTCGGCGTCGATGCGGAAGGGCCGGGCTGTTTTCATCGTCCGTATCCCGGCAGCGCCAGTCGTTTCTCGAGCCAGTGGAGCCCGGCCGCGATCAGGCTGACGATAATGACGTAGAAGAGGAAGAGGACGAGCATCATCTCCGGCACGTTGATGTTGTCCGACCAGACCTGGTTGAGCGTGTAGGTCATCTCCGGAACCGAGATCACGTAGGCGAGCGAGGTCGTCTTCGCGAGGCTGACGAGGTTGTTGGTGAGCGCCGGCAGGCTGATGCGGAAGGCGAGAGGCAGGGTGACGTAGGCGTAGGTCTGCCAGCGCGAGAAGCACAGGCTTTCCGCGGCTTCCGCCGTCGATTTCGGCACCGCCTCGATGCCCGACCGGAAGATCTCGACGTTGAAGGCGCCGCCGAAAATGCCGAGCGACAGGATCGCCCAGCTGAAGGAGGAGATGAGCGGCGCGTAATAGCCGCCCATATCGACCTGAGGCGTGAAGGCGCCGAGGCCGAAATAGAAGAACAGGAGTTGGATGAGGGGCGGCGTGTTGCGGAAGAGCTGGATGTAGCCGTTGACGACGCCCCTCAGAAGTCTCGAGCGCGAGGTCTGCACCCACGCGCCCAAAACCCCGATGACAAGGGAAAGCAGAATGGACCAGAAAATGAGCTGCAGCGAAATCGCAATTCCGGAGACGAAGCGGTCGTATTCATAGCGATCGTAGAAGATGATGAAGTTGAGACCCGTCTCGTCGTAGAGACGCTGGAACAACGGTGCGATGAGGCTGAACAAGCTTATGCCCTGCAATTAAGACTGACTTTCCTTGGCTCGGACACAGGCTCTTATTGGCCGTCGAGGTAGCTTTCGTCCCATTCGAGACGCTTGTGCTGTTCGGCGAGCCAATCGGACGGCTTCACGCCCCACTTCTTTTCGAGCTCGACGAGCTTGCCGTCGGCTTGCCAGCGATAGGCCATGCCGGTCATGAAAACGCCCCAGGGCTTGTCGAGCTCTTCGATCGGCACGGCCGAGGCCCAGGGATTGTTGAAGAGGACGGAGACGGGCATCTCGTAGCCGTCCCATTCGCCGGAGGCGAGGTCGGCCATGATGGAGGCATCGTCATAGAGCCAGGCGACGCATTTGCCGGCTCGGAGTGCGGCCTTGCCTTCCGTGTTGCCGGTGAAGGCGACGAGACGCGGCCCGTATTCGCGCTGGACCTGCTTGTTGTAATTGGCGCCCTGCTTGGCGCAGACCGGCTTGTCCTTGATGTCTTCCCAGCTCGTAATGGCCCCTTCCTTGGCCATCAGCGTCGGGCCGGAGGTCCAGTAGGCCGGCTCGATGATGCCGATGATCTTGCGGCGTTCGGCGGTGTCGTACATGCCGCCGATGATCACATCGATCTTGCCCTGCTGCAGGAACTGCATGCGGTTTGCGGAGGTGACGACGACCGGTTCGAGATCGACGCCGAGCGTATCGGCCACGCTCTTCGCGAGGTCGATTTCGATGCCCTCCTGGGTGCCGTCGGTGGACGGGAACGACCACGGCTTGAAGGCACCGAGCACGCCGACGCGCACCGTCCCGCGTTCGAGGATTTCCTGCAGGCGGTCGTCAGCCGCCTGGGCTGGCGCAGTGGCTGCGAGGAAGGTCGCTCCCGCCAGTGCGGCGAGGACGGGTAGGCTTAGGACTTTGGCTATCGATTTCATGGCTGCATGTCTCCGGTTGAGGCTGGCATTGCGGTCGATCGATCATTCGGGCGCTGACCGGTGCGAAACACCGTCCGCTGGTAATTTAGGAAGCCCTCGACTTCTTCGGCGGTTCGTTCGGGCGTCCATTCGAGGAGATCGGCCACCGACCGGGCAGCCTCCTCCACGTCCTCGCGCGACAGATGACGGCGCCAGGCAAGCGCCGTCCGCGTGTAAAGAATGCCTTTGAGATCGCGTGCATGTTCGTGCGTGACGGCATGGCGGAAGGCAGCACGCCTGGCGTTGCCGGCGGGTTCCGGCTGCGACAGGCGCGGCGATGTCTTGGAGATCTGCCAGAGCGAAGCGGTCTTCCCGGTGGCGTAGGGTGCGGGACCGAGTGCTGCCTCGGCACGTTCGCGCAGCACCCGGCCGGCGCTGCGATGCGACATCACCGGGCCTGCGGTCATGGCGAAGACGTTCGGCATGCCAGCCTGCGAAAGATCGTGGATCTCGCGCGAGCGGCGCCCCATCGGCAGCTCTTCGTCGAAAGTGAGGGGCCGCACGCCCGCCCAAGTGAAGGCGATGTCTGCGCGCTTGAGGTTCAGCCCCGGCAGGAGATGGTTGGCCTCGCCGAGAAGGAAGTCGATCTCGTCATCGGTTGCGGAAAGATCCTTGGCGTCGCCGTCGAATGGCGTTTCCGTCGGTCCGAAGTAGAAGAAGTCGTCATGCGAGGGCAGGGCGTAGAAGGGCATGCCCTGCCGGTGCATGGTGGCGATGCCGTAGCCTTGATACCTCTCAGGCAGGCGCACCACCATATGCGCGCCCTTGGTGCCACGGATCAGTCGGCCGGGTTCTTCATGCGAGCTGTCGGCGGCCTTCGCATTGACCTCATCGATCCAGGTCCCCGCCATGTTGAAGACGAGGCGGGCTTTTGCCGTCGCGGTGGTGCCGTCCTTGGCGACGAGCCGCAGGAGCCAGCGTTTCGCGTCATCCCGCGCGACGAGTTCAGCGCGGCAGAAGTTTTTGACCACGGCGCCCTCCGCTTCCGCTTGAAGGGCGGCATCGACGCAGAAGCGCTCCGGCCAGTCGAAGACGTATTCGCGGTAAGTCGCCACAGCCTTGAGGCGGTCAAGATCGCGCAGATCAGCCGCAAAGGGCAGGTGCTGTTCGAAATCGCGGGTGATTTTGCGATATTCGAGAGGCGGCGCACCGGGGCCGATCCGCTCCAGGAGCCTGAGGCCGACATCGAGATGCCAGCGCTTCACCGGGCTTTCCGGATAGACTGGGAAGCACATCGTGAACGGCTTCACGCCGTCGGCGGCGGTTGCGGCGATCTCGTGGCGGGCCTCCATGCCGGCGCGCGCCATCTTCAAGGCCTGCATGAAGCGCAGCGGATGCAGACCGAAGGTCGCGACCGGATTTTCGGCCTCAAAGTAACGCAGGCCGCAATGCAGCATCCGCGAAGATCGGCTGCTCGCTCCGGCGGCGAAATCTTCCTTGTCGCAGAGAAGGACAGAATAACCCGCTTCGGTCAGTTCGCGAGCGGCACTTGCTCCGTTGATCCCAGCTCCGATGACAGCGACATCGCATTCAAGCCCGTCAAGGTTCGCAAGGGTGCTCGGCATATACTTCCCGGTGAGGCGACGTTCTGTCGCGACTATGTCGATAGCCTCGAAATGTTCAAAATTAAAAATATGCCGATAGATATGCGCAAAGAGCATACCGAGTTGGGGTGCGGCGGAGAGATCAGGACGGGACCTCGGCAAGCACTTTGTCCCGTTCCACTTTTGCCAGGGCGAGCATGCGCTCGATCGCCGGGCTCGCGGGGCGAAATTGCGGCCGAAGCAATGCGACGCTGAAAGGGATGGCCGGGCGGAAGGGGATGAGACGGATGCGGGCGTCGTGCTGCAGGACGGCGGTGTAGGGGTCGATGATGGCAATGCCGAGGCCCTGCTTCACCATCTCATAGGCGGCGCCCGAGAGGCTCGTTTCGCAGAGCGCTTCGACGCGTACGCCTGACGTGATGAGGGCCTGATCGAGAAGATGACGGGCCGCCACGAAGGGCGTCCAGTAGATGACCGGCCCCGTGGCAAGATCGCTCGGGCCGAGGCATGAGCGATCCGCCAGCTCGTGATCACTCGGCACCGCCGCGATATAAGGGGAATCGGAGAAGATCTCCGTATCGAAGCCGGTTCGGCGAACCGGCATTTCGGCAAAGCCGAAATCCACCTGCTGGCCCGCCGCCCATTCCTCCACAGTGGGGGACATGCGAATGGCGAGACTGACGCGGGTGCCCGGCCGCTCCTCACGGAATTTGGCGATGACGCGCGGCATGAAGCTGAGGCCGAGGGCGGGCAGGATTGCGAGATTGACCTGATCGCCCTGGCCCTTGGCGAGCCGTGTCGCCAGCGCCTGCAGGGAATCGAGCGAGACATAGGCACGCTCGACCTCGTCGAGCAGCCGGCGCGCCTGCGGCATCGGCATGATCAGACCCTTGCGGCGCTCGAAGAGAGCGAGGCCGAGATCCGCCTCGAGGCGGTCCAGCATGCGGCTCACCGCCGGCTGGCTGCGCCCCAGAACTTCGGCTGCACCGCTGACGGTGCCCGTCATCATGACGGCACGGAACGCTGCAAGCTGCTGAAGGTTCAAGACAGCCTCATTTCAGGTGAGGTCGATCCGACAGTACAAGAAGTCGGCAATCTTCTCATCATTGAGCTCGACGCCAAAGCCCGGTTGCGCGTCGATGGGAAGGCGGCCGTTCACGACCCGCGGCTCGAGGGGGTCTTTCAACACCTCCACATAGCCCGGCACCTGCCCCCAATAAGGGAAATGCTCCTGAACGTAGAAATTCGGGATCGAGGCGCTGAAATGCGCACCGATCGCTGTCGACAGTGAGCTGGCGCAGATATGCGGCTGAACCTTGAGGCCGTAGGCCTCGGCCATCGCGGCGATCTTGCGGGCCTCCCAGATGCCGCCGGTATTGCCGAGATCGGGCTGCAGGATAGCGACGCTGCGGCTTTCAAGAAGATCGCGAAAACCCTGGCGGCCATAGAGCCGCTCGCCGACGGCAATGGGTTGCTGCACGCGCTCCGAGATGAGCTTGAGCGCGTTCAAATCGTCGGGCTCGGTCGGCTCTTCGACGAAGGCGACATCGTATTTTTCGATCTCGTGGCAGAAGCGGATCGCATCGAAGGGCGTGAGGCCGGCGGAAAGGTCGAGCAGCAATTCGACGTCCGGTCCGACCGCTTCGCGCACCGCGGCGACGAGGGCGACCCCGCGCTTGACGAGGTCGGGATCGTCGCTGCCGCGCAGGGAGGGATGGCGGAGGCGTCCGCCGTCGAGGATTTCTGCGAAGGGATAGAATTTCAGGCTGGAATAGCCGTCCGCGACGGTCTTTTCGGCAGCGTCCGGCAGCTCCCGATCCGAACTGCAGCCGAAATACCAGCCGTTGGCGTAGGTCCTCAGCGTGTCGCGCATGCGCCCGCCCAAGAGCTCGTAAACGGGAATGCCGAGGCTGCGTGCCTTGATGTCGATGAGCGCCTGTTCGATGGCGCTCAATCCCGCATGCAGGATCGGCCCGCCGCCCTTCGCCCAGAAGCTGAAATCCTTGATGCTCGCGGCGACGCTTTCGGCGCGATAGGGATCGACACCGCCGCGCAGAAAGCGCTCGGCGAGCTCCTGCAGCATCGCAGCGGACGCTTTGGCGCCGACGCCATAGGCGACGGCGGCTTCTCCGAGGCCGACCTCCCCGCTGTCGGTCGTCAGGCGCAGGAGGACCGGATTGATGCCGCCGCTTTTGAGCGCGAAGATTTCAGCAGACTTCAAAAACATGATCG
This sequence comes from Rhodopseudomonas julia, assembly GCF_030813515.1. Lineage (NCBI taxonomy): Bacteria > Pseudomonadati > Pseudomonadota > Alphaproteobacteria > Hyphomicrobiales > Nitrobacteraceae > Rhodopseudomonas > Rhodopseudomonas julia. The sequence goes on along the minus strand of NZ_JAUSUK010000001.1, from coordinate 819,300 downwards.
AGATTGCCGCTTTGTGATGATGAGGTTGCTGTCAGTGTCGGTTGTGATCACCGGTTTGGCCAGTCTTTTAGCGAACTAAAAGAACAATCCGCCAAAGAACAATCGCGCAATCGCACCGCATGCGGCTGGTTTCTGCCTGCGTTTCACTCCGATCCGGCGTCGGAGCGGGGCAGGGTGAAACGCACCTCGAAACCTTCGTCTCGGCCGGGGATCGGCGAGGCGAAGGCGAGTTCGCCCCCGCCGCGCTCGGCGATGGTTCGCACGATGGCAAGGCCGAGCCCGCTGCCATCTTTTTTGTCGGTTGCACGCGCAAAGCGGGTCGTGAGGCGTGCAAGATCCTCGTCGGCAACGGGCGGGCAGGCATTGGCGACCGTCAGAACGCCGGTCGGCGACAGCGTGATATCGACGGCTTCGCCCGTGCGTCCGTGCTTCAGAGCGTTTTCGATGAGGTTGCGGCAGAGAATGCCGAAGGCGTCGCGTTCCAGATCGGACAGGACCGGCTCGTCCGGCATCTCAAGGTGAAGGCGGGGTGCGGCACCGATGCGGGCGAAATCGTCCACGATCAGTTTCAGGATCGGCCGCATGTCGGCGGGGGTGTCGGTGCGCAACCTGGCGCCCTCGGCGCGTGCGAGCTGCATGAGTTTTTCCGACAGGAGATTGAGCCGCTTCAGCGTCGTCTCGATCTCCTTCGCGCGCTCGGCTGCACTGGCGTCCTTGGTTTCGGCGCGCAGTCTTTGGGCCTGCGCGATCGCGCCGGCGACGGGCGTGCGCAATTCATGCGCCGCATTGGCAGCAAAACTCCGTTCCGCCTCGAAGGCGGCACGCAGCCGGTCGAGAAGCTGGTTCATGCCCTGCACGATCGGCTCAAGCTCGCTCGGCAGGCCCTGATCGGAAAGTGCCGCGAGATTGCGGGCGCCGCGTTGCGAGAGATCGGCGCGCAGCCGCCGCACCGGCCGCAGGCTGGTGCGCACGGCAAAGAAGATCGCAGCCAGGCTGAGCGGGATGACGATGAGCAATGGCAGCCCGAGAGAAAGAAGCATCTCGCGCGCCATGGAGGTGCGGTGAGACAGGGGCTCGGCAACCGCGATCGTCAGTCCGTCGCGACCGGCCGCGTCGTAATAAAGGCGGTGCGTCGCGGTCTGCCGGAAGCCCTCGCCGGTGAAGGGCGGAAAGGCCTCCTTCTCGGCATTGGCCGAGCGCAGCACCGTCTCGCCCTTGCGGTCGCGCACCACCCAGGTGAAGAAGCGGTCGTCCTTGTGCAGCCGTGCGATGCGTTCCGCTCTTGCCGGCCCGCCACGCCGCTCAGGACGCTTGTCCTCGCGGAATTCCTCGTCGCGCCGGTGCTCTCGGGTGCTGTGCACGGCAAGCGGCAGGATGCGTTGGGCCGCATCCTCGAGAGCCGCGTCGAAGAGCCCGTCCATTTCGTGACGCAGCTTTTCGGCCGTGAAGCTTGCCGCCGCGAGCCACAGGACCGTGACGGCGAGACCCAGAGCAAGCGCAAGGCGAAGCTGCAATGAGCGCGGCGCGTTCATGGATGGCCGAGACGGTAGCCGAGGCCGCGTTCGGTCTCGATGATGTCGCGGCCGAGCTTCTTGCGAAGACGGCTGACATGCACCTCGATGGCGTTGCTGTCGACCGTATCGTCGAAGGAATAAAGCCGCTCCTCCAACTGCGCCTTGGAGAGGAGCTGGCCCGGACGCTGCACAAAAGCTTCAAACAGCGCCCATTCGCGCGCCGTCAGCGCCACCGCCTTGCCGTCGCGATGGATGCTGCGGGCCGCGAGGTCGATGTCGAGGGGCCCGATCGTCACGATGGGATTGGGATTTCCCGAATAACGGCGGGCGACGGAGCCGATCCGTGCGGAGAGTTCGTCGAGGTCGAACGGCTTGACGATGTAATCGTCGGCACCGGCATTGAGCCCGTCAATGCGGTCGGAAATCTGATCGAGCGCCGTCAGGATGATGACGGGTGTGACGGCCCCGCTGGTGCGTAGGTTCTTGAGAAACGGCACGCCGCGCCCGTCCGGCAGCATGAGGTCGAGGAGGATGAGATCGAAGACGCCGGCGGAAAGCGTGTCGCGGGCGTCGTCAAGACGTGCGACCCAGTCGACGGAATGGCCGTCGGCCTTGATCTGATCTCGCACCGCAGCACCCAGAACCGTGTCGTCCTCGATGAGAAGGACGCGCATTCTTATCCACCTTCTGTTTTGCTTCCGACGTTCTGCTTGACCTGCCTGACAGGAAGCTGACGGCATTTTCGGCGCGCCGTCAGCAAGTGATCAGACGACACGCCGATCTTCATGACATCAACATCGTCATGGAGAAAGAAATGACATCCAGAAAGACCCTTCTCGCCGGCGTGCTTGCGGCCGCCACCTTGTTCGTCCCCGTGGCAAGCATGGCCGCATCGCCAGACGGCGCCTCGCCGGTCGCGATGCAGCAGACGGCCAATCGCAACGGCGACTGCAACCCGCGTTCCGATTGGGGCCGTTCCAACCAGCAATATCGCTCCAACGCCTATCAGAAGCATGGGAAGCACGGCGCGCAGGCCCGCCCGCGCAACGATACCCGCAACGGCACGTGCGACGGCAGCGTCTGCAGCCGCAACTTCGATCGCACCAGGCCGGGCAGTTCCCAGCAAGGCATGAACGGTCGCAACAATGATCAGCGGCCCGGTTTCGATCGCCGCAACGACCAGCGGCCGGGCTACGACCGCCCCGACGATCGCCGCAACGATCGCCGGCCGTCGGCTCCGAACGGTGGCGCATCGCCGAGCAGCTATTTCGGCAATATCTGAGCTGTCTCACCGAGACGAATTGAAAAAGGGCCCGGCGCGGATCGCGTCGGGCCCCTTTGTTTGAGGAGGTCCGTTTGGGAAGAAGTCGGCGTCAGCTTGCCGGCGTCAGGAGCGCGCCGATCGCCTTCATCTCGTTGGCCCCGCTCTTGGAGATCGCATCGGAAATCGACTGGTCGGGATCTGAGATCTCGACGCCGGCTGCGCGCAACCGGGCCGCCACGTCCTCGCCCGTCATGCCAAGAAGCGGCGCGACGGCATCGGCCGAATTCGTCAGGATCTGATGCGAAAAGGCGAAGGGCGGAGGGCCTTTGCGCGTTTCACCGCTCGTCGGCATGAGGAAAGGCAGAGAAATGAGCAGCGAGACGGCAAGAGCGATCACCATGGGCGAGCGCTTGAAATAGTTCGTCAGCGGCCGCCAGTTTTTCCAGATGTGCAGGACGAAGGGCAGGATGAGCACCATGCTCAGCCATTCGTGCATGCCGTGAAAGCCGCGCGGGCCGACATGGAAGAAGAGGGCGATCCCTGAAACCAGGGAAACGATGAAAAGACCCGTGATGAAGGGCGTCGCGTAACGGTTGAAGAGGGAGGGCATTGAAATCTCCTGACAGGACCGGGCCGGCTTGGGCCCTTGTCTCCGGCTTGGGTGTCTTCGCTTCGGCGCCGCGCTGCGGTGTCCCGCGCGGGCGTCTGGGCAAAGCGATGCGCCCCCTGCCTTACGACGAGCTGACGGAGGCAGGCGGAGAGTGTCAGGAAACGATCAGTCGGGGCGCGGCAAATTGCCGGCCGCGTCAGCGCCGAGAGAATCGGCGCTGACCGTGTCGCCTAGCGGGCCGGATAGAAGATGGCGCAGGGCGCATAGGCTTTCGGAAGTTCGATCTCTGCCGGCATCTCCTGCCCGCCTGCGATCGCCTCCGGCGAAAGCTGCGTGCGCGCGCTTTCCTGCGCGCGGTGATCGGATGTGGCGGACGGAGAATAGATTTCCATGCGACCAATCGATGTCAGGATGATGCGGTCGGCGGAGCCTTCCCGGATCTCGCTGCCGGCTTCGGCGAGAGCCTGCTGCCACGGCTTTCCTTCCAGCACCTGAAGTCGCCTTTGGAGCGCTGGATCATTCGTGCGGATAAAGAAGCGTGCAACGGGGCTGCCGAAGCCGAGCTCGAAAGCGAGAGCATCGCGATCGCCTTCGCGAATGGCGCCCTGGTCGGGTCCGGCCGCGGCGAGCGTCACGCCCGCAGGCGGCTGCAGCCTGCCGCGGGGAAGCGCCATGACGATGGCTTCCCCTTCCTCCCAGGCGAAAGCACGCAGTTTTTCCGGCAGCCGCAGGCGGACCGCGCCCGCATGTGTGGCGACGGTGAGAGCGTTCTTGACCTCGGGCTGTTCGCCGGCTCCGATCGCGAATTCGCCGAAGGCGCCATCGATGCCGAAGACCCAGCGACCCTTTCCCGGACGCAGCGTATCGCGCATGAACCGTCCGATCTCCTCCTCGTCCCAGTCGAGACGGGCGATCTTGATGCCGAGCTGGGCGCGCCGCGCCGGCAGCACCGCGGTGATCTTGCGCAAGAGGTCATCGGGCGCGCGGCTCCAGATGGCGATCTCGTCGCTGCTTCGAGCACAGCCGCGACAAAAGCCGCTCGCAGTGTCGATCTCACAGACCCCGATGCACGGGCTTACGGGGCGCCGCGACGAGGCGGTGGCGGAGAGGTCAGGAATTCCTTGAAAGTTGTTCATTCTGATCCTTCGTCAAACGGCCTGGGGGGAATGGCCTTCAGGAATCGAGGGTTCTGCGTTGTTGAGCGGCATTGAAGGGCACGATACGGCCGTGCCCGTTGGCGACCAAAGGCGGGGCGAGGCGGTCCGTCTTCAAATCATGCGATTGTTGTGAGGCTTTCTGCCAGGGCACGATGAAACGCCCTCCCGCATGGATGCCGGTCAAGGCGCGCACGCCGTAGCATTCGGCGATGATCTCGTCCGTCAGGACGTCCTGGGGCGCACCTTCGGCCGCGACCCGGCCGCGATGAAGAAGCACGAGACGGTCGCAAAAGCGCGAGGCGAGGGTGAGGTCGTGCAGCACCACGACGATGCCGGTTCCGCGCTCGCTGGTGCTGCGCAAAAGCTCCATGACATTGAGCTGATGCAGGGGGTCGAGCGCATCGACGGGCTCGTCGGCGAGAAGCGTCTCCGCCTCGACGGCGAGCGCGCGGGCGAGGAGAACCCGGGCGCGTTCGCCGCCGGACAGCGTCTGCACATTGCGCTCGGCGAAGTGGGCGATGCCGGCGGTCTCCATCGCGGTGTGGATGGCCTTTGCATCCGCCCGCCTGTCGCGTGTGGCGAAGACCCCCGCATAGGGCAGGCGGCCGAGAGCGACGACCTTTTCGACTGAGAGCGGCCAGTCGACGGTTGCATCCTGCTTCAGATAGGCGAGACGGCGCGCCAGGCTGCGGCGTGACACCGAGGCGGCAAGCTTGCCATCGTAGAAGACGTGGCCGAGTTCCGGTTTGCGCAGACCGGCGATGACTTCAAGCAAGGTCGATTTGCCGGCGCCGTTCGGGCCGATGAGCCCGACCATTTCGCCGGCGCGAGCGACGAAGTCGACGCTCTGCAGGATCGTCGCCTCACCTCTTTTCACGCCGATGCCGGAGGCTGAGATGATCATCTGAGGTCTCCACGCATGCGCCAGACGAGCGAGAACAGGAAGGGTGCCCCGATAACGGCCGTCACGACGCCGAGTTTCAGTTCCGGCTGTGTCGGCAGGAGACGGACGGCGATGTCGGCGGAAAGCGTCAGGATCGCGCCGCCGAGCGCGCTTGCCGGCAGGAGCAAGCTGGGGCGGTAGGCGACGAAGGGGCGCAGGAGATGTGGCACGACGAGGCCGACGAAGCCGATCGTGCCGCTGACGGCCACGGCACCGCCGACCGCGAGTGCCACGCCGCCGACGAGGAGGGCGCGCGTGATCCGCAGATCGAAGCCGAGGCTCGTGGCCGTATCCTCTCCGAGCGCCAGCGCGTCGAGTGCCCGCGACGTGAAAAAGAGCGCAATGCAGCCGGCCAGGATTGGTGGAAGCGCGATGGCGACATGTGTCAGGCTGCGATCGGCGAACGAGCCCATCAGCCAGAACATGATTTCCGTGGCTGCGAAGGGGTTGGGCGACAGGTTGAGAACGAGCGAGACGAGGGCGCCGGCGAGGCTGTTCACCGCAATGCCGGCGAGAATGAGCGTCGCCGTGTTGGCGTTGCGCCCGGCGACGGCGAAGAGAAGCAGGCCAGCCGCAAGGGCCGCCACGATCCCGCCGATGGGCAGAAGCAGCGAGGAGACGGCCGCAAGCCCCGAATAGAAGATGACGACGGCGCCGAAGGCGGCAGCCCCCGAAATGCCGATGATGCCAGGTTCGGCGAGCGGATTGCGCAAAAACGCCTGCATCACGGCACCGGCGAGACCGAGCGCGAAGCCGACCAAGAGGCCGAGAAGGGCGCGGGGAAGCCGGATTTCGACGAGAACGAGGGCGCCGAGATCGTCTTTTCCGGAGAGTGCGCTCTTGAGCGCGGCGCCGAAATCGAAGGGGCCGTAGCCGATCGCAAGCGACAGGACGAAGGCGATAGCGACCGTGAGCGACAGAGCGCCGAGAAGCCTGCGGTAGCCGGACGCCGATCGCTCGGCCTGAAGCGCGATTTCGCTCATTTGAGCTCCCGCGCTTTGTCGGCTGCCTGGCGCAAGGCCTCGACGGCCTTGAAAATGTCCGGTCCGCCGCACATCCACAAACGCTGTGGGACGGAAACGATCTCCATCGGCCGCGGCATGCGCGAGAGCACCGGATGGTGCAGGATCTCGTTGGCGACGGCCGGCGCGTCGCGATAGTCGCCGACGACGAGCACATCGGGAGACAGGGCCACGAGCTTTTCGAGCGGCAGCCGGCTGTAGCTTTCAAGGCCTTTTTCGGCAGCGAGATTTTCAAGCCCGGCGAGCGAGATCAGCACGTTGATGAGCGAACCGGAACCGACCGTATAACCGTTCGGTTCGTAAACGATCGCGGATGGGCGCTCGGAGGCCGGCACCTCTTCGGTTGCAAGCCGCGCCTCCATCTCGCGCACCATCTCTTCCGCCCGCTCATCCTGGCCGAGGGCTGCGCCGACACGACGGATCTGGGCTTCCACATCGGGGATCGAGCGCGGCACGTCGAGTTCCACGACGTCGACGCCGATGCGCTTCAAAAGATCGACAGTCACGCGCTTCGTGTAGCGTCCGGCAAAGACCATGTCGGGCTTGTCGCGCATCACCTCTTCGGCAAGGCCGCGATTGCGCGGAAATGCGCGGGCCTTTTCGGCCAGGTTCGACATGGAGGCATCGCGCGAGAAATAGCTGAGAGAGGCGATCTGATCGGGATCGGCAAGCCGCATCAAAAGCTGGTCGGCGCACAGATTGATCGAGACGATGTGCTGCGGCCTCGCCTGCGCCGGAGGAGCGTCGGCGACGGCGAGGACCGCAACGGCTGCCAGACAATACGTGAGCCAACGCCCAGGCATCAGAAGGTCAGCCGAACTCCGGCATAGGCGCTGACGCCTTCCCGGTCATAGCCCCACAGATCATAGGCCTTCTCGTCGAGGAGGTTTTCGACCCGGCCGAAGATCTGGGTGTTGTCGGTGATGTCGTAGGAGGCGGCGACATCGACGAGGGTATAGGGATCGAGAGTGATCGTCTCGCGGTTGATGTAGAAGGCGTCGGTCCACACCCAGTCCTTCTGCTCGCCGTTGTAGTCGACCGAGACGTTGACGTTGGCACGGCCTTGAAGGAAGGCGTAGTTGACGACGAGGCTGGCGACGTTTTGCGGCCGGCGGATCAAGTCGTTGCCGGTCGCGTCCTCGCCGTCCGTATAGGTGTAGGAGCCGGTCACCGTCACATTGTCGAGCGGCTCCACCGTCAGCGCGACTTCCACACCATCGATCTTGGATTCACCCGGCTGGTTGATCGAGGTCTGCCCCGAGCCGGTGATGAGGTTCGAGATCTCCTGATTGAAATAAGTGACATCGAACGAGGCGCGGTTCGCCCAGAACGCCTGCGTGACGCCGACGTCGAAGCCCTTCGCCTCTTCCGGCTCGAGATCGGGATTGCCACGATAGGTGTTGGTGTAGCCGTAGAGTTCGAAGAGCGTCGGGTTCTTTACGCCGGTGCCGTAGGAAGCATGCAGCTTGGTGCCGGTCTGGCGGAAATTGTAGGCGCCGGTCAGCCGGTAGGTGGTGGCATCTTCGAAGACGTCGTTCTGGTCGTGGCGGAGGCCGGCCGTCAGCGACAGATCCTCAAACAGGCTCAGCTGATACTGGCCGATGAAGCCCGTCGAGGTGATGGAGCGATCGAAGGAGGACCAGGCACTGTCCGAGACGGCGCTGTCTTCGCCCCGCTCCACGCCTAGGGTGAGCGTATGCCCGGCATTGGCGATGGCGGGCGTATCGAACATGAAGGTCGAGCGGTAATCGAACTGCAGCCGCTCGCCTTCGTAAGTGCTCGTGACCGTGGTCGGATCGAGATCGCGATAATCGCGGTTCTGATCGGTATAGGAGATGCCGGCGAGCTGTTCCCAATGCCCGTCGAGGAGCGTCACCTTCGCCTGGGCGCGCGTGAAAAGCTGGTCGCCCTTCATGTCCTGGTTGGAATCGAGCGGGCCGGTATGGCCGACGGAGGGCAGGAAGCCTTCCGAATCGAGATCCGTGCGCAGGCGCGTGTAGCGTGCAACGCCTGAAAGGTTCAGCCAGTCGGTGACGTCGACGCCGCCCTTGGCGAAGAGCGTGCCGTTTTCGTAGCCGTCGTCTTCCGTGTTGCCGAGCCGTTTGTCCGCAACGGAGACGCCGTCGGTGCGCACGCCGGAGGCGCCGGCGAGAAAATCGTAGTTGGCGCCCGCCGTGCCAACGGTGGCGTTGCCGCTCAGCGTCTTGTGCGAGCCGGCTTCAAGGCGGGCCGTCAGATGCGTGCCGGGTTCGGCGCGGCGGGTGATGATGTTGACGACGCCGCCGATCGCGTCGGAGCCGTAGAGCGCGCTCTGCGGTCCCCGCAGCACCTCGATGCGTTCGATGTTGTCGGCAAGAAGATGCGCGAAATCGAATTCCGAGCCCCGGGCGGGATCGTTGACGGGGATGCCGTCGACGAAAATCTTGGTCTGGTTGCCTTCAGAGCCCCGGATTCTGAGCTGCGTGAACTGGCCGCGCGGGCCGGCCGCATTGATTGAAACGCCCGGCACCTGGCGCAGCGCCTCCGCGGCGTCATGGATATTCTGCGCCTGCAGCTCTTCGCCGGTGATGACCGTCACCGCGCTGCCGACCTGCGTGAGGGGCGTCGCCGTCAGGTTCGCCGTGACGGACAGTTCGGGGAGTTCGACGACGTCATCGTCCTGCGCGGCAGCCGGAGACATTCCGGCGGAGACAAGAAGGCCGGCGCAAACGGCAATGAAGCGTTGCGGCGGAACGCCTTCACGCGAGGGGCGAGAGAAAAACACGAGATGACCTCAAGGCGGCGCACGGCCGGTTGGCACATCACCGCGATCGAGGACGCTTCATGCGCGGGTGCTCATGAAGTCTATCCCATCGGCACATCCCCGACCGACGTGACCGCGCGTGACCACGGTTGACGGCAGGTCTCCTGACTTGCGGGTCATGATCGCGTCGCCGCCTTCCCGGTACCCTCGGGGCCAGTGGCATTGTGACGAGCGATTCGCCGCTCACAGTTGCGGGGACAGTCGCGGATTTGAGCATAGCCCGCACCGCGTTCCCTTTTCAGCCTCCAAGGAGGCACCGTCAGAGAGAGCGGACCACGATCTCGCCTGTGTCGTCAAGATGAATTGCAGGCGCATGGACTTGATGGGAAGGCGCTTTCGCAGTCGCGAGAGGCGATTGGAGGCAGCCGGCGCCTTTGCGGACGAGGTTCCCGCGGCTTCAATTGAGGCAGGGCGAGAATGGCAAAAGGCCGCAGAAGAGGACCAGGCCACGGGGGCTCATAGCGACTTTCGGCGAAGCCGGGCTTCCTTCCGAGTGATCGGAAGAAAGTCCGCCTTGACGTCTTGCTTCGCGGTGCGCTTGAGCCGGGAAGGTGCCCAGGCACGTCCGCGATCCGGGGCCCGGCATTTGCGATCTGGGGGCGGTGCTTTGCGCTATCGGGAGGTTTTCGACATGGTCATGGCAGCTAAGGCTTTGCGCGTTGAGAGCGCGGGGGGAGCGCGATGAACGTGCCGGAGATTGGGCTGGAGAATGGGCAAGAGAATGGGTTGGAGCGCCCTGCGAACGGCTTCACCAGGCTGATCGACATCGTCTTTCCCGGCGACGCCAATCACCACGGCACGCTCTTCGGCGGCATCGGCCTTGCGCATATGGACAAGGTCGCCTTTCTCGTCGCCTCGCGCTACGCGCATGTCGATTTCGTCACCGCCTCCTGCGAACGCATCGATTTTCATGTCCCGGCGCATGTGGGCGAAATCGTCGAGCTGACGGGAAAGGTCGTTCGCGTCGGCCGCCGTTCGCTCAGCGTTGAAGTCGATCTCGTCGCCGAAGCGCCGCTGTCCGGCGAACGGCGCTTGTCGACGCGTGGCGTCTTCAACATGGTGGCCGCCGATACGCTGGAGCGATATGGCGGGGCGCTGCCCCCCTTGTCGGACGGGCCGGAAATGCCGACGCCTCAAAGCGGCTCGACCGAGATCGTCTTTCCCGATCAGACGAGCCATTACGGCAGCCTCTATGGCGGCCATGTGCTCGCCGCGATGGGCAAATCGGCGTTTGTCGCGGCGACCCGCCATTGCCGGAAGATCGTCGTCATGGCGTCCTCTCAACGTGTCGATTTCATGGATCAGGTATCGACCGGCGAGATGATCGAGCTGCAGCCCGCGATCGTGGCGACGGGGCGCTCCTCGATGACCGTCGAGGTGACCATGGTTGCCGAGGCGCTCCTGTCGGAGAACCGCAGGCTGTGCGGCAAGGGGACGTTCGTGATGGTCGCCGTCGACGAGAACCACCGCCCGGTCGCGATCGCCTGAGCGCTTTTCGGGGTTGAGGAGATGCCGCAAGTCGGATGAGGTTGTCAGCGGCGAGGCTGGAGGCCAGGCTTGGGGACGGGCTTGGCTCGCTCGTCAATCGTTCCCTGGCGCCGTATCCTCTGGCTCACCCTGCCGCCAATAAGCGACCACGAGGTGATCCTGTTTCTTCAGCCCGCGCTCGGTGCGCAGATGGTTGCGGATCGCCTTAAAGGCGTTGAACTCGCAAGCCGCCCAGACATAGGGAGAGGCGGCATCGGGCGGGAATTCGACGGCACGGACGGCCTCGCTCAGGCGAAGGCCCGGCCTGTCGGCGCCGCGGTGGATCCATTCGACCTCAATCGCACCACCGCCCATCGGCTGCTCGTCCTCAGCGCCCGCAACCTCGATCAAAACGCGGCCCGGCGTGTCGGCGGGAAGAATCTCCAGGAAACGGCTGATGGCAGGAAGCGCCGTTTCGTCGCCGGCAAGAAGATACCAATCGCGACCGCGCACGATGCTGCCTCCTGAGGGACCGGCAAGCCCCGCCATCACTCCGGGTTGTGCGTGCACGGCGAATGCCGTGCCGGGACCAGCGTCGTCATGGAGAACGAAGTCGATGTCGATTTCGCCTGTGGCCGGGTTGCAGCGCCGCACCGTGTAGCGCCGCATTGCGGGTGTGGGTGTTTCCGGGTCCCATTGCAGGAGGCCGTCTCGCCCGACTTTCGGCCAGATCAGTTTGCCGCCCTCGGGTGGGATGATCAGGCCGAGATGCAGATTGTCGTCATCGGCGAAGCGCTCGAGATCCTCACCCGCAAAGGTGATCCGGCGCATGTGCTGGGTGATGTCGTGCATCTTGCGGACGCTGACGGGGCGGAAGTTCGGCGGCGTTTCGATATCGTCGCCATCCCCCGCCCAGACGATTTCGGGCGACGGCGCGCCGGCGAATTCCTTGAGATGGGCGGCAAGCGCCATGCGCATGTAAAAGAGACCCGAGATGTCCCGAGCTTCTGCTTCGAGCTCGATGGCTTCACGCAAAGCGCGCAGGGAACCGTTCCCGAAATCGTAGAAAATCCGATGGAAGCTGCCGTCACGGCGGACGTCTGTGTCATATTCGGCGAGATAGGTGCAGACGGCTGCAATGATCGGCTCGGGGTCGGCGACCGAGACGACGGCTCTGGCTCTCAGATTGCTCATGGGAACCTATCCTCTTGCAACGAAGGTGCAGCCGGCAGGCAAACCAGCTGGGGAGAGTGCGCCGGCCGCCCCTGTCTGCGTGTCGGAGAGACGGCCGGCGCATGGTTCGCGCCCCGCATCCGTCGAAACGGTCGCTGGCGATGCGCGCGGGATCGCGACTGGCACCCCATATCACCGAAACCCGGGCAAGCAAATAAAATATGCGTTTTTAAATCATATTATCTGGCGAGGCGGTCCGACCGTCTGTTGGGACGGCCGATCCGGTCGCTTCGGCGCGGCTTTCGTCCGCCATCGCTTCCCAACGGTTGACGGTGATCCGTTGCGGGGTCGTTTTCAGATGCGGTGGCGTCTATTCCTGGGGCATAGTGCCGGACAAAAGGCGCCAATGGCAGGCGGTATGGAACGGATCACCATCACTCTCGAAGAAGACCTCCTCAGGGAGATCGATGCTTTGAGCGAAGAGCGCGGCTATCAGAGCCGCTCCGAGGCGTTGCGCGACATGGCCCGCGAGGTTCTGGCGCGCGAGGCGATCGAATCAGGAGAGCCGCTCGGCAACGACCAGCTCTGTTACGGCTCTCTCACCTATGTGTACGATCACGAGATCCGCGACCTGCCGAACCGGCTCACGGACAATCATCACGCCCATCATGCGCTGTCGATCGCCACGACGCATGTGCACATCAATGCACAGAACTGCCTTGAGGTGTCGCTCCTCGCCGGCACCGCGGGCGATCTGCGCAAATTTGCCGACAGCGTCAGCAGCCAGCGGGGCGTGCGCTATGGCAAACTCCACATCATACCGCTGATCGGCCGGCTGAGCGGACCCCTGACGGGAGCTCTGGCAAGCGGCGGGGACGGTTCCCCGCATTCCGGCGGATCGCATGATGATCACGATCACTGAGGCGCCGGTGCGCCGATAGCGACATTCCGTCCGTGTGAAGGCTGAGGTCCGAGACGTCGGCATGAGGAAAGCGGCGGGGCGGCGGGGCGGCGGTTTGACCCGACGAAACGCCATGCCTTTTTCCGGCGAACATGCAGGGCTGGGTCCCGCCGGCGGGGTTGACACGTAGGGGAAGTATGAGGGTACTGGAATAGTTCATACTCCGTCCTTCTCCCCTCAAGGCCGATGTTTAAAACTCTCCGCGTGATCGCGTTCTGTGTGGGCGCAGCCCTTTCCCTCGTGCCGAGTACCTCGGCTTGGGCCGGTGCGACTCTCAACTTTTCATGGCCCGTGAATGTCGGGTGGCTCAACCCGCATCTTTATTCCCCGAATCAGATGTTCGCGCAGAACATGGTCTACGAGCCTTTGGTGCGCTACCGCGCCGACGGCACGCTGGAGCCTTGCCTGGCGCAAACCTGGCAGGCATCGGAAGACGGCAAGACCTATACCTTCAAGCTGCGCAAGGGCGTGACCTTCTCCAACGGGGAGGTGTTCGATGCGGCCGCGGCCAAGGCCAATTTCGACGCCATTCTGGCCAATCGATCGCGCCATGCCTGGCTCGAACTCGCCAACCAGATCGTCTCCGTCGAGGCCGTCGACAGCGACACGCTCAAACTGACCTTGAAGGATAGCTATTACCCGCTGCTCCAGGAACTCGCGCTGCCGCGTCCGTTCCGTTTCATGGCGCCCTCCATGTTCAAGGACGGCGGTACGAAGGACGGCATTGTCGCCCCCGTGGGAACAGGACCGTGGAAGCTGCAGGAAACCCGCCTCGGCGAGCGGGACGTGTTCGTTCGAAACGACAGCTATTGGGGTGAAAAACCGGCTTACGAGAAGATTGTCGTGAAGGTGATCTCCGATCCGAACACGCGGGCGATCGCCTTCGAGACCGGCGAGATCGATCTGATCTACGGCGTCGATGGACCGATCACGCCGGATACGTTCGAGCGTTTTCGGCAGATGGGCGTCTACACGACCGAGCTCTCCGCGCCGTACGAAACCAAGATGCTGGCGATCAACACCAATCGCGGCGCGACGCGTGACCTCGCCGTACGCAAGGCCATCAATCATGCCGTCGACAAGGACAAGATGATCTCCACGGTGCTGTACGATACGCAGCTCCGCGCCGACACGCTCTTCGCCCCCAATGTGCCCTACGCCGATATCGGCCTGAAGCCGTACCTCTACGATCCGGAAGAGGCGAAAAGGCTGCTCGACGAGGATGGCTGGCACGCAGAAAGCGACAGGGCGATCCGCACCAAAGGCGGTCAGCCATTGACGATCGAGCTTTGCTTCCCGGGAACGGATGCCGTGGCGAAATCCATGGCGGAAATCATCCAGGGCGATCTTCGCAAGGTCGGCATCGACGTCAAGCTGACGGGCGAGGAAGAAAGCAGCATCTTTGCGCGCCAGCGCGACGGCCGCTTCGGGATGATCTTCAACATGACCTGGGGCGCGCCCTACGATCCGCATGCGTTCGTGAGCTCCATGCGCATCCCCTCGCATGCCGATTACGAGGCGCAGCAAGGCCTCGCCGATAAGGCGAAGATCGACGCCGAAATCGGCGAAGTGCTCGTCTCGACGGATGAGAAAGCCCGCCAGGAACTTTATCGCGACATCTTCACCCGTCTGCACGAAGAGGCCGTCTATCTGCCCTTGACCTATGTCACGGCGATTGCCGTGGCGAAGCCGGAAGTCGGCGACGTGCCTTTCGGCGCCTTGTCGAGCGAGATCCCCTTCGATCGTCTCAAGCCGCAGGAGAATTGATCTCCATGGCAGGCTTCATCCTGAAGCGGGTTCTGCTGCTCGTCCCGATGCTGTTCGGCGCCTCGCTCGTCATCTTCCTGCTCTTGAGGCTCGGGCCGAGCGATCCGGCGATGGATTATCTGCGGCTTTCGAAAGTGCCGCCGACGCCGCAGGCGCTCGAGGACGCGCGCCAGATGCTGGGCCTCGATCAGCCGATCTTCGTTCAGTATTTCGACTGGCTGAACAACGCCCTGCACCTCGATTTCGGCGTCTCCTTCGCGACGCAGCGGCCGGTTCTGCCGGACCTTCTGCACTACCTGCCAGCGACGCTTGAGCTTGCCGGAGTGGCGTTGGCGCTGACCCTCATCGTGTCGATCCCCCTCGGTGTCTGGGCGGCGCGCTATCGCGAACGCTGGCCGGACCAGGCCGTCAGGCTTCTCGCCTTCGTCGGCGTTTCGATGCCGAATTTCTGGCTCGGCTTCCTGCTGGTGCTCTTGTTTTCGGTCAATCTCGGCTGGCTGCCGTCCATGGGCCGCGGCGGCATCTCGCATCTCATCATGCCGGCCGTCGCCATTTCCTTCATGTCGCTGGCGATCAATGCGCGATTGCTGCGTGCAAGCATGCTGGAAGTCGCGGGCCAGCGGCATGTGCGCTACGCAAGGCTGCGCGGGCTTTCCGAGCGCAAGGTGGAGCGCTCCCACATCCTGCGCAACGCCTGGCTGCCGATCATCACGGCGATCGGCATGCATATCGGCGAGATGCTCGGCGGCACCTTGATCATCGAGAGCATTTTCGGCTGGCCGGGCGTCGGACGCTATGCCGTCTCCGCCGTCCTCAACCGGGATTACCCGGTCATCCAATGCTTCACGCTGATGATGGTGGTCATCTTCGTCGTCTGCAATTTGATCGTCGACATCGTCTATGCCGTCGCCGATCCGCGCATCCGGCTGTCCTCCGAGGGCGTCAAATGACCGACATGGCTCTTCCCATGAAGGCCGCGCGCTGGCGCGCCTGGAGCGGACGGACGACGGTGCGTCTCGCCGTTGCCATCGTCGTGGTGCTTGTCTTTGCGGCCGTCTTCGGCCCGTGGATCTCGCCTTACGATCCGAACCAGGTGGAATTGGGCGACCGGCTGATGTCGCCGGACATGGCCCATTGGCTCGGAACCGACCATCTCGGCCGGGACATTCTTTCCAGGCTGATCGCGGGCACGCGCGTCTCGCTCGGATCGGTCGCGGTGTCGCTTGCCATCATTCTCGTCCTCGGCATCACGATCGGCGGTGCCTCCGGCTTCATCGGCGGCCGCATCGATCAGGTGATCATGCGCATCACCGACGTCTTTCTGACGTTTCCGACGCTCGTCCTGGCGCTATTCATGATCGGCATGCTGGGCACGGGTCTCGTCAACGTCGTCATCGCCATCGCGCTCTCCCATTGGGCCTGGTACGCGCGCATCGTTCGCGGCATCGTGCTGTCGTTGCGCCACCGTGAATTTCTGATGGCCGCGCGCCTCGCTGGGGCGAGCCGCACACGCAGCTTCGTCGAGCATCTTCTGCCGGCGACGCTGTCGCAGCTCCTCGTGCTCGCGACCTTGGATATCGGCCACATGATGCTGCACGTCGCGGGCCTGTCGTTTCTGGGCCTCGGCGTGACCGCGCCGACCGCCGAATGGGGTGTGATGATCAGCGATGCCCGCCAGTTCGTGTGGACCGCGCCGATGCTGATCTTCTGGCCGGGATTTGCGCTTTTCATCAGCGTCATGGCCTTCAACATTCTGGGCGACGTGCTGCGCGACCGTCTCGATCCGCATCTGAGGGCCGGGCATTGTCACTGATACCGAAGCATTTCACGCTTGAGAATCTGACGATCGCGACCGGCGGCGCCGAACGCCTCCGTCTGCTCGTCGAGGATCTGTCCTTGCAGCTCACGCGCGGTCGCGTGCTTGCGCTTGTCGGTGCGAGCGGCTCGGGAAAATCTCTGAGCTGTTCGGCGGCGCTCGGTGCTCTGCCGCCCGGCGTTGCACGGATCAGCGGGCGCATCTCGGTCGATGGAGAAGTTCTTCCTGCCGAGATGCTCCGCGGGCGAATGGTCGCGACGATCATGCAGAACCCGCGCAGCGCCTTCAATCCGGTCAAGACCATGCGCGAGCATGTCGTGGAGACGCTGACGGCGCTCGGCCGATCGCGTCGGGACGACGAGGGAAAGATCGGCGCGGCGTTGAGCGAAGTAGGGCTCGACGAGCCGGAGGCCGTTCTCGGCCTTTACCCGTTCGAGATGAGCGGCGGCATGCTCCAGCGCATGATGATCGCCATCGCGCTTTTGAGCGAGGCGCCGTTTCTTGTCGCCGACGAGCCGACGACCGATCTCGACGTGGTCGTGCAGATGCGCATCCTCGCCTTGTTGGAAGGGCTCGTCCGCGAGCACGATCTCGGCGTTCTCCTCGTCACCCACGATATGGGCGTCGTCGCCCGGCTCGCCGACGATGTCGCCGTGCTCGACCATGGCTGCCTGGTGGAGACGGCGCCTGTCGATGAGGTCTTCCAGAGACCGAAGCATCCCGTGACGCGCATGCTCGTCGGGGCGCATCTCGCCCGTTACGGAATGGAGCTGGCAGAATGAGCCTTCTGCGCGCCGAGACTGTCGCAAAACACTACCAGACCTACTCGCTCGTCGGAGCGAGCGCCTCACGTATGGCCCTCGACGGTGTTTCGCTGTCGATCGGGGAAGGCGAGACGGTCGGCCTTCTCGGGCGCAGCGGTTGCGGCAAGAGCACGCTCGCCCGTCTCCTGTGCGGGCTGGAGCAGCCCGGCCAAGGACAGGTCTTCTACCGCAACCACGATCTGCGGCATCTCACGCGTGCACAAAGGCGCGCCTTTCGCCGCGACGTTCAGATGGTCTTTCAGGATTCCGTCAGTGCCGTCGATCCGCGCTTCGACATGCGTGCGATCATTGCCGAGCCGCTGCGCCATCTGACGGATCTCGACGCGCGGGCCCGCGAGGCGCGCATCCGCGAATTGCTGGAGATGGTGGAGCTTCCTGCCGGCATTGCCGGCATGCTGCCGTCACAAGTGAGCGGCGGGCAGTTGCAGCGCGTCTGCATCGCGCGCGCGCTCGCCCCGCGGCCGAAGTTGATCATTCTGGATGAGGCCGTGTCCGATCTCGATGTCCATCTCCAGGCCTCGGCCATCGCTTTGCTCGCAAAGCTCCAGGAAAGCGAGGGGATCGGCTATCTTTTCGTCACCCATGACCTGCGGCTCGTAGAGAGATTTGCCGAGCGCGTTGTCGTCATGGACGAGGGCCGGGTCGTCGAAGAAGTGCCGACCGGCTCGCTCGCCGCGCTCACGCATCCGGCGTCGCTGCTTCTGAAAGACGCCGTGCTTCCGCCTTTGCCGGAAAGGCGCGCTGCCGCGCAATGACAGCCGGCCCGATCGGGCGGGCCGGCCTCAACGCTTAATCTTCGATTTTCGTCCAGACGTTGCCCGCACGGTCGGAGGCGAGGCAGGCCGCGACGAAGGCGAGCCCGCGCACGCCGTCATTGGCGTTCGGAATGAATTCAGAGCCCGGCGGTGACCGAAGTGCATCGGCGGCGTCGCGGTAGATGTTGGCGAAAGCCTCCAGATAGCCTTCCGGATGGGCGGCCGGCACCCGGCTGCCGGCGATCGCGGCCGCGGTCGCGCCCGCACCGTTGCGGCGCAGGAGCTGGCGCGGCTCGCCGAGGCGGGTGAACCACAATTCCTCCGGCCGCTCCTGCCACCATTCAAGGCCGCCCTTGTCGCCATAGATGCGGATCGACAGATTGTTGCCGTTGCCGGGCAGCACCTGGCTCGCCAGGATCGCGCCCTTGGCGCCGGAAGCATAGCGCATCAGGATCATCGCATCGTCGTCGACGGAGCGGCCGGAAACGAGGGAGGCAAGCTCTGCCAGGAGATGCGTCGGCTCTTCGCCGGCCACGAAGGCGGCGAGGTTGTAGGCATGCGTGCCGACATCGCCGATGGCGCCGCCCTGGCCGGCCTTGGCGGGATCGGTCCGCCAGACGGCCCCTTCCGATCCGGTGTTTTCGACGGCCGTGGCGAGCCAGTCCTGGAGATATTCGACCTCCACGCGGCGAAGGGTTCCGATCTCGCCCGCCGCCACCATCTCGCGCGCCTGCCGCACCATCGGATAGCCGGTATAGGTGTGGGTGAGGACGAAGCTCTTGCCGGTTTCCTTCACGAGCGCGGCGAGCGTTCTCGCCTCGTCCAACGTGGTCGTCATCGGCTTCTCGCAGATGACGTGGAAACCGGCTTTCAGTGCCGCCTTGGCGACCGGGAAATGCAGGAAATTCGGCGTCACGATCACGACGGCGTCTATCTTGTCGTCGCGCGCCGCTTCGGCTTCGAGCATCTCTTCGTAAGTGCCGTAGGCGCGCTCGGGCGCCAGCCTCAGCGTTTCGGCGAACTCCCGGCCGCGCGCCGGATCGCTGTCGAAGGCGCCGGCCACGAGCTCGAACCGATCGTCCATGCGCGCGGCGATGCGGTGGACCGGCCCGATGAGGGCGGTGTGGCCGCCGCCGACCATGCCGAGACGGATGCGGGGTTGGCTCATAATATCGTCCTTATGTGAGGCCGAGCAGACGGCGGTTGGTGGCCGCGTCGGCGCCGCTTTGGGCAAAATCGTCGAAGGCGTGCTCGGTGACGCGGATGATGTGGTCGCGGATGAAGGGAGCGCCTTCGCGGGCTCCGTCCTCGGGATGTTTCAACGCGCATTCCCATTCCAGAACCGCCCAGCCGTCGAAATCGTACTGGGCGAGCTTGGAGAAGATCGCCTTGAAATCGACCATGCCGTCGCCGAGCGAACGGAAGCGGCCGGGCCGGTCGATCCAGCCCTGATAGCCGCCATAGACGCCGGAGCGCCCGTTCGGGCGGAGCTCGGCATCCTTCACGTGAAAGGCGCGCACGCGCTCGTGATAGATGTCGAGGAAATCGAGATAATCGAGCGCCTGAAGCACAAAATGCGATGGGTCATAGAGGATCGAGGCACGCGGGTGATCGCCGACTTCGGCGAGGAAGCGCTCGAAGGTCGCGCCGTCATGGAGATCTTCGCCCGGATGCAGCTCGTAGCAGAGATCGACGCCGGCTTCGTCGTAGGCATCAAGGATCGGCTTCCAGCGTCGGCCGAGTTCGGCAAAAGCCTCGTCGACGAGCCCCGCCGGACGCTGCGGCCAGGGATAGATGAAGGGCCAGGCGAGTGCGCCGGAGAAGGTGGCGTGGGCGGTCAGGCCGAGATTGACGGAGGCCTTTGCGGCCAGGCGCACTTGCTCGTCCGCCCATTCCCTCCGCGCTTGCGGGTTGCCGCGCACGGCTTCCGGCGCGAAGCCGTCGAAGAGCGCGTCATAGGCCGGATGGACGGCGATGAGCTGGCCCTGGATATGCGTGGAGAGCTCGGTGATCTCCACGCCCTCCTCGGCAAGGCGCCCCTTCAGCTCGTCGGCATAGGTTTTCGAGGCCGCCGCCTTTTCGAGATCGAAGAGGCCCGCCGTCGTCGGCAGCTGCAGGCCGAGATAGCCGAGATCCGCCGCCCATCGCGCCATGGAGAAAAGGTCGTCGAAAGGCGGCGTATCGCCGACGAATTGGGCGAGAAAGATCGCCGGTCCTCGCAGGGTCTTCATCGCGGGCTCCAAGTCTTGATGTCGGTTGCACTCCGCCGCCGTGGTGGCGAAGGCGAGGCAGGTGAGGGCGGCTTTCTGGAAAGCCGCCCCGTTGCTTCGTTCAGATGATCAGAACGGCGAATCCGGGAAGTAGAAGTCTTCCGCGTTCGACTTGTCGATCAGCTCGGAGGGAAGGATCGTCGTCTCCGGCAATGCCTCGCCCTTGAGGCGTGCCTCGGCCGTGCGCTTGATCGCCTCGTAGATGAATTTCGGCGAATAGGAGACGTCGGCTTTGATGAGCGGATTGTCGTCATCCATGATCGTCTTGACCATGCCCTTGGCGCCGGCACCGCCGAAGACTTCCTTGATGTCGCCTTCACGGCCCGCCTGACGGATCGCCTGGAGAACGCCGATCGCCATGTCGTCGTCGGCCGCCCAGACGAGATCAATGTCTTTGAAGCGGGTCAGGAAGTCCTGCATGACCTTGAAGGCGTCGTCGCGGTTCCAGTTGCCGTACTGGGCATCGAGGATCTTCATGTCGGGATGCTCGTCGATGACGCTGGTGAAGGCTTCCCAGCGCTCGTTGTCGAGCGTGGTCGGAATGCCGCGCAGCGCCACGATATTGGCCTTGCCGTCATACTTCTTGGCAAAATACTCCGCCGGGATCTTGCCGAAGGCGGTGTTGTCGCCGGCCATATAGGCGTCCTGGGCACTCGGATCCGTCAGGCCGCGATCGACCACGGTGACGTAGACGCCCTTGTTCTTGGCCTGTGCGACAGGCTGGGTGAGGGCGGCCGATTCAAACGGGAAGATGACGAGGGTGTTGATGCCGGTGACGGTGACGAGGTCCTGAAGCTGGTTCGCCTGTTCCGGCGCCCCGCTCGATGTCTTGACGGTGATCTTGAGGTCGTCGGGATGGGCTGCCTCGAGGTCTTTCTTGGCCTCGTTCGCCCACCACACGATGCCGGCGGTGAAGCTGTGGGTCGCGGCGGGAATGGAGACGCCGAGATTGACCTTTTCCTGGGCTGCCGAGATGCCGGGCAGGGCGATCAGCGCCGAGGTGCCGAGCGCTAGGGCGAGAGCCGAGCGGCGCGTTAGAGACGCAAGGACGGACATTCTATAGTTCTCCCATCGATAACAATTGTTGCTTTCGTGTCGATGCCGCTTGTGGGCGGTCTTGTCCTTGGGGAGCGGCCCGTATCAGGGTCGCCGCCTTTGCAAAAACGCCACGGAAATGATCACGATACCCTGCACGGCAGCGTTGAGATGAACGCTGATGATGCTCGTCAGGTTGAGGATATTGCCGATGACGGAAAGAAGGATGGCGCCGATCACGGTGCCGGTGACGCGGCCGGACCCGCCCTTGAAAGAGGTGCCGCCGACGATCACCGCAGCGATCGCTTCGAGCTCCCACAAAAGGCCGGTCGTGGGCGAGGCGGAGCCGAGGCGCGGTACGTAGAGGAGGGTGGCGATGCCGACGCAGAGCCCCAGAAAGGCGTAGGTGAGGATTTTCACGCGGTCGACGTCGACCGCCGCATAGCGCGCCACCTGCTCGTTGGAGCCGATCGCCTGCACGTAGCGGCCGAAGGCGGTGCGCCGCAAAAGCACGGTGCCGATGACGGCGACGCCGAGGAACACCCAGACCGGGATCGGGATGCCTAAAAGCGTGCCGTAATAGACCGGGCCGTAGGTCTGCGAGAGGCCGAAATCGAGGGTGATTGCGCCGCCATCGGCAAGCCAGGTGAGGACGGCGCGAAACGTGCCGAGCGTCCCGAGCGTGACGATGAAGGGCTCGATTCGTCCCTTGGTGATGAGGAGGCCGTGCATGGTGCCGAAGGCGGCGCCCATCATGAGCGAAACCACCATCCCGACGATCACCACCAGGACCGGCGCATCGATATGCGTGGCAAGGCTGTTCATCACCAGGATGATGCTGCCGGCGATCAGCGCCACCATGGAGCCGACCGAGAGATCGATGCCGCCGGAGATGATGACGAAGGTCATGCCGACGGCGATGATGCCGATGAAGGAAGTCCGCGTCAGCACGTTCATCCAGTTGGCGAGGCTGGCGAAATCGGAATTGAGCGCGGTGCCGACGATGGCGAGCAGGATGAGGCCGAGGATCGGACCCTGGCTGCTTAAATCGAATTTTCCGAGCCGGCGGCGCGCCGAGGCGCGGGCGCTTTGGCCCTCAGCCTCATTCGGCTGCGGTTCTTGTGCCGATGGCATGGCTGAGTAGCTCCTCTTCGCTGAGGCGGTCTGCGGGCACCTCGGCCGTCACGCGCCCGTCGCGCATGACGATGACGCGGTGACAAAGACCGATCAGCTCCACCAATTCCGATGAGATGACGATGATGCCCCGCCCTTCGGCGGCGAGGCGGTCGATGAGAAAATAGATGTCTCGCTTGGCGCCGACATCGACGCCCCGGGTCGGCTCGTCGAGCACGAAGATCTGCGGCTCCGGGGCGAGATATTTGGCGATCGCGAGTTTCTGCTGGTTGCCGCCCGATAAAGACGAGGCAAGGCATTCCCGGTCGCCGACGCGGATGCCGAATTCGTCGACGGCGCGGTCGAGGGCTGCCCGTTCCTCCCGGGGGGAGAGGAAGGGATGGGTGTAGGTCTTGAGATCGAGGAGAGTGAGATTGTCGGACAGCACGCGTCCGACATGCAGCCCCTTCCCCTTGCGGTCTTCGGAAAGATAGGTGAGCCCGAGGCGCGCGGCGGCGCGCGGATCGCCCATGCGCACCTCCTTGCCGCCCATGAAGATACGGCCCGAGGAGCGCGGCCGCAGGCCGAGGATACCCTCGAAAAGCTCGGTGCGGCCGGCGCCGACGAGGCCCGCAAAACCCAGGATCTCGCCCGGCATCAGCGAGAAGGACACGTTCTGCGCCCAGCCCGAAACGGAAAGGCCCTCAACGCGCAAGAGCGGCTCGCCGACCGAGGTGACGGGGCGTTTGGGTGGATACATGTCGGAAAGCTCGCGCCCGACCATCAGCGCCGCCATGCGGGCGCGCGAGGTCTCGGCGGTCTTCGCCTGGGAGATGAAATGTCCGTCGCGCATGACGATCACCTCGTCGGTGACGCGCTCCACCTCGTCGAGCTTGTGGGAGATGTAGAGGACGATGATGCCCTCTTCGCGCAGCTGGGCGATGAGGCTGAAGAGATGCTCGCATTCGTTGGGCGTGAGGCTCGCCGTGGGCTCGTCGAGGATGAGAACCCGCGTGTGGCGCACCTGCGCCTTGGCGATCTCCACGAGCTGCTTTTCCGCGACGATGAGATCGCCGACGCGGTCGTCGGGATGGCTGTGCGCACCGACACTTGCGAGCGCCGCCTCGGCCTGGCGTGCCATCGTCTTCTCGTCGAGGAGGAAGCCTTTGCGGATCTCGTGGCCGAGAAACATGTTCTGCACCACGGTGAGCGCATCGGCGAGGTTGAGCTCCTGGTGCACCATGACGATGCCCCGCTCTTCCGCCTCGCGGGAACTTGCAAACGAGACCGGTTCGCCGTCGATCACGACCGTGCCTGCGCTTGGCTCGTGGTAGCCGGCGAGGATCTTCATCAAGGTGGATTTGCCGGCGCCGTTTTCACCGATGAGGCCGTAGACGCGCCCGGCCTCCAGCCGGAAGCTGATGTCGTGGAGCACGCGTACGGAGCCAAAATCCTTGGCGATCCCGTGAAACTCGACGACGAGGCCCATGACGGCCTTCCTCCCTTCGCCTGAGGGGCGGGAGCGGGCCGGATTGTCTCGCCGAGCCCTGTCTCGACGCCCTTTTTTATTCTCGGGAAAACTCGCTTCCGGAGATCATCGACATCCAGGGGCCTTCCTCATTGAAGCGAAAATTACGCTCAGCAATTTGATTGAGCAATGGTCAAGTTTGGCCTATTTACGGTCAAAGCGCGTCCAATGAGGTCAAACATGCGCGGCTTTTCGCAATTGTCGCCGACCGAGCGCCGGCTGCTGCTCGAGGTCTTCTGGGCGCGCACCAGCGCCCGCAGCGATCTGGCCGGCCGGCTCGATTTCTCCAAGAGCAAGATCAATGCGGCGATCACCGATCTCATCGGTGCAGGACTGATCACCGAGATCGGGCCCCAGCCCTCCTCCGGCGGGCGCCGCGCGGAGGGGCTGCGCGTCACGCTTCGCGACGGCCTGATCGCCGGCGTCGACATTCGCGCCACCCATATGGACGTCGCCCTTCTGTCTCCGGACATGAGCGTCATGGCCCGGCACTGCGAGCCGATCTCCGTGCGCGGCGAGCCGGAGCCGTTGTTTGCCCGCCTGCGCGATGTGATCGATCTGCTGCTACGACAGATGGGCTATGAGCGAGAGCGCATCCGCATGATCGGCATCGGCGTGCCGGGACCGGTCGATTTCGAGAGCGCCCGTCTCGCCACCCCGCCCTTGATGCCGCTCTGGGAGGGGTTTTCGCCGCGTCAGGCGCTGGCGGCCGATTTCGACGTGCCGATCTTCGTCGACAACGACGTCAACATTCTCGCCCTCGGCACGCTGTGGCATCTGTCGCGCAGCGCCGACGATTTCCTCGTCGTCAAGGTTGCGACCGGCATCGGCTGCGGCATCATCTGCCGCGGCCAGGTCTATCGCGGCGTCGACGGGGCGGCAGGCGATGTCGGCCATATCTGCATCGATCCGAACGGCCCCGTCTGTCATTGCGGCAATGTCGGCTGTGTCGAGGCGATGGCGGCGGCCCCCGCGATCGCACGCGCCGGTGCGACAGCGGCCCGTTCAGGCGAGAGCCCGCGGCTTCTTGAACTGTTGCAGGAGCATGGCGCCTTGAGCCCGGAGGATGTCGGTCTCGCGAGCCGGGAAGGCGATCCGGCCGCCAATGCCATCATCCGTGGTGCCGGCGCCGATGTCGGGCGGATGCTCGCCACCCTCGTCAATTTCTTCAATCCGAGCCATGTTTTCATCTGCGGCGGCGTTGCCGCCATCGGCCCGGCCTTCCTCGCCTCTATCCGCCAGAGCGTCTATCAGCGCTCGCTGGCGCTTTCGACGCGCCATCTCGCCATCCGGCCGATCCCGCATCCCGATGATGCCGGCATCGTCGGAGCCGGCGTCCTCGGATTCCTCGAAGCGATCTGAGGCGATGCAGGCGGCGTTGGCTGCAGCCGTTACTTGGCCTTGTCCGATTTGACGGGTGTGGCGTCCCGGTCGGTCGTCTCGAACAGGGCCGTCTTCGGATAGTGAATCGTGTTGTGGAAGTGCGCGATTTCGGCGCTCATGTTGCGATAGCCGTGCGGCTGGTCGGCGGGGAAGCGGAAGGCGTCCCCATAGCGGCAGCTCTGCCATTCTCCGGCGATCAAGACCTCCATCGCGCCGCGCGTGACGAAGACGTCTTCGACGACGCCCGTATCGTGCGCGTTCGACATATGCACCTGGCCCGGTTGAAGTGTCATCAAAAACGTCTCGGAGCCGAAGAGGGGGTCGAACGGGAAGACGGTGTGAAAGCCGATGCTGCCCTGAAACTGGATTGGTCGGGCTTGTGCGGGCGCGAAGCTGCCCGTGGTTTGAACCAGGTCCTCGATGAAGGCGGTCAGCGGCAGTTGGAAGCCTTTGGCGAGTTTCCAGAGCGTTGCGATCGTGGGGCTCGATTCCCCGCGCTCGATCTGGCCGAGCATGGCCTTGCTGACGCCGGTGAGCTCGGCCGCCTGCGCCAGGCTCAGGCCCGCGCGGGCGCGCACCGCCTTCAGATTGATCCGGATTTTTGCCTCAGTCATTCACATCAACAGTTGTGCGCTATAACGTACGGACGTTATAACGCCCGTCGCTGAATTGCACACTCCTATCGCGCGCGGAGCGGAAAGGCACGGTTAGAATGCTGGCGGGGCTGAAACTATCCCACATCGTCGCGGGCTGCATTGCCGTCCTTCTCGGCTATACGAGCAGTGTCGCGATCATCTTTCAGGCGATTGATGTCCTGGGTGCCTCCCAGGCGGAGGCCAACAGCTGGATGCTGGCGCTCGGCCTCGGCATGGGGATCAGCGGTCTGATCCTCTCCCTGCGCTACCGGATGCCGATCCTGACGGCCTGGTCCACGCCCGGTGCGGCACTTCTCGTCATCAGCCTCGATGGCGTACCGATGAACGAGGCGATCGGCGCCTTTCTCTTCTGCGGCCTCTTGTTGACGCTGACCGGCATCACCGGATGGTTCGAACGATTGTCCCATCTCATTCCCGATACCATCGGCAACGCCCTGCTCGCGGGCATCCTGTTCCAGTTTGGGCTCGGGATCTTTTCCTCCATGGAGGAAAATCTTCCTCTCGTCGCGGTGATGTGCGCGGTCTATCTCGCCGGCCGGCGTTGGTTTCCCCGCTTCGCCATTCCCTCCGTCCTCTTTGCGGGCTGCGCTTTCTGTGCTGCGACCGGGGCGTTTCAGGCCGGGGAGGGGATCGATTTTTCTGTCGCCCAGCCGGTCTTCACCATGCCGGCCTTCTCCCTGCCGGTGTTGCTCGGTGTCGGATTGCCGCTTTTCATCGTCACCATGGCCTCGCAGAACACGCCCGGCATCGTCACGCTGAAAGCCTCGGGATACGAACCGCCGGTTTCCGCCTGCCTCACCGTCACCGGTTTGACGACGCTCCTTCTGGCACCCTTCGGAGGTTATGCCTTCAATCTCGCCGCCATCACGGCGGCGATCTGCGCCGGGCCGGAGGCCGATGAGAACCCGAAGACCCGCTACAAGGCCGTCGTCGTGACGGGCGTCATCTATTGCGTGGTGGGGCTTCTGGGCGCGGCCGTCATCAGTCTGTTTCTCATCGCCCCAAAAGCCCTGGTGGTGACGGTCGCGGGTCTCGCCTTGCTGAACACGATCGGTGCGAGCCTGAGCGCCGCGCTGGGGCAGCCGGAAAAACGGGAAGCGGCCCTGGTGACGTTTATGACCACCGTCTCGGGCATCAGCTTCCTCGGCGTCGGCGCCCCGCTCTGGGCGCTGCTGCTGGGGATCGCCACTGGCGCGCTTCTCTCCCCGCGCGGCCGGCGGGCCTTAAGACCGGTCTTCGCCAGGCGGTAGGAAGCGCCGCGCCGACAGGGGCTTTCACGCCCTGCGTGATCGCCTTCGACAGCTCGCCATAGGGCTCGATCATCGCCAGCGCGGCGATGCGCTCGGCATGGCCGTCGGCCGCCGTTGGGCCGGAGGGATCGAGCAATCTGCAGCGGTTCTTCACGGCGCATGGCGCATGGGCGACTGCGCAAGTGCTGCGACATGGCCCTCGCCGTGCTGTCGCACGGCAGAACAATCCGCATTGGTGAGAACCGGCCTAACGGCGCAGGCCGTCGCCATCTCGACCATGGCGCTCCCCCCAAAGAGCCCGTGGTGCCGGGAAAGAAGACGATCTCCGCGGGCTGGCGGAAATGATGTCGAGGTCGCGGCTGCGACCCGCTGGAGCGTGGGGCGCATCATAGACATTGCGATCCAGGCAGCTCTCTATATTGACATAAATATATCTTTATGCAGTTTCTGGCCGAGTTTTTGCATTTCATATGAAGATCGCGTTCATGTCCCCAATCGATGATCCCTTCGAGCCCGTGGCGACCAAGTCGGACGGCTCAGAGATTCTCGCCGCTTTGCAGGCCGCAGCGCGCGAGCGCATCCTCGTTCTCGACGGTGCGATGGGCACTCAGATCCAGGGTCTCGCCTTTCAGGAGGATCATTTCCGCGGCGATCGCTTTGTCGGCTGTTCCTGCCATCAGCAAGGCAACAACGATCTTCTGATCCTGACCCAGCCGAAGGCGATCGAGGATGTCCACTACGCCTATGCCAAGGCGGGCGCGGATATCATCGAGACCAACACTTTCTCGTCCACGGCTATCGCCCAGGCCGACTACGGCATGGAGGAGATGGTCTATGAATTGAACCGCGATGGCGCACGGCTGGCGCGGCGAGCGGCGATCCGGGCGGAGCGGGAGGACGGCAAACGCCGCTTCGTCGCCGGTGCGCTGGGACCGACCAACCGGACGGCCTCCATCTCACCGGATGTCAACAATCCGGGCTTTCGCGCTGTCACCTTCGATGACCTTCGCGTCGCCTATGGCGAGCAGTTGCGTGGCCTGATCGAGGGCGGTGTCGACATCGTTCTGATTGAGACGATCTTCGACACGCTGAATGCCAAGGCAGCGATCTTTGCCTGCGAGGAGGTCTTCGCGGAGAGAGGGATCCGCCGGCCAGTGATGATCTCCGGCACGATCACCGACCTTTCGGGCCGTACCCTGTCCGGTCAGACACCGACGGCTTTCTGGCACTCGATCCGCCATGCCAAGCCCTTCACGGTAGGGCTTAACTGTGCACTCGGCGCGGCCGCTATGAGGCCGCACCTGGCTGAGCTTTCTGCTGTCGCCGAGACCTTCATTTGCGCCTATCCGAATGCCGGTCTGCCAAACGCCTTCGGCCAGTATGATGAAAGCCCCGAATTCATGGCGGAGCAGATCGAGGCGTTTGCGCGCGAAGGCTTGGTGAACGTGGTCGGCGGCTGTTGCGGTTCGACGCCGGAACACATTGCCGCCATCGCCGAGGCCGTCGGCCGTCACACACCGCGCAGCGTGCCCGAAACCGCCCCAGCAATGCGTCTCTCGGGACTCGAGCCGTTCACGCTCACCAAGGACATACCCTTCGTGAACGTCGGTGAGCGCACCAACGTGACGGGCTCGGCGAAGTTCCGCAAGCTGATCACCGCCGGCGACTATGCCACGGCGTTGGATGTCGCGCGCGATCAGGTGGCGAACGGTGCGCAGGTCATCGACGTGAATATGGACGAGGGCCTGATCGACTCGAAAAAGGCGATGGTGGAATACCTCAACCTTGTCGCCGCCGAGCCCGATATTGCCCGCGTGCCGGTGATGATCGATTCCTCGAAATGGGAGGTAATCGAGGCTGGCCTCAAATGCGTCCAGGGCAAGTCCATCGTCAATTCGATTTCGATGAAGGAAGGGGAGGAGGCCTTCCTCAAGCACGCCCGGCTGTGTCGTATGTACGGTGCCGCCGTGGTCGTCATGGCTTTCGACGAGGTCGGTCAAGCCGACACCAAGGATCGCAAGGTTGAGATTTGTACCCGCGCCTACAAGCTGCTCACCGAAAGGGTAGGCTTCCCGCCTGAGGACATCATCTTCGATCCCAACGTATTTGCCGTGGCCACGGGCATCGAGGAGCACGACAATTACGGCGTCGATTTCATCGAGGCGACGGGTGAGATCACCGGTTCGCTGCCTCATGTTCACATTTCCGGCGGTGTCTCGAACCTGTCCTTTTCATTCCGCGGAAACGAACCGGTGCGCGAGGCCATGCACGCCGTGTTCCTCTATCATGCCATTCAGCGCGGTATGGATTTGGGTATCGTGAATGCCGGCCAGCTCGCCGTCTACGACACGATCGATCCGGAATTGCGGGAAGCATGCGAGGACGTAATCCTCAACCGAATTCCGAAGGCGGGCGGCACGGCGACCGAGCGCATGCTGGACATGGCCGAGCGGTTCAAGGGTTCTGGTGGAAAGGAAGCGAAGGAGAAAGACCTCGCCTGGCGGGAATGGCCTGTCGAGAAGCGGTTGGAGCATGCGCTGGTCAACGGCATCACCGAGTTCATCGACGAGGACACCGAGGAGGCGCGACGGAATGCCGAGCGGCCGTTGCACGTCATAGAAGGGCCGCTGATGGCCGGAATGAACGTCGTCGGCGACCTGTTCGGCGCGGGTAAGATGTTCCTGCCGCAGGTGGTGAAATCGGCCCGCGTAATGAAACAGGCCGTGGCCGTTCTCCTGCCCTACCTGGAGGCCGAAAAGGCCGCCGCTGGGGGGGTGGAGCGGCGGACCGCGGGCAAAATCCTGATGGCGACGGTGAAGGGCGACGTCCATGACATCGGCAAGAACATCGTCGGCGTCGTGCTCGCCTGCAACAACTACGAGATCGTCGATCTCGGCGTCATGGTCCCGGCTGCCAAAATACTGGAGACGGCGCGGCGGGAGAAGGTGGACATCGTCGGCCTTTCCGGACTGATCACCCCGTCTCTCGACGAGATGGTGCATGTCGCCTCCGAAATGGAGCGCGAGGGCTTCGACATCCCGCTCCTGATCGGCGGCGCGACGACGAGCCGTGTGCACACCGCGGTCAAGATCCATCCGCAGTACGAGCGTGGCCAGGCTGTCTATGTGACCGATGCCAGCCGCGCGGTCGGCGTGGTCGGCAGCCTTCTGTCGCGGGAGACGAAGCCCGGCTACGTCGAAGCGTTGCGCGCCGAATACCGGAAAGTGAGCGCGGCACATGAGCGCTCGGAGCGCGAGAAGCAGCGACTGCCGCTGGCCAGGGCGCGCGCGAACGCGCACAGGATCGACTGGGGCAGCTACACGCCGCCGCGCCCGTCCTTCACGGGGGTAAGAACGTTCGGGAGCTGGGATCTGGCCGATCTCGCGCGCTACATCGACTGGACGCCATTCTTCCACGCCTGGGAGTTGAAGGGCCGCTACCCCAAAATTCTCGAGGACGACAAGCAAGGGCCTGCCGCCCGTCAGCTTTTTGAGGAAGCACAGCTGATGTTGGCGAAGATCATCGACGAAAAGTGGCTTGCGCCGAAAGGCGTCATAGGCTTCTGGCCCGCCAACGTGGTCGGTGACGACATCCGTCTCTTCGCGGACGAGACACGCACGACGGAGATCGCGACGCTTTTCACGCTGCGCCAGCAATTGCCCAAGCGCGATGGCAGGGCCAATGTCGCTCTTTCCGATTTCGTGGCGCCGGTCGAAAGCGGAAAGCCGGATTGGGTCGGCGGATTCGTGGTTACCGCCGGCATCGAGGAGGTCGCCATCGCCGAGCGGTTCGAGCGAGACAACGACGATTACAACGCCATTCTGGTCAAGGCGCTTGCCGATCGTTTCGCCGAAGCATTCGCCGAGCGAATGCATGAACGTGTGCGCAAAGAGTTCTGGGGATACGCGCCGAATGAGGGCCTGGCGCCGGACGAGCTCATCGGAGAGCCCTACCAGGGAATCCGACCTGCTCCGGGCTATCCCGCACAGCCCGATCATACGGAAAAGGTCACTCTCTTCAGGTTGCTCGACGCCGAGAAATCCGCGGGTGTAAGTCTCACCGAAAGCATGGCGATGTGGCCGGGCTCCTCCGTCTCCGGGATTTATCTGTCCCATCCGGAAAGCTACTATTTTGGGGTTGCCAAAGTGGAGCGCGATCAGGTCGAGGACTATGCAGCTCGCAAGGCCATGAGCGTGCCGGAAGTCGAGAGGTGGCTGGGGCCAATACTGAACTACAAGCCGGTTTCATCCGCCCGAGCGGCCGAATAGCCGTGGAATATCCTTCCGATGGTTCCGTGGCGGCCTGAAACACCGGCCGCCCGCGCATCGTCGATGGGGAGAGATTATCGCCCTTGCGGCTGCATTTGGCGAGGGCAGCGCGGCTGCCGACGAGGCTCTGGCGAGTTCCCGCGCCGCTCTGGAAAGCCGACGCCGTTCTGCGAAAGTCCATAGCCCGGCCGTCGCCGCGCGTGTCGCAGTCATCAGCGAAGCCATGGGCCGGCGCAACAGCGCCTTCGCCAAGCGCTGCCGGCAGCAGAAGGAAAAGCTAGATCTGCCGCCCATTCCGACGGCCACGATCGGTTCCTTCCCGCAAACAACGGCCCGCCCTCGTCAATTTGGTGACGGCGGCAAGAAGCTTGCGCACCGAGCTGTCCGACGCGGCCGAATAGTCGAAACAGTTCGGCGGCCTAGTCCTGGAGGCCG
The DNA here is from genome assembly GCF_030813515.1 of Rhodopseudomonas julia. Lineage (NCBI taxonomy): Bacteria > Pseudomonadati > Pseudomonadota > Alphaproteobacteria > Hyphomicrobiales > Nitrobacteraceae > Rhodopseudomonas > Rhodopseudomonas julia. The sequence continues at coordinate 787,286 of NZ_JAUSUK010000001.1, read as the reverse complement.
CCGGGATACCTCGTCCGTCCGGTGGGATAGAAGATTGCGCATGGGGCATATTCAGCCGGTATTTGGACACCCGGCGGGAGCTCACGCCCCATGGCGATGTCAGCGGGGAAAAAGCGTGTATGTGGCCCTTTCGGGGGGCGGCCGCCTGCCGCCTGGATGGGTGAGAAGACTTCCATCCGCCCAATCGGGCTGGCGATCACGCGGTGGGGTGAGGTTTCTTGGATGTCACGCCCGATGCGGCTCAGCACCAGCGGCCAGGCCTCGCCTTCTAGTTCGCTTAGTCTGCGGATCAGCAGCGGATCGCGTGTGCGCAGGCAGAATTGGGTGATGGCGGAGCCGATTCCGAGATCGAACAGGCGTGCATCACGATCCTCCTCGCGGATGGCGGCTTCATCACGCCCGAGCGATGCCAGACAGGCATTTGGCAGGCCGACGATTTGCTTGCGCGCGAGGGCGAGAATGATCGCTGCTCCCTGACGCCACTCAAAAGCTCGCAGCCTTCTTCTCTCACGGAGCCGGACAGCACCATGAACGCAAGCGACGGCGAAGTTACCGTCACGGTCCACCAGGTCTCCCTCCCTCGTCCTGAACTCGCCGAGCGCACCGTGCAGACCAAAAACCCATCTGCCGCTCTGCGGCAGCAAAGAGTTTTGCAGAAACGCCTGCATCTCGTCCTCATTCCAGTCGAGAGTGCGGGCCTCCTCGCCGATCTGTGACCGCCGCTTCGGCAACGTCGAGAGGACCTGCCAGAGAAGCTCTTCGGAGATCTGCCTGCACGTCTCCATCTGCTCGTCATTGCGCACGTCCTCGATGCAGAAATCGCGGCGCGTGTTAAGTCGGCAGCGGCCGATATTCGGTCCGGTTCTGCGTTCCGGACCGGCAGCCTCACGCTTTCGCTCTGCGATCATAAGCGCGGTCATCGGTTTTCTCGTCGAACATCTGCAGTCCGCAGGGGCGGTGTCCCGTTCGAGACCGCTTCAAGCAGCATCCCAAGGCGTTCGACTTCGGGGGTTGCCGGTTGACGGAACTGGCTGCGTTGAAGTTCTTCGCGTGCAGCGAGTTGCAGATTGGCACCTGTCGGTAGCCATATGAGCCAGGCGAAGAGGACGTCTTCCGGTGTCGGGAGCTGCCTTCGGGGTGGCCAGGCCTCAATTGACGACGTCATGGGCAATCTCCTCTCTCTCATGCAAGGCGGCGACGATCGCATCGAGCCCCTTCGTCAAAGCGAGCGGCCCCGGCTGATGGATGAGGCTGGCGTCGATCTGGGTGAGCCGATTGTCGCGCACCGCGGCAAGCGCGCCCCAGCCCTGCCGTCGCCGGATCTCGTCGAGGTCGACGGGCTTGCCGCACCAGGAAGCGAGGATCACTTCCGGCGCCGCCTCGAGGATTTGTGGCGGCGTGAGAATGTGGTCGGCAGCCCCCGGTTTTGCCCGAAGATGTGCAAAGACGTCCTGACCGCCTGCGATCTCGATGAGGTCTGAAATCCAGCCCGCGCCGCTCATCAGCGGGTTGTTCCAGGCTTCGAAATACACACGTGGCCGTTGCTGCAAAGATGTGCGGTTGCGTACCTGCTCGATACGTGCGGCGTAGGAACGGGCAAGCCGGTCGGCCTTCGCTGCTGCGTCGACCATTGCACCGAGCATACGGATCATGGCGAGAATCCCGGCCACGTTGCGCTGATTGAAGGCGTGAACGGGCACGCCCGCCCAGATCAGCTCGCTGGCGATGATGTTCTGGATATCGCAGAAGGTGAGGACGAGATCGGGTTGGAGAGCAAGGATCGCGGGTATATCGGCCTGGGTGAAGCCCGAGACGACGGTCCTGTCCGCCGTCAAGTCGCCTGATCTTCCCGTCGGTTGCGGCACCCCGACGATGCGCCAGTCCTCGCCGAGAAGACGGAGCGTTTCTACGGTCTCTTCCGTCAGGCAGACGATCCTTTCGGGCGGGTAAGCGCACATCGTCAGGACACCTGCATCCGACAGGGCGGCGCGGCCGTGAAACCCGCGACCCGGCTGTGGCCATCGGCGATCGCCCGATCGGCATCCCCCTGGGACGGCCCCCACCAGGAATCCGCGGCGCGCCGGCAGGGCATGATGAAGCGCGACAGGCCGGTGAGGAGCGCGCAATGGCTCATCTCCAACGGGGCAGGGGCGAAGGTCGCGTCCGTCATGGGCGTGTCCTCGCTTCTGCGGCGGCCTCGCGCAGGATGGCAACGGCCTCGAACATGTCCGGGCCCGCGCAGATCCAGAGCCGGGGCGGGACGGTCGCGATCTCCATCGGCCGCGGCATGTGCCACAGCACCGGGTGGCGCACGAGTTCGGTCGCAAGTGCCGGGGTCTCGCGCGGCGGGCCGATGATGAGAACGTCCGGCGACAGCGTGACGAGCGATTCCAGCGGCAGGCGCCCGTAATTTTGTATGCCGCGTTCCGCTGCGAGGTTGCGCAGCCCGGCGAGCGAGAGCAGCGTGTCGATCAGCGAGCCGGCGCCGACGGTGTAGCCGTTCGGCTCGTAAACGACCGCCGTCGGCCACAGCTGGGCTGCGCCGTCTTCCGCCCGCAGCCTCTTTTGTTCCATCTCGCGGATGACAGTGTCTGCCCGCGCCTCCTGGCCAAGCGCTCCGCCGACGAGGCGGATCTGCGCCTCCACTTCCTCGATGGTCCGGGGTGCGTCGAGCTCCAGGACGTTGATGCCGATCCGCTTCAGCAGATCGGTGGTGACGCGCTTGGTGTAGCGCCCGGCGAGAACGAGGTCGGGCTCGTAGCGCACCACCTCCTCGGCAAGGCCGCGGTTCGCCGGGAAACTGCGGGCTTCACCGGAGAGGTTCGACATGGAAGCATCCCGCGCGAGGTAGGTCAGGGATGCGATCTGCTCCGGGTCCGCCAACCGCATGAGGAGCTGGTCGGCACAGAGGTTGATCGAGACGACGTGCTGCGGCTTCGCCGCAGCCGGGCCCGCTGTGGCGAGGATGAGGATCGCTGCCAGAAGGTGCCTCAGCATGAGAATGTCAGCCGCGGCCCGGGATGGGCGCTGACGGAGATTTCCGGAAGCGCCACCATGTCGTCCTGGGCGAGGGCCGGGGGCGAAACGGCAAGCGCGAAAGCGCTGGCGGAAAGGCAAAGTGCAGCGGAAAGCTGCAACGACGCTCCACGGCGCGGCAGGCGGGAACAGGACACGGACAACGACCTCGAAACGGGCACACGGGCCACATGGCACGTCACCGCGATCGAGGATGCTCCATGCGCTTGGGACGCATGGATCCACTCCTATCGGCACACCCCGACCGACATGACCGCGCGTGACCACGGCTGACGGCAGGTCTCCTGACTTGCGGGTCGTCATCGCGCCATCGCCTTCCCGGCGCCGGAGCGCCAGTGGCATCGTGACGGGCGATTCGCCGCTTACAGTTGCGGGGACAGTCGCGGCATTGGGCGAAAACCCGCACCGCGTTCCCTTTTCAGCCTCAAAGAGGCACCGTCCCGAAGATCGGACCACGAAGCTGAACGCTTCGTCAAGATGGATTTCCAGGCGGGCAGGCCCGCCCGGAAAGGCTGGTGCCGAAACGTCAGGCCTGTCTTTGTGCCCGCGGCGCCCAGACGTCGTCGGTGGCCCCGTTGCCATTCAGGCGGCGGCTCGCGATGAACATGAAATCGGCGAGGCGGTTGATGTAGACGAGCACGTTCGGGTTCACCTTTTCCTCCAGCGACAGTGCGACGATACGCCGTTCGGCCCGGCGGATCGTGGTGCGGGCGACATGCGCCTGGGCGGCGGCGATCGTGCCGCCCGCCAGCACGAAGTTCGTGATGCGCGGCAGGGCGGCATTCATCGCTTCAAGCTCTGCCTCCAGTCGCTGAAGGGGCTCCTCGCCGACGCGCAGATGCTCGCCGTGCTCGCCCGGCATGTGCAGGTCGGCGGCGAGGTTGAAGAGGTCGATTTGGACATTGCGCAGCATCTCACAAAGCTCGGTATCGTCACCCGCAAGAGAACGCACGAGGCCGATCTGCGCGCTCGCCTCGTCGATGGTGCCGTAGGCTTCCACCCGCTTGTCGCTCTTCGACACGCGCATGCCGCGCCCCATGGATGTTTCCCCCTTGTCACCGCCTCGGGTGACGACCCGGGTCAGGCGCACGCGCTCGTTTTTTCCTTCATGGCTCTGGCTCATCTCTGCCTCCTTGCTGAAAGGTTGCGCTTCGTTTGGCTGCGAAGCGGCAGTGCTTGCGGCTCGCGTATGAGGATGCGCGCTTTGTCGCGATTGACAAGCCGCCAGAACGCGAACTAACCACGACATGTTGGGGGTGTCGCCTCCATCAAATCAAGACGTGGTTCTTTCGGAGCTTTTGGCTTCGGAAGCTAAGAGGGAATCCGGTGCGCCATCGGCAAGACCGGAGCTGCCCCCGCAACTGTAAGTGGTGAGACTCTGTCGCCAGAAGGTCACTGATGCACGCTGCATCGGGAAGGCCAGGCAGGGTCCAGGATCCACGAGCCAGGAGACCTGCCACGTGCTTGGAGAACTGTCCTCGGGCGGGGTGTCCCAGGGAATGTGCCAGGCCGTTCGAGGCTGCCGCCTTCCGTTACCCGCGCCCCTTGATCACAAGGGAGTGCATTGCATGACATTGCTCAAAGTTCGATCGGGCCTCGAGTGGAAGCCCAGCCAGCGCAGAGCCTGTGCGACTTCGCCTGCGGCACGGTGATGGCCATGGAAGAGAGCCTCGCGCCGGTCGAGTTTTCGCTGGCACCGGAGGGGATGCCGCGTCGTGCGCGCGCCCTGATGATCCAGGGGACGTCCTCCGATGTCGGCAAGAGCATGCTCGTTGCTGGCCTCTGTCGCGCCTACACGCGCCGAGGCCTCGTCGTCCGCCCCTTCAAGGCGCAGAACATGAGCAACAATGCCGCCGTCGCCGACGACAGCGAGTTGCCTCCCGGTCCCGACGGCTTTGCGCCGCGCGGCGAGATCGGCCGCGCCCAGGCGCTTCAGGCGCGGGCCTGCCGGGCGGCACCGTCGATCCATATGAACCCTGTCCTGTTGAAACCGCAGAGCGGTGTCGGCTCGCAGGTCGTCTTGCGTGGAAGATCCCTCGGCAATTGTCCGGCGAAGACCTATCACCGGATGCGCCAGCAGCTCATGCCCGCCGTGCTCGACAGCTTCAACCGTCTGACGCGCGAGGCGGACCTCGTGCTGGTCGAAGGCGCCGGGAGCGGCGCAGAAGTATATCTGAGGGCTTCCGACATCACCAATATGCGCCTGGCGGAACAGGCGGATCTACCGGTCGTCTTCCTGTCCGACATCGATCGTGGCGGCACCATGGCCGCCATCGTCGGCAGTCACGAACTCCTCGATCTGTCTGATCGGGGACGGGTCGTCGGCTATCTCATCAACAAGTTTCGCGGCGACCTGACGATTTTCGAGCCGGGCATGAAGACGATCACAGAGAAGACCGGGTGGCCGTGTCTCGGTGTGATGCGCTGGTTCGAACAGGCGGATCGCCTGCCGGCCGAGGATTCGCTCGCCCTCGAACGCCCGCCCGAGCGCCGCGGCAGCGGTCTCAACATCGCCGTGCCGCGCTTTTCGCGCATTGCCAATTTCGACGATCTCGATCCCTTGTCCGCCGAGCCGGGGGTCAATCTTCGCTTCGTCAATCCGGGCTCACCGATCCCGGCTGAGACTGATGTCGTCATCCTGCCCGGCTCCAAGGTGACACGTGCCGATCTCGACGTGGTGCGGCGCGAGGGCTGGGATGTCGATATTTTGGCGCATGTCCGTAAGGGCGGGCGGGTGCTCGGCATCTGCGCCGGCTTCCAGATGCTGGGGCGCGTCGTGCGCGATCCCGAAGGCATCGAGGGGCCTGCAGGAGAAACGCCCGGCCTTGGGCTCCTGGACATCGAGACCGTGATCGGTGGCGAGAAGCGGCTCGTCGAGCTGGATGTGGGCGAAGAGACGAGCGGCTGCCGCATCACCGGCTACGAGATGCATATGGGCCGCACCAGCGGCCCCGGCCTTGAGAGGCCATGGCTTCATCTGCGCGAGCCGCGTGGCAGTCTACGCGCGGAAGGCGCGATCTCGCCCGACTGGCGGGTTGCCGGAACCTATCTGCACGGCATCTTCGGCTCCAACACTTTCCGCGCCCATTGGCTCAGGCAGGTCGGTGGCTGCGCTTCCGAGCTCGATTTCGAGGCAAGGGTGGAAGCATCGCTGGAGGCGCTCGCCGATCATTGCGAGGCCAATCTCGATCTCGATGCGCTGCTGATGCTGGCCCGCTAGCCGTAAGCTATCAATCGTTCGTCCGGCTCCGACCCGGGCCGCTGAGGTTGTCAAGCGTCAGGGCCTCGGAGACGAGCCGGATGAACATGCACGAGGATGCTGGCCCCGCCGTCTGCCAAGCCCCGAAAGGCGCCCCGGGATCTCGCCTCGGCAACTTTCTGGAGGTTGGTCGGATCTTGGTGGGATTTGGCATTTTGGGCGAACTGCGCCCGGCACGCTGTTTCCAGTGCCCGGTCAATTCGCTGATTTTATGAAGAAAACTGGTACGAACGGGTGGATTCGAACCACCGACCTTCGGAGCCACAATCCGACGCTCTAACCAACTGAGCTACGTTCGCATGTCCTGGTGAGGCGGTGCGGACCCTAGTGTTCCGCGCCGGAGATTTCAAGCGTCGGTGGGCCATAACCTGGCGCGCCAGCTTGCGATTCCCCGCCTCTGCGGCACCGCTTAACCGAGGAGCGCCGCCAAGGGAAGGGGGCGGAGAAGAAAGTCCGCCGCGGCGCCGTCGCATGGGTGCTCCGACGGCCTCGCCGTGAGGTGTCGCTGCCGCGCTTCCGCGGCCGCATGCAAGGGCATGAAAGCCGCCGTTTCGCTGCCTTGCGTCAGAGTGCCCCTCGGGGGTTGAGGGCGCCAGACGGGTGGGGCGTCTGGCCGCCTTTTGCGCCGAGGCTTTATCGTGCCGGCTTTGTCGCGGGTGCCGCTTCGGGCAGGTGCAGTTTCGAACCCTCCTCCGCGCGGCCCCTGGAAATGCGCGAGAACCGGGGATGTGCTGGAGCCGGGGATCCTGTTCGGCACAAAAAAAAGCCCGGCAAACTGCCGGGCTCGTTGGTGACGCGCGCCGCCTCTGCAGGGTGGCGTCGCAGGTCCTATTTTCTGGTCACGAAAGCTCAGTGGCTCGTGACTTTGTCGAGGTTCTTCTTCGCCGCCGTGCGGGCCGGGCGAGACGTGTCCTCGGTGACCTTGGTGAGAAGGTCGCGCATGCCGTTGCCCTGATCCATCAGCGCTTCGAAGCGCGCCCGCATAAAGGCGCTCTGAAGCTGGATCGCGTCGGCGAACGAAGTGACGCCGAGCATCTGGCGAGCATGGTCGAATGCCGCATCCGTGTTGGCCTTGGCGTTGTCAAGAGCCGCGAACTGGACCTGCAGGAGACCCTCGCGGGCGTTTTCCACAGTATCTTCCATCACGTCCGTGGACTCCTCGGCAGCAGCTTTGAGACGGGCGTAATTCTCCCGCGCGCTCGCCAAAGAACGTTCCGTCATGGCCCGGAAAGCTTCGGGCATCTGCATCTGCGTCATGCCGAACATTTCCGTCAGCTTCTCGGTGGCGTCCTGAAACGCGCGATCGGCAGTATTGGCCGCATCCTGCGCGGTTGCCGCTGCCTCATCAAAAGCCTTTTCACCAGCCTGATTGAATTCGTGCTCACTGGACATCTAAGATCTCCTTCCACTTCTGCCTGGGTTGCTCCCCCCTCAGGCTTCTGGAGAGTATATAGGGAAAGTTTTGTGCAACGCAACAAATTATTGCGCTGCAGCATATGAGGCCCGCCTGCGGCTGAAGTTTTCAACCGTTAACCATCCTTAAGAAAAACGGACTTTGCGACGCGCTCCAGGCCTGCGATTCTTTTTCAACTCCGGTTACCTATTTTTAACCAAGGCGAGTCGCGGAGATTACGGAAATCATGCAATCGGAGGGCAGGGGCCTGGTGGAGGCGATGGCGGACGAGCGCCTGGCGGCGCTTGTGAGCGACGCGCGTCCTGCCATGTTCTTCCGCCTCGACGACAATCGGCTCGGCTGGCTCAATCCGGCGGCTGCCGAGCGTCTCGGCTGCGGCACCGCCAAAGACGCGCTCACCCTTGGCCTCGGATCGGCCGAGCCGCTGAAGCGCGACATCCGCATGCTGGCGAAGACCGCCGGCGAGACGGGCTCTCTCGGGCGGCTGCGTCTCGGGCGCGGCTTCGGCGCCGTGCCTGTCGTCTGCCAGTGCCAGCGCGTCGTGATCGGCGGCGAGCGGGGCCTCCTGGCGGTGGCGATCGCAGCCGGGCATGCGCCGAACCTGGCCCGCATGCCGGCCTTCTTCTCCGGCGACGGGGTTGCGGCGCGCCTCGTCGAAGCCTCCGAACTTGAGGGGCGCACGTTTTCCGCCGGCAAGCCGCAGCTTGTCGCCGACTGGCCTCATGAGGCGAGGCTCCGCCAAGCCAGTCTCATTCCCGTTGCGAGCGAGACCTGTCTCGCCGTCATCGACCTTGAGAGCGATTTCGGACCCGTTGAGGCGGGCGGTGGCGCGGCAGGGCTGCCGCAGGAGCTGGACGAGCCGGCCACGGGACGAGGCGACCCCAATGCCCTCGAAAGACCGGCGACCGACGTTGCAGCGCCCGATATTCAGCCCTCTGATACCCTGCCCTCTGATGTTCAGGCCCCCGATGTCCCGGCGAATGATGACGAGCACGGGGAGATCGTGGAGATGAGAGATCCCGAGGCACCTGTGGCCGACGAGGAAAGGCTGGAGCGCGAGGAGCCATCCGCTGCGGATCCTGCCCCTGGAGAATCAGACCCCGAAGAGACGGGCGCCGCCGGATCTCGCGCCGCCGGATCTCACGCCGCCGGATCTCATGCCGACGGATCTCACGATGGCGCGCCTGACGATGGCGCACGCACGCATGACGAGGAGACGGATCTGACGGAAGCGGTGCGGCGTGCGCTGCCGGCCTGGATCGCCGATCGTCTCACCACCTACGATCCGGAGAAACACAGCGCCGGAGAGGCACGCCCGGAATGCGAGGGTGCCCCTTTCGTGGCCGAGAATGCGGTCGCCGACGAGGCGTCTGCGCCCGACGCGCTGTCCGAAGCTAAGGCTGAAGCGGAACCCGCGCCCGCGTCTTCCGACGAGGGCTCTCCTGAAACGGAGGAGGTCGCCGAGGTGTCAGCCGCGGACGGACGGCCCGAGGATGAGCCGGCGCGGGAAGAGGCGGCCGAGGACGATACGGGCGAGCAAGAGCCGGACGAGGAAGAGGCGGGCGAGCCAGTGGTGGCCGAGGAAAAGCCCGCAGCGGGTGAGGGAGACGAGGCGGCCCCAGAGCCGGCGCCCGTCGCCACGCTCACCCGTCCGGTGTCCGTGCGTTTTCTGTGGCAGAGTGATGCCTCGCATCGCATCCTTTTCGTCTCGCAGGGACTGACCCAGCTCGTCGGGCGCAATTCCGAGGTCGTCGGCGAAACCTGGGACGATGCGGCTGCGCGCCTGCGGCTTGATCCGACCGGTCGCGTGGCAAAAGCTTTTCACGCACGCGACACCTGGAGCGGGCTCACCGCCTGGTGGCCGTCGGAGGCTGGCGACATTCGCATTCCGACCGAGCTCACCGCCCTTCCGGTCTTCGATGCCGACCGGGCGTTTCAGGGCTTCCGTGGTTTTGGCGTTCTGCGCCCGGCCGAGGCCTTGAAGGCGGAAGCCTTCGATCTGCGTTTTCCGGAAGGGGCCGAGACGGAGGAGACGCCGGCGGGCAGGCATGAGCGCGAGGGCGAGGCTCCGCCCAACGACAATGTCGTGCCGATCCGCTCAGACGTCGAACGCCTGCCGGAATGGTCGCGCCTGTCGACGCAGGAAAAGCGCGCCTTCGAGACGATCGCCTCCGCGCTCGGCGCCCGTGTGACGGATCTGCAGCCCTCGAGCGGTTCGCCGATCGAGGAGCGCCGCGACGGCCTCAAGGAGCGGCAGCAAGAGGCCGCTGACGAGGCTGAGGCGAGCGGTTCGGAGATCGAGCCGTCCGAAGAGGGTGCGCCGGCCGAGGAGCCGACAGAGGCGGAGGGCGACGATTTCGCGTCCCTCGAGGCGAGGCAGGATTCGGAAAGCCCGTCGACGGAAGTGCCAGAGACGGTCGTCGAGACCACGTCCGAAGACAATGCATCCGAAGACGCCGCGCCGGTCGAGGCTCCGATCACGCTTTCCAATGCGGTTCTCTCCTCCAAGGTGGGGGAACTTCAGGCGATTCTGGACACCGCGCTCGACGGCGTCATCGTGCTTGATGCGGAAGGCCGCGTCGAAAGTCTCAACCGCAGCGCCGAGGCGCTTTTCGGCCTCGAAGCCGATGCGGTGGTCGGCAATTCCTTCACCGAGCTTTTGGAACAAGAAAGCCGGGTGGAGGCCGAAGCCTATTTGGAGAGCTTGAGGGTCGCCGGCATCAAGAGCCTTCTCAACGAAGGCCGCGAGGTTTTGGGGCGGACCAAAGGCGGGCCGATCCCGCTATTCATGACTTTCGGACAGGTGGGCAGCGGCGAGCGCCCGCGCTTCTGTGCGGTTCTGCGCGACATCACGCAGTGGAAGGAGACAGAGACGCGGCTCCAGGAGGCGCGCGCCGAAGCGGAGCGGGCCTCAAGCCAGAAATCCGATTTCCTCGCCCGCATCAGCCATGAGATCCGCACGCCGCTCAATGCGATCATCGGCTTTGCCGAATTGATGGTGGAGGAGCGTTTCGGGCCGATCGAAAACCAGCGCTATAGAGAATATCTGCGCGATATCCGCGCCTCTTCCGAACATGTCGTCAGCCTCGTCAACGATCTGCTCGACATCGCCCGGGTCGAGGCGGGCAAGCTCGACCTTGATTTTTCCGCTGTCGATCTCAATACGTTGGCGCGCGAGACCGTCTCGCTGATGCAGCCGCAGGCGGGCCGCCATCGGGTGATCATCCGCACGAGCCTTGCGCCCGACCTGCCTTCCGTCGTCGCCGACGCGCGCACGCTGCGCCAGATCCTTTTGAACCTGCTCTCCAACTCGGTGAAATATACCGATGCGGGCGGGCAGGTGATCCTCTCCACCAGGCTTGAGGAGAACGGCGAAGTGGTCTTGCGCATGCGCGACAATGGTGGCGGCATGAGCGAGAGCGAGCTTGCGCGGGCGATGGAGCCGTTCCGCCAGATCATCACCTCGGCGATCGGCACGGGCACCGGCTCCGGTCTCGGTCTGCCGCTGACGAAGGCGCTGGTGGAGGCGAACCGTGCGCAGTTCGTTTTGAAGAGCGCACGCGGCGAGGGGACGATCGCGGAAGTGGCGTTCCCGGCAACCCGGGTGCTGTTCGAGTAAGGGGCGATCCTGCGCGGACTTCAGGCCAGACAGGTCTGGGAGGTCGGCGGCGCGGGCTTGTCGTTTGTCGCGAGCTCGATGCGATTGCGCCCGGCTTTCTTCGCCAGATAAAGCCCCTGATCGGCGAGAGCCAGAAGCTCTTCCAGGGACTGGTCGTCATGAAGCGCGACGACACCCCCGCTCATGGTGCTGTTGACGTCGCAGCCGTCGATCTTGCGCCCCGACCGTATCCAGCTTTGGCGGATCCGATCGGCGAGCGAGAGGGCCGCAGGCGCGTCGGCTCCAGGAAAGAGAGCAGCGAATTCCTCGCCGCCGACGCGGCCGAAGAGGTCGTTGGAACGCATGGAGCGCTGTGCCGTCTCGATAAAGGCTCTGAGCGCGCTGTCGCCCGTGGCATGGCCGTAGGTGTCGTTGATTTCTTTGAAGTAGTCGAGATCGAAGAGAGCGACCGCACACGGCGTGCCGTCTTTCCTGCAGCGTTTCAAGGCGCGCTCTGCCCGATCCAGAAAACCTCGGCGGTTGAGAATGCCGGTGAGTTCGTCCGTCTCTGCCTTCACCCTCTGATCGGCTTCGCGGCTTTCCCGCATCGCAGCGGTCACGAAGATCGTGCTGCCGAGAATGAAGAGCAGCGCCTCAAATTGCAGCAACTCGGCGGCCGCGTGAACGGTCGATGGGGAGGCGTCGGAGAGACGAGAAAGAACCGGTAACGCAAACCCCAGCGCCAAGGCATGCAGGAGGCACAGTCCGGCAAGTGGAAAGCGTGCAGGCACCTTTGGCTGCGCCGGGTGAAAGACGATGGAATATGCGGTTGCGAGCAGATAGGCGCTGCCGACGAAGGCATGGGCGGTGCCGCTCGTAAGCAGGCGGCTCTCGGAGGAGGCGAAGGCCGCAAGAGCGACGAATGCCGGGCCCGCGAAAATGACAAGCGAGGTGACGAGATGCGCGCCGTTCATCCGCGTCGAAGTCCAGATCAAAGCGGGATGAAAAGTCATCATTGCAAACGAGATCTGGTGGAGCAGGCCATGGTCTTGGCAGCGCGAGAGAAGCAGCGAGGCCACGACGAAAGCGACGTTCGAGGCAATCCACCACCAGACGAACTTCGCCTCGGGATACTGGCAGCGCGCGAGAATCAAAAGGAGGCCACAGATTGCTGCGCAGAAAGCCGAGACAATGGAGATCGTGGTGAGATCGAGCTGCATGACAGCGGCTTTCGCCTCTACGCCTTTCTTTGGGGCAGGTCCCTGCGTCCTGGATGTGATGGCCTGCGGATGTAGGATAAGCCTCTGGGATATCCCAAGAAACAAACCGAAAAGCCGGCGCCGGGTGAGCCCACCCAGGTGCGATCTGGCTCTTCTTTATTTGAATGATCCCAGACAAACCTTGCCCCTGCCTTGCCTGTGGGGCAGGGCGGCAAGAAGGGCTGTGCCTCGGCTTCAGCCTTTATCGCGAGGGGCGAGGGCAGCTCATCGCGTGAGCGGCAGCCTCAATAGGCATATTCCGAAAAGAGCGGTTCGACCGAATTGCCCCAGCGCGTGCGATATTGCGCGAGCAGTTCTTCGGCCGGCGTCCGCTTCAGGGCGAGCGTTTCTTCAAGCGGAGCGAGATATTCCGCTTCGTTGAAACCGCCGGCGCTCATTTGATTGCGGTGTTTCAGGCCGGTTCGGGAGATGGCGACGGCGCGTTTGGCGATGTCGAGGACGGTCTCGCGGCGGAACGGCGTCGCAAGGCCGGTCTTCGGCACATGGTTGCGCAGGGCTTCCCGCTCCGCCTCGCTCCAGTCGTAGGTGAGAGATTCGGCGGCCGCGAGCGCGTCGTCATCATAGAGGATGCCCGTCCAGAACGCGGGCAGGGCGCAGATGCGCCGCGTCGGACCGCCGTCTGCACCGCGCATTTCGAGAAACGTCTTCAGCCGGACATCGGGGAAAAGCGTCGACAGGTGATTGAGCCAGTCGCCCATCGAGGGGGTGACCTCGCCGATGTCGTCGACTTTCGGTTCTTTCAGGAACTGCCGGAAGGTCGTGTGGGTCATGTCGACGTAACGCCCGCCGCGGATGATGAAATACATCGGCACGTCGAGCGCCCAATCGACATAACGCTCGAAGCCGAAGCCTTTTTCGAACGCGAAAGGCAGGAGACCCGTCCGGTTGCGGTCCGTGTCGCGCCAGATTTCGGCGCGGTAGGAGAGAAAGCCGTTGGGCCGGCCCTCGGTGAACGGCGAATTGGCGAAGAGAGCGGTGGCGATGGGCTGCAGCGCGAGGCCGACGCGCATCTTGCGCACCATGTCGGCTTCCGACGAGAAGTCGAGATTGACCTGGATGGTGGTCGTTCTCAGCATCATGTCGAGGCCCTTGCCGCCCACCTTCGGCATGTAGTCGGCCATGATGCGGTAGCGCTGCTTGGGCATGATCGGAGTCGCTGCGCGCGACTGTTTCGGAGCCATGCCGATGCCGAGAAAACCGATGCCGAGGGGCTCCGCCACTTCGCGCACCTGGGCGAGATGTGCGTGCGTTTCCCGGCAGGTGCGATGGATGTTGGGAAGCGGCGCTCCGGAGAGCTCGAACTGGCCGCCCGGCTCCAGCGAAATCGCCCCGCCGCCGGTCGGATCACCAAGTCCGATGATGTTCTCGCCGTCGTAGATGGGCTCCCAGCCGAGCAGGGTTTCCATCCCCTTGAGGACCGCCTCGATACCCTTTTCGCCGTGATAGGGCACCGGCCGGTTGCCGTCACGATAGAACGGCACCTTCTCGTGTTCGGTGCCGATCTTCCATTGCTGGCGCGGCTTGACGCCCTTTTCGATCGAGAAGACCAGCTGGTCGCGGTTTTCAATCGGGTTGTCGTTCGCTGTGTCGCGGGCCATCGGATCTTTCTTTGAATGCGGCCGTCAGGCTGTCGGCGGCGCGACCATAGTAAGGCCAAAGGCGCCTTTCAAAGCCTTTTCCGCATGTCGGGCGAGAGCGTGCTTTTGCCAATGGCGAAAGCGTTCTAAAGTGACGCAAGGGGCGCATGACTGCCAAGTCGGAGTTTGATCATGAGCCAGCCGATTTATCGCCACGTTTTCAGCGCCGCCCTCAACGGTGCCGCTCCGATCGGAGCCGCCCTGACCAGGGCCGCCCTGATTGGCACCGCCTTGATGGCCGCTCTTCTCGCCGCGTCCGCTGCTCATGCGGCCGAGGCCGACTTCATCGAGCGCTTCGACGGCGCCTGGAAAGGCGGCGGCATGGTCATCCGCAACGAGACGTCGGGTCCGACCAATATCCGCTGTTCTTTGAGCGGCGAGGGGGCCGAAAACACCATCAGCATTGCGGGCAAATGCCGGGCCTTTGCGATTTTCACGCGCGATGTCCGCGTCAACGTCGTCTACGAGCCCGCAAGCGGGCTTTATCGCGGCACCTACAAGGGCTCCAAGGTCGGCACCGCGGTCATGAGCGGCAAGCGCAGCGGCGACACGATCAGATTCGCGCTCGTCTGGCCGAAGGACGTGATGGGCGACACGGAAGCCGCGATGACCATCACCAACAATGGTGCGGGCGAGTTGCGCGTGCTCGTCAGCGACAAGGTCGGTGCCGGCGGCACGGTCCAGCCGGTGACGGATCTCGCCCTCGTCAACAATTGAGCGCTCTCGTCGACAATTGAGGGATAAGGGCGATCGCTTATTGATCTGGTGAGGTTTGGCGCCAGTCGCCGGCCGCGGCCTGAAGAAGTGCAAGGGCTGCGACGGCGGCGGTATCGGCGCGCAAGATGCGCGGTCCGAGCGAGATCGTCAGCGTTTGCGGCCTGGCCGAGATGGCGCTCCGTTCCGCATCCGAAAACCCGCCTTCCGGCCCGATGAGAAGCGCAAGCCTCTCCCCCTTCAGAGCACTAAGCGCCGCGAGCGGATCGCCCTCGTGGCGTTCATCGCAAAAGATCAGCCGGCGGTCGGGTTCCAGCGCCTCGATGGCCTCCGCCAGGCCTTTGGCCTCCTCCACCTCCGGCAGATTGAGGATGCCGCATTGTTCGGCGGCTTCCAGCGCATTGGCGGCAATCCGTGCGGTCTTGACCTGCCGTACCTGCGTGAACTGCGTGATCACCGGCACGAGCCGGCCGACGCCCATCTCGACGGCCTTCTGCGCCAGATAGTCGAGCCGCGCCTGTTTGAGCGGTGCGAACAGATAGGTGAGGTCGCTTTTGGGTGTTTGCGCCCGCGTCTGCTCCTCCACCTCGAGGCGGCCCGTTTTCTTGCCCGCCTTGACGACCTTTGAACGCCATTCGCCGTCTTGTCCGTTGAAGAGAAGCACGGGCGCCCCGTTGTCGAGGCGCAGGACGTTGAGGAGATAATTGGCCTGCTCGGCCGTCAGTGGGATCGAGCCACCGGCTTGAAGCGGCTCCTCCACGAAAAGGCGCTTTGTGATGAAATCGTAGGCCATGATCGCTCTCCCGGCGTTCTTTCGAAAACGCGCTTGAAGCGCGGCTCTTGCTCCGTCAAGACTGGGTTATGCCCGCATCCCCCGTCGAAGTCTCCAACGTCGCCGAATATACGGTCGCCGATCTCGCTTTCGCCCTGAAGCGTACGCTTGAGGAAAATTACGAGCATGTGCGCGTGCGCGGCGAAGTCTCCGGTTACCGTGGTCCGCACGGTTCAGGCCATTGCTATTTCACGCTCAAGGATCAAAGCGCCTCTCTCGACGTCGTCGTCTGGCGCTCGACCTTCCAGCGGCTGAAGTTCAAGCCGGAGGAAGGCTTGGAGATGGTGGCGACCGGCAAAATCACCACCTATCCGCGCCGCTCCAATTATCAGCTCGTGGTGGAGAGCCTGGAACCGGCCGGTGCCGGCGCGCTGATGGCGCTGTTGGAGGAGCGCAGGAAGGCGCTCGCCGCCGAAGGGCTTTTCGACGAGGCGAAGAAGCAGCCGCTCCCCTATCTGCCGAAGGTGATCGGCGTCGTCACCTCGCCGACGGGCGCCGTCATCCGCGACATCCTGCATCGTCTGCGTGAGCGTTTTCCGCGCCGAGTGCTGGTCTGGCCGGTGCGCGTTCAGGGCGACGGCGCGGCCGAGGAAGTGGCGGCCGCCGTCCGCGGCTTCAACCGGATCGAAGCCGGTGGCCCGACGCCCCGCCCGGACCTGTTGATCGTCGCCCGCGGCGGCGGATCGATCGAGGATTTGTGGGCCTTCAACGAGGAGATCGCCGTGCGGGCCGTCGCCGAGAGCGGCATTCCGGTGATTTCCGCCGTCGGCCACGAAACCGACTGGACGCTCATCGATCTCGCCTCCGACCGGCGTGCGCCGACGCCGACGGGTGCAGCCGAGATCGCCGTGCCGGTGCGTGCCGAACTCGTCGCCGGCATCGCCGATTTGGCGGCCCGCCAGGAAGGCGCCTGGCAGCGGCTTGCGGCCTCTCTCCGGCGCGATCTGACGGGTGCTGCCCGCGCCATGCCTTCGCTCAACGAGCTTCTCGCTCTGCCGCGCCACCGGCTCGACGAGACGGGCGGTCGACTGCTGCGCGGGCTCGCTCAGCACCGCCGCTTCAAGGAGCAGGCCTATCTGCGTGTCGGCGCGCGCCTCACCGGCGACAGCCTGCGCGCCGATCTTCGCCGCCGGCGCGAACGGCTTGCCGATCTCGCCGGCCGCATGGAGCGCTCGGCGAGCGCTGTGCGCGCTTCGGCGCGGCGCGATCTCGTGCGTGCCGCAAGGCTGCGCCCCGAAACGCTTCAGCGCATGCTGAGGGTGGAGCGTGAGCGCCTCGCGGCGACCGCACGCCACGCGGAGGTGTTTCGCCGGGCCGCGACGGCGCGCCAGGAGCGCTACGACAATGCCTGCCGGCTGCTTGAGACCCTCTCCTACAAATCCGTTCTCGGACGCGGCTATGCCGTCATTCACGACGCCTCCGGTCACACGGTGACGCGGGCCGACGCGATGCGCACCGGCGCCGCCTACGAGGTGGAGTTCCAGGACGGGCGCCGTCCGGTCGTTGCCGGCGAAGGTGGCACACCGACGCCTGCGGCAGGAAGCCCATCCGAGAGCCCGCCAAGTGAGAAGGCGACGGCAACAAAGAGATCGGCGAAGGCGAAGCCCGCTCCCAAGGCGCAGGGCAGTCTCTTCTGAGCCGCGACATGTGAGCCGACAGATCGCGCAGCCGGAACCGATCGGCCGCGACGCCATTTTAGCCGTGAAACGAGCCGCAACGTCCCGCGGCGAACCTCCCGAGACCCATGCGCTTCTTCCTCGTTGTTATCGTCATCCTGCTCGCCATCGCCGCCTATTTCATGGTCGACATCCGTCAGACACAGGAAGGCCGGCTGCCTTCCGTCGAAGTCGACGAGGGCCAGGCGCCGAAATACGAGTTCGATCTCGGCGGCTTCGAGATCGTCTGGAAAAAGGCGACGTTCTCTTATCCGACCGTTCGCTTCCGTTCCCCGGAAGAGAATGGGAGCACGCCAGCGCCCGAGCCGCAGATCCGGGAAGAGGCTCCCGCGCCATCTCCCGCACC
This sequence comes from Rhodopseudomonas julia, assembly GCF_030813515.1. Classification (NCBI taxonomy): domain Bacteria; kingdom Pseudomonadati; phylum Pseudomonadota; class Alphaproteobacteria; order Hyphomicrobiales; family Nitrobacteraceae; genus Rhodopseudomonas; species Rhodopseudomonas julia. The sequence continues at coordinate 769,494 of NZ_JAUSUK010000001.1, read as the reverse complement.
CGCGCCGGAGACGGCTCCGCCGATGAATGCACCGTCCTCGACCGAACCGGAGACCACACCTCCCGCGTCGCCAGGACGATCGGAGACCATGCCAGCCCCCTCTGAGACATCGCCGGAGAGCCCTGCGAACGGTTCGGTCGAGCCGCTGCCGGTTCCGGGCGATCTCGATACGGGTTCAGATGCGCGCGAGCCTCGTGACCGGCAGGTCGAACCCGAAAGCTCACAGCCCGATCGCACCAATGGCGAGCCGGAGCCCGCCGAAATCATCAATCCCGACGTATCCCGGTAAGGCGGACGCGCTCAGGCGTCTTCGACGATGAGGATGTGAAGGGCACGCGGCCCGTGGGCGCCGAGAAGCAGGGTCTGCTCGATATCGGCGGAACGTGACGGGCCGGTGATGAGGTTGACCGTACGCGGCAGAACGTCGTCGCCGGAATTCTCGCGCAGGCGGCTCCACAAGGTTTCGTAATCGCCGACGATGTCGGAGGCGCGCACCACGACGAGATGGTGATCCGGCAGGAAATTCAGCGTCGTCGGATTGTCCGGCCCGGAGAGAAGGAAGAGCGTCCCGGTTTCCGCTGCCCCGCCGAACGCATGGCTGAGACCGACATGGTCGCGACCGTCGGAGGGCCCGTGCTTCACTTCAAGCTGCGGGACCCTTTCCCAGGGGAGATCGGCAAGACGCCGGTCGGCGCCCATCCGGAGGTCGGATGGGAGGTTGCGGGCACGCAGATATTCCGCGACCGTCTCTGGAAGATCCGCCGCCGAGGCGACCCGCTCCACCGTGGCGGAGACTTTCTCGGCCATCTTCGCGAAGAGATCGAGGCGTGCCTTTTGATCGATACGGCCGCGGGCCGGCACGGTGTTTGCCAGATGCTGGCCGAGGCGCTGGGAGACGGCATCGCGGCGCGCTTCCGCCGTCTTGCCGGAGGCAAGGCCGCGCCGGATCTTGCCGAGCACGGTTTCGCGCTGGCTCATGAGGTTGTCTCTCCCGTCGTCGTCACGAGCGGGCCTTCCACTGATCGATGAAGCTCGTTTTCGCCGGGGCCGGCATGTCGCGATGGCTGGTCCAGCCGCCCGCGAGCGGCAGCGACGAGAAGCGCCCGCGGCGGCGCCCGAACGGGTGAAGCGTCTTCAGCCCGATGCGAGTGACGAGCCGGTAGAGTTTCGGCCGCCGGGCGAGAAAGGCCCAGATGCGCAGACCGTTTCGTTCCGTGGCCGGCTTCAGATGCCGCTCATATTCGCGCTCGCGCCAATGCCGCATCAGTTTCGGCAAAGGGATTTCGACCGGGCAGACGCTCTCGCAGCGTCCGCAGAAGGTCGAGGCATTGGGCAGGTTCGCCGTGTTTTCGAGCCCGAAGAGGCCCGGCGCCAGCACCGCGCCCATGGGGCCGACATAGGTCGCGCCATAAGCATGGCCGCCGATCGCATGATAGATCGGGCAATGGTTCATGCAGGCGCCGCAGCGGATGCAGCGCAGCATCTCGCGGAACTCGTTGGCGAGCATTTCGGAGCGGCCATTGTCGAGGAGGATGACATGCGTCTCCTCCGGGCCGTCCTCGTCGCCCGGCCGCTTCCGGCCCGTGGAGAACGTCGTGTAGACGGAGAGTTCCTGGCCGGTTGCGGAGCGCGCCAGAACGCGCAGGAGCGTCGATACGTCTTCGAGCGTCGGCACCACCTTCTCGATCGAGGCGAGGACGATATGCACCCGCGGCAGGATCTGCGTGAGGTCGCCATTGCCCTCATTGGTGACGATGATGGAGCTGCCGGTTTCCGCCACCAGGAAATTGGCCCCGGTGATGCCGACATCGGCGGCAAGGAACATGTCGCGCAAGGTGGCGCGCGCCTCAGAGAGCAGCGACACCGGATCGGCGAGATCACGCTTCGGATCGAGATGCGTGTGCACGCGGCGGAAATCCGCTTCCACCTGGTCGCGGTTCACATGCACGGCGGGGGCGATGATGTGGGAAGGCGGCTCGCCGCGCAGCTGAATGATGTACTCGCCGAGATCGGTCTCGATCGGCTTGATCTCGCTCTTCTCCAGAAAGGCGTTGAGGCCGATCTCCTCGGAGATCATCGATTTGCCCTTGGTGACGGTCTTGGCGCCCACCCTGCGGCAGATGGAAAGCACAGCCTCGCGGGCGTCTGCCGCCGTCTCCGCCCAATGCACCTCCGCCCCGGCCTGGCGCGCCTTGCCCTCGAAGGCCTCCAGATAGAGGTCGAGATGCGCAAGCGTATGGTCCTTGATGGCACGCGCTTCGTGGCGCAGCGCATCGAATTCCGGAAGGGCGTCGACCGCCTTCTGGCGCTTCTGGATGAAGCCGCGTTCGACATGCCCGAGCGCGCGCTGCAGCTCGACATTGGCGAGCGCGTCGACGGCGTTTTCCTTGAACGCCTGGGAAAGGAAGGGCGCGCTCATTCCGCCTCGCCGATCGCCGGGCCGTCGGCCATGCCGGCGAGCACTTCGGCCACATGGCGTGCATGCACATGCTTGCCCTCGCGCTGCAGCTTGCCGGCCATGTTCATGAGGCAGCCGAGATCGCCGGCAACCAGCGTGTCGGCTTCGGACCCCGCGATCGCGGCCGTCTTCTTCGTCACGATGGCGTTGGAGATCTCGGGATATTTGACGCAGAAGGTGCCGCCGAAGCCGCAGCAGACATCGGCGTCCTTGAGTTCGGTGAAGGCGAGGCCGTCGACGGTTTTCAACAGCTCGCGTGGCTGATCGCGCACATTGAGTTCGCGCAGGCCCGAGCAGGCGTCGTGATAGGTGACGTTGCCTGCGAATGCCGCCTCGACGTCGCGCAATCCCATGACGTCATAGAGGAAGGCGGTGAGCTCAAAAGTCTTGGCAGAAAGCGCGGTCGCGCGCCGCGCCCAATCGGCGTCGTCGAAAAGCTCCGGATAGTGGCGGGCGATCATCGCGGCGCACGAGCCGGAAGGAACCACGACGTAATCGTAGCCTTCGAAGGTCGCGATGACCTGTTGGGCGATGGCGGCGGCATCACCGCGGTCGCCGGAATTGTAGGCGGGCTGGCCGCAGCAGGTCTGGTTTTCCGGAACTTCGACGCGGCAGCCGGACGCTTCGATCAGCTTGATCGCGGCAAAGCCGACTTGCGGGCGGAAGAGATCGACGAGGCAGGTGGCGAAGAGACCGACGCGCGGCTTCGAAGCTGTCGTATGTTCGGTGTTTTCTGGCGACAAGCGCTCAATCCTCTGCGGCCGAGCGGTGTGCGTCATGCCCTCGGCTGGCTCCGATGGCTCCGGGTCTGGCGGCAGGGCCGGTCAGTCGGAAGCCCGAACACGCAACTTAGGTCCGCCGCCACAGCGAGATCAACAACCTTGTGGCGCTGACTTTGACCGCTCGGGGGTGCCGGTTCGCGACGAGCGCACAGGCTTAGCGGAAGTGTTTTAGCCGGGAACGCCACAAAATCCCCGCTCGCCGATACGCGTGCCAGAAGCGTCGAGCCGCAAAAATGCAGGCGTTGCGCGGAATGCGCCGCGAGCGGCAAACGGACCACGAAAAAACGCCCGCCGCCCTCTCGAGCGGCGGGTCGTCACGAAAAAAGGCGCTTGCGCCCGATTAGCCGTTGGGCGGGGTGTACGTGCTGGCGTCCGGATCCGGCATGCCGTCCGTATCGAACGTCTTCAGATAGGCAACCACCGCGTCAATGTCTTCGGGCTTCTTGAGGCCGGCGAAGATCATCTTCGTCTTCGGCACATAAGCGCGCGGGTTCTTCAGGTACTCGTGCAGGGACTTCTCGGTCCAGACGAGACCATTCTCGCCGGCGCTTTTCATCGCGTCGGAATAACGGAAGTCAGGCAACGAGCCAGCGACACGGCCGAACAGGTTGTTCTGCTCGGGGCCGACCCGGTTTTTGGCGCCTTCACCGACCGAGTGGCAGGCGTGGCACTGCTTGTAGACCTTCTCACCGGCCGCGACGAGGTCGTCCTGAGCATACGCACTGCCCGCGGCAAGGATGGCAGCAATGCCAAGGGCAGCAGCCGAAATCCTAATCATTGGACACTCCTTGTTATGTCAAAGCTTGACTCATTCCAAGGTAGGGGAATGGAGCACAGGGCTTCGCGCCACACAAGGGGGAGGAATTTCTGGTTTGGCAATGCGACATCGCGCTATGGTTGCTTGAGATGAAACGCTGAACGATAATCGGCGAGCCTCGCAAGAAGGCCAAGACAAAAGAGCAGGGAGGCTCAATGAGTGTGGCGATGCCCGGCCCGAAGGCCGAGATTCTGGCGCGCCGTGGGGAGATCGCCAAGGCTCTCTCTCGCATCGTTCCGGGCGAGGGGGTCATCACGGATCCTGATGGAATGCGGCCATTCGAGACAGATGGTCTCACCGCCTATCGCCAGATGCCGATGATCGTCGTGCTGCCGGAGACTGTCGAGCAGGTGCAGCGCGTGCTGCGCTATTGCTACGACAACGAGATCCGCGTCGTCCCGCGCGGTTCCGGCACCTCGCTCTCCGGCGGCGCCCTGCCGCTGGCAGACGGCGTTCTTCTCGTCATGTCGCGGTTCAACAAGGTTCTCGAAGTCGATTTCGAAAACCGTGCGGCCGTGGTGCAGCCGGGTGTCACCAATCTCGCCATCACGAGAGCAGTCGAGCATCGCGGCTTCTATTACGCGCCCGACCCGTCCTCGCAGATCGCCTGTTCGATCGGCGGCAATGTCGCGGAAAATTCCGGCGGCGTGCATTGTCTGAAATACGGGCTCACCACGAACAACGTGCTCGGGCTGGAAATGGTGCTGATCACCGGCGAGATCATCCGTCTCGGCGGCAAGCATCTCGACAGCGAAGGCTACGACTTCCTCGGCTTGATGACGGGCTCGGAAGGGCTTCTCGGTGTCGTGACCGAGGTGACGGTACGGATTCTGCGCTCGCCGGAGACGGCGCGGGCGCTTCTCCTCGGCTTCCCGACGAACGAGGATGCCGGGCGCTGCGTCGGCGACATCATCGGCGCCGGCATCATTCCAGGCGGCATGGAGATGATGGATAGCCTGGCGATCCAGGCCGCGGAAGATTTCGTGCATGCCGGCTATCCTCTCGATGTCGAGGCGCTCCTGATCGTCGAACTCGATGGTCCGGGCGAGGAGGTGCACGAGCTGATCGAGCGGGTCGAGGCGATCGCGCGCGACAACAATGCCGCCAATATCCGCGTCTCGCAGTCGGAAGAGGAGCGCGCCAATTTCTGGGCCGGACGCAAGGCGGCGTTTCCCGCCGTCGGCCGCATCTCCCCCGATTATTACTGCATGGACGGCACGATCCCGCGCAAAGCCCTGCCGAAGGTTCTGCACCGCATGAAGGAGATGGAGACGGAATTCGATCTGCGGGTCGCCAATGTCTTTCATGCCGGCGACGGCAACCTGCATCCGCTCATTCTCTATGATGCCAACGACAGCGATCAGCTGGAGCGGGCGGAGGCTTTCGGCTCTGCGATCCTGAAACTCTGCGTGGAGGTGGGCGGCGTCTTGACCGGCGAACACGGCGTCGGCGTGGAGAAGCGCGACCTCATGGGCGAGATGTTCAACGAAGCGGATCTCGCCCAGCAGGAGCGGGTGAAATGCGCCTTCGATGCCCGCCAGCTTCTCAATCCCGGCAAGGTGTTTCCGGAACTGCACCAATGCGCCGAGCTCAGCCGCATGCATGTGCATAAGGGCCAGCTTCCCTTTCCCGACATTCCCCGCTTCTGAGATTTTCTCACCCCATGGCCGAAACGCTTCGCCCCGATAACGATCAATCCGTGCTCGATGTCGTCCGCTGGGCGGCCGCCGAACAAGTGCCGCTCGAGATCCTTGGACATGGATCCAAGCGCGGCATCGGCCGCCCGGTCCAGGCGGAATACACGCTCAATCTCGCTGCTTTGTCCGGCGTCACCCTTTACGAGCCGGACGAGCTCGTCTTCTCCGCCAAGGCCGGCACGCCGCTTGCCGAAATCGAAAAACTCCTGGCGGATGCCAATCAGGAACTCGCCTTCGAGCCGATGGATTACGGCCCTATTTTCGGGTTGGAGCCGGGGACGGGAACGCTGGGCGGTGTGCTCGCGGCCAACCTCGCCGGCCCGCGCCGCATCAAGGCGGGCGCCGCGCGCGACCATATTCTCGGGCTTTCCGCCGTCTCGGGCCGCGGCGAGGCCTTCAAGGCGGGCGGGCGCGTGGTCAAGAACGTTACCGGCTACGATCTCTCCAAGGGGCTTGCCGGCTCCTGGGGGACGCTTGCCGTCGTCACCGATCTCACCTTCAAGGTGCTGCCACGGCCGGAGCGCATCGCCACCGTGCTCGTCCTCGGCCTCTCGGACGACATGGCCTGCGCAGCGATGGCCGAAGCCATGGGCTCTTCGCACGAAGTCTCGGGCGCGGCGCATCTGCCGAAAGGGATGGCGCGGTCCTGTGGTCTTAGCGTCGAAAGCTCCGTCACCGCGCTCAGGCTGGAAGGCTTTCCCTCATCCGTCTCTTATCGCAGCGAGGCGCTCAACGGCATGATGCGGGACCGCGGTGCGGTGGAAACGCTCGACGTGCCGCAATCGGAAAACTTCTGGCGCGCGATCCGCGACTGCTTGCCCTTTGGCGGCCGCAGCGGGCCGCTCTGGCGCGTCAGCGTTGCGCCACGCGCCGGTGCCGCGTTGATGGCCAGGCTCGTGAACGAACCTCTCAGCTACTTCTTCGATTGGGCCGGCGGTCGCGTCTGGATCGAGGTTGCGAGCGGCGCGGAAGATGCCGCCGAAGGCACCATCCGGCGGGCGATCAGGGCGGTCGGCGGCGGGCATGCGACGCTCATCCGCGGCTCGGCGGCTCTGCGCACGGGCATTTCGCCCTTCGAACCGCAGCCGGCCCCGCTCGCCGCCTTGTCGCGGCGGCTGAAAGAGAATTTCGATCCGCAGGGAATTCTCAATCCCGGCCGGATGGGGAGCTGATCTTGCAAACCTCCTTCACCCTTCAGCAGCTCGCCGATCCGCGCATCGAGGAAGCCGATGCCATTCTGCGCAAATGCGTGCATTGCGGCTTCTGCCTCGCCACCTGCCCGACCTATGTCGAACTCGGCAACGAGCTCGATAGTCCGCGCGGGCGCATCTATCTCATCAAGGATATGCTGGAGGCGGAGAAGCCGGCGACGGCGGAGGTCGCGCTCCATATCGATCGTTGTCTCTCCTGCTTTTCCTGCATGACGACCTGTCCGTCCGGGGTCGATTACATGCACCTCCTCGATCAGGGGCGGCGGCATATCGAAGAGACCTATCGCAGGCCCTGGCACGATCGGGCGCTGCGGGCCGTTCTGGCGCATGTCATGCCTTATCCGGCGAGAATGCGGGCAGCTCTCGTCACCGCCCGCTATGGCCGGCCCCTGGCGCCGCTGCTCGCCCGCATGGGGCGGCCATTCGACCGGCTTGCCATGATGCTGCGCCTGGCGCCCAAGCACCTGCCTGCGAAAATCCAGGCGTCGGAGACGGGGCATTCCTTCCCGGCCCATGGAGCGAGAAAGGGGCGCGTGGCGCTTTTGACGGGCTGCGCCCAATCGGTGCTCGATCCGGGCATCAACGCCGCCACGATCCGGCTTCTCACCCGTCTCGGCATCGAAGTCGTGCTGCCGAAGGGCGAGGGCTGCTGTGGCGGGCTCGTCCACCATATGGGGCAGGACGAAAAAGCCTTGCCGATGGCGCGCGCCAATATCGACGCCTGGCTGCGCGAGATCGACGGTGAGGGGCTCGATGCCATCCTCGTGACGACGTCGGGCTGCGGCACGACGATCAAGGATTACGCGCATCTCTTGATGGGGGAGCCCGCCTATCGCGAGAAGGCGGAACGCGTCGCGGCTCTTGCTCTCGACATCAGCGAATATCTCGCCCGTCTCGATCTGCCCGCGCCGCGTCGCCGAACCGGTCTCAAGGTCGCCTACCATGCCGCCTGTTCGCTACAGCATGGCCAGAAGGTGGTGAAGGAGCCGCGCGCGCTCCTGGCAGAGGCCGGCTTCGACGTTCTTGCCATCCCCGAAGGGCACCTCTGCTGCGGCTCGGCCGGCACCTACAACATTCTGGAGCCGGAGATCGCGGCGAGGCTGCGCGACCGCAAGGCGGCGAATATCGAAAGCGTTGCGCCTGAAGTTGTGGCGACCGGCAATATCGGCTGCATCACGCAGATCGGCTCGGCGATGGAGATTCCGGTTCTCCACACTGTCGAGCTCCTCGATTGGGCGCATGGTGGCCCGCCGCCGGAAGCCTTTGCCGAGTATGCGCTGGAACCAACGCGGAGCAAAGCCGCTTCGTCTTCTGAAAGACCGCTTGCCGTCTCGTAACGGCGGTCGAAAGGAGGGCGCAATGACGTTCCATCGAAAAGCCGCGGGCGCTACGCTTGCGCTCGGGCTCGGCCTCGTGCTCGCCGTGCCGCTTCTGCCGATGGAGCGCGCCCATGGGCAGAGCGCTCCGCCGCAGCCGGACCCCGGCGGGCAGGCGCAGGAAACACCCGCGCCGACGCTTCCGAAAGACAGTGTTCCCGATGCGCAGCCTTCGCCGAAAAGCGAGACGAATGATCCCGAGCGGGCGATGAGCCTGCTCATGCGGCTGACCGGCCGCTGGGCGCCGACCGATAAGAGCTGTCAGGCGCGAAACGGCGGAGAGGTGCCGTTGCGTATCGAGCGGGGCGGTCTGAAGGACGGGGACCGTTCCTGCCGTTTCCTCGATCTTAGAAGTCCGTCTGAGGATCGTCTCGATGTGACGGCGGCCTGCGGCGAGCAGGAGGGGAGCGGCTCGACGGAGGAGTTCGGGCTGATGCTCGATGAGACGGGGGCGCTGACGCTGACGCGTCCCGACGGTGAGACGGCACGCTTTTTCCGTTGTCTCGAAGAGGCATAGACGCGGCGTCGCCGCGTGTGAGCCCTGCATCCCTCTGCCGGCTGATATGTGCCGCGAAACCAAAGGAAGCCCGGGTCCGTTCCCCGAGTGAATTCCATGAACACTCGACGGAAGGGAGCAAGCATCCTGATGGATCTTCAAATCTCAGATCGTGTCGCCCTGATTACCGGCGCACGTGGCGGCATCGGCTTTGAAACGGCGCGGCTCCTGGCGGAGGAGGGCGCGAAGCTCGTGCTTTCCGACCTTCGCATCGACACGCTCGAAGAGGAGGCGAAGCGCCTGCCGACCGACGTGTTGTGCATGGCAGCCGATGTCACCGACCAGAAGGCCGTGGATGCTCTCGCCGCCGCCGGGCGCGAGCGCTTCGGCAAGATCGATATCGTCGTGCATGCCGCAGGCGTGACAGGGGCCAAGGGTGATCCCCTCGACATGAGCGATGAGGATTACCAGGAGGCCTGGGACATCGATTTCATGTCGGCGGTGCGTGTGGCGCGGGCGACTTTGCCCGGCATGCGCGAAGCGAAATGGGGACGCTTCATCTGCGTGACCTCGGAAAACGCCGTGCAGCCCTATTGGGAAGAAGCCACGTACAATGCCGCGAAGGCCGCGCTCTCGGCCTTCGTCAAGAACATCTCTTATCAGGAGGCGAAGAACGGCATCCTCTGCAACACCGTCGCGCCCGCCTTCATCGAGACGCCGATGACCGACGGCATGATGAAACAGCGCGCCGAGAAGCTCGGTGTCTCTTTCGAGGAAGCCATTCAGAGCTTTCTCGATGAAGAGCGGCCGGGGATTGCCTTGAAACGCCGGGGGCAAGCGTCGGAGGTGGCCGCGGCTATTGCGCTTCTTGCCTCCGAGCGCGGCTCGTTCATCAACGGCTCGAATTTGCGCGTCGACGGCGGTTCGGTGCAATCCGTGCAGACGTGAGGGGCTATTCGTTTCGGCTGGCGCTGTCGTGCAGCCGGCCGAGACGCTCCGCGGCCTCCGACAGGCGGCGCGACAGGAGGAGAGCTTCGCTTGAGAGATGCGCAATCTCGGTGCGCAGCATCGCCGCTTCCTGAGCCATCGGATCCTCGTCGGCGGGCGCCACGCCGCGACCGATCAGGAGCCACATCGGGCTGACGCCGAGGATGCCGGCGAGCATGTTCAGGCGGTTGGCGCGCGGCTCGGCGCGATCGTTTTCCCATTGCGACAGCGTCGAGGTTTTGACGCCGAGGCGACGTGCGAGCTGTGCGGTGGAGAGGCCGATCGCCTCGCGGGCGCGGACGATGCGGCCGCCGAGCGTGTCGCCGTCATCGGCACGAAAATCGGTCGGGCTGCTTGTCGTGGCGGCTTCCATGCTTAATTCCCCCAGGGAGTGGCGCGGTAGTGCATGCCGAACGGCACACTATTGATCATCTAACCGAACAATCACACGGGGCTTGCGATCGCGACGGGTGCGTAGTCACGCGAAGGCGCTCGCGCGTCGCCCCGAATTTCCATCGTTTTGAGAGGTCATATTGCACGAAGACGGCAAAGAATCCACCGGCCGCATCGTCTGCCGTACCGCGATTTTCCTCGCAGGCGTCGTGGTTCTCTTCGTTTTGTGGAAGGCGACGTCGGCTCTTCTTCTGGTCTTCGCGGGTCTCGTGCTGGCGGCCGCTTTGAGCTTTGCCTCCCACGGCCTGCACCGGCTGACGCGTTTGCCGACCCGCCTTGCGAAGATCCTCATTTATCTGGCGGCTTTCGGCGCGATCTTTGCGGTGATCGGCTGGGGCGGAGCGACCCTCGCCGAGCAGGCGAGCGATCTCCTGGCCCGGACCGACACGTTGATGCGCAGTTGGGGCGACCAGCTCTCGCAGCTCGGCCTCAGCTTCATCAAGCCGAACGGCGATGTCCAGCTCTCTCAGATGATGCCGGACCTGAAGGCGATGATGGGCGATGTCGGGCGCTTCGTCAGCCTCCTCTTCGGCAGCCTCGCCAACGCGGTCATCGTCGTGTTCTTAGGGATTTTTCTCTCCTGGTCGCCGAAGACCTATCGTGACGGGATGTTGCACCTCGTTCCGGTCAAGCGGCGGGAGCGTTTTCGCGAAGTGATCGAGGCGGCTACGGAAAATCTCGGCTGGTGGATGGCTGGCCAGGCGATCAGCATGACCATCATCTTTTCGGCGAGCTGGATCGTGCTGTGGCTGATCGACATGCCCTACGCCTTCCTGCTGGCGTTGCAGGCGGGGCTTCTCGCCTTCATTCCGACGCTTGGCCCAGCGATCGCCGGGGTGGTGATCATCCTGGCGGGGCTGTCGGTGTCGGCGACGATGGCTCTGTGGGGCGTCGGCGCCTACGTGCTGATCCAGGGACTCGAGAGCAACATCACGCAGCCGCTGGTGCAGCAGCGCACCACGTCGTTGCCGCCTGCGCTGACCCTTTCGACGCAGCTCGTCTTTGCCGCCGTGCTAGGCGGGCTTGGCATGGCGCTCGCCGTCCCCCTTCTGGCCGTCGGCATCGTCTTCGTGCGCGAACTCTACATCAAGGATGCGCTGGAAGGCGGAGACCGGCTCGCCGATGATGAGCGGGGCGCCGTGTAGGCAAAGAAACGCCCCGGTCCGCACGAAGCGGGCCGGGGCGTTCCGGTGCAGCGTTCGAGGGTAAACGCTTAGCGAACGATAACTTTGGTGCCGACCTTGGCGAGATAGTGCAGCTCGATCACGTCATGGTTCATCATGCGGATGCAGCCGGAGGAGACATTGTGCCCGATCGTCCAAGGCTCGTTGGTGCCATGGATGCGGTACATCGTGTCCTTGTTGCCGTCGAAGAGATAAAGCGCACGCGCGCCGAGCGGGTTGTCCGGGCCGCCGGGCATGCCGCCGGAATATTCGACGAGCCGCGGTTCGCGCTCGATCATTTCCTTGGGCGGGGTCCAGGTCGGCCAGTCGGCCTTGGCGCCGACGCGCACCTCGCCGGTCCAGCCGAAACCTTCGCGTCCGACGCCGACGCCGTAGCGGATCGCCTCGCCATTGGGCAGCGTGTAGTAGAGAAACTTGCTCTGTGAATCGATGATGATCGTGCCCGGAGCTTCCTGCCCGTCATATGCCACAATGTGGCGGCGATACTCAGGCGCCGGCCCACGCTGATGGCTTTGATGCGGCTGAATCGTGACGAGCTGCCGCTGCACGGGATCGAAATAGCGCAACGTCTGCGCCTGGGCGGTGACCGGCGTGAGAGTGGCGAGGACCACCGCCAAAGCGGCCGATGAAGCAAGGGTTCGGGCAAGAACGTTGCGCATGAGTGCCTCCGATTTCGCAGCGCGGGGAAGGTGGAGTGCTCCCGGCTGCTGCGTCATTTCGGCACATAAATGCGCGACACATTCGAATCGTTCCACGCAGATGAAAAGTGACGCGAATGCGTCACTTTTGCGTCAAGGAACGTGTCAGAGAACGATGACCTTCGCGCCCGGCTGAACGCGGTTGTAGAGGTCGATGATGTCGTCGTTGACGAGGCGGATGCAGCCTGAAGATACGTTGAGACCGATCGTCCAGGGCTCGTTGGTGCCGTGGATGCGGTAGAGCGTGTCGCGGCCGCCGTCGAAGAGATAAAGGGCACGTGCGCCAAGCGGATTGCTCGGCCCGCCGGGCATGCCGTCGGCATATTTCTTGAGACGCGGTTCGCGGGCGATCATTTCCTGAGGCGGGAACCAGCGCGGCCATTCGCTCTTGCGTGCGACATGCACTTCGCCGTCCCAACCGAAGCCCTCGCGACCGACGCCGATGCCGTAGCGCACGGCCCGATTGTGCGACAGCACGTAATAGAGGAAGTGCTTGTTGGTATCGATGATGATCGTGCCGGGCGCCTCCCTCGTCGAGAAGCGCACCGTTTGCCGATGATACTTCGCCGGCGGTTTGCGGTTTTTCGAGTAGCGTTGATCGACTTCCACGAAGCTGCCGCTCACGGGGTCGAAGAATGTGAGCGCCTGGGCGCTGCCGAAAAGCCCTAGCACGAGAATGGCGATGGCCGGCAGGCCCGCGCGGATCAGTCTGCAATGAAACATGCGATCAACCTCTTACTCCTTGCAAACTTTCTAGAAAGCCGGTCACGCGCCCACAAGTCGCGCATGGCGGTGCAATGCACTTGCGGTCGCAGCTGTGGCGCATCTGCCATTGTCGTACGCCGCTGAACTGCGTGCTCCGGGACAGGATCGGAGCACGACGGCAAACGGCTGCTTGCGGGATTTGAGACGGGCGACCGGGCGCGGTCGGTTAAAGCACGACGACTTCGGTGCCGACCCCGACCTGATTGTAGAGCTCGATCACGTCCTCGTTGCGCATGCGGATGCAGCCGGAGGAGACGGCATGGCCGATCGTCCAGGGCTGGTTCGACCCATGGATGCGGTAAAGCGTCGAGCCGAGATAAAGCGCGCGGGCCCCGAGCGGATTGTCCGGCCCGCCCTCCATATGGTCGGGAAGACCCGGCTGACGTGCCTTCATCTCTTCAGGTGGATACCAGGAGGGCCATTCCGCCTTGCGCGTCACTGTGTGCGTGCCGGCCCATTGGAAGCCCGGCCGTCCGACGCCGACGCCGTAGCGTTTCGCCTTGCCGCCCGCCTGCACCAGATAGAGGTAGCGGTTGTTGGTATCGATGACGATCGTGCCGGGCGCCTGGCTCGTCTCATAATCGACGATCGTCGGAAGATAGGCGGGATCGATCGAACGTGCGGCCGGACGGGCCGCGACCTGCCGCGCTCCGGGGGCGACGCGCGGCGCGTTCACCGGCGTGACGGGGCGCATCTGGCGCGGCGCGGGCCGTGCGACGGCGCGCGGATCTTGGCGGAGGTAAACGGGCGTCGGGTAACGTGCGGGATTGGCGCGCGCCGGCATCTGCCGTTGCGAAGGGGGCGGTGCGATAAAGCGAGCCGGTTGATTGCGCGAACGATAGACCGTGCGCGGCTGAGGCTGCTGGGCCTGCGGCGCGGCATAAAGGCGGCGTTGCGGTTGCGCATAGAGCTGGCGCTGCGGCTGCGCGTAATACTGCGCCCGCGGCTGCGGATCGAAGAGAACCTGCAGAAGGCCGCGCTTTTCGACGACGACCTGCGGGCGACGGGAATCGGCGAGCATGATCGGACGGGCAGCGGCCCCCTGGGCCGGTCCGGCCGCCAGTTGCGACAGCCATTCCTGCTGCAATTCCGCCTTGAGCGGCACGGCCGGCTTGCCGCCCGCCCCGGCCATCGTCGCCTGAGGCGTGAGCGCACCAAGGCCCAGCAGTGCAAGCGTGAGAAGAACCTGCTTCATCGAAACCCTCGTCACCCAGCGTCGCAGTCGGTTGAGATTGCGGCAGTTTTTAAGAGATGCAGACAACGCTAGTGCGGGGCTGACAAATGCGGGTAAACGCCGCCCTGAAACCCGAAATTGCAGTGAATTTCGGGTTGCCGAAGAGGCTTAAGGAAGCGTGAATGGCCGCGAGCCGCGGACATGACGGCAGCGCGGTGATGAACACGAGACAAGGAGCGGATGCCTGTGAGCGAAAGTGACGAGATCGGCGAAACGACGGGCCTGATACGTGAGGATGACGGCCAGAACCGCTGTTTCTGGTGTGCGGGCGATCCACTCTACCGCGCTTATCACGACCGCGAATGGGGCCGGCCGGTCGAAGACGATATCCGGCTTTTCGAAAAGATCTGCCTGGAAGGCTTTCAGTCGGGCCTCTCCTGGCTGACGATTTTGCGGAAGCGTGAGAATTTCCGTGCCGCCTTCGCCGGCTTCGATTATCGCGAAGTCGCGCGCTTCGACGAGCCGGAGGTCGAGAATCTTCTCAAAGACGCCGGCATCGTTCGCCATCGCGGCAAGATCGTTTCCACCATCAACAACGCCAAACGCGCCCTGGAAATCGTAGAAGAGACGGGCTCTCTCGCCGCGTTCTTCTGGAGTTTCGAGCCGCGGCCGCACGCAAGGCCTGAACGCTTCGACCATGCGACGCTCGTGAAACTCGCGCATACCGAGGAATCGGCCGCCCTCTCCAAGACGCTGAAAAAGCGCGGCTGGTCTTTCGTGGGGCCGACGACCGTCTATGCCTTCATGCAGGCGATGGGCCTCGTCAACGACCACATCGAAGGCTGCTTCTGCCGCGACGAGGTGGAAGAGGCGCGTCGAGATTTCACACGGCCGCTCCCCAAGGGCGTTGCGACATCCGCTTGAAAGAGGCGCCGTCTTCCCGTTTAGCCGAAAAGCCTAGGCGCCCCGTGTCGAGCCGACGCTGCCCGCCCGGTTGCCGCTCCATCCTGCTTCGGCTAGGAGAAGCCCCGGCTCTCATGCCGAAAACCCAAGCGAAACGATCTGAAATGGCCTCCAAGGACAAGAAGAACAGGCTCCCCGCGCGCCTGCCGCGCGGCTTTATCGACCGCGAGGCCGGCGATATCCGCGCGACCGAAGAGATGCTCGCCGCGATCAAGCGCGTTTATGAGCGCTACGGCTTCGAGCCGGTCGAGACACCCTTCTTCGAATACACCGAAGCGCTCGGCAAATTCCTGCCCGATCAGGACCGGCCGAACGAAGGTGTGTTCTCGCTGCAGGACGACGACGAGGCCTGGCTTTCGCTGCGCTACGATCTGACGGCGCCCTTGGCGCGCTACGTGGCGGAGAATTACGAGCGGCTTCCAAAGCCCTATCGCAGCTATCGCGCCGGCTGGGTGTTCCGCAACGAAAAGCCGGGCCCGGGCCGTTTCCGGCAGTTCATGCAGTTCGACGCCGATACGGTCGGCGCGCCCTCCGTCGCGGCGGATGCGGAAATCTGCATGATGGCCGCCGACGTGATGGAAGCGCTCGGCGTTGCGCGCGGCGACTATGTCATCAAGGTCAACAACCGCAAGGTTCTCGACGGCGTCATGGAGGCGATCGGCCTCGGCGGCGAGGAGAATGCCGGAAGACGACTGACCGTGTTGCGGGCGATCGACAAGCTCGACCGTCTCGGCATCGACGGCGTGCGTGAGCTTTTGGGCGAAGGCCGCGAGGACGAGAGCGGAGATTTCACGAAAGGCGCTGGTCTCTCCAAGGAGGGGGCCGAAGCCGTTCTGTCGCTGTTTAATCTTATCGGTTCGAACGAGCGCTCAGGAACGAGCAACGCGCCGGTGATCGAGAAGCTGAGAACCTCGACATTTTCCGAAACGCCCGTCTATGCGGAAGGCGTCGGAGAACTCGCCGAAATTGCCGATTTGGTCGAAGCCGCAGGCTATCCGACCGACCGGATCGAGATCGATCCTTCGATCGTCCGCGGCCTGGAATATTACACCGGGCCGGTCTTCGAGGCGCAGCTCACCTTCGAGGTGCCGAACGAAAAGGGCGAAAAGGTCGTCTTCGGCTCCGTCGGCGGTGGCGGGCGCTATGACGGGCTCGTCGGCCGCTTCCGCGGCGAGGACGTGCCCTCGACCGGCTTTTCGATCGGCGTGTCGCGCCTTGCCGCGGCCTTGAAAAATCTCGGCAAGCTCGGCTCCGAGGACGAGACCGGACCGGTCGTCGTCACGGTCATGGATAAGTCGCGGCTTGCCGATTATCAGGCGATCACCGCGGAGCTTCGCGCCGGCCTCAACGCCGATCTCGGCCCCTCCGAGCGCCCGGTTCCGGTCGAAATGTATCTCGGCGGCTCCGGCATGAAGGCGCAGCTCAAATATGCCGATCGCCGCAATGCTCCCTGCGCCATCATCGCCGGCTCCGACGAATTCGACAGCGGCCGCCTGCAGGTGAAGGACCTGCTGGAAGGCAAGCGTCAGGCCGCCGCGATCGCAAGCCACGACGAATACAAGGAAGAGCGGCCGGGCCAGTTCGATGTGGCGCGCACCAGCCTCGTTGAAGAGGTGAAGGCGCTCCTGAAGCGGCAGCGCGGCGAGGCCTGAGATGGTGGTGGCGCCGGCAGGGAAAGGCGCGGGGAGTGTCAGCCGATGAGCCTCTCCCTATGAGTTTGCGGCCGCTTTTCGAAGGGGCGGGTGGGCGCCTGCTCGACCTGCCGGTCCTGCATGCCGCCGACCCGTTTCTGGAGACGGCCGGCGAGGACATTCGCCGGCGCATGTTCGTGACGGAAGGGCCGAGCGGCGAGCGCCTGGCGCTGCGCCCGGATTTCACCATCCCCGTCTGCCTGCATCATCTGTGCTCGGGCGCGGAGGTCGGGCGCTATTTCTATGAAGGTGTCGTCTTCCGCCGCCACGACCGCGGTTCGGCGGAACGTGCCGAGACGGGTTTTGAGGTGATCGGCGAGGCGGAGCGCGCCAATGTCGACGCCGAGCTCCTGGCGCTTGCCGTCGAAGGGGTCAGGCGCACGGGCCTTGCCGGGATGCGCCTCAGGATCGGCGATATCGGGCTCTTCACGGCGCTTCTCTCCGCCCTTGAATTGCCGCAGGCCTGGCGCCAGCGTTTCCGCCGCGCCTTCGGTGCCGATCGCCGCATCGAGGCGCTGATTGCCCGCTTTGAAGAGACAGCTTCGGCGAGCGCGCCTTCCATGCTTGAGCCGGACCTGGAGAAAGCCGCCGGCGATCAGGATCAGGAGGCGCTGACCGCGCTGCTTGCGGAGCGCTTCGAAGCGCAGGGCTATCAGGCCTATGCGAGCCGGGCGCCGGAAGAGATCGCCGCGCGCTTTCTGGAACAGCGCGCCCTCTACGAGACCGAGATCGCGCCTGAGAAAGTGGCTGTCCTGAAGGCGTTTCTGACGCTGGAGGCGACGCCGCAGGACTTGCCCGGGCGTCTCGCCGAATTCGGCCGGCGTTTCGGCGTCGATCTCAAAGAGCCGGGCGCGCGTCTCGAACGGCGTCTGCAAAAACTCGAGCTTCGCAGCTCCGGCCTCGAAGTCGTCTTCGAAGCCGGCTTCGGCCGCCCGCTCGATTATTATACCGGCATCGTCTTCGAGATTCGCGACGCCGCGACGGGACGCACGGCCGCCGGCGGTGGTCGCTACGACCGGCTTCTGGAAATGCTCGGCGCCGATCGCTCGATCCCGGCCGCCGGGTTCACCATCGATCTCGGCGAGGCCCGAGCAATCGGTGGCATGTTTGGAGGCCCGTCATGAGCGAGACCATCACTCTGGCGATCCCCTCCAAGGGCCGGCTGATGGAGGAGACGGAGCGGCGTCTGGCGGCCGCCGGCTACAAGGTCGCGCGCATCGGCGGGGCGCGGCGTTACCGCGGCGAGGTGGAAGGCTGTCCGGAAATCGAGATCGCCTTTCTGTCCGCATCCGAAATTTCACGTGAGCTCGGCCTTGGCCGCGTTCATGTCGGCGTTACCGGGCTCGATCTCATTCAGGAGACGGTGCCGGCCTGGCCGGAGAAGATCGGCCGCATTCTGCCGCTCGGCTTCGGCCATGCGGATGTCGTCATCGCCGTGCCGGAATTGTGGATCGACGTCGCCACGATGGAAGATCTCGACGATGTCGCGGCGGGCTTCCTGCAGCGCCACGGAAGGCGGCTGCGCATCGCCACCAAATACTGGAACCTGACGCAGCGCTTTCTGGAAAGCCACGGCATTGCGCTCTACCGGATCGTTGAAAGCCTCGGGGCCACCGAAGGCGCGCCCGCCGGCGGCATGGCGGATGTCATCGTCGACATCACCTCGACCGGATCGACCTTGAAGGCGAACCATCTGAAGATCTTGGACGACGGCGTCATCCTGCGCTCGGAGGCGTGCCTCGTCATGTCCCGTCGCGCGTCCTGGTCGGATGCGACGCGTCGCGTGGCCGAAAAACTGGTCGATGCCGTCGCCGAAGAACTCGACCGCGATCCTGTCGCCGAGACCGCCGGAAGCCAGTAACCCTTTCGGAACGCATCCTCTTTAGGAATTCTCGGATCCATTCTCGGATTGCGGGCCCGCGATCATGGCTGCCAAGGCCGAAGCCGCCGAAGCCGATGACAGACGCACGCGTGCCGTAGCGCTGCAGGGGAGCGTGATGGGAGCGATTGCCATCGCCTGTTCCCTCGGCCTGATCTCCGGCCTTTATGTCTTATTCAAATCCGACGCCGTGGAGATTTTTCGCAAGATCGATGCGGCGACCAGGAGCTTTCCCGGGGCATCTGACAGGCCTCGGCCGAACATCGACGTGCCCGTCTCTCTTCCGCGCGCGGTCGTCGCCAAGCCTGGCCGCTCGGGCGACGATGCCGAAGAACGCCGGCGGGTGCCAGAAGAAGCGCTGCGCGGGCAAGTTCCGGCGTCGGCGCGCGATCCGCTTCCCTCAGATGTGAGCTTGCGCCCGGGGCTTTGAGCCGACGTTTTTGGCGGGCGCCTTCCGCTGCAAGGCCAAGTGCGAAACGACCGCTTTGTTTCAGGCAAAAAGAAAGGGCGGCCGAAGCCGCCCTTTCCGAAAAGCGAGGGGCGTGGACCTTAGAAGTCCATGCCGCCCATGCCGCCCATGCCACCGCCCGGCATGGCCGGAGCAGCGCCTTCCTTCTTCGGAAGCTCGGCGATCATGGCCTCGGTGGTGACCAGGAGGCCGCCGATCGACGCCGCGTCCTGAAGAGCGGTGCGGACGACCTTGGTCGGGTCGATGATGCCGGCCTGGACGAGGTTCTTGTACTCTTCCATCTGGGCATCGAAGCCCCAATCGGCCTCACCCTTGTCGAGAATGCGGCCAACGACCACAGAAGCATCGACACCGGCGTTCGAGGCGATCTGGCGGATCGGAGCCTCAAGAGCCTTGAGGATGATCTTGATGCCGGCCTGGACGTCCGGATTGTCGGAGCTGAGGCCGCCGACGGCCTGCTTGGCGTGCAGGAGAGCGACGCCGCCGCCCGGAACGATGCCTTCTTCAACCGCCGCACGGGTGGCGTTGAGGGCGTCGTCGACGCGATCCTTCTTCTCCTTCACCTCGGTCTCGGTCGCACCGCCGACGCGGATGACCGCAACACCGCCGGCGAGCTTCGCCAGGCGCTCCTGCAGCTTCTCACGATCGTAATCGGAGGTGGTCTCCTCGATCTGCGCCTTGATCTGGCCAACGCGAGCTTCGATGTCGGCCTTGTCGCCAGCACCGTCGACGAGGGTGGTCTCTTCCTTCGTGATCGTCACCTTCTTGGCGGTGCCGAGCTCGTTGAGGGTGATGTTCTCAAGCTTGATGCCGAGATCTTCAGAGATGACCGTGCCGCCCGTGAGCGTCGCGATGTCCTGCAGCATGGCCTTGCGGCGATCGCCGAAGCCAGGCGCCTTGACGGCTGCGACCTTGAGGCCGCCGCGCAGCTTGTTGACGACGAGCGTGGCAAGAGCCTCGCCTTCGACGTCTTCCGCGATGATCAAGAGCGGGCGGGAAGACTGAACCACGGCTTCGAGGACCGGCAGCATCGCCTGCAGGTTCGAGAGCTTCTTCTCGTGCAGGAGGATGTACGGATCCTCGAGCTCGGTGACCATCTTCTCGGGGTTGGTGATGAAGTACGGCGAGAGATAGCCGCGGTCGAACTGCATGCCTTCGACGACTTCGAGCTCGGTCTCGAGGCTCTTCGCCTCTTCGACCGTGATGACGCCCTCGTTGCCGACTTTCTGCATCGCCTCGGCGATCATCTGGCCGACTTCCTTGTCGCCATTGGCCGAGATCGTGCCGACCTGAGCGACTTCCTCAGACGTGTCGATCGTCTTGGAGCGGCTCTCGAGATCCTTGATGACCGCGGCGACGGCCATGTCGATGCCGCGCTTCAGGTCCATCGGGTTCATGCCGGCGGCAACCGACTTGGCGCCTTCCTTGACGATGGACTGGGCGAGAACGGTCGCGGTCGTGGTGCCGTCACCGGCGATGTCGTTCGTCTTCGAAGCGACTTCGCGCACCATCTGCGCGCCCATGTTCTCGAACTTGTCATCAAGCTCGATTTCCTTGGCGACGGTAACGCCGTCCTTGGTGATGCGCGGAGCGCCGAACGACTTCTCGATCACTACATTGCGGCCCTTCGGGCCGAGCGTTACGCGCACGGCGTTGGCGAGAATATCGACGCCACGCAGCATTTTCTCACGCGCATCAGCGGAGAATTTCACGTCCTTGGCTGCCATATTGCGAACCTCTGTTTGTTGAATTGCGGGAAATTAGAAAGCGCGATCGGCGATTAGGCCGCCTGCGCCACACTCTCGCTGTCGATGACGCCCATAATGTCGGACTCCTTCATGATGAGGAGATCTTCGCCATCGATTTTGACTTCCGTGCCGGACCACTTACCGAACAGGATCCGGTCGCCGACCTTCACGTCGAGGGCCTGCACCTGGCCGTTATCGTCACGCGCGCCAGGGCCGACGGCGATGACTTCGCCTTCCTGCGGCTTTTCCTTGGCGGTGTCCGGAATGATGATGCCACCCTTGGTCTTTTCTTCAGACTCAAGCCGGCGGACCACAACACGGTCATGCAGAGGGCGGAACTTCATGTTTCTTCCTCGCGTCCTTTATGCGGGCGCGCTGCGCCCAATGAGGGGATTTGCTGTTGTTAGCACTCTCTACGAGTGAGTGCTAAGCGAGCGGGAGATAGGTGCTGGTCTCGGCGTTGTCAACTGGTGAGAGCGCATCGAAGCGTGAAAGCTCTTCGCCTCAAAACCAGCGCGCATCCGGGGCGGACGCGGGGCCGAGTCTCGTCCGACGCAATGGCGCCATGCGCGCCGGAAAATGCGTCTGGCGAAAGGAACGCCGCCCCCTAGTTAGGGGCCTACCGTGAAATTGCCAAACGGAGATTGAGTTATGGCGAAGATTCTCGTGCTTTATTATTCGAGCTGGGGCCACGTGATGCAGATGGCCGAGGCTGTTGCCGAAGGCGCCACGAGTGCCGGCGGCGACGTGACCGTCAAGCGTGTGCCCGAGCTCGTGCCGCAGGAGATTGCCGAAAAATCCGGCTATCTTCTGGATCAGCCATATCCCATCGCAGAGCCGGGCGAACTCGCCGACTACGATGCGGTCATCGTCGGCACGCCGACCCGTTATGGTGTCATGTGTTCGCAGATGAAGAATTTCTGGGACCAGACCGGCTCCTTGTGGGCGTCGGGCGCGCTCGTCGGGAAGGTGGGCGCCGTCTTCACCTCCACGGGCACCCAGCATGGCGGCCAGGAGACGACCATCACGTCCACGCAGGTGATGTTGCTGCACCAGGGCTTCGTCATCGTCGGCCTGCCTTATTCGTTCCAGGGCCTGACGAAGATGGACGAGATTACCGGCGGCTCGCCTTACGGCGCCTCGACGCTCTCCGCCGCCGACGGCTCGCGTCAACCGAGTGCCAACGAGCTCGAAGGGGCGCGCTTCCAAGGCCGTCATGTGGCCGAGGTCGCGGCCAAGCTCTGCGCCTGACGGGCTGGCGCGAGCCTTAGGGCCGCGCCTCTGTGCGAAAGACTTCCGGCAGGCGGTGACGGGTTCACCGCCTGCTTCCTTTTCTGCCTGGCGCTGAATTAGATAAGATTCTACTTGAATTTGTATGACTGAAAGGATTACGAGCCCGGCTCGGGGGAATACCGATGCCGCACAAAGAGCATCCGATCAGCTTCAGCGTCAATTCCGGCCTTGTCACGGTTCGTCTCGGTGATCTCCTGCTTGCGCGTTCGTCGCGTGCAGTCATCGTTTCTGAAGCGGGGCGGCCGGACGTCATCTATATTCCGCGTCATAATGTCCGCATGGCGCATATGCAGCGTTCCGACAAGATCACGACTTGTCCGCACAAGGGCGCTGCGAGCTATTATTCGCTCATGAGGGACAAAACGTTCGTGCCGGATATCGCCTGGTCTTACGAAAATCCCTATCCCGCCATCTCGCGCATTGCACATTGTCTGTCGTTCGATCCCAAGAAGGTCGAAATCGAGATGAGCGATCTCCCGTCGGGCGACGCCGATTCAGAAGCTCTCAAGCCAGGGCCGTAGCTCCACCTCGAAGCTCCACGCGGAGCGCTCCTGGTCGAGGACGCCGAGATAGGAGCGGGCAATCGAATCCGGATCGAGCAGCGATTGCGGCTTGTCGTCGGCTTCGCTGCGCCCCGGCGCGCGGATGGCGCCGTCGATGATGAAATGCGCCACATGGATGTTTTTCGGATGCAATTCGCGGGCGATGGATTGCGCAAGGCCTCTGAGGGCGAATTTGCCCATGGCAAACGGTGCCGACTGGGCAAAGCCCTTTACGCTCGCCGAGGCGCCGGTGAAGAAAATGGCGCCGCCGCCGGCCTCGATCATCCGCTTGGCCGCCTGTTGCGCGACGAGAAAGCCGCCATAGGCGGTGACCTTCAGGGACGTTTCCACATCATGAGGCTTGAGCTCAACGAGCGGCCCTTTGCTGCGATAGCTCGGATTGAAAAGCACGAAATCAGGGGCTTTAAGATCTCGCTCCACCGCCTGGAAGAGATCCGCCACCTGGTCTTCTTCGGCGACATCGCAGCGATAGGCGCGCCCGCCCAGTTCGTTCGCGAGCGCCTGGTTGGCTTCCATCGTACGTGAGGCGAGGGCGATTTTGGTGCCGCGCTCGGCCAGCCGGCGTGCGACGGCCGCCGACAGTCCTGGCCCTGCACCGACGATCAGTGCTGTTTTCGGTGTCATTGCGGGGCCTCCTGGTCGGTCTCGGTGATTTCGAGCGGGATTGAGAAACCCGCCGTCTTTGCGTTCTCCGTGTCGTGAAACGTGAACTCGGCCCGATAGTTGCCGGGCTGCAGCGTGGGCACGGGATAGGACAAGACGACATTGAAGTCGCGCTTCGGTGCCGCGACCGCGGTCTTGATGGAAAACACCTTCCGGCCTTCGGCGATCACCTGTCCCGTCAGATTGCTGATCGTCAGGTCGACATCCATCGCCACCAGATGCTGACCGTCTTGCGGCACATAAGTGAAGGCGACGGGTTCGGCGTAGACGAGCATTGTCTCGCCGGGTCGGTAGCGATTGTGGGGGCTCGGAACATAATCGCCGAAACCTTCGGCGGAACTCACGGCAAGCGCCTTGCGGAAGGCGAGCGGGCCCTCGTGCCAGATGATGTCTGAGGCCTCCTCAAGCCGGTCGAGCGCGGCAACCGTGTCGCCCTTTTCAAGCGCCTCGGCTGCTTTCTCGCCGAGATCGGCGAGGCGCGGGTCCTGCGCCATCGCCGCGTTCTCTGCCGCACTGGTGAAGATGGCTGCGACCAGCAGCATCAAGCCCGCCCTGCGGCGCAGCTCTCTCCAAGACATGACGCCCCTCTTTCTCTGCGATGTTCAGATTCGCAGAGGGGCTTTTGCAGGGCAAGGGGAGGGGAAGGGCCGGTGCGCGGGCACAGGTAGAGAAGGAAGAGCCGGGGCGCAACGACAGACCCGCCCCGGCGAAGCTCACAATGGGGCGTCAGCTTGCGGCTTGCCCGACGGTGATCACCGTCGGGGGCTCGCCATAGACCCGCTTGGCGGCGCGCTGCACGTCCTCACGAGTCACGGCATTGATGAGCTCGTTGCGCTTGTCGACATAATCGATGCCGAGATGGTCGAGCTGGATGGCGAGAAGCTGCTTGGCGATCTTGCCGGAGGAATCAAAGCGCAGGGCGTAGTTGCCGGTGAGATAGGACTTCGCATCGGCGAGCTCCTCATCCGTCGGCCCCTTCTCCGCCATGTCTTTGACTTCCTTGACCATCAAATCGACGGCCTCCTGGGCGGCGTCTGCGCGCGTCGCGGCAGCTCCCACCCAGACGCCCGAATGATCGAAGGGCACGAGGCTCGTTCCGACCGAGTAGGCAAGTCCGCGTTCCTCACGGATTTCGCGGTAGAGCCTGGAGGAGAAGGTGCCTCCGCCGAGGATGTGGTCGGCGATATAGGCAGGAATGAAATCCGGATCGTCGCGCTTGATGCCAGGGCCGCCGAGGCGGATCGAGGTCTGCGGCACGGGAAGGTCGACATGCGCCGTCTTGCCTGCGGCCGCCGTGACGTCGGCGATGGGCTCGAGGTCCGCCTTCTCCGGCAGATCACCGAAGACTTCGTCGAGCCGACCTTTCAGCGTCTCCGCATCGATCGCGCCCACGACCGCGACGACGAGATTGTCGCGGGCGAGGTTCCTCTCGGCAAAACCCTTGAGGTCGGCCGCCGTCAGCTCCTCGACGCTTTCCTGGGTGCCCTCGCCGTTGCGCGCGTAAGGATGGTCGCCGAACAAGGCCTTGGCCCAGGCACGACGGGCGAGCTCATTCGGATCGGTCTCGTCGCTTCTGAGCTTCGACAGGATCTGCGCCTTGATGCGAGCCACCGGCTCGTCGTCGAAGCGCGGCTCGGTCAAAGCGAGTTTCGTCAGATTGAAAGCATCGTCGGCATTGGCGGTCAGCGTCTTCATGCTGCCGTAAAAGGCGTCGCGGCCGGTGTCGAAGGAGAGCTTGATATTGAGATTGTCGAGGCGCGTCTGAAACGCCTTGGAATCGAGATCGCCGGCGCCTTCGTCGAGAAGCCCCGAGGCGAGATTGGCAAGACCGGATTTGGTCTCCGGATCCTGCACCGAGCCGCCGCGGAAGGCGAACTGCATGTTGACGATCGGCACCGTGTCATCTTCGACGAGCCAGGCCGTGATCCCCTTGGGCGAGGTCACTTCCTGGATTTCGATCGCGCGGGCACGGGTCGGCATGGCGACGGCAAGGCTCATTATGGCTCCGAAGGATAAGGCAAGCGAAAGGGTGCGCAGCATCAGTTCTGCTCCATCGCTGCGGCCGGATCGGCGGTCTCCGGCGCGGGTGAGGCGGCGGGCGTGTGGCCGGGAGCCTCAGACATGTCGGCCTGGTGGTCGAGCGACGGTTTGAGATAGCCGGTGGCGGCTTTCTCGGGATCGAGATAGCGCTGCGCCACCTCCTGCACGTCCTTTGCCGTCACTTTCTGGATGCGCGCCGGCCAGGTCTGAACATCTTCCAGGGTTCGACCGACCGCGAGCGCCGATCCGATGATGCGGGCAAGCGATTGCTGGCTGTCCTGCGAATAGACGGCATCGGCAACCACCGAGTTCTTGGCCCGTGTCAGCTCCTCTTCGCTGACGCCCTCTTCGGCGAGCTTGCGGATGGAGGCTTCCATATCGGCCTGCAGCGTCTCCAGATCGACGCCGTCGCGCGGAATGCCGACGACGATCAGGCGGGAATCATCGACAGCCGTCGGGCTGTAATAGACGCCGGCATAGGTCGCCGGTCCGTTGTCGCGCACGAGCTCGTTGTAGAAGCGGCTCGTCGCGCCGGTGCCGAGAATGTCGGCGAGAACCGAAAGCGCTTCGGCTTCGCCGGGCTTGGCGGTGACGGCCGAGGGAACGCCGTAGAACTGCATCAGATTGGGCTCGCGCACCTTCTCGTCGCGCACGGTGATGGTGCGCGGGCCGGGCGAGGGCGGCTCGGCCGGCCGCGCGGGCCGCGCGCTGTCGGGCTTCGATTGAATCTGACCATAGGTTTCTTCGGCGAGTTCCTTCACCTCGTCCGGCGTGACGTCGCCGGCGACGACCAGGATCGCATTCGAGGGCGTGTAGAACTCGTGGTAGAAATCGAGCGCCGTCTTGGCGTTGAGCGCCTTGATCTCGTTCTCCCAGCCGATCGTCGGCCGCCCATAGGGATGATTGAGATAGAAGATCCGGTTGAGCGCCTCGTTCATGAGAGCGCCTGGATCGTTGTCGACCCGCATGCGTCGCTCTTCCAGGATGACGTCGCGTTCCGGCGCGACGACTTCGTCGGTCAGGACGAGATTGCTCATCCGGTCCGCCTCGAACTCCATCACGTCCTTCAGGTGGTCCTTGGAAACGCGCTGGTAATAGGCGGTGTAATCGTTGCTGGTGAAGGCGTTTTCCTCGCCGCCGATCTTCGACACATAGGTGGAGAACTCGCCGCCGGGATGCTTCTTCGTGCCCTTGAACATGAGGTGTTCGAGGAAATGCGCGTTGCCCGACTGGCCGGGTCGCTCATCGGCGGAACCGACGCGGTACCAGACCATATGGGTGACGACGGGGGCGCGCTTGTCGGGAATGACCACCACGTCCATGCCGTTCTCGAGCTTGAAATGTTCGGCATTGGGGGCGATGCGCGCGACTTGTGGGGTGCTCTGCACCTCGTCGGGTGTTGCATCTTCTGCATAAGCAGGTGCCCGATCGAGGGCAGGGGAAAGGATGAGGCTGACCATGAACGCTCCGACTAGGGTCGGCACTTTGAACGGGAAATGCTTCAAGGTGAAGTCTCCGATTTGGAGTCTCTCGCAACCGGCTGCGGTTTAGGTGCTGGACATAGCCGCACATATAGGGCGCCAGAGGTGATGCCCAATGAACATCTCTTCACGTTGGCCGCATGTTGGCGGGCCGGCCAATTGACGTCCCGGCCGCAAGCCGTTACCCGCGGCTCGTGCCGTTTTTCGGTCAAAGCGCAAACGGGCCCATGCAAGCGGAAGAGATATCAGGTCTGGCGCAGATCGCCGCCGATTACGAGGCGGTGCTGTGCGACGTCTGGGGCGTCATTCACAACGGTGTCGCTGCAAATCCCGGCGCCGTGGAGGCGCTGTGCCGTTTCCGCGAGAAGGGCGGCCGCGTTGCGCTCATCACCAATGCGCCGCGCCCGAACGGACCGGTCCGCGAGCAGCTTCTGGCGCTCGGCTGCCCCGATGACGCCTATGATGCGATCGTCACCTCCGGCGATGTGACCCGCCAGGCGATCTCCGGATACGCCAAGAAGGGCGGCATCTGCCATATCGGTCCCGACCGCGATCTGTCGCTCTATGATGGCCTCGACGTGACTTTGGTGGGACCCGACGAGGCGGTCGCCATCAGCTGCACGGGCCTGTCGGAAGACGACGTCGAAACGCCTGACGATTACCGCCCGCTTCTGGAGAGGCTCGCCGGGCGCGGTATTCCGATGGTCTGCGCCAATCCCGATGTCGTCGTCGAACGCGGCGGCACCCTCGTCTGGTGCGCCGGTGCGCTCGCCGAGCTTTATGAAGAACTCGGCTGCGAGGTGATCCTCGTCGGCAAGCCTTTTGCTCCGATGTACGACGCGGCCTTGGCGACCCTCGGTCATCCTTCCCGCGAGAAGGTTCTGGCGATCGGCGACGCCTTCAACACCGATATCCGCGGTGCCAACCAGGCGGGCATCGATTGCCTGATGGTGACGGCCGGCATTCATGCCCATGAATTCGGCCATCCCGAAAAGCCGGATTTTGATAAGGTGCGCCGCAGGCTGATCGAGGAAGAGCGCCACGTCGTGGCGTTCCTGCCGCGCCTCGTCTGGTCCTCCGGCGATACGGGCACATCCTCGTCCGATCCTCTCCGCTGATCTGCCGTCCGATGCCGTCTTCGACCGTTTCGATCGCGACCTTCGATTGCCTGCCAGAGGAATGGCGGAACGCCGTCGTTGCGATCGGCAACTTCGACGGCATGCACCGCGGTCACCAGGCCGTGCTTGCCGCCGCCCAGGCAGAGGCGGAGCATCTTGGCGCGCCCTGCATCCTTCTCACCTTCGAGCCGCATCCGCGCTCGTTCTTCGCGCCCGACAAGCCGCTCTTCCGACTGACCGAGCCGGTGATGCGGGCAAGTGTCGCCTCCGCTCTCGGCCTCAACGGCGTCGTCGTCGCGCATTTCGATACGGCCTTCGCTGAAACCTCGGCCGAAGATTTCGTGCGCCGCTTCCTTATCGAGAAGCTCCAACTGCGCCATGCCGTCACCGGCTACGACTTTCATTTCGGCCATCGCCGCCAGGGCACGCCGGAATTCCTGCAGCGTCAGGGCGTGCTTTCGTCTTTCGGCGTGACGGTCGTCGACAAGCACGGCGATGAAGAGGGGGCGGTCTCATCGAGCCGGATACGCGCAGCACTCGAGGAAGGTCGGGTCGAAGAGGCGCGCCAGCTCCTGGGCTGGACCTGGTCGGTGGCGTCGAAAGTCGTTCATGGCGACCGCCGCGGCCGCGATCTGGGCTTTCCGACGGCCAATATGGTCCTGCCGCCCTCCTGCGATCTGCGTCAGGGCATCTATGCGGTCCGCTACACCCGGCCCGATGGCCGTGTGCATGACGGCGTGGCGAGCTTCGGCCGTCGCCCGACCTTCGATGACGGTGCACCGAAGCTTGAGACCTTCCTGTTCGATTTCGGCGGCGATCTTTACGGCGAAATGGGCCTCGTCTCGCTCGTCGATTGGATCCGTGCCGAGGAGCGCTTCGATTCCATCGAGGCGCTGGTGGCGCAGATGAACGAGGATGCTGCGGCCGCGCGCAGAATTTTGGCGAACCATCCCCTTGGGGACTTCGATCGCCGCATCGCGGCCGACTGGCCCCGCATCGAGCAGGAAGCTGAAGCTCTCGGGCTCGCCTGACCCCTGTTCACTGAGTACGTCTTCCCTGAGCGGGTGCCTGCCGCGTCATAAACCTCGCAATCGGCCGGGTGGCCTTTATGGTGAACCACCCATTCGCCTGCCGCTGAGGTTTGATGATGCGCTTCTGGCACTCTGTCCTCGTGACCGTCTTGATGCTTCTGGCTCCGATGGCCGCCTGTGCCGAGCCCTTGAGCCACGCGGATCTTTATGAGGCGCAAACGATCGTCACCGGCGAGCGCGAGGAGACGCGGCTTCCAGCTTTGAAGGAGTGCCTGTTGAGGGTTCTCGTCAAAGTCTCGGGTGTTCCTTTTTCCCAGAGCGACCCCGGCATCGCGGAGTTTCTTGCCAAAGCGCCGTCCTTCGTCAGCGATTACGGTTATCACGACCGCATGGAGGGTATCCCGCATCACGACGAGCAGGGTTCGCGTGACCGCCCCTACGATCTCACCGTCAGGTTCGATGCAGCGAAGATCGACTTGGCACTCGCAAGCCTCGGCTATGCCGCCTGGCTCGACCGGCCGAAGCTTGCGGTTCTGATCGCGGTTCTCACGGAAGGCCGCCGCTATCTCCTGACGCGCGACGGCAAGCGGGGGATCGATCAGAAGGATGCGCTGGAGGCTGCCGCCCGCCAATACGGACTTGCGATCGTCCTGCCCGCGCAATCCATCCTGGAGGAAAAGGACGCTGTCTCCGTGCCTTCGGGGGAAGGGGAGGTGGAAAACCTGCGCTCCTTCGCCAGCGCGCTTGGGGCGGAGGTCGGCCTTGGCGGGTCGATCGCTTGGGATGCGACGGCGCTTGGGTGGAAGGCCAAGTGGCATCTCCTGACGGCGAAGGGCGAGACGGCCGACTGGCAGGTCGCCGGCGTGAGCTTCGACGATGCGTTTCGCAATGCCATGGCGGGAACCGCCGCGGTGCTGTCCGGGCATGCCGAGGAAGCGGATGTCTTTGAGGAGAAGTGAAACGCCTGCCCGGCCGCAAGTTCCTCCGCCTCTCATTCTTCGGCCGTCTTGCGCAGACGACGTCAGCGGCTTTTCATCGCCGCGGCTCTCGGTTACAAGCCGCCCCATGCGAGCCGAGATCATAGCCCTTCTGCGAATTAGCCGCCCGGCCTCTGTCTGAGAGGTCGGGAAGCGCATTGCCGGGCCGCGATCGCATTCGATCGACGCGCTTTTTCATAGAATTCTGAGCTCAGGATATGACGATGAGCGACCAAAAAGCCGCCGCGAACGAGGCGGAGCGAGACTATTCGAAGACCCTGTTTCTGCCGAAGACCGACTTTCCCATGCGCGCCGGCCTGCCCAAGAAGGAGCCGGAGATCATCGCGCGCTGGGAGAAGATGGATCTCTATAAGCGCCAGCGCGAGGAGGCTTCGGGGCGGGAGAAATATGTCCTGCATGACGGCCCTCCCTACGCCAACGGCAACATCCATATCGGCACGGGTCTCAACAAGATCCTGAAGGACGTCATCGTGCGCTCGCGCCAGATGATGGGCTTCGACGCCAATTACGTGCCCGGCTGGGACTGCCACGGCCTGCCGATCGAATGGAAGGTCGAGGAAAACCTGCGCGCCAAGGGCCAGTCGAAGGATTCCGTCGACAAGGTCGAATTGCGCCGGATGTGCCGCAACTTCGCCGCCCACTGGGTCGGCGTTCAGTCGGAAGAATTCCAGCGGCTCGGCGTCATCGGCGATTTCAAGGACCCGTATCTGACGATGAGCTTCGACGCCGAGGCGGTGATCGCCGAGGAATTGTTGAAGTTTGCCGCCTCCGGTCAGCTTTACCGCGGCTCCAAGCCGGTGATGTGGTCGGTCGTGGAGAAGACGGCGCTCGCCGAAGCCGAGGTCGAGTACCACGATTACGAATCCGACACGATCTGGGTAAAATTCCCGGTGCTCGGCGACGGGCCGCTCGCCGGCGCTTTCGTCGTCATCTGGACGACGACGCCCTGGACGATGCCCGGCAACCGCGCCGTCGCCTATTCGCCGCGCATCTCCTACGGCCTCTATGAAGTGACGCAGGCGCCGGAGGAGAACTGGGCGAAGGTCGGCGACCGCCTGGTGCTGGCCGATGTGCTGGCGGCCGACGTCTTCAAGAATGCCCGCGTCGAGGCTTACGAGCGCCGCGGCGATGTCGATCCGGCGTCGATCGCGCGCTGCGCCCACCCGTTCCGCGAGGCCGGCCTCGGCGGCTATCAGTTCGACGTGCCGATGATGGCCGGCGAACATGTGACGGAGGATACGGGTACGGGTTTCGTCCACACCGCTCCCGGCCACGGCCGCGAAGACTTCGACGTGTGGATGGAGAAGGCGAGCGAGCTTCGCCGCGAGGGCATCGACACCACGATCCCCTATACGGTCGACGAGAACGGTGCCTTCACGCCCGATGCGCCGGGTTTCGAAGGCGTGCGCGTCATCGACGATAAGGGCAAGAAGGGCGATGCCAACAAGGTCGTCATCGAGGCGCTGGTGAAAGCGGGACGGCTTCTCGCCCGCGGGCGACTGAAGCACCAATATCCGCATTCCTGGCGCTCCAAGAAGCCGGTCATCTTCCGCAACACGCCGCAATGGTTCGTCTATATGGACGAGCCGATCGAAGGCAGCGACACCTTGCGCGCCCGCGCTCTGGAGGCGATCGAGGCGACGCGGTTCTATCCGGCCGCCGGCAAGAACCGCCTGCGCGGCATGATCGAACATCGCCCGGACTGGGTCCTGTCGCGTCAGCGCGCCTGGGGTGTGCCGATCGCCGTCTTCG
The DNA here is from genome assembly GCF_030813515.1 of Rhodopseudomonas julia. Lineage (NCBI taxonomy): Bacteria > Pseudomonadati > Pseudomonadota > Alphaproteobacteria > Hyphomicrobiales > Nitrobacteraceae > Rhodopseudomonas > Rhodopseudomonas julia. The sequence continues at coordinate 737,707 of NZ_JAUSUK010000001.1, read as the reverse complement.
TGAACAAGGAGACGGGAGCCCTGTTGCGCAACGACGAGGTCGATGCCCGCATCGTCTCCGTCTTCCGCGAGGAAGGGGCCGACGCCTGGTTCAAGGACAGCGCAAAAGCACGCTTCCTCGAAGGTCTGGTGGAAGACGTCGAGGCCTGGGAGAAGGTCGACGACATTCTCGACGTGTGGTTCGATTCCGGCTCTACCCACGCTTTCGTCCTGCGCAAGCGGGCGGATCTCAAATGGCCGGCGGATGTCTATCTCGAAGGCTCCGACCAGCATCGCGGCTGGTTCCATTCCTCGCTTCTGGAAAGCTGCGGCACCAATGGCCGCGCGCCCTATGACGCCGTGGTGACGCATGGCTTCGTCATGGCCGAGGACGGCCGCAAAATGTCGAAGTCTCTCGGCAATCAGGTGACGCCGCAGCAGGTGATCGAGCAGTCGGGCGCCGACATTCTGCGCCTGTGGGTCGCCTCCTCGGATTATTCGGAGGATTTGAGGATCGGTCCGGAAATCCTGAAGACGAACGCCGATTCCTACCGCAAGCTCCGCAACACCATCCGCTGGATGCTGGGCTCGCTCGCCCATTTCCGCCCCGAGGACCGGGTCGAACCCGCCGACATGCCGGAGCTGGAGCGGCTCATTCTGTCGGAACTCGTGCGTCTCGAGAAGACGGTGACGAGCGCCTTCGAAGTCTTCGACTTCAAGCGCGCCTTCTTCGCCATCTTCAACTTCATGACCATCGACCTGTCGTCGGAATATTTCGATATCCGCAAGGACGCGCTCTATTGCGATCCGATGTCGTCGCTGCGCCGCCGCGCGGCGTTGACGGTCATCGACCGGCTTTTTGATGCGCTCGTCAAATGGCTGGCGCCGTTGCTGCCGTTCACGGCGGAGGAAGCCTGGATGGCGCGCTTCGGCGAGAATGCCTGCGTCCATCTCGAACTCTTCCCGCAGATCCCGGCCCAATGGCGCAACGAGGCGCTCGAAGAGCGCTGGGAGCGGATCTGGACGGTGCGTCGCGTCGTCATGGGCGCGCTCGAAGTGGAGCGGCGCGACAAGCGCATCGGCTCGTCTCTGGAGGCGGCCCCGATCGTCCATATCGCCGATGAAGAGCTGCTTGCGATCTTGAAGGAGATCGATCTCGCCGAGATCGCCATCACCTCGGGGGCCGTCCTGGAACTGGGCGAGGGACCGGCGGAGGCGTTCCGTCTCGCCGATATTCCGGGTGTCGCCGTCGTCCCGGCGAAGGCGGAAGGGCGCAAATGTGCCCGCTCTTGGAAGATCACGCCGGAGGTTGGTGCCGATCCCGAATATCCCGACATCACGCCGCGCGATGCGGCGGCGATGCGCGAATGGGAAAAGGCACAGGCGGCGTGACGCCCTCACAGCCGATCAAGGCGGCGGCGACGGGGCTCTGCTTTCCGATCGCCGCCGAAGCCCCGATTGCGGGATGCCCGATTGTTGAGGGCGCGATCGCGGGAAGGAAGCCCGCATGACGCCCTTCCGCTTCGGCGTCGTCGTTGCCGTGCTCGCGGCCATTCTCGATCAGGCGCACAAGGCTTTCATGCTCGGGCCCTATGCCATTGCCGAGAAGGGTCGCGTGGCGCTGACGCCATTCCTCGATCTCATCCTCGTCTGGAACCGTGGCGTCAGCTACGGCCTCTTCACGCAGGAAAGCGAGATCGGACGCTGGCTGCTCGTCGGCGTCGGGCTGATCGGGGCGGCGGTGTTTTTCTACTGGCTGACGAAACTCGACCGGTTTCTTTCCGCGATCTCCGTGGGCCTCATCATCGGCGGGGCGATCGGCAACGTCATCGACCGCCTGCGCTTCGGCGCGGTGGCCGATTTCTTCCTGTTCCATATCGGCAGTTTTCAGTGGTACGTCTTCAACCTCGCTGATGTGTGGATCGTCGCGGGGGTGATCGGCATGCTTCTCGCATGGGCGACCGAGCGCCCTCAAAATGCCAAACAATCGTGAAAGGCGGGCTCCTGTCGACGCTAAGGGGGCTTGTGCTATAAGCCGCGTCCATCTTGGCCGGCAAAGAATCCTGTCGAGCGATGGGGCAAGGGGTAGAGTTGATGGCGAAATCAGCGGCTGAAACCGCAAAGCGGCTCGCGCCGGCATCCATCGCCCTGGCAGTGGGCGCGATGCTTCTCGGCGGATGTCCGGGTAGAACCTATGGCACCGGCGAGGCGCCTGAGATGGCGATTTTCTCCGAAGTGGCCGCCGTCGGCAATCTGGGCGGCAAGGACAAGAAGCCGATCGATTATCGGCCGCGTTCGCCGCTCGTGATGCCGCCGAGTGCCGAATTGCGACCGCCCGAACCCGAGGCCGAGGTGCGCACCGCCAACTGGCCGACGGGCCCGCAGCCCAATGCGTCGGCGGTTGCTCTCAACCCTGCCGATCCCGACAACAACATCGCCCGGGACGACATGTCTCCGGAATATGTGTCGAGCCTGAAGCCGTTGAGCGGCATGGCCCGCAAGCGTCAGCCGGGCGAGCGCGAAGACGATGCCGAGATCGGCGTCAAATACGATCTCGTCCGCAACCGGCAGGCGGCCAAGGACGTCAAGGAAAAGATGGCCGAGGCCAAGGGTGTCGGCATCACCGAGCGGCGCTATCTGACGGATCCCCCCGAGGCGTATCGGGAACCCGCCGAAACCGCCCCGGTCGATCCGGCGGAGACGGGCGAGAAGAAGAAGGGCAACTTCTTCACCCGGATGTTCAAGTAGCGCCAATTCGGCTTTAGCCTTTTCAAGCCGGACGGCCTCCGTCAGACTCGCTTTGGATTCGAAAGCGGAAACAGATCTTGGCCGTTCGCGCTCTTCCTGAGCATATCGTCAACCGCATCGCCGCCGGTGAGGTGATCGAGCGCCCCGCGAGCGTCGTCAAAGAGCTCGTGGAAAACGCCATCGATGCCGGTGCGCGGGCCGTCGAGGTGGTGACGAGCGCCGGCGGCAAGAGCCTCATCCGCGTCACCGACGATGGCGAGGGGATGTGCCGCGACGATCTCGTTGCCGCCGTCGACCGCCATTGCACGTCGAAGCTGCCGGACGACGACCTCGCCCATATTACCTCGCTCGGCTTTCGCGGCGAAGCGCTCGCCTCGATCGGCTCCGTGGCAAGGCTCTCGCTCGAAAGCCGGCACAAGAGCGAGGAGCATGGCTGGTCGATTCTCGTCGACGGTGGCCGCAAGGCCGAGCCGGTGCCGGCCGCCCGCGCCGGGGGCACGCAGGTTGAGGTGCGCGAGCTCTTTTTCGCAACGCCGGCGCGGCTGAAATTCCTGCGCTCCGACCGCGCCGAGACCTCGGCCGTCACCGATCAACTGCGCCGTATCGCACTCGCCCATCCCGACATTCGTTTCACCCTTGCCGGCGGCGACCGCAAGACGCTCGACTGGGCGCCGCGCAAATCGCTGCTGCCGCGGCTTGCCGATATTCTGGGCGAGGAGTTTGCCGACAATGCCGTCCCCGTCGCGGCCGAGAAGGAGGGTGTGCGCCTGTCGGGCTTCATCGCCCTGCCGACCTACAACCGCGCCAATTCCCTGTCGCAATTCGTCGTCGTCAACGGCCGCTCTCTGCGCGACCGGCTGCTCGCCGGTGCGATCCGCGCCGCCTATGCCGACGTTCTCGCACGCGACCGGCATGCGGTTCTGGCGCTCTTCCTGGAGCTTTCTCCCGAAGATCTCGACGTCAATGTGCATCCCGCGAAGGCCGAGGTGCGCTTCCGCGATTCCGGCCTCGTGAGGGGCCTTATCATCCGCGCCGTGCGCGAGGCCCTGGCCGAGCATGGCTTCCGTGCCGCTTCGACGGGTGGGGTGGAGACGCTCGAAGCGCTGCGCCGTTCGGCGGCACGACCGCAAGGCGGGGGAGGTGGCGCACAACGTCCTTTCGGCTATGCGCCGAGCGCTGCACCTGGATGGCAGGGCTGGGCGGCGCCGGATCCGACAGGCGAGGCTGAGGCCGCTTCGCCGACTTTCGCGATGCAGGAGGCCGAGCAGCCCGCGACCTTCGCCTCGGGCTTTGGCGAAGGGACACAAGCGGCCTTCGTCGATGACCGCCCGAGCGCGGAATTCCGGCAGGTCGAGACAGGCGAGGCCGTGTCCTATCCGCTCGGAGCCGCACGGGCGCAGATCCACGAGAATTACATCGTTACCCAGACGGAAGACGGTCTCGTCATCGTCGACCAACACGCCGCCCATGAGCGCATCGTCTACGAGCGCCTGAAGGAGGCGCTCGGCGGACGTCAGATCCCGCGGCAGATGCTTCTCATCCCCGAAATCGTCGATCTGCCGCATGAGGATGTGGAGCGGCTTGCCGCCCGCGCCGATGAGCTCGCAGAGCTCGGCCTGGTCGTGGAGCCGTTCGGGCCGGGCGCGATCTCCGTCACCGAAACGCCGGCGCTTCTGGGCGAGGTCGATGCGGCGTCGCTCGTTCGCGACATTGCCGACGATCTGGCCGAATTCGATGCGTCGACGCGCCTGCGCGAAAAGCTCGACCATGTCGCCGCCACCATGGCGTGTCACGGCTCGGTCAGATCCGGCCGGCGGATGAAGCCCGACGAGATGAATGCGCTTCTGCGCCAGATGGAAAAGACGCCCAATTCCGGCCAGTGCAACCACGGCCGGCCAACCTATGTGGCTCTGAAGCTCTCCGACATCGAGCGGCTGTTCGGCCGGCGCTGAGAGCGCCGTTCAGCCGGATGTGGAAATGCTCGCCGGCGCGTCGGCCGCCTGCAGGAAGATGAGCTGCGTGTCGCTGCTCTCGCGCTTGTCGACGAGCACAAAACCCTCCGGCAGAGAAATCTCCGCCCGGTCGCTCTCTTCAAGCACGATGAGGGCATCGGGCTTCAGCCAGCCGCCCGCAAGGGCTGCGGCGAGCGCCTGTTCGCCGAGCCCCTTACCGTAAGGTGGGTCGCAGAAGACGAGGTCGAAGGGCGCCATCGTGCCGACGACGCCGAGCCTCGTCGCATCTCGGCGGAAGATGCGGGTCGCGCCGGTCAGCGCCAAAGTCTCGATATTCTTGCGGATGAGGCTGCGGCCTTCCACACCCTGTTCGACGAAGAGCGCGTAGCCGGCGCCGCGGGAAATCGCCTCAAGCCCGAGGGCCCCCGTGCCGGCGAAGAGGTCGAGGACGCGGTTGCCCTTGGCCGGCAGGCCGTGGCGATGCTCCAGAATGGAGAACAGACTCTCGCGCAGGCGATCCGTCGTCGGCCGCACCGCCTGAGTTTTCGGCGCTGCGAGTGGCCGGCCCTTAAGGCTTCCGCCGACGATGCGCATGGCCGCCCTTCCTGTCGTCGGTCTTAGCGTCGCCAGACCCTGTGTGACCGGGCCTCACATTGCCGGGCCTTGCGTTGCCAGGCTTGGCGTTATTGGGCCGGCCCTTGCCGGACGTGTGCTCTCCGGCTCTCTTGTCGTCGCTTTTCCTGTCACGGCTTTTCTTGTCGCTGCGGCCGGTGACGGCACGCTCGCCCGAGGTGGCCTGCCGGGCGGGATTCGAGGTTTTTGCGCCGGATCGCGGAGACCGCGTCTCGGTCTCCTTCGTTCCCCTGCCGGTCTTGGCCGTGCCTTTCCGGGAAGCCTGATCTGTGTCCGGCGAAAGCCTGGTGCCCCGACCGATATTGCCCCCGCCACCCTTGCGGCCCGGTTTCGCTCCCCCCTTGGCTGCGGGTTGAGGCTTGTCGCTTGACGGGCTTGTTGGGCGGGGAGGGGCGGTGAAATCCGCTCCGGAGGTCTCAGCCAGACGCTCGCCGAGCTGGTCGCGCAACGTCCGCCCCGGCACCTCCTTGACGGTGCCGACCGGCAGATCGCCGAGCTGGAACGGTCCGTAGGAAACGCGGATGAGCCGGTTCACGACGAGGCCGAGATGCTCAAGCACCCGCTTCACCTCGCGGTTCTTGCCTTCGCGAAGCCCGAGGAGAAGCCAGACATTGTCGCCCTGCTGTCGCTCCAAGACGGCGTCGATCGGCCCGTAGAGCATGCCGCCGACGGCAATGCCGCGCTTCAGGCGGTCGAGCGTCTCCTGGTCGATGCGGCCATGCGCACGCACCCGGTAGCGCCTCAGCCAGCCGGTCGAAGGGAGCTCCAGCACACGGGCCAGCCCACCGTCATTGGTGAGGAGAAGCAGGCCTTCGGTGTTGATGTCGAGCCGGCCGATGCTCATCACCCGCGGCAAATCGGGCGGTAGGGCGGCGAAGACCGTCGGCCGTCCTTCCGGATCGCGCTGCGTGCACACGAGGCCTTTCGGCTTGTGATAGAGAAAAAGACGGCTTCTCTCGCGCGCCTGCAGCGGCTGGCCGTCGACGACGATCTTGTCGCGCTCGGTGACGGTGATGGCTGGCGTCGTCAAGACGCGGCCGTTGATGCTGACGCGGCCTGCCGCAATCCAGCTTTCTGCTTCGCGGCGCGAGCATAGCCCGGCGCGCGCCATCACTTTCGCGATGCGCTCGCCCTTGTCCGGCCCGTCTTGCGCTTCTGAGGTTTTCTGCCCACTCATGCGGCAAGCTCTAGCAGAGGCGTCGCGACCAAGCGAGATGAGACGAAGCCCCTTTATGACAGAAGCGCTCGCAGAGGCAGAAGCGGCCGCCGCACGTGGCGAGGTGCCGGTTGGTGCGGTGCTGGTTCGAAACGGCGAGATCATCGCGCGTGCCGGCAACCGCACGCTCGCCGACCATGACCCGAGTGCCCATGCGGAAATGCTCGTTCTTCGGGCCGGTGCTGCGAAGCTGGCCTCAGAAAGGCTCACTGGCTGCGATCTCTATGTGACGCTCGAGCCCTGCACGATGTGTGCGGCGGCGATCAGCTTCGCGCGCATTCGCCGGCTCTATTATGCCGCAGAGGATGTGAAGGGCGGTGCGGTCGACAACGGTGTGCGATTTTTTTCCGCCCCGACCTGCCATCACGCCCCCGAGGTCTATTCGGGCATCGCGGAAGGCGCCGCCTCCGAGCTTCTGCGCGGCTTTTTCAGGGAGCGGCGGGGGGCTTAACCGGCGCTGCTAATGGGCGAGGCCGATCTCCGCCTGGATCTGTGAGGCGGCAGGCGCATCGCTGCGCTCGAAGGGCGAATCGATGATGTGTTCGAGACGCCGCTTCAAATCGTCCTTGAGCGGCTCGTTGAGCGAGATGATCTGCTCGCTCTTCATGAAGTCCAGGATGAAGAAGCCGTTGATTTCCGGCCTGAACAGGATGTCCGGCCGCCGCCGCTTCAGTTTTTCCGCCTGCACCGCCTGCATGGAGATCTGGGCGGCGCCGATGATCGTCTCAAGCAGCCCCGGCACCTTGTCCGGGTCCCCGTTCGGACCGCCGGCCACGTCGGAGGCGACGATCAGCGATTTGTCGAGGCACAAATCGATGGGCAGCGGATTGACCGCCCCGCCGTCGATCTGGATGCGCCCGTTGATCGACACGGGCTTGAAGACGGAGGGTATGGCGATCGAGGCGGCGATGGCGGGCCGGAGTTCGCCCGTCTCCATCACGGTCTCGCACCAGCCGTAGAAGTCGCAGGAGACGACCTTGAGCGGGATTTTCAGCTCTTCGAAGGTTTCCGGCACCACTTCGATGCCGGGCACGAAGTTCTCCAGCACCCGCAGCGTATCGAATTGCGCCTGCAAGAGGCGGCCGCGTAGGATGTCGCCGAAACCGATCGGACGCGTCTGCCACAGACGAGAATAAAGCTCTCGTCTCTGGCCGAAGAATTCGATGGCGCGCTCGCGCATCTCCCGACCGGAAAGGCCGCTCGCATAACCCGCGCCGATGATGGCGCCGATCGAGGTTCCTGCGATCAGGGCCGGCTTCAGGCCGAGCTCGTCGAAGACTTCGCAGACGAGAATATGCGCCATGCCGCGGGCGCCGCCTCCGCCAAGCGCCAGACCGATATCGTGATTCAAGCTCATCCTTTAGCTCCCGGGCTTCCTCGCCCGCATCGGCCTCCCGCCTGCCTCTCCTCCCGGTCTTGTCCGCTCAAACGGTTCGTGAGGAAGTTATCGCCCCCATGAACCGTAGAGGCGCTGCATGAAGGTTTTACAACCAACGCGCGACACCTGTTTTGGTGCCGCGGCCGGCAAAGCCATCATGACGTCTTGTTCTTTGGCGCGCCTGAAGAGCACCTGAAAGCGCGTTCAGCCCCGACGGCTTGCCGCCTCTCCGATGTCCGAACGGCAGAAGCCTTCGGGCCAGTCGATGCGGCCGACGGCCTCATAGGCCCGCTTGCGCGCCTGTGTGAGATCGGCCCCAATTGCGCCGACATTGAGGACGCGCCCGCCGGCGGCAAGAATGTCGCCATCGACGCGGCGTGTGCCTGCGTGAAAAACGGTGGCGCCTTCGACCGCCGCGGCTTCCTCTAGCCCCTTGATGGTGCTGCCTTTTTCGTAAGGACCAGGATAGCCCTTGGCGGCCATGACGACGGTGAGTGCATGCTCCTTGCGCCAGGCGATGGAGGTGCGGTCGAGCGTGCCGGCGACTGCCGCATCGAGAAGCGCCAGAAGGTCGCTTTCAAGCCGCATCATCAGAACCTGGCATTCCGGATCGCCGAAGCGGACATTGTATTCAATGAGCTTCGGGCCGTCGGCGGTGATCATGAGCCCGGCATAGAGGATGCCGCAAAAGGGCATGCCCCGCTTCGCCATCGCCGCAAGCGTCGGCTCGATGATCTCGCGCATCGTCCGCGCCTGGGTGCCGACATCCATCACGGGCGCGGGCGAATAGGCGCCCATCCCGCCGGTATTGGGCCCTTCATCGCCGTCATAGGCGCGCTTGAAATCCTGTGCCGTCGTCAAAGGCCGCGCCGTCTTTCCGTCGCACAAGACGAAGAAGCTCGCCTCTTCGCCGACGAGATGCTCTTCGATGACGACCTGGGCGCCGTCCTCCAGAAAGATGCCTTCCACCGCCTTGCGTGCGTCGTCCAGCGTCATGGCGATGGTGACGCCCTTGCCGGCGGCCAGGCCGTCGGCTTTGACCACCACAGGCATGGCGTGCTTTTCCACATAGGCGAGCGCGCTCTTGCGGTCGCTGAAGGCTTCATAGCCGGCGGTCGGGATATTCTCCTCCGCACACAAGACCTTGGTGAACACCTTCGAGCCTTCAAGCTGCGCCGCCGCCGCACTCGGCCCGAAGGCGCGGATCTTCGCCTCCTTGAGCCGGTCGACGAGGCCCGCGACGAGCGGGCCCTCCGGACCGACCACGACGAGGTCGATCGCTTCCTTGCGGCAGAAATCGACGACGGCGCGGTTGTCTGAAGAATCAAGTGGGATGCATTCCGCGACATTCTCGATGCCGGCATTTCCAGGCGCCGCAAACAGCTTGCTCAAGCGCGGCGACGCCGCCAGCGCTCCTGCGAGCGCATGCTCGCGGCCGCCTCCTCCGATCAACAAAACCCGCACGTTTCAAGCCTCCTGAAGCGCTTAACCCCTCGCGCCTTATAGGTCGGGGTGATAAGCCGCAGCAGCCCCTTCTTAAAGGGGCTTGACCTTCTCTCCCACTTTCGGTGAGCAAACGTCATGACAGACAATGCCGCACAGGGCGGAGCTCTCCCGGATTCCGTCTCCCGCCATTGGCTCGATCGGTTCGCTCCGGACTGGTTGAAGCCCTATGGGCGGCTGGCCCGCTGGGACCGTCCGATCGGCTGGTGGCTGCTTCTGTGGCCGTGCTGGTGGTCGTCCGCGCTCGCATCGATTGCCGATGGTCGCGCTTTCCCGCCGATCTGGCAGCTCATCCTGTTCTTCATCGGCGCTGTCGCCATGCGCGGGGCAGGCTGCACCTACAACGATCTCGTGGACCAGGACATCGACGCCAAGGTGGCGCGCACGCGCGCTCGTCCGATCCCGTCGGGGGCCGTCAGCCTCAAACGGGCGCTTCTGTTCCTGTTCCTGCAATGCCTGGTGGGGCTTCTCGTCCTCATTCAGTTCAATGCCTTCACCATCGGCCTCGGCTTCGCCTCGCTCGTCTTCGTGGCGGTCTATCCGTTCATGAAGCGCGTCACGAACTGGCCGCAGGTCGTGCTCGGCATCTCGTTTTCCTGGGGCGCGCTCGTCGGCTGGGCAGCGATCTTCGGCTCGCTCAGCTGGGCGCCGGTGCTGCTTTATGCCGCCGCGATTTCCTGGACCGTCGCCTACGATACGATCTACGCGCATCAGGACAAGGAAGACGACGCCTTGATCGGCATTGGCTCGACGGCGCAGTTTTTCGGTGCCAGCACGCGCCCGGCTCTCGTCGGTTTCTTCGGGCTCGCCATGGCCCTGCTTCTGGGGGCGGTGATGCTCGCCGGCGGCGGCTACTTCGCCTATCTCGGGCTCTTGGGCGTTGCCGCGCATTTTGCCTGGCAGGTGGCGACGCTCGACACCGAGGTTGCCGACAATTGCCTTCTGCGCTTCCGCTCAAACCGGGACGCAGGGGCCATCATCTTCGCAGGCTTCTGCCTGGACGCGCTGTTTAAAGCCATTTTCGGCTGACATTTCCCGCGATGCCCGGCAAAGGCCGGGCGCGGATTGTTTGAGACACTGCTGGCGTTCGAAGGGCCAGCTGAGTGCGATCAGCTGCGCGCGATCAGTTCGTGGCCCTCGATCGGCTCTTGTTCGCCCACCCCGCCGATCCTGCGGCGCGCCAGAAAGCGTGGCCGTTTGGTATTGCGCAGCCGACGCCGGCTGCACAGCTTCGATCGCCTTCCCTCGAAGCGCTTCGAGACATGAATGTCGCCGGCAAAGCCGTTCTTCAGATGGGCGCTCAAGGCGTCCCGGAAGGCCTGTGCCTCGTCGAGCGGTAAGGTCTGTGCGAGGGTGAGCGTCAGCCCCGGCTCATCATGCTCCACGACGACGCAATAGCCCCCGACTTCCCGCACGAGCCGAACGCCTTTGAAGGCGCTGTGGGCGACGTCGAGGAGACACCGCATGCCAGCGACAGTGCGCTCGATGACGACGCGTTCGCTGGCGAATAGCGCCACTGCGCGTCCCCCTTCAGCCGTCGTCGCCGCATACCATCCAAAGGTCTCGAAGACGGCAGGCCGCCGCACCGGGCCACCCGCATTTTCGTCTCCGACCAGTTTCTGTTCTGTTTGACGCATGTTTTTTGCCCGGCCTGTTTGGCTCTTTCCTCGGCTTTTGCCGATTTGATAGCCGAGAGGATCGCGCCTCGCATCTGCGGATTGCTTAAGGGGCGTGGTTAAGACTGCGTCTCTGTCTTTGAGGGTAAGCGAACTCTGAACATTGCGCTTTGGCGATGGCGCACGATATGGCAGTGCGATGGATCAGTCTGACACTCAAATTTCCGTCGACGAGACGGAGCGCAACCGCGCCGATCGGGTGCTTGTGGCAGAAGCCGCGCGCCGTGCCGGCACGCTTGCGATGCGCCATTTCCGGCACGATCCGGAGAATTGGAGCAAGGCCGGCGGTTCGCCGGTCTGCGTGGCCGACATGGAGGTGGACGCCTTTTTGCGCGAGACGCTTCTGGCCGCCCGACCTGAATATGGCTGGCTATCGGAAGAGACTGCAGACAATCCGCGCCGTCTTGAATGTCGCAGCGTCTTCGTGGTCGATCCGATCGACGGAACACGCGGCTTCCTCGCCGGCGACCCGCATTGGTGCATTTCGATCGCCGTCGTGCGCGATGGCCGCCCAAGTGCGGCGGTGCTTTTCGCCCCCGCCCTCGATCGCCTGATGACGGCGACGCTTGGCGAGGGCGCGAGCGAGGCCGGTGAAAAAATCACGGTGGCGAGCCGTCACAGTTTGAACGACTGTGCCATTGCCGGCCCGAACTCTTGGTTCAAAAGCGAGCTCTGGCGCGAGCATTCTGTAAGGCCCTCACGCTATTTGCCATCGCTCGCCTGGCGCTTTGCCAGCGTTGCCGATGCATCTTTCGATGCGGCCTTCGCGCGCCCCCGGGCGCATGACTGGGATCTTGCGGCGTGTGATCTTTTGGTGCACGAAGCCGGTGGCCGGCTGACCGCGTTGGACGGGCGGCCGCCCGTCTACAACCGGGCGGAGCTGCGGCATGGAACGCTTGCTGCCGCCAATCCGGGACTGCAGGACAAATTGCTTGCCGTTCTGCGCCGGGTCGAAGAGGAGCGCGCGGCGCGCGCCGGGATCTCTCACTGATCAAGGGCCATATATGACCTCTGAACCTCGCGAAGCGAAAAGCGGACAGCTTCTCCACCTCGTTTTCGGTGGCGAGCTGAGCGATCTGCGCGGCCTTCATTTCACCGACCTCGAAGCGCTCGACATCGTTGGCGTCTATCCGAACTACGCCGAGGCCTACAAAGCCTGGAAGGAAAAGGCGCAGATGACGGTGGACAATGCGCATATGCGTTACTTCATCGTGCATCTGCACCGATTGCTTGATCCCGAACATGACCCAAAGCGGTAGTTCCGGCGAAATCAGCCGGGACGGTGGCACCGATACTCTGACGGTCGAGGACATCTCGGCCTATGCCGTCATGCGGCGGCTTCTGGTCGATATTCTCTGGCCGCATCGTCGCGTCCTTTTCGTCGCGCTGATCAGTATGGTTGTCGGCGCAGCGACGTCCGGCGCCGTGCCGTTCCTGATTCAGGTCGTCGCGGACGAGGTGTTCGTCGCCAAAAACGAAATGCTTCTCTACCTGCTGCCGGTGGCGATCATCCTCGTCATGGGAGTGCGCGGCGTTGCCGATTGGACGTCCAAGGTCACCGATGCGTGGCTCGGCAACAAGGTCGTCTCCGAATTGCGCATCCGCATGTTCGAGACGCTGACGAAGGCCGATCTCGCCTGGGTGGAGCGCACGCATTCGGGCCGTTTCGTCTCCGCTTTCGTGAATGACGCCGATATCGTCCAGCGCGCGGCGGCCAAAACCATGACGGCCCTCGTCAAGGATTCTCTGACGGTCCTCTTTCTGACGGCGTCGATGTTCTACATGGACTGGCGGCTGGCGCTCCTCGTCTGCGCGGGCATGCCGTTCGCCTATTTGTATCTGACGCGCCAGCGCAAGCGCATCTCCGGCTCCGTGCGGCGCTCGCTCAAGGAAGCAGGCGATCTCGGCAGCATGCTGACACAGACGCTGCAATCCCTGCGCGTCGTCAAGGCCTATCGCCAGGAGCAGCGCGAGGCGGAGCGTTTCCACGTCATCGTCGACAACATCGTCCGCTATTTGATGAAGACGGCGCGCTCGCGCGCTGCCGTCGGTCCCGTCACCGAGACGCTTTCCGGTGTCGGTATCGCTGCCGCGATCTTCTACGGCGGCTGGCAGGGGATTTATGGCAACGTTTCCCTCGGCCACTTTGCCGGCTTTCTGACCGCCGCGATGCTGACCTATCCGCCGATGCGCACTCTGGCCCAGACCCAGGCTCAGCTTTCCGAAGGCGTGACCGCGGCGAGCCGTATCTTTGCCGTCATCGATCATTCCGCGATCGTCGCGGAGAAGCCCGGCGCCAAGCCGCTCAATGTGCGCGAAGCGCGCATTCGTTTCGAGCACGTCGACTTTTCCTATGACAATGGCACGCCGGTCCTGCGCGATTTCGACCTGTCGATCGAGCCGGGTCAGAAAGTCGCTCTGGTCGGGCCAAGTGGTGCCGGCAAGAGCACGGTCCTTAATCTCACCTTGCGCTTTTTCGATCCGAGCGGCGGCCGCATCCTTATCGACGGCCAGGATATTCGTGACGTCACTCTGCCGAGTGTGCGTGGCGCATCCGCGCTCCTGACGCAGGATCCGGTTCTCTTCGACGAGACGATCCGGACCAACATCGCCTATGGTTCGGAAGACGCTTCGCAAGAGCAGATCATCGAAGCGGCAAAGGCTGCGGCGGCACACGATTTCATTTCTCGGCTTCCGAACGGCTATGAGACGCATGTGGGCGAAGCCGGAGGGCGGTTGTCGGGCGGCGAGCGGCAGCGGGTCGCTTTTGCCCGCGCCATGCTGCGCGATGCCCCGATCCTGCTCCTCGATGAACCGACGAGCGCACTCGATGCGGAAGCCGAAGCCAAGGTGCAGACGGCCCTCGACGGATTGTTGAAAGGGCGGACGGTCTTGATGATCGCGCATCGCCTGTCGACGGTGAAACGGGCCGATCTCATTTGCGTCATGGTCGAGGGACGTATCGTCGAGCGGGGCACCCACCACGAGCTGATCGCCAAGAACGGCGCCTATGCGCGCATGTTCCACACGCAGTTCGTCGGCGAGACACCAGCCTTGGCGGCTGCCGGACGCTGAGCATGTTGAAGACGCTTGCGCGGAACCCCAAAGTGGCCCGGTTCGTGGGACGCGCGGCCGGCGCGTATCTGAGATTCGTGCGCCGCACGACGCGTTTCGCCACCGATCCCGCGGAACCGTATTCGAAGATCGAGGGCAAGCTGCCGATCATCGGCGCCTGCTGGCATGGGCAGCATTTCCTGGTCCCGCTAATGCGGCGGAAAGGACATGACTTCGCTGTGCTTGTGTCTCGTTCCGCCGATGGGGCAATCAATGCCGCCGCAGTCGAGGCGATGGGCCTCAAGGTGGTGCGGGGCTCGGGCGGACGGGACCGCCTGAAGGCCGCCAAAAAGGGCGGCGTCGCAGGATTTCTCGGAATGCTCGATGCTTTGGAGCATGGCCTTTCGGTTGCGCAGACCGCCGATGTGCCGCGGGGCACGCCCAGGCGCTGCGGCGAGGGGGTGGTCAAGCTCGCGCAGCATTCCGGGCGTCCGATCGTGCCGCTTGGCGTCGCCACGAAATGGCGCATCGACCTGGGAAGCTGGGATCGAGCCCGCATTCCGCTTCCCTTCGGTCGCGGCGGCTTTGCGCTCGGAGATCCGATCTTCGTTCCCGCAAAGGCGACACCGGAAGAGCTGGAAGCCCTCCGGCTGTTGGCCGAAGAAGGCTTGAACACGGTTCTGGCAAAGGCGGAAGAGCTCGCGGGGATCGGTCATGCGTGAAATCGACGGCCCGCCGATGCGGGAGATCGACGGTCGTGGTTTCTGGGACCGTGTCGCCTTTGCCGCCTGGCGCAGCGCCGGCCGTCTCGTCGAGCCTGCGGCGGCGCTGCTTTTGCGCGAGCGGGAGCGGCGCGGCAAGGAAGAGGGTGAACGTCTGGCGGAGCGTCGCGGTATTCCCGGCCGCAAGCGGCCGGCCGGGCCGCTCGTCTGGGTGCATGCGGCAAGCGTCGGTGAGACGAATGCCGTCCTTGCACTGATTTCGGCCATGCAGGAGGAAGGGCTCGGCGTTCTGTTGACGACCGGCACGGTGACCTCGGCAAAAATCGCCCGCGCCCGGCTGAAGGGTAACGCCATCCATCAATACGTGCCGCTCGACGTGCCGCGCTATTGCGCCCGCTTCGTCCAGCATTGGCGCCCCGGACTGGCGATCTTCGTGGAATCGGAATTGTGGCCCGTCGCCATGGACGAGCTCTCGCGGCACGGTGTCCCGCTCGTCGTTGTCAATGGCCGCATGTCCCCGCGCTCTTTCCGCCGCTGGCGGCAAAGCGGCCCGCTCGGCCGGTCCATCATGCGGCGCATCTCTTTGTGTCTCGCGCAGACCGGCGATGACGCTGCCCGTTTCAAGGCGCTCGGCATGGACAAGGTCATGGTCAGCGGCAATCTCAAATTCGATGCGCCCGAACCATCGGCGCCTGCGGCAGAGCTTGCCGCCTTCCGCGAGACCATCGAGGGGCGCCCCGTCTTTCTGGGCGCGAGCCTGCATCCGGGAGAAGACGAGCAGGTCCTCGCGGCAGCCGAGAAACTGCGCGCCGTGCGTCCCGATCTTCTGACGATATTGGCGCCGCGCCACCCGGAACGTGCCCCGGCGCTTGCCGATCTTTGCCGCAATGCGGGGCTGACGCCCGCCCTGCGCTCGGCCGGCGACATGCCTCATATGACGAAGCCTGTCTTCATCGCCGATACGATCGGCGAGATGGGGCTGTGGTACCGCCTGGCGGATGTGACCTTTCTCGGCGGCACACTCATTCCGCATGGTGGGCAGAACCCGATCGAACCGGCGAAACTCGCAGTGCCGATCCTGCACGGGCCGCATACGGCGAACTTCGCGGAAATCTTCGCAGCTTTGCGCACCGCCGATGCCGTCGGCGAAGTGAGCGGAGCGGACGATCTCGCCGCCCAGGCCGAAGCGCTGTTCGCCAATCCGGAGCATCGACGCCAGCGCGTCGAAGCAGCCACGCAATGCATCGAAAGCCTCACGGGCGCGCTTGAGAAGAGCCTCGATGCGTTGCGCCCCTATCTGCCGGCAAAACCTGCTGCCGTCGCCCGAGCCGGCGAGGCGGGCTGAACCATGCATGCGCCGTCCTTTTGGTGGCGGAAGGGCACGGCTCTCGGGCGGGCACTCGCTCCGGCGGGTTGGTTATATGGCTGGTTTACGGCGAGGCGCATGCGCCAACCGGGTGAGGTGGCGCCATGTCCAATCCTGTGTGTGGGCAATTTCACCCTCGGCGGTTCCGGCAAGACACCGCTCTCACTGGCCCTCGGTCGTCTGGCGATCGAGAAGGGGTATAAGCCCGGATATTTGTCGCGTGGCTACGGAGGATCGACCAAGGGCCCCGTTGAGGTCGACCGCAGTCGTCATTCGGCGGACGAGGTCGGCGACGAGCCGCTGCTTCTCGCTTCCGTCGCCCCGACCATCGTGGCGCGTGACCGTGTCGCTGGCGCGAGACTTCTCGCAGAGAAAGGTGCGGACCTCGTCATCATGGATGACGGGTTTCAGAATCCGAGCCTCACGAAGACTGTCTCGCTCGTCGTCGTCGATGGGGCGAGGGGAATCGGCAACGGCTTCGTCTTTCCGGCGGGACCGCTGCGCGCACCCATGCATTCGCAACTCCCGTTCGCCGACGGGGTCTTCATCATGGGCGACGGCGAGCCGGGCGACGCCGTGGCGGCGACGGCCGAAGCGGAAGGCCTGCCGGTCTTCCGCGGCGTGCTGAGCCCGCACAGCCCTGGCGAATGGCAAGATGAGAGGGTTCTCGCCTTTGCGGGGATTGGCGCGCCGGATCGCTTTTTTCGTTCTCTCGAAGATGTGGGCGCGGTGGTTGCTGCACGGCAGCGATTTGCCGATCACCACCCCTACAGCGAGGAGGATTGCCGGAGGCTCGTCGCACAGGCCGGGCGTGCCGGGTTGACGCTCGTCACCACGGAAAAGGACGCCGTACGTCTCACGGGACGGGGAGGGGCGCGGCAGGCGCTCTATGAGCGCCTTGCCGTGTTTCCGGTCGAGGCCGAGATCCCCGAAAGGGAAGCGCTGTGGAACTGGCTCGCCGAGCGTCTCTTCTGAGGCTGCGTGTGCCGGCCGCCTAGCCGGCCGCCTTCGCGTCGCGCAGCTCGAGCTCGCGCTTTAAGGAAGCCGCCGCATCGACATAGGGCTCCTGCCGGTCGACGCTCCAATAGCGCAGCTCCGACAGCGGGATGCGCATGCCCGTGACGGCACATGTCACGAAGGTGCCGGGAACCGTCACCTGGAAATCTCCATCGAGATAGCGGATTTTGGCCTCACCGCCGGGGCCTATGCCTTCATATCTGTTCATGTTCTCAAACTAGTGACTTTTGCGCGGAAATTGAAGTCGCCTCACGCCCGTTCGGTGTCGCGGGGCGGCGATGCGGGAATATCGTCATCCTCTTCTTCGTCGCGCCCACGATGCTTTTCCGGAGGCACAAGAGGCTCTGGCTCCACCTTCTGAGGATGCATCAGATGACGGCCGGAGGAGAAGTCGCCGCTCCTCTGCCAGGAGAGCCTCTCCGCGTCGCGCCGACGCACATCCTCGAGCGTCGCCTGCACTTCCTCGCGATCGAAACCGATCGCCATCAGGGCCTCGCCGCCGAAGACGAGACCTGATTCGTAGGTTTCTCGCAGCTCGTAATCGACGCCCTTTTCGATGAGCTCGAGCGTATGTGCGCGGTCCCAGGCCCGCACGTAGATTTCCGCCTGATCGAACTCGGAGACGAGAATGTCGACGATCCGGTTGGTGGTTTCCCGCTCGTCGACGCAGACGCAGATGAGCTTGGCTTCTTCCGCCCCGGCCGCACGCAACACGTCGATGCGGGTCCCGTCGCCAAAATAGATACGAAAGCCGAAGCGGGCGGCCTGACGGATGCGTTCCGCATTGGCCTCGATGATCGTCACATTGACGTTGCGCGCGAGCAGCACCTGACTGACGATCTGGCCGAAACGGCCGAAGCCGATCACCAGCACCTCGCCGCCGGCCCCTTCGAAATCCTCTTCCATGGCGTCTTCGTCCTCTTCGATGAGAAGGAATTTGCTGAGCCACAGCGAGAGTGGCGTCAGAGCCATGGAGACGGTGACGATGGCTGCGACGAAGGAGGTTTCGGACGGCCAGAGCGCCCGCGTGGCGGCGGCCGAGGCGAACAGAACGAAGGCGAATTCACCGGCCTGCGGCAACAGGGTGGCGGTTCGGATCGCATTGTTGTGGCTGGCGCCGAAGAGGCGGTTGAGCCCGTAGAGGATCGCTCCTTTGAAAAGCATGACGATCGGCACGACAAGGATGATGCGCCACCAGGCCACGAGCACGCTCGACAGATTGATCGACATGCCGACGGCGATGAAGAAGAGGCCGAGAAGGAGCCCGCGAAAGGGCTCGATATTGGCCTCCAGCTCGTGGCGAAACGAGGAATCGGCGAGCATCACACCGGCGATGAAAGCGCCCATGGCCATCGACATGCCGGCCATGTCCATGATGGCTGCGGCTGCGAGCACGACGAGAAGTGCCGCAGCGGTCATGATTTCCCGCGCCTTGGTGGCGGCGAGGAGGCGGAACATCGGATTGAGCAGAAAGCGCCCGGCGAGAAGCAGGAGCCCGGTGGCAACAACGAGCTTGATGACCTCCACCAGGCCGCTCGAGGCTGCGTTGTCCGTATTGCCCGGCGACATCAGCGGCACCAGCGCCAGCAGCGGCACAATGGCGATGTCCTGAAAGAGCAGGATGGAAAAGCTCTTCTGCCCATAGGGCGTCTTCAGATCGTTCCTTTCCGATAGGTCCTGCATGCCATAGGCAGTCGACGACATGGCGAGACCGAAGCCGATGATCAGTGCCGGTTCCAGACGCCAGCCGAACAAAAAGAAGCCGAGACTGAGGACGAAGCCGGTGATGCCGACCTGGGCGGCGCCCATGCCGAAAATATCGCGCCGCATTGTCCAGAGTTTCGAAGGCTTGAGCTCGAGGCCGATGATGAACAGAAACATGACGACGCCGAGCTCGGAGACGTGCAGGATCTGTTCCGGCTCACTGATGAGGCGCGCCAGCGGGCCGATGATAACGCCGGCCGCCAGATAGCCGAGAATGGAGCCGAGCCCGAGACGTTTGGCAAGCGGCACCATCAGCACGGCCGCCCCAAGCAGGATCAGCGGCTCGGCAAAGAGCACAGCATTGGTGGCGCCGGCGGCTTCCGCGACGGCTTCCGCTGTTGAAGCGGCCATTCCAGTCAGCCTCGAAGGATTTATCTGTGACGATACAGTCTTAAAGCCACCGCTTGAAGAGGGGGAAAGTGCAAGGTGGCCAAGACTTGCAGCGGCATCTTAAAAAAACGCCGCTATCGAGGAATGCCGTTCGTGCTGCACCTCAAGGCGAGCGGGGTCGCCGGACCTGAATTGCCTGCCGCGCGAAGACCTCGCGCGGCAGGATAGTCGTGTTGCCGGACGCTCGGCCCGAAATGGCGGACCGAGAGGAAGGCCTAGATCACAGCCCTTCCAGAACCGCGGCTGCCGTCGACTTTTCCGCTGTGGAAGGAGCATCCTCCACATAGATCGATTTCACCACGCCATCGTCGATAATGGCGGCAAAGCGCGCGAGCCGCGTTCCAAGGCCTGCCCCCGAGCCGTCGATGGCGAGGCCCGCGGCTTTCGCAAATTCGGCATTTCCATCGGAAAGGAAGGGAATTTTGCCGGTGGCGCCGGTTGCTTCGGACCAGGCCTTGAGCACGAAAGGATCGTTGACGGCGACAAGCGCGATCGTGTCGACGCCCTTTTCCTTGATCGCATCGTAATGCTCCAAGAAGCCGGGCAGATGCTTGTTCTGGCAGGTCGGGGTGAATGCGCCGGGCACGCCGAACAAAACGACCTTCTTACCGGGAAAAATCTCGTCCGTGGTGCGCTTTTCCGGGCCGTTTTCGCCGGAGACGAAGAAGGTGGTCCCTGGGATGCGATCGCCGGCGGAAAGGGTCATGAAGATCTCCTGATGGTAGAAATACGCGAAATCGAGGGGCGCCGCACCGTGTACGAGCGGCGTAGCTCCGATCTAGGGCGGCGCCGGGAGGTTTGAAGTCATCCGCGCGAAGAGAGTGTGTCCTTAGGGAAGCTTCATCGACTGCTCGATCGCATCTCCGCCGGAAACGAGCGTGAAACGGAGCTTCTTGCCGGACATGGCCTCAGCCTCCTCCGGGCTCGAAAAACGCAAGTGATAAATGAAATCGGCACCCTCGTGCGTGCCAAGCTCGGGGACCGGCAAATAGGCGCCGTCCGGTGCCTCGGCGAAAAGCGCGGGCGCATGATCTTTCGCACGCTCTGCCACCACCTTGATCGTCATGTCACTGCCGTCGAGCTGCGGGTTCGCAACCGCAAGACCGGCCGTCGGCCCTTGCTGCGGCAGTTCGGCGACCGCCTCTTTGAGGGCGATACGAGAGCGCGGATCGTCCTGCGGCTGCGGATCGATGGTGAGCGTGGCGGCCCCATCGGCGGGAATGCAGACGTCCTTGCACACGCCGTAAAAGGCCGAGAGCTTCAGGACGACGGGCTTTGCCGGATCGTCGGCCGTCACGACGACCGGAAGCGCCGCGCGGTCGAAATAGACGGCCGAGATGCTGGTGCCATCGTCATAGCGCTCCGGCGCGGGATAAAGCACCTGGGCTGAGCGCAGGTTCTCCGAGCCGGAAAAATCGAAACGCGGGGGAATGCCGACATCGCCGGGGCTGCGCCAATAGGTGTGCCAGCCGGGCTCGAGCTCGATTTCGATTCCCGCCATCACCTCGCCGTCGACGGGTGCTGCGATCAGGCGAAGACGAGAGCGCTCGCCCTCCGACCAGTCGGATTGTGCGGCTTTGGACTGACCGGCAAAGGCGGCGAATGTCAGGGAGGCGATCAGGACGGTGAGAAGAAAACGTGACTGCATGCGACCACCTTGCACATGACCCGGACGGGCGGCCAATCTCTTCCGCACTCCTATGGTCATTTCTTGGTGAGGCAAAACCCCGCCGAGCCTGTTCAAGCGCCACGGCGATTGCTACCATCCGGGGTATGACAACAGCGACGCCGGATAGCGGCTTCTTGGACGGCCAGTTTCTAATCGCGATGCCGACGATGGGCGACAAGCGGTTCGAACGGACGGTCATTTATCTCTGCGCGCACTCCGATCAGGGCGCGATGGGGATCGTGATCAACAAGCTCGCGCCTGAAATCAATTTCCGCGATCTCCTCGCCCAGCTCGATATCGGCCATGACGAGGAAGTGGTGGTGGGCGATCCGCGCAATCTCGACGAAATTCGCGTGCATCGCGGCGGGCCCGTCGAAACGGGGCGCGGCTTCGTCCTGCATTCTTGCGACTTTTTCCTCGAAGAGGCGACGCTGCCGATTTCCGATGAGGTCTGCCTGACGGCGACCCTCGATGTGCTGCGGGCGATCGCAGACGGCGAGGGGCCGGCCGAGGCGCTTCTGGCGCTTGGCTATGCCGGTTGGGCGCCGGGACAGCTCGAGCTCGAGATCCAGGCGAATGGCTGGCTGAACGGGCCCGCCGACAGGGCAATCCTCTTCGATGCCGATCTCGAGACGAAATACGATCGCGCTTTGTCGAAGATCGGCGTCGCCCAGGACCGGCTGTCTTCGCTCTCAGGCCACGCCTGAGCCCGCTTAAGCGGACCGCGCCAGGGATTGCTGCGGCTGCTGGCTGCGGCGTGCCATCTGGTGCGCCATCTGCGACGACATCGGCCGCCCGTAGAGATATCCCTGCACGTATTCGCAACCGAGCTGTGTGAGCTCCAGCGTGTCGGCTTCCGTCTCCGCGCCCTCCGCCACGACGTCCATGCCGAGATCATGCGCGAGCGTGATGATCGAACGCAAAATGACGGGTCGCGCCGGCGAGCCGTTGTTGGCGACGAAGGACCGGTCGACCTTGATCGTGTCGAAGGGAAAGCGCTGCAGATAGGAGAGCGCCGAATAGCCGGTGCCGAAATCGTCGAGAGCCAGACTGGCGCCGAGATTGCGGATTTCCTCCAGCATCTTGGCGGCGAATTCGGGGTTCTGCATCACCAGCGATTCGGTGATTTCGAGCTTCAGCGTTTCCGGTGCGACGCCGCTTCGTGCCAGCACCGCTTTGACGTCGTTGATGAGATCGTAGCGCAGGAGCTGCTGGCTTGAGACGTTGACGGAGACGAAAAGCGGCGGTCCCTCGCGCAAGGCTGCCTGCCAGAGCGCCAGATCGCGCGCCGCACGCTCCAACGTGAAGAGGCCCAGCTGGACGATGAGGCCGCTTTCTTCTGCAACCGGGATGAACTCGCTCGGCGGCACGGAGCCGCGACGCGGATGCTCCCAGCGCACCAGCGCTTCAAAACCGGCGATGGTGTTGTCGGAGAGCCGGATGATGGGCTGATAGACGAGCTCGATCTCGCCGCCCTCGAGGGCGGCGGCAAGGTCCGCCTGCAGATCGTCGCTTGCGCGCCGCACGATCTCACCCGGACGGTAGAGAGCGGTGCGGTCGCCGCCCTGGCGCTTGGCGTGAAAGCTTGCCGTCTCCGCATCCTTGAGGATTTCGGCAGTCGCCGCACCCTTCGTGGCGATCGCCACGCCGGCCGAGGCGGTGACGCGAATGTCCTGATCGCCGATCGGGATCGCCGCGCGCACGGCAATGCGCAGGGAATCGGCGAATTCCTGCACCATGTCCGCTTCGCCGGGGGCCCCAAGCAGGATCGCAAAACCGTCGCCGCCGATGCGGGCGAGGGTGTCGGCCGGCGACAAAAGCCGCGACAGACGGCGGGCGATGGCGAGAAGCACCGAATCTCCGACGGAAATGCCGTTCTCGTCGTTGATGCGCTGGAAGCCGTCGAGGTCGAGATAGATGACCGACGGCATGACCGATGACGAGGCTTCCGCACGCAGAAGCGCCTGGTCGAGGCGGTCGAGGAGCAATTGTCGATTGGGGAGGCCGGTGAGATTGTCAAAGATCGCATCGTGCAGGAGACGGTCTTCGGCGGTCCGCGCCTCCGTGACGTCGGCCAGCGTGCCGGAACAGCGCATCACTTCGCCGTCGGCGCCGACGATCGGACGCGCCTTGAGATGGAACCACAGGAAACGCCCGTCGGCGGCACGCATCCGGAAGACCTGATTGATACGACCGCGGCGCTGGGCGATGACGGCGTCGAGCACGGCGCGGAAGCGGTCGCGATCGGTCGGATGCAGCGTGCCGAGCCAGTTGCGTGCCGGGCCTTCGAGAGCCCCGCGCTTCAATCCGAGCACGGTTTCGATTTCGTGGCCGATTTCGATGCGATCGCGCGCCACGTCCCAGTCCCAGATGGCGTGCCCGGCGCCGACCAGGGCGAGCGCCTTCTGCTCCGCATCGCTGACGATGCCCTGGGCGAGGCCGCCGCCGGCAAAGGCGTGCTGCATGATGGTGAAGGCGACCAGCATGACGAGGAGAACGAGGCCGCCGGCAAGTGCCGGCTGGATCGACGGATTGTCGATGCGTCCCGAGACGGCGAGCCAGGCCATGGCGAGCCAGAAGACGAGGATCGTCCAGGACGGCACCAGCATGATGGCGCGGTCGAAGCCCCGGAAGGCGAGGTAGACGATGACGGCGAGCCCGAGCATCACGGTGATCGGCAGGGAGATGCGTGCAATGCCGGCGGCTGTCGTCGGATCGATGAGGATGATGCCGAAGAGCGCCGTCAGAACGACGAGCCAGATGCCGGTGAGATGGGCATAGCGAATATGCCAGCGGTGCAGGTGCAGATAGGTCGCGAGGAACACCGTCAGCGCCAGCGACAGGAGCACTTCCGTGGCCGCGCGCCAGGCCTGAAGCGCCTCCGGCCCGAGCCCGAAGACCTTGCCGATGATGCCGAAATCGATGGCGATATAGCCGAAGACGGCCCAGGCGAGGATCGCAGATGCCGGGAACATCGCCGTGCCGCGAACAACGAACAGGACGGTCAGGAAGAGCGCAAGCAGAGCCGAAATGCCGAGGACGATGCCGCGGTAGAGCGTGAAGGAGTTGACGCTCTCCTCATAGGCTTCCGGCTGCCACAGATGCAGTTCCGTGAGCTTGGGCGAGGAGAGCTGCGCGATATAGGTGACGATGGCACCGGGATCGAGCGTGATGCGGAAGACATCGGCGCCCGGCTCATCGAGATGCTCGGGCGCGAAACCTTCCGACGGCGTGACCGCAACGATGCGCACGGAGCCGAGATCCGGTGTCAGAACGCCGGAACCGACCAGCCGGTAATGCGGAGCGACGAGAAGGCGGTCGATCTGCTCGTCGGAGGTGTTGGCGAGCGCGAAGACGACCCAGTCGGAGGTGCCGCCGTCGTTTTGTGCCCGCACCTCGATGCGGCGGACGATGCCATCGGCGCCGGCTGCGGTCGAAACCTGCAAGCGGTCCGTATCGCTGGAATAATGTTCAACCGCGTCGGTGAGGTCGAGGGTTGCGGCTCCGAGCGGCACCTCGATGGCTTCAAGCGCCGCAGCTGGCCGCACGAGCACGAAAAGGGCCGCCAGGACGAGCAGAATCCTCAATGGGAAAGGCGATACGCGCAAGCCCTCAAGCCTCATCTTTTCCGGCAAATCGACGTCATCGTCTAACCCTCGTCTGGCTTGCGCACAACCTTTGGCCGACGAGGAGTGGCGTTCATCCCCGGCCGGATCAGTCCTCGGCGAGCCGTGCAAAGCGGATATGGTCCTGCCAGCGCCCTGCGATGCAGACGAGCCCGCGGGCAAGACCTTCTCTCTGAAAGCCGCATCTTTCCAGGAGCGTGATCGACGCCCGGTTGTGCGGCAGGCAGGCCGCTTCGAGCCGGTGCAGACGCAGCGGACCGAAAGCGTAGGGGATAATCGCCCGCAAAGCGGCGCTCATATGGCCTTTGCCCGCAAAAGGTTCGCCCATCCAATATCCGATGGTCGCCGACTGGGTCATGCCGCGCGTCACATTGGAGAGGGTGAGGCCGCCGACGAGGATGTTTCCCGACATCCGGAAGATGAAGAAGGGATAGGCCTGATCGTCCCTGATCTCGTTGCGGTACCTGCGGATGCGCCGCCGAAACGACATGCGGGTGAGATCGTCGGAGGGCCAGATCGGCTCCCACGGCGCCAGAAAAGCGCGACTTTCTTCGCGCAAAGCTGCCCATTCCGCGAAGTCGGAGAACTGCGGCGCACGCAACAACACGCCTTCCCCGGTGAGGCTTGGCCCGACTTCGGCGGATGAGACGGAGCGCAGGAAGGCCATGGTCGTCGGTGCCGCTACACCATGCTGCCACGCAGGCGCTTCGTCATGCTCCCAGCATCGGGCAGATTGCCCACCGGTCCGATCGCAGCGAGCGTCAGCGGTGATGCAAGTGCATCCTTCGCCATCTCCGCGATGTCGTTCGAGGTGACGCTTTCGAGATCGGCGAGGAGCTCGTCGAGTGCAAGCGGGCGACCGAGGATCATGATTTGGCGGGCAAGCTGGCCGGCGCGCGCCGCCGGGCTTTCGAGCGCCATCAGGAGGCCCGCCTTGATCTGGGCGCGACCGCGCGCGATCTCGTCTTCGTGCACCCCATCGGTAATCCTCAAAAGCTCGTCGAGAATGAGAGCGGAGGCCGCCTTGACGTCGCCCTTGGAGGTGGCGCTGTGAATGCCGAGAACGCCGCTGTCGGCAAAGGCCCAGTGAAAGGCCGAGATCGAATAACACAACCCCTCTTCCTCGCGCACCCGCTGGAAGAGCCTGGAGGCCATGCCGTCGCCGAGGATGGTGCCGAGCATGCGGGCGGCGAAATAGCGGTCTGAGCGTCTCGAGGGCGCTTCGAAGCCGAAAATGATCTGCGCTTCCTGCAGACGCCGCTTTTGACGATGGTCGCCGCCGAGATAGCGCGCCGGTGCAAGCTCGCCATTGGCGTTCTTTTCGAGGTTGCCGAATTTCTCTTTGGCGAGCGCCAGCACCTCGTCGTGTTCGATGCCGCCCGCAGCCGCCAGAACCAGCGCGTCGCCGCGATAATGGCGGGCGAGATAGGCTTTGAGGTCGTCCGGGGTGATGCGCGTGATCGAAGCTTCTTCGCCGAGGATGGTGCGCCCGATCGGCTGATCCGGATAGGCCGCGGCCTGGAAATAATCGAAAACGAGATCGTCGGGCGTGTCCATGACCGCACCGATTTCCTGCAAGATGACGTGACGCTCGCGCGCCAGTTCCACAGGATCGAAGGTGGAATGGATGACGATGTCGGACAAAACGTCGATGGCGAGCGGCAGATCCTCATTGAGGACGCGCGCGTAATAGGCGGTGTGGTCGATCGACGTTGCGGCGTTGATCTCCCCGCCGACCGCTTCGATCGCTTCGGCGATGTCGCGTGCGCTCCGCCGGGTCGTCCCTTTGAACGCCATATGCTCCAGAAGGTGCGAGATGCCGTGCTCGGCTTCGCTTTCTGAGCGCGTGCCGGCATTGACCCAAACGCCGATCGCTGCCGTCTTGAGATGCGGCATGGTTTCGGTGACGACCGTGAGGCCGTTTTCAAGTTTGCTGAGCTGCATCATTACAATGCCTCGATCTGCGCGGCGCGTGAGCGAGATCGTATCTGTCGTTCCACCGCTTCCAATTCTGCCGGCAGCACCGTGAAGTGCTCTTTGCGCTCCATCAGGCCGGCGAGCCGCTCCGGCAGTGCCGGGCGAATGCCGCTGGCCGCTTCCACCGCATCGGGAAACTTCGCCGGATGGGCGGTGGCGAGCGTCACCATCGGCGAGGCCGGACGGAGATGGCGTTCGGCAACGCTGACGGCGACGGCCGTGTGTGGGTCAATGACGAGCCCGGTTTGGGCATGGACCCGGCGAATGGTGGCAGCCGTTTCCGCTTCGTCCGCCCGTCCTGACGAAAAATCCGTCTTGATGGCGTTCAGACTTTTCTCCTCCAGCGTGAACGAGCCGGATTGCTTCAAGCCCTGCATGTGCCGCACGGTCGCCGTGTCGTCGCGGCCTTCGGCAGCGAAGAGAAGACGCTCGAAATTCGAGGAGACCTGAATATCCATCGACGGGGAGGCCGTCGGCACCACGTCGCCCACCTCATAGCGACCGCTTTCGAGCGTGCGGTGCAGGATGTCGTTGACGTTGGTGGCGATGACCAGCTTGTCGATCGGCAGGCCCATTTGCGCGGCGACATAGCCGGCGAAAATATTGCCGAAATTGCCAGTCGGCACGGTGAAAGAGACCTTTCGTGCCGGTGCGCCGAGCGCTGTCGCGGCGACGAAATAATAGACCGTCTGGGCGGCGATGCGGCCCCAATTGATGGAGTTGACGCCCGACAGCGAAACTTCCTCGCGGAAGCTCTTGTCGGCGAACATGGCTTTGACAAGGGCCTGGGCATCGTCAAAGTGACCCTTGATGGCGATCGCCTGAACGTTGTCTTCCGACAGGGTCGTCATCTGCCGACGCTGTACGTCGGAAACGCGCCCCTCGGGAAAGAGAACGGCGACATCGACGCGGGCGCGTCCGCGGAACGCCTCAACGGCCGCGCCACCCGTATCGCCGGAGGTGGCGCCGACGACCGTCGCCCGCTCGCCACGCTCGGCCAGGATGTCGTCCATCAAGGCGGCGAGAAGCTGCATCGCCACATCCTTGAAGGCGAGGGTGGGGCCGTGAAAGAGCTCCAGAAGGAAGTGATTGGGTGCGATCTGCACGAGCGGCGTGACGGCCGGGTGCGGAAAACTGCGATAGGCGTCCGCGATCAGAGTTTTGAGCCTCGCCTCGCCGATTTCGTCGCCGACGAAGCGGCGCATGACGGCAAGCGCGATGTCCTGATAGGGTCGACCGGCGAAGGCGGCGATCTCTGAGGTGGAGAAGGCCGGCCATTCTTCCGGCACGTAGAGGCCGCCATCAGAGGCAAGCCCGGTCAAAACGACGTCACGAAAGCCTAAGGCCGGAGCCTGGCCGCGCGTGGATACATAACGCAAAAGCGTCTCCTCATTCCCCGACCGAAGCCGGGCACATCATCTCGGACGGCCTTTTTGAGCCATCAAGCCCTTTGCCGCAAGCAGCCGGTGCCCTAAAGCCTCAGGGCATGCTAGTTATATTCGATTGCGATGGCGTCCTGGTCGATTCTGAGATCATCGCCTCGCGCGTCACGGCCCGCCTTCTTGGGGAAGCTGGGCTGGAGATCACCCCCGACGAAGTTTCGCTGCGCTTCGCAGGCCTGACCGGAGATCAGATCTTCGCGCAGGCGGAGGCGGAGCTCGGCAAGAGCTTTCCCGACACCATCAGGGCGCGTTCGGAATCGGAGCTCGACAACGCCCTGGAGACGGAACTCCAAATGGTCCCGGGCGCGCACGACATGCTCGACCGGCTCGATGCCGCGCGCTGCATCTGCTCCAATTCGACATCTGAACGCCTGGAGATGGAGCTTCGCCGCACCGAGCTCTATGATCGTTTCCGTCCCTACATCTATTCCGCTGTCGAGGTGCGCCAGCACCGGCAGAAGCCGGCCCCGGATGTGTTTTTGCACGCAGCCGAGGAGTTCAGCGTCGAGCCGGCCAACGTGCTCGTCATCGAGGATTCCGTTCATGGTGTCAGCGGGGCGGTCGCCGCCGGCATGCGCGTGATCGGTTTCACCGGCGCGTCGCACACTTGGCCGGGTCATGCCGAAGCGCTGATGGATGCGGGTGCGACGACGGTCGTCAACCGGCTCCGCGACGTGCCGGCGACGGTCGAAGCGCTCGCAGATTGGAGCCTCGTCTAGGGCTTTCACATTCCGGAGCCTTGTGGTGGCGCAACCCCTCGTCCTGACACTGAAACTCGACGATGCCACTTTCGCACGCCTCGACGCGTTGCGGCGTGAGCATTATCCGCCGGAGCGCAATCAGGTTCCGGCGCATCTGACGTTGTTTCATGCGCTGCCGGGCGAGCGGAAAAGCCTCCTGCGCCCCGTGCTGGAGGAGGCGGCACGGCGTCAGCGGAAAATCCGGCTCGCCTTCACCGGGGTGAAATCGCTCGGCAGTGGTGTTGCACTGACCGCCGAGGCGCCGGCATTGTCGGCGTTGCGCCGCGATCTCGCCGATGAGTTCGCGCCCTTCCTGACGGCGCAGGATAGAGCAGGATTTCGCCCGCATGTTACCTTGCAGAACAAGGTCACCACGGCAGAGGCGGACGCGTTGCGCAGCGATTTACAGGTGGCTCTACGGCCCTTCGAAGGGCGCGGCGAGGGGCTCATCCTGTGGCGCTATCTGGGCGGGCCGTGGCAGCGCGAGGCCTTCTTCCCCTTCCGGGGTTAGGCCCTCGGACGGACATGGGCGGCAAGAAAAACCCCCGGCAAATGGCCGGGGGCAGGATCAATCTTCAGCGTTTGCTGCGATCAATTGTAAGGGCTGTCGCAGCGATGCTTCCGCCCGTCATAGCCCGTATACGTATCGGTTCGCGGATTGTAGGAGCGATAGCGATCGTTGCACCAGGCGACGTGCGAACGCGCATTGCTGTTCCCGCTATTGCCCATCTTATTGCCGATGATGGCGCCGACGGCACCTGCAGCAGCCCACCACGGCGTCGAGTAGTAATAGCCGTCATGGTAATGGCTGTATCCGGGGCGACGGTCACGATAGCGCGGACCATGCCGGCGCTTGTCCCATTGGTGTCGCTCGTCGCGCCGATCGGCCCGGTGATGGCGGTTGTCGCGCCGATCCCAACGCGGGTCACGTCGATCTCGCCGATCCCATTGCACGTTCTGGATCTGGCTTGAGGTCTGATCGGCAACGACGAGTTTCGGAAGCGTCGGCGCTGCGCTCGCCATCGGGGCTGCAGCAAAGGCAAAACTTGCCGCGACGAGCACGCATGTCGCCCGCAGGCTCCTCTTAAGCATTCAATTTCTCCTGGCTTACCATAAGCCCCTTCGCGGAGGGAAATCGAAAACTCCGGGATTTTGTTCCCGCTGGCGCAGTTTTGCTGCGCGGCAGGCCAGATTACCGCTTCCACCATTGCGTCATGTAATAAAAACCATCGTGGAAATACGGGTGGCTTGTGCGCTTCTCGCGAAAGCGCGGCCCGTCATGCGCGCGATCGTATTTCGGCGTTTTGTGATGTGTCTTCCTGGCGGATGGGGCCGGCTTAGTCTTGGGTTGGATCAAGTCCGGCTTGGCGTTCTTTTGATGGATATTCTTGGTGTTGTTGAGTTGTTTCGCTTTTTTGTCTCGCCTCAGCTCGTCTGGCGATTTTTTGGCTTGGACCTGGATAGGGGTGGTTTGCGCGAGCGCGGCATCGCCCGCCGGCAGCAGCGGTCCTGCCTGCGCCATGGATGCTGCACAAAGCCCGGCCGAGACAACCAAGGTCGCCGCAGCGCTACGCCATGAGAGGGATTGAATGGGGGACATATTTGAACCTGCTTTATTTGTGAAACGATGCGGTTTAGAAATTATCTACGCCGCTTTTCGTTCCCTTGCCGGCTCAGTCTTGCCGCGAATTTTCGACAAAATGTCGAAAATGCCACGCATCATTCCGACGCGATGATCACCTCGGCCTCGGCTTTGGCTTTCTCGCTCGGCTCCACATGGATGGCGATATGGATGTCTCCGAGCTTGTGCCGGAGCCCGTCTTCGATCGCATCGCAGATTTTATGGGCTTCCGCGACCGTCATGGCGCGCGGAACGACGAGATGGAACTCCAGGAACGTCCGCTGGCCGGCGACGCGTGTGCGCAGATCGTGAGCCTGCAGCGAGCCCGCCCCGTGTTCCTGAATGAGCTCCTGGATCTCGGCTCGGATTTCGGCAGGAGCGGCTTCGTCCATGAGGCCGCCGACAGAACCGCGAACGAGATGCCAGCCCGACCACAAGACATTGATCGCGACCAGCG
Organism: Rhodopseudomonas julia; assembly: GCF_030813515.1. Classification (NCBI taxonomy): domain Bacteria; kingdom Pseudomonadati; phylum Pseudomonadota; class Alphaproteobacteria; order Hyphomicrobiales; family Nitrobacteraceae; genus Rhodopseudomonas; species Rhodopseudomonas julia. The sequence continues at coordinate 706,778 of NZ_JAUSUK010000001.1, read as the reverse complement.
CGGCCAGGAGTGGGTCGAGAATGAGATAGCCGGTGAGGCCGGCCGCCAGCACGCCACCGATGACGCCGACGGAGGTGGCAACATCGGCGAAGAGATGCTTCGCATCGGCGATGAGCGCGGGGGAGCGGAAATGGCGGCCCTGACGCAAGAGATGCGCCGCCCAGGCGGCGTTGAGAAGGCCGGCGAGGGCGTTGATGAAAAGGCCGATTCCGAGGTCTTCGAGGACAATGGGTTCGAAGAAGGCCTTCCATGCCTCATTCAGGATGAGGAGAGCGGCGCCGATGATGAGGATGCCTTCGGCGACGGCCGAAAAATACTCCGCCTTATGGTGCCCGAAGGGGTGACCGTCATCGGGCGGACGAGCCGCCTGCCGCAACGCGATATAGGCTCCGGCGGCCGCAGCGAGGTTGACGAGGCTTTCAAGCGCGTCGGAGAAAAGGGCGACGGAGCCCGTCAGCTTCCAGGCGAGAAGCTTCAGCGCGATTCCGGCAAGTGCGACGGCGATGGACCCGAGCGCATAGGTTGCCGGCGCAGCCTTCGGCGCAGTCTGCGGCGATGGATTTGACACAGCTCTCGTACCTATTGCCGGCGAAGCCGCTCTAGGAGGGCGCGCGTCGGATAGCCGTCTGCGGGGAGGCCGAAGGCAAGCTGAGCCGCACGCACGCCTGTGCGCGTCTTCTGGCCGAGCCGCCCGTCCGGCGGCCCGGCGTCATAGCCGAGGCGGTTGAGACGCGTCTGCACTTCGAGGAGCTCCTTCGAGGAAAGCATGGCGGCCGGATTTCCCCGCCGCATCGGCGGTGCCCCGGCGAGGCGCGTGGCGAAATAAGCTGCCGCCAGCGAATAATTCGAGGAATTGTTCCATTCCCAGAAAATGTCGAAGTTGCGATAGGCGAGAAATGCCGGCCCGTCACGCCCCATCGGCAAAACAAGGGCGGCATCCACACGATCTGCTGGCAGGCGCTCGCCCCCGCGGCGCCTCACCCCGTCGCGCGCCCAGTCTGCACGGCTGCGGTAATGGCCCCGTCCGGCCTTGTCCCAGGGGACGTTGGGGCCGACTTCGACCTCTTCGAGCCAGGGTTCGTTGGCGCGCCAGCCGAGATGGCGCAGAAACTTCGCCGCTGAGGCAAGGGCGTCGGGCACGCTCTTGACGAGATCGCGCCGACCGTCGCCGTCATAATCGAGACCGAATTTCAGATAGTTCGAGGGGGTGAATTGCACCTGACCGATCTCGCCTGCCCAGGCGCCGCGCATTTCTTCGGGCGTGAGGTCGCCGCGTTCCAGAAGCACGAGGGCTGCGAGGAGTTCTTCGCGAAAAAGCTCCGAACGCCGGCAATCATAGGCGAGGGTGGCGAGCGACCGCAGCGAGGAGAACTCGCCCATATAGCCGCCGAAATCCGTCTCGAGGCCCCAAAAGGCGGCCAGCACCGGACCCTGCACGCCAAAATCGCGTTCGATCGCCGCGAAGGTCGAGGCATAGCGGTCGAGCATGGCGCGGCCACGCGACAGACGGTTCCGCGAGATGAGGCGGTCTGCGAACTCCGTGAAACTCAAGGAGAGGCTCGGCTGGCCGCGGTCGTTTGCCAGGACTTTGCTGTCGAGGCTGAGGCCGTGAACCTCAGAAAGGCTGCGCCGCGTCAGCCCCTTCCTAGCGCCTTCCGCGGTGAAGTCCTTGAGCCAGGCGTCAAAACTCTGCCCCTTGCGGCAGGCGGTGTCGGCCGAACTCCCCCCGGCAGAGAGGACGAGGCAAAGACAGGTCAGAAGCGCTAGCGGGATGGCCCGACGCGGCGCGCGGCCGCCGCAGGCGGCGTTGAGGATCGAGAGATTTCGCATGGCTTGATGAGATCATGTCCGCTGCGAAACGGAAACCCCTTCCTGCGGGCAACCGGAAGCCCGTCGACGCGTTCCCTTTGCACGAATGGGGCGGCATGCGCTGCCGCTCGCCCGAACAAGGAGAATGCAATGCCGAACGCTCTTTCCCGCAGCTACGCCGAATTGCGCGATACGCTGGAAAAACTGCAGGACAATCTCGAAGAGAAGGGGCGTTCGGTCGCCGACACCGGCCGCGCCGTCACGCGCCGCGCCGGCCGTGCCAATCCGTGGCGCCGGCCCGAACCGCATTGGTATGACCGGCCGGCTCAATGGTATCATCACGGCAGCGACTACGTGCGTGAGCGCCCGGGCATTGCCGGGGTCGTCGCGGCCGGCGCAGCGCTCGTTCTGGTCGGCGGCGCGATCTATGCCGCGCGTCGCACGAGCCTTTATATCGAAGAGCCTGATTACGAAGTCGTCGACAGCAAGAGCGAGTTCGAGGTTCGTGAATACGGCAAGCAGGTGGTGGCAGAGACCAGCGCCACGGGGCGCCGCGATCAGGCATTGAAGGCCGGCTTCCAGAAGCTTGCCGATTATATTTTCGCCCGCCAGCGGCCGGGCAAGAAGATTGCCATGACCGCCCCCGTCGTACAGGCGCCGCTTGTCGGCGAGAACGGCCGGCGTCGTGGCTGGGCCGTGCGCTTCATCATGCCGGCCAAATGGACGCTGGCAACCTTGCCGAAGCCGGCACAGGACGATGTCGTCCTGAAGGAGATTTCTCCGCGCCGCGTGGCGACCGTCACCTTCTCAGGCCAGATGAACGACCGGCTGGCGCTTGAGAATCTGGAGGCCCTTCGTGTCTTCATCGAGGATCACGGTCTGAAGGCGATCGGCGAGCCGATCTACGCCTATTACAATCCGCCGATGACGCCGGGCTTCATGCGCCGCAACGAAATCATGGTGGAGGTCAGCGAGGCGTGAGGACGGATTCCCCCGAACGGGATCACACCCAATCGCCCTCCGTGGATCGAGCGGGGCCCGGCAAGGCCGGGCCCGCTTTGATCCTGGGGGCGGCGCTTGTCGGGCTCGGCCTCGGCGCCTATGCGGTCGAGCGCATGGTGCCGCGGCGCCAGATGCTGCGCGGGCGTGTGATCTACCGCGACGGCGATTATGAAATCCGCGACTACCCGACTTTTCACGCCTTGGAGATGTCGCTCTACGGTGGCCGCGACGACGCGCTTCAGCGCGCGTTCGAGCGTCTGAGTGCGGTGAACGGAGACGGGCGGGGGCTGGCCGCGCTTCTCGATCCGGCGATGCAATCCCTGCGTTCAAACGAGGCCGGTGGCGACGATGCCGATTTCGCCCACGGGCGCTGGTCCGTCCGTCTGCCTCTGCGGGCGGCCCACTCGGCGGATTCCGGCTTTGAAACCGTCGACCCGCGCCTGCGCGTCATTTCCGTGCCGGCGCAGCGCCTCGCCGTTCTCCGTTTTTCGTCGACGGACGCCGCCGCCTTCGGCATCAATCGCGTGATGCTGGAAGATTTCGTGGAGGATGAAGGGCTTGAGGCCGCCGGGCCGGTTTTTTACGCCTATTACGGGCTTTCCCGGGCCCTTCCCTTCGGCCGCCAACACGAGGTGTTTCTCCCAATCTCCCCCTGAGCCTGGGGCCTGTTGCCCCAAATTCCGGATTCGCAAGGCTTGTCCGAAGCTTAAGGCCGTCCGGAAATCTCCCCATCAGTTTCGCATTGTCGCCCAACTTCTCCGCGAAGCGCACCCTCGGGAAGAGAGCGGGGCTTTGACCCCGCCCATGCGGCAAAGGGAAAATGATGGGATATGTCTGGCGCGCCCTCGACGGCGCGGCACGGGGTGCGGCTGCGCTTCTGCTCGGTGCAACGCTGCTCGCCTCTGGCCATGCGCATGCGGGGGAGGCCTATGAGGGGCTGTTGCCTCAGCCGCGGCCGGCTTTGGTCGGGCCGGCAGGCAAGCATGCAGATGCTTCGGAGATGCCGTCAAAATCGGCGAGCGAATGTCTCGCCAAAGCGCTCTATTTCGAAGCGCGCGGCGAGACGGCCAAGGGGCAGATCGCCGTGGGTCGCGTGATCCTGAACCGGGTCAAGGACAAGCATTATCCCGACACGATCTGTGGTGTGGTCTTTCAGAACGCCGAGAAGCGCAACCGTTGCCAGTTTTCCTTCGCCTGTGACGGCAAGCCCGATCTTGTCGCCGATAAGAAGAGCTGGCACGACATCCGCCGCCGCGCCAAATGGTTGTTGGCGTGCAGGAAGGGCTGTGGCTCAAAGGGGCTCTGGAAAGGGCCTCTCTGGCAGTCCACGCACTACCACGCGGATTACGTGGCACCCGGCTGGGCGAACCGGCTGAAGCAGACGGGCCAGATCGGCACGCATCTGTTCTATCTGGAGGCCCGCGCCTGAACGCCGATCAGGGATAGAGACGCTGCTTCTGCCAGCCGTTTTCGTGTGGGGTGAAGCGGATACGGTCGTGCAGACGGAAGGCGCCGTTGTTCCAGAACTCGATCTGGACGGGCACCAGCCGGAAGCCGCTCCAGAAGGGCGGCCGCGGCACCTTGCCGGTGCCGAAGCGGGCGGTTTCGGTCGCAACCGCCTTTTCCAGCGCAAAGCGGCTTTCGAGCGGTCGCGACTGGCGGCTCGCCCAGGCCCCGATCCGGCTCATTCTGGGCCGGCTGTCATAATAGGCGTCGGCCTCTTCGTCGGACACGGCCTCGACATTGCCGCGGATGCGGATTTGCCGGGCGAGCGACTTCCAGTGGAAACACATCGCGGCCTTGGGATTGGCCGCGAGCTGTTCGCCCTTCCGGCTTTCAAGGTTGGTATAAAACACGAATCCGCGCTCGTCCCAGCTTTTGAGAAGCACCATGCGCACATCCGGCAGCCCCGTCTCGTCGGCGGTTGCGACCGCGACGGCGTTCGGATCGTTCGGCTCGGAAGCGGTCGCCTCGCGCATCCAATCTCCGAAAAGGGAAAAGGGATCGCCGTAGGCGGTAAAGTCACCGCTTGTTAACTCTGAGGGGGCATCTTTTCGCGGAAGAGTCATTTTGGTGTCGGTTATCAGTGTCGCGTATCAGCCCCTACCACGGTGAAGGCCCGCTCCTCCAGAAGCAAACGGTGCTGGCAGCCTTGCTCTCGGTCAGCCTGGCAGGCTGTGGCTCCATCACGATACCTTTCGGCGGTCACGCCGATGAAAGTCCTGCCATCACCACGGGTTCGATCGGACCAGCCGTCGTCGTGCAAGAACCGCTGCCGGAGGCATTGTCGTATTCCGATGCCGCCCGGATCGGCCAGACCGCGGGGATCGCTGGGATCGACACCATGCCGAAAGACGGCATCGATTGGATCAACGAGGTCACCGGTTCGGCCGGCAAGGTGCGGCCCCTGTCGCAGACCTCGCAAAACGCCAGCCGAACCTGTCGCGACATCGAAGCGACTGTGACGAGCGTCGGCGGCGTCCACCGATTCGGCGGCACCTTGTGCAAGGATCAGGCAAGCGGCGTCGTGCAGATGGAGGCTCTGGCGACCGAGCCGAGTTAGGCTTGCGGGCAAGAGTGGCATTTTCAACGTGCCGTTCCCATATTTTGGCCGTACGTTATGCCAAATCGGGAAAGGAGATCCATGCGCGACCCCTATGATGTCTTGGGTCTGTCACGCACGGCGAGCGCCGCCGAGATCAAGCGCGCCTACCGCAAGCTGGCCAAGGCCAACCATCCGGACCACAACGCCGGGGACCCGACGTCGGCCGAAAGGTTCGCCGAGGTCAATTCCGCTTACGAGATCCTAGGGGACAAGGACAAGCGTGAGAAGTTCGACCGCGGCGAGATCGATGCCGAGGGCAAGCCTCGTTTTGCCGGCTTCGAGGGTTTTGCTGGCGGCGGTGCGCAAAATGCTGACTTCGACCCACGCGGTTTTTCCGATATCTTTTCAAGCTTCGGCCGGGGCGGTGGAGGGCGTGCGCGCAGCTTCCGGTTTTCCAGCGGAGGCCGCGGGCCTCGCACCACGCATACGGGCGGGATGGATGAGGAAGACGTGCTGAACTCCATCTTCGGCGCCTTCGGCGGTGCGCAAGGGGCGGGGCCTCAGCCCGGCGCGGGACGGCGGGCAGGTGCCACTGCGCAGCCGCCAAAAGGCACCGATCTGAAGGCCGAAGTTGCCGTGACCCTGGAAGACCTGGTGGCCGGGAAGAAGCCGACCGTGACGCTGCCCGACGGGCGCGACGTGGCGCTGACGCTGCCGAAAGGCGTGAAGGACGGCCAGGTGATCCGCCTCCGTGGGCAGGGCTATGCTTCGCCGCAGGGCGGGCCTTCGGGCGATGCGCGGATCACCGTACGCTTCGTGCCGCATCCACGCTTCAAGGTGGACGGTTCAGATCTTAGGACGGACGTTGCCGTGTCGCTGGAGGATGCCGTCCTCGGCGGCAAGGCGACGGTCCCGACCCTCGAAGGCAATGTGAGCCTCACGGTGCCGGCCCACACCAGCGGCGGGCGGGTGATGCGCCTCAAAGGCAAAGGCCTCCCGACGTCGACGGGCGGCCGTGGCGATCTTCTCGTCTCCCTCCGCATCACGCTGCCAGAGGCGCATGACGCGGAGCTTGAAGCCCTGATGAAGAAGTGGCGTGCGACCAAGGCGGAGCGCAAAGCCTCCGCCTGATCTGCCCCGTCACGGGATCATCTGAGAGACGATGAGCGTCAGCTGACCGGCTTCAAAGAGGTCGGCGGCTGGCTGTCGGCCGGCAGGAAGAAATCCGGCTGCAGCGCGACCGTCGGATCGACCCGATATTGATCGAAGTCGCTCACCCCTTCGTCGGCCAGGAACGTGTCGTCGATCAAAAAATTGCCGGTGAATTCGCGCGACGGCTTCTGGAAGATGCGCCAGGCCGCGTCCGCCAGGATATCCGGCTTGCGTGACGCGCGCATCATCGCCTCGCCACCGACGACGTTCTTGATGGCCGCCGTTGCGATGGTCGTGCGCGGCCAAAGCGCGTTGACGGCAATTCCTTTCGAACGGAATTCGCCGGCGAAGCCCAGAACGCAAAGGCTCATGCCGTATTTCGCCAGAGAATAGGCAACATGCGGCGCGAACCATTTCTCGGTGATGTCGAGCGGCGGCGACAGCATGAGAACGTGCGGGTTCTCTGCCTTTTCGAGGTAGGGCAGCGCCGTTTTGGTGACGAGGAAGCTGCCGCGCGTGTTGACCTGATGCATCAGGTCGAAGCGGCGCATCTCGGTGTCGGGCGTCTTCGTCAGCTGAATGGCGGAGGCGTTGTTGACGACGATGTCGATGCCGCCGAAGGTCTCTGCGGTCTTCGCCACTGCCTCCTTGACGGCGGCCTCCTCGCGAATGTCGACTTCGAGCGGCAGCGCCTTGCCGCCAGCCTTTTCGATGGCTTCTGCGGCCGTGAAGATCGTGCCTTCGAGTTTCGGATGCGGGCGTGCCGTCTTGGCGGCTATGGCCACATTGGCACCATCGGCCGCGGCTCTGAGGGCGATGGCGAGGCCGATGCCGCGCGAGGCCCCGGTGATGAACAGCGTCTTTCCGGAAAGGCTCATGAACAGCCGCCTTCGGTCGAAAAAATCCTGGGCATTCGTCTCTCCCTGAAGCTCTTATGAATTGAGAAAAGCGGCGAAGGCGGCCTGCGCCTCCTCGCTCTGCAGCCGCTTTGAAAAGAGCGCGGCCTCCTTGTCGATGCGCGCCATGACGTCTTCGCCATTGCCGCGCAGAAGCCGCCGCGAGGCGAGCATGGCTTGCCGGGGCTTGGCGGCGAGATGGGCGGCGGCTTTGAGAGCCGCCTCTTCGGCGCCCCCTTCCGGCACCGTACGGTTGACGAGCCCGGCAATCGCCGCGTCCTCGGCGCTGAAAGACGCTCCCATCACCAGGAGCTCGAAGGCTTTCTGGTGGCCCATGACGCGGGGCGCAAGCAGGCTCGACGCCGCCTCCGGCACCAATGCGAGATCGACGAAGGGCGTACGGAACGTGCTCGGCTCCGACGCCACCACGTAGTCGCAGTGCATGAGGAGCGTCGTGCCGATGCCGACGGCGAGGCCGTCGACACCGGCAATCAGCGGCCGGTCGCTGACGGCAAGCTCTTTCAAAAAGTTGAGGATGTCTTCCGCAATCCCCTGACCGCCCGATACCCGTACGAGATCGGCGATATCGTTGCCGGCGCAGAACGTGCCCGGCTGGCCGAGAAACACGCAGGCCGCGATATCCTCGTTTTCGGCCGCACCGCGCAGCGCCTTCACCATCTCGTGGTACATGGCGGTCGTCAGCGCGTTCTTCTTCTGCGGCCGGTTCAGCCGGATGGTGCGGATGAGACCGTTATCTTCCGTCGGGCGGTCTTCGATGACGATGTCGCTCATAAATCTGTCCTGCTTCGCCCTGCCGGGCCGGATGTCATTGAGGGGGCTGGCTTCACTGGAAGCTCGCAAGCGTTTCCGCTGGCACCTGGAGAACCGACTGGCCGCCTTCCTTGATCTCCGCCAGCAGAGCCTCGGTCTGCGGACAGAGCCGCTCGCAGAAGCTGCGTGCCGTTGCGATCCTGAGCCGGTCCGCCTCGCTCTCGGTTGGATCGGAGGAGATCGCCCCTTGCGCGAGATAGGCGCCGCCAGCCGTCAGGCCGAAGAGCCTGAGATAGGGCGTGGCACCGCACAAGGCGCCTTCCATCCGGCCTTCGGCCATTTCCTCGAGGAGATATTCGCTCGCGGCACGGCAATGCGCGATCGAGGCGGCCACCCGCTCGCCGATCTTTCCCATCTCGTCGCGATTTGAAGCACGTGCGGCCTCGGCGATCGCGGAGAGCTCCTCAAGATAGGCGCGCACGCAGGCCCCGTCCGATTGCGGCAGCTTGCGCGTGAGGAGATCGATCGCCTGGATACCGTTGGTGCCTTCGTAAATCGGGAAGATGCGCGCATCGCGCAGATGCTGGGCCGCACCCGTCTCCTCGATATAGCCCATGCCGCCATAGACCTGGATGCCCATGGAGGCGACATCGACGCCGCAATCGGTGGAAAACGCCTTGGCGATCGGCGTCAAGAGAGACGCGCGCTCGTTCCAGAAGCGCGTGCCGTCGCCGTTCGTCTCAGGCCCGGGAGCGCCGGCTTCCGCCAGATCGATCGCATGTGCACAGGCATAGCAGATCGCGCGGCTCGCCTGGGTCAGCCCGCGCATCGCGAGAAGCGTGCGGCGAATGTCCGGGTGCTTGACGATGGGGCTCATCTCGCCGTCTTTCGGCGCATTGGGCGCGCGCCCCTGGCGCCGCTCCAGCGCATAGGCGGCCGCTTCCTGAAGCGCGCGTTCGGCCACGCCCACCCCCTGGATGCCGACCATGAGGCGGGCATTGTTCATCATCGTGAACATGCAGGCGAGGCCGCGGTTTTCCTCGCCGATGAGGTAGCCGACGGCTCCCGGCCCGTCGCCATAATGACCGTCGCCGTAGAGCATCGTGCAGGTCGGAGACGCGTTGATGCCGAGCTTGTGCTCGATCCCGGCACAGAAGACGTCGTTGTGGGCGCCGAGCGAGCCGTCCTCGTTGACAAGATATTTCGGCACCAGGAAGAGCGAGATGCCTTTGGTCCCCGCGGGCGCATCGGGAAGGCGGGCAAGCACGGTGTGGACGATATTATCGGCCATGTCGTGCTCGCCATAGGTGATGAAAATCTTCTGCCCGAACAGGCGGTAGGTGCCGTCGTCGCGCCGTTCCGCGCGGCAGCGGAGCGCTCCGAGATCGGAGCCGGCCTGCGGCTCCGTCAGATTCATCGTGCCCGTCCACTCGCCGGAGACGAGCCTCGCAAGATAGCGCTCTTTGATCTCTTCGGTGGCGTGCAGTTTGAGGGCTTCGACCGCGCCGACGGTCAAGGTCGGCCCGAGCGCGAAGGCCGCGCAGGCGGAGTTCCAGATGTCGAAGGCTGCGACCGCGAGCGACACCGGCAGATCCTGGCCGCCGAATTCCTCCGGCCCTGACAGCGCGTTCCAGCCTGCCTCGCACCAGGCGGAATAGGTCTTCGCCCAGCCCTCCGGCAATGTCACTTCGCCGTCTTTGTAGGTCGACGCCCGACGATCGCCGATCTGGTTGAGCGGCGCGATCTCTTCGGATGCGAAACGGCCCGCCTCCTCCAGAATGGCGTCCAGAAGGTCGACGCTGAGTTCGCCCAGATGGCCGGCCGTAATGGCCGGCGACAGACCGATGACATGCTTGAGCGTAAAGGCGATTTCGGCAACGGGTGCGCGGTACATCAGGCTCCTCCCTGGGGCATTTTTCGGTTTCCCCCTGAACTCGTCTCGTTTGGCTCGACCAATATTTAGGCTTCGATGCGGCGCTGACTTGACGGAGCAGGCAGCCCGCGCGATCCCAATCGGCAGCATGTTCCTATGTGCCGTTGACGTAAGCTGCAATCAAGCGATGGAGTGGGATGTACGCCAAAAGACTGCTCTGGCAGGAAACCGGCAATGACGAACTCCTTGCCGAGGCAGCGGACATTTTGAAGGCAGGCGGCCTCGTCGCGATTCCGACGGAGACCGTGTACGGCCTTGCGGCGGACGCCACCAATGGCGAGGCGGTGGCGCGGATCTTCGAGGCCAAGGGCAGACCGCGTTTCAACCCTTTGATCGCGCATGTGGCCGATACGGCGATGGCGGGGCGCTGCGGTGAATTGAAGGGTGACGCGCTCCGTCTGGCTGCGCATTTCTGGCCGGGGCCGCTGACGCTCGTTGTGCCGCTCGTCGTGCCGCTTGCAGGTGAGGCCGCGGTGCATCCGCTGGTGACTGCGGGTCAGAAGAACATCGCTTTGCGACGCCCGATAGGGCCGACGGCCGAACTCATTGCCCGCTTCGGGAGGCCGCTCGCCGCTCCGAGCGCCAATCGCTCGGGCCAATTGAGCCCGACCAGTGCCGACCATGTTCTCGAACAGCTCGGCGATCGAATCGATGCCGTCATCGATGCTGGGCCGTGCACGGTAGGGTTGGAATCGACCATCGTTGCAATCAGCGACGAAGCGCCGCGGCTTCTGCGTCCCGGCGGTTTGGCGGCGGAAGCAATCGAAGAACTCCTCGATCGGCGGCTGCAACGTCTGGCGCCGGGCGCGCATGTGGAAGCGCCTGGAATGCTGGCGAGCCATTATGCTCCGCGGGCCGCTCTGCGGCTGAATGCGGCGCGCGTCGAAGCCGGCGAGGCGCTTCTCGCTTTCGGGGAAAAGTCCCCGGAAAACGCCGCTGCGGCGGTCGCGAGCCGCAATTTGAGCGCCACCGGCGATCTCGTCGAGGCGGCTTCAAGGCTTTTTTCCGATCTTCACGCACTCGATGAAAGCGGGGCCGCGGTGATCGCCGTGGCGCCGATCCCCTCGCACGGTCTCGGCGAGGCGATCGCCGACCGTCTGCGCCGCGCGGCAGCGCCGCGACCCGGTCTCGGCGCTTCCGATTGAGCGGGCGTCATCCAAAATGCTCGTTGCGTCGGATGCAACCTTGGCGGAAATGTTACGCCCCCATGACTTGGCCGCACGGCCCTGCTAGAGCTTGCTGGTGACGACACTTCTCCTTCATCACGCCGACTTCCTCGACCATCTGACCGCGCCGGGACACCCGGAGCGTCCGGATCGTCTGAAAGCGCTGCATGCGGCGCTCGATCACGAGGCTTTTTCCAGTCTCCTACGCGAAGAGGCTCCGCTCGGGGACAAAGATGTCGCCGCTCTGGCGCACCCGCAGGAATATGTCGACCGCGTGCACCGAGCCATACCGGAGGTGGGGCTCGCAAGCATCGATGCCGACACCGTGGTGTCGCCCGGCTCGTGGAACGCTTGTCTGCGTGGCCTCGGCGCCATCAGCCGCGCGGTGGATGCGGTGGTGACGCGCGAGGTGAACAATGCCTTCGCTGCGATCCGCCCGCCCGGGCATCATGCGGAAAACGATACCGCCATGGGCTTTTGCGTCTTCAACAACGCCGCGGTGACGGCGCGCTATGCGCAGAAGCAGCATGGGCTGGAGCGCGTGGCCATCGTCGATTGGGACGTGCACCACGGCAACGGCACGCAGGACATTTTCTGGTCTGACGCCAGCGTGCTGTACGCTTCCACGCACCAGATGCCGCTTTATCCAGGCACGGGCGCGCGTTCCGAAACCGGCGTCGGCAATATCGTCAACGCCCCTCTTGCCGCGGGCGACGGCAGCGACCATTTTCGCGAGGCCTTCAACGAACGCATCCTGCCTTCGGTGAAGAATTTCGCCCCGGACCTGATCATTATCTCGGCCGGTTTCGACGCCCATCACCGCGATCCTCTGGCAGAGCTCAATCTCGAGCATGAGGATTTCGCCTGGGCGACCGGCAAGCTGATGGATCTGGCCGACGACCATGCCGGCGGCCGGCTCGTCTCGGTGCTGGAGGGCGGATATGATCTGCGCGGTCTGGCGGTCTCCGCCGCCGCCCATATCCGCATGTTGATGAGCGCATGAGGCAGCTTGATGAATGACGACAAGAGCGACGCGATCGAAACGATGTCTTTCGAGACCGCGCTTGCCGAACTTGAGAAGATCGTGACGGACCTCGAGCGTGGCGAGGTGCCGCTGGAACGCTCGGTAGCGCTTTACGAGCGAGGCGAGAAGCTGAAGAAACGTTGCGAGACGTTGTTGTCGCAGGCGGAAGAGCGGGTGGAGAAGATCCGGGCCGGCAGCGACGGCCAGGCGGCTGGCACCGTTCCGCTCGATGCTGAGTAATTGCTGACGCCGCCATTGCTTTTTGCCGCGTCGAGGCGTCGCTTGCGGCGTCTTCCAGTTTGCGCCAAACGGCCCGAATGGCTAAGGTCTGAACTCGTTTTTCCTGCATTCGTAGGATGTCATGTCTGACACTACTCCTCACACGCCGCTTCTGGACCAGGTCAAATCTCCGGAAGATCTTCGCCGCCTGAGCGATCGCGATCTGCGGCAGCTTGCCGATGAATTGCGCCTTGAGATGATCGACGCCGTCTCTGTGACCGGCGGCCATCTCGGGGCGGGCCTCGGCGTCGTAGAGCTCACCGTGGCCATCCATCGGGTGTTCAATACGCCGCGCGACAAGCTGATCTGGGATGTGGGGCATCAATGCTATCCGCATAAGATCTTGACCGGTCGGCGCGACCGTATCCGCACTCTTCGCCAGGGCGGGGGGCTGTCCGGTTTCACCAAGCGGGCGGAATCCGCCTATGATCCTTTCGGCGCCGGCCATTCCTCGACCTCGATCTCCGCCGGCCTCGGCATGGCCGTGGCGCGGGATCTCCAGGATGAGGATTTCAACGTCATCTGCGTCATCGGCGACGGCGCGATGTCGGCCGGCATGGCTTACGAGGCGATGAACCAGGCGGGGCATCTCGGTTCGCGGCTGATCGTCATCCTCAACGACAACGACATGTCGATCGCTCCGCCGAGCGGTGCGATGAGCGCTTATCTCGCGCGCCTCGTCTCCGGTCAGGCCTATCTGTCTCTGCGCGACGCCGCCAAGCAGCTCGCCAAGCGGCTTCCGCTCGCCGATCTCCTGCATGAAAAAGGCCGCCGCGCGGAGGAATATGCCCGCGGCTTTTGGACTGGCGGCACGCTCTTCGAAGAGCTCGGCTTTTATTACGTCGGCCCGATCGATGGCCATAATCTGAACCATCTCCTGCCGGTTCTGCGCAATGTTCGCGACGGTCATAAGGGGCCGGTTCTGGTCCATGTCGTGACCCGCAAGGGCAAGGGATATGGGCCGGCGGAGGCATCCGCCGACAAATATCACGGCGTCTCGCGCTTCAACGTCATTACCGGCGAGCAGGCCAAGGGGCGCTCCAACGCCCCATCCTACACGAAGGTTTTTGCAACGAGCCTCGTTCAGGAGGCGAAGGAAGACGAGAAGATCGTGGCGGTGACGGCGGCGATGCCGGCCGGTACGGGTCTCGACATTTTCCAGTCCGAATTTCCCGAGCGCACCTTCGATGTCGGCATCGCCGAGCAACATGCGGTGACGTTTGCGGCCGGGCTCGCAGCCGACGGCATGAAGCCTTTTGCGGCGATCTATTCCACCTTCATGCAGCGCGCCTACGACCAGGTCGTCCACGACGTGGCGATTCAGAATCTGCCCGTGCGTCTCGCCATGGACCGTGCCGGTCTCGTCGGCGCCGACGGGCCGACACATGCCGGCGCTTACGACGTTGCCTATATGTCATGTCTTCCGAACATGGTGGTGATGGCGGCTGGCGATGAAGCCGAGCTTCGCCACATGGTTCGCACCGCCGTCGCCTATGACGAAGGCCCGATCGCTTTCCGTTATCCGCGCGGCGAGGGGCGTGGCGTCGAAATGCCGGAGCGCGGCGAAATCCTGGAGATCGGTCGCGGCCGCATCGTCAAGGAAGGCACCAAGGTGGCCATTCTGTCGCTCGGTGGCCGGCTGGTGGAAGCGCTGTCTGCCGCCGACACGTTGGAGCGGAGCGGTCTTTCGACGACGGTGGCCGACGCCCGCTTCGTCAAGCCGCTCGACACCGATCTCGTGTTGCGGCTGCATCGCGAGCATGAGGTCGTGGTGACGATCGAGGAGGGGTCCGACGGCGGCTTCGGCAGCCGCGTGCTCTCGTTCCTCGCCAATGCCGGCAAGCTGGAGGAGGGGGCGCGGCTTCGCACCATGACGTTGCCCGACCGCTTCATCGACCACGACAAGCCGGAGGTGATGTATGCGGCCTGCGAGCTCGACGCGAACGCGATCGTGGCGCGGGTCTTCCAGGCGCTCGGCCGTGACGTGCCGGAGGCGGTTCGCGCCTGACGAAAAGGCCCGGCGCAAAGGCCGGGCCGCATCTGACAGACAATCGCTGAGACAGGCGCGGCAGAGCGATCGCCGCGCCTTTTTATCGTGCGATCCTTACTGCCGGGCCTGCTCGTCGTCGATCACCATACAGCCGACGCGGCTGCCGGCATCGCCCGAGGGCTGGCTTTTATAGTCGTCGGCCCCGGCATGGATCATCAGCGCAGAGCCGTCGTCATCCATCAGCGGCGCGTCGCCCTCGTGGAAGCGCACCCGCGTATTGAAGACCTCGAGTTTCGTGGCCTGACCGTCGACCACCTCGAAGTTTGGCATATCGCCGGCATGCATGCCGCCCTCGGTCATGATGCCGTGCTTGGCGTCGGTCGGGTTGTAATGCCCGCCGGACTTCTTGAAGTCGGGCGCGTCCGAACAATCGCCGGTTTCGTGGAAATGCAGGGCGTGCACGCCGGGCTCAAGCGCGCCATCGTTGATGACGACCTGTACGAGCACGCCGTTGGGCGTATCCGTCAGATGCGCCTCGCCGATCGTCCCGTCCTTGCCGGCAATCGGTCCGGAAACGGCGCTGTCTTGTGAGACATCCTGTGCGAGTGCCGGGCTTGCCATGAGCGCGCATGCGGCGATGGCGAGAAGTCGCATATCTCGTCTCCCTTCGGGTTTCGTCCTGGCCTGTCCAACACGACTTTCGCCCCGAAGTTCCGCAGGGCGTCCGCACCTGCAGAAAAGACGCATGTCATCCGATGTGCCGGCGATCGCCGTGAATGGCGATCCGAAGACGCTCTGGTCGATCACCGACCGAACACGCGTACTTTCAGCCCAAATTCCGCTCGGAGGCGCGGATTTGCGCGGCCACCGCAGCCTTATCGATCACGGACCAGACGTTCTGGATGCGCCCATTCTCAATTTCGTAGAAGACGTTCTCGCTGAACTGAACGCGCTCGCCGTTCACCGGCAGGCTGAACAGTGTTCCGACCGGCGTACAATCGAACCAAAGCCGGCTTGCGATCATCGGCGGCTCGCAAACGAGATACTCGATTTTAAAATAGAGGTCCGGGATCGATCTGTGGTCTTCCGTGAGCATGCCCTGGTATCCGCGCAGACCGAGCGACTTGCCGTTATGGCGGACATCGTGGCTGACGTAGCGATGAAGGTCGTCCCATGCCTGCCTGTTCAGGCAGTCGATGTAGCCACGATAAAAGGCGGCGCTTTCCTTCGTATCCATGCGCATTTCCCGCGAATTGGGGGAAGCCATTTCGATCTTTGTGCGGTCGGAGCGCAACCCTGTGTCCCTTGGTGGCGCGTCGAGACGCCCCTCGCGATGATGCCCCGTCGTTCGCTGCGAGGCTGTTGCGCTTGGAGCTTTATGCGGCCCGACCATCGCCGTTTCGGCAGGAGGTAAGGAGTCCGACTTGATATTCGTGTTTGAATATACACTTGATGGTTGCAATTATGTGTGCTTCCGCACAGCCAGAAATGAGTGTCGGAAGACCGGATCTCGCTCCAGGAGGCGGCTTTGTGTCCGATAGGCAGCCGCTTCGGAATTTGAGAAGATTCCCGTAATGGGCGAGGTTTCGGATGCGGCTCTGGGTTTCACTGCTGATCGCGTGCATTCTGACTGCGCTCGCAGCGCTTTTCATGATATTCGGCGGCCATCCCGACGAACCCTATACGCTGCTCGCTCATGAGCTTGTGCTCGCTGATTTCATTTTGCATTGAACCCTTCTTGTTTGTCACGAGGCCGGGCTTCGCCAAACCAGGCGTCACCAGATCAGCCGTCATGAGGACGGCCGGATGAGCGCGCGGCTTCGCCTCGATGAAGCGGTCGTCGCGGCCGGGCTTTTGCCGAGCCGCGCTCGCGCCCGCGACGCGATCCGCCGTGGAACGGTGACGGTGAACGGCGAGACCGCGCTGAAGCCCGCAACCCCGGTGACGGCCGATGCGGCTTTGGCGATCGGCGATCCCGCTGCCGCCTATGTGTCGCGAGCGGCCATGAAGTTGAAGGCCGGTCTCGATGCTTTCGGCTTCGATCCCGAAGGCCGAACGGTCCTCGACCTGGGTGCGTCCACCGGCGGTTTCACGCAACTCCTTCTGGAGAGAGGCGCAGAACATGTCGTCGCCATCGATGTCGGCCACGGCCAGATGCATGAAAGCCTTTCCGGCGACCCGCGCGTGCAGCTCGTCGAAGGGATCAACGCGCGCCATCTCTCACAGGCGCATCTTGATGGACATTCCGTGCAGGCCATAACCGCAGATCTCTCTTTCATCTCGCTTCGGCTCGCCCTGCCGCCGGCATTGAATCTTGCCGCCTCGGGGAGTTGGGGCGTCTTTCTCGTCAAGCCGCAATTCGAGCTCGGCCGTGATGCGCTCGGGCGCGGGGGCATCGTCCGCGATCGAAAGGCTGCCGAGGGGGCCGCCGAAGCGCTCAAAGACTGGGTCGACGGCCAGCTCGGTTGGCGCGCGGTGGGGCTTTGCCCCGCGCCCCTCACCGGGGGGGACGGCAATCAGGAATTTTGCCTCGGGGCCTGGCGTGAGTGACATCGTCGACATCGACCGTATCGGCCATCGCGGCGACGGCGTCGCGGAGACACCGGAAGGAACGCTTTTCGTTCCCTACACGCTCGCGGGCGAGCGCGTGCGCGTCGAGCGCCGCGGTCGGCGCGCCGAAGTCATCGAGATTTTGGAAGCCTCGCCAAAGCGGGTCGCGGCGCCTTGTCCGCATTTCGGTCCAAGCCTTGGCGCGCAGGATGCAAGATGCGGCGGCTGTGCCCTGCAGATGCTGCCGCTTGAGGAGACACGCCTCCTGAAGCATCGCTTCGTGGCAGAGGCACTCGCCAAGAGCGGTCTTGAGACGGAGGTGCGCCCGGCCTTCGGCGCGCCTCTTGGCGCAAGGCGTCGCGCCGTCTTCTCGGCGACGCTTGCCGGGCGGGAAATCCGCTTGGGCTTTCATGAACGCGGCTCGCGACGCCTCGTCGATCTGGCGACATGTCTCGTCGTCCGCCCGGCGATCGTCTCTGCGCTGCCGCTTCTGCGCCGTCTGGCGCAGCTTCTCGCCCGTCCCAAACGCGAGCTTCGTCTCACCGTTCTGGAGACGCGGTCCGGGCTCGATATCGCAGGCGAGGGGGCCGGTTCAATTCAGGCCTCCGCGGCGGCGCGGATCGCCGAGCTTTTGTCGGGACAGGCCGTCGCCCGCCTCGTCGTCGACGGCGATATCTTGTTTCAACTCGAAGAGCCGCAGCTTGAGGTCGGCGGCGTGACTGTTTCACCGCCGCCCGCGGCCTTCGTGCAGGCCTGCCGTGAGAGCGAAACGGCGATGGCACGGTTGGTTGCCGAACATTGCGCAGGCGCAAAGCGTGTCGCCGATCTTTTCTCGGGGCTCGGGACTTTCTCCTTCGTCGTCGGTCGAACGGCGCGGGTGACGGCCGTCGAAGCCGAAGGTGTGGCACTTGCCGCACTCGCCGCGGCCGTGCGCGGAGCACAGGGGCTGAAGCCGATTGAGACGCTCGCGCGCGACCTCTTGCGTTTTCCCTTGGCGCCCAACGAGCTCTCTCGTTTCGATGCCGTCGTCCTCGATCCGCCCTGGGATGGCGCGCGGGCGCAGGCGGAAAGCCTTGCCGCTTCGAAGGTGGCGCGCATCGCCTTCGTCTCCTGCAATCCGGCGAGCCTTGCGCGCGATCTGCGCATCCTGGTGGATGGCGGTTATCGATTAAATTCAGTGACTCCGATCGACCAATTCGTCTATTCAGCGGAGACGGAAGCAGTCGCTCTCCTGGAACGCGAATAGCGCTCGACTTCCGCGCTCGCGCACCCCATTTCTGTTTCAGGAGAGGTTCATGGCGTCTGTGTCTATCGAGGATTGGACAAGCGGAATGCGCTATGCGGCGACGCAGGGTGCGCGCGTCGCTTGGTACACCGGCCATGGCCTCGTGATGCGCCGCATGGTGCGCCGGATTGCGGCGCGCCATCCAGAGGCGACGCCCCGTGTCGAGCCCCCTTCCACGCCCGTCCCGTCGATGGGTCGGCTGTTGCGGGATGTGGCGGCCCTTCTGGCGCGCGATTATGCCAATGCGCGGGCAGGCCTTTACCCTTTGCCGGACGGCGACGAGGCGGATTTCCGCCAGCTCGTCGCGACCTCGCGGGCGTTTTTCGCCGATGTGCCCGAGGTCGCGCGCCGTCGTCGCGAGGGCGCGCACCAGGAAATCGGCTCGTCCTTCGAAGGTCGCCGGCCGCGCTATTATATGCAGAACTTCCACTTCCAGAGCGGCGGCTGGATGACCGAGGAATCCGCGCGTCTCTACGACATGCAGGTCGAAGTGCTGTTCTCGGGCGCTGCCGGAGCGATGCGCCGTCAGGCGCTGGTGCCGGTCGCCAACGCCCTGAAAGGTCGTGACCAGCGCACCTGTCTTGCCGCCGACCTCGCCTGCGGCACCGGCCGGTTCACGGCCGAGCTGCGCGGGGCCTATCCGCGGCTGCCGCTTTTTGCGACCGATCTGTCGGAATCCTATCTGAACGAGACGCGCCGCCATATCGGCCGCGTGGCAACGCTGAGGCCCGCGGTTGCCAAGGCGGAAGCGCTGCCGCTTGCCGATGCGAGCCTCGACGTGGCGACCGCCATCTATCTCTTCCACGAACTGCCGCCGAAGGTGCGCCGACAGGTGGCTGAAGAGATCGCCCGCGTGATGAAGCCGGGAGGCACCTTCGTCCTGGTCGATTCGCTGCAGACGGGCGATGCGCCGGATTATAACGGGCTCTTGGAGCTCTTTCCGCAGCTTTTCCACGAACCCTATTATCAGGGCTACCTCAAGGAAGATCTCGCGCGCATTTTCGCGCCGCACGGGCTCGTCCTCAAGGAAAGCCGCAACGCTTTCTTCTCCAAAGTCATGGAGTTTCGTAAGGAACGACCTAACTGATGCGGCGTGTTTCGATCCTGTTTCTGGCGTTCCTTTGTTTCATCGTCGGCGTCGCCTTCATCGCGACACCGATTCCCCTTGGCGCGCCGCTTTTTGCGCTGTCTCTCGTCCTGATCGTGGCTTCGAGCCGCTCGGCCACGCGCCTCGTCACGGGCGTACGCATCCGTGCGCCGCTTTTCGATCGCGGCGTCGGCTTTCTGGAACGTCGCGCTGGGCGCCTCGGGCGTACCCTCAGGAAAACGAGCCCGCGGCGCTATCCCCGCAGGCCCGTCGTCTGAGGCCTAGGCCAGTCTCAGCCGTCGAGAATTTCCGTATCTTCGATCTCGATGCCGAAGCCCTTGAGGCCGACATAATGGCGCTCGCGCGTGGCAAGCAGCCTGATCGAGTGCACGCCGAGATCGCGCAGGATCTGGGCGCCGAGGCCGACTTCCCGCCAGGCTTCCTTGCGGCCTTCCGCCGAAGCGTGGGCTTCACCGCCTTCGACGTCGCGCATACGCCGTGACTGTCTTGCGACACCGACGGAACCGTCGCGCAAATAGACGATGACGCCGCGGCCGCGCTCGGCGAAATCCTGCATCACGTCGTCGAGCATCTTTTTGGTACCGAAGACGTCGTCGAGGACGGATTCCAGATGCAGGCGAACCGGAATTCCCTTCCCGTCGCGGATATCGCCGAAGACGACCGCCAGATGGTCCATGGGATCGAGCGGCGTGACGAAGCTGTAGGCCGTCGCAGGCCCTGCAGGCGTCGAGATCTTTTGCTCTGTGACGCGCTCGATGAGCTTTTCGTTGCGCTGCCGCCAGGCGATGAGGTCGGCAACGGACACGCGTACGAGATTGTGCTTCTCGGCAAAGGCCCGGACCTCTTCGCCGCGCGCCACCGTGCCATCGTCATTGACGAGCTCGGAGAGGACGCCGACGGGTGGCAGGCCTGCGAGCTTGCAGAGATCGACACAGGCCTCCGTATGGCCGGAGCGGACGAGAACGCCGCCGTCGCGTGCGAGAAGCGGAAAGACATGGCCCGGGCGCACGAAATCGGCGGCACCGATATTGGCATTGGCGAGCGCCCGCACAGTTGCCGTACGCTCTTCGGCCGAGATGCCGGTGGTGAGGCCGTGGCGGAAATCGACGGAAACGGTGAAGGCCGTGTTGAGCGGCGCGTCGTTGGCGCTCACCATCGGATCGAGGCGCAGACGTTCCGCCATGTCGCGCGGCAGCGGCGCACAGACGATGCCGCTCGTATGGCGGATGATGAAGGCCATCTTCTCCGCCGTGCAATGGACCGCAGCGACGAAGAGATCGCCTTCGTTCTCGCGGTCGTCGTCATCGGTGACAACGACAATTTCGCCGCGTTCGAAGGCGCGTATAGCCTCCGCGACTTTTCCAACCTGTTCGCTCATATCTATGTCTGACTGCCGCTTTGGGCTCTTTGCCTGAGATAATGGTCGGCAAGGACGAGCGCCATCATGGCCTCGCCCACCGGCACAGCACGGATGCCGACACAGGGATCGTGCCGGCCTTTGGTGAAGACGTCGACCTCTTCGCCCGTCGCCGTCACGCTCGGAACAGGCGTCAGGATGGAAGAGGTGGGTTTGACGGCGAAGCGCACGACCACCGGCTGACCGGTGGAAATGCCGCCGAGCACGCCGCCCGCATTGTTCGACAGGAAGCGCGGCCGCCCGTCATTGCCGGCGCGCATCGGATCGGCATTCTCCTCGCCGCGAATGCGCGCCGCTTCGAAACCATTGCCGATTTCAACGCCCTTCACCGCGTTGATCGACATCATCGCCGAAGCGAGATCCTGGTCGAGCTTGCCGTAGATCGGGGCGCCGATGCCTGCCGGCACGCCTTCTGCCACGACTTCGACGATCGCTCCGACCGAAGAGCCGGACTTGCGGATCTCGTCGAGATGGGCGGCCCATTTTTTGGCAGCCTCTTTATCGGGCGAGAAGAAGGGATTGTTGGCCGTCTCCGCCCAGTCGAAGCGGTCGCGGTCGATCGCGATGCCGCCGAGTTCGACGAGCGCGCCGCGGATCGTGACGTCGGGCAGGATCTTGCGAGCGATCGCTCCGGCCGCGACCCGCATCGCCGTTTCGCGCGCCGAGGAACGGCCGCCCCCGCGATAATCGCGCACACCGTATTTGACGTCGTAGGTGTAGTCGGCGTGGCCGGGCCGATATCGGTCGCGAATTTCCGAATAATCGCGCGACCGCTGATCGACGTTTTCGATGAGAAGCGAGATCGGCGTGCCGGTGGTGACGGGACCGCCGGTGCGGTCGTCCTCGAAGACGCCGGAGAGGATCTTGACCTGGTCCGGTTCCTGGCGTTGCGTCGTGAAACGCGACTGTCCCGGTCGCCTGCGGTCGAGCTCGGCCTGGATCTCCGCCTCGGTGATCGGAATCCCTGGCGGGCAGCCATCGACGACGCAGCCGATCGCTTTGCCGTGGCTTTCGCCCCAGGTGGTGATGCGGAAAAGCTGACCGAAGGAATTGTGAGACATCTGCGCTTCTTGGCGCCTCGGCTGGACAAGGGCCGTTTCTAGAGGGTTTTGGCGGACGATAGAAGGGTCTGCGACCTCAGATTACAAGCGCCTTGCCGTCGAAGATGGCGATGATCCGGTCGTGCGGAATGAAGAATTGCGGCACGGATGCAGACGGCATGCCCGAAAGGAGATGGAGCGCTACCCGAGTGATGCCGCCATGCGCCACGATCACGTGGCGGCCCTGGCGTGTCTTGAACCATTCGCCGAACCGCTCGGCGAGCATCGCGTAGCTCTCGCCCTCCGGAGGCACGTAATTCCACTTGTCGCGCTTGCGCGTGGCGACCGCCTCGGGATCCGTCTCGCGAAGCTCCTTGAGCGTGCGCGCCTCCCATGCCCCGAAGCAGACTTCCTTGAGCGGATCGTGCGTCACGAAAGGCTGGTCGGGTCTGCCGGCATTTTCCAGGATGATGCGCATCGTCTCCTGCGCTCGGCCGAGCGGCGAGGCGACGAATTGCCAGTCATGCTCGCCGAGAAGCGACGGCAGAACGCGGCCGTTGCGCTGCGCCTGTTCGCGCCCGACGGCGTTGATCGGGACTTCCCGTGCGCCCTGGAAGCGGCCTTCCAGGTTCCAGTCCGTCTGGCCGTGCCGAATGAGCAAAAGGACATCTCTCATAGCCGAGCTCGCAGTCGCAATCCGCCCATGGCACCCTCTTTCATGATATCTCGCCTGAACCGGAAAAGGGCGGCCGGTCGGCCCCCCGTTGAGATGCTGGTTTCGCCGGTTTGTTCCACGACTCGTGTCTGTTCCACAAGCCGCCTAAAGTTCTGTTTGTGCAGATGACGGCCGGAAATCGCTTCCACTACCTTCTGCAATTCGGTGAGGGTGAAGGAATCGGCAATGAGCTCGAAAATCAGCGGCCGGTATTTCAACTTGCCGCGCAGGCGCCCGATGGCGGTGGCGAGGATGCGTCGGTGGTCGAAGCGCATGTGTCGCCCGAGCCGAGGAAGGTCTTCCCATAAAGCAGCACTCTGGCGCCCGTCGCGGCCCGCCTCCAGCACGAGCCCGGCCTCATAGAGCAGTTCGTAGCGCTCCAACACACGCTCCTCGTCCCAGGGGAGGCCGTCCCAGCCGAAGGCGATCTTCACCCGCTCCTGGCGTGCGAGCGGCCGATCCGGCCGTTCCGCCGCGGGCGCCATCGCGCACCAGCGCTTCAGCAGAGGCTCGATCGCCGTGTCGAGGATCGCGGGCCGACCCTGACGCCAATCCTCCCAGGGAAAATAGGCGTACCAGGGACGCCATTGCGCGCCGGATTCGCGCAACGCCGTTTCATCGTCTTCGAGGCGGCGGGTGAGCGCGAGATAGCCGATCGTCATGACATGCGGGCCGATATCGCCGCGCCTTGCGTGGCGTCCGCGATCGCCGAATGTGTAAAGCTGCTCCACATAGCCGAGCTTGAGGCGCGTCTGCTCCGCCACCCAGGCGCGCAGCCCGATCTCCATGGTGCGATGCTCGACCGGGTCGAATGGCCCGAAGGGCAGGCCGTCCTCTCCGTCCGTGTCGCCCGGCCGCACGACGAGGATGAGCGGCGTCAGCCGATCGACGGCGACGATGGCGGCGTTGAGGCCGACTTCGATGCGCGCGCTGCCCTCGACCTCCGCTTCGGAGGTGGGGATGCGTGCGGGTTCATTCGTCGAGGGAGAGGGAGAAGACATTGCCTTCAAACGCGTTGGCGCCGCGGCCGATCGCTTCGATCGCCGCAATCATGCGTCCGTCCCGCTTCAGATACGCGTCGGCGAGAGCAACGAGACGGCGGTTGGGGGTCGCCTGTGGCGAACGCTGGCGCAGCCTTCTCGCGACGAGGTCTTCGCTCGCATCCGGGCGCAGCGCACAAAAGGCGATGAAGGCACCGGCGGTGGAACGGCTGATGCCCGCCCAGCAATGCACGACGAGCGGCGTCGTCCGATCCCAGGCTTCCACGAAGTCGACAAAACGGCCGACATGTTCTTGGGCCGGCAGGGTCATCCCCTGCATCGCTTCGGAGATGTCGTTGAAGCCGAGAAACAGGTGGTTGTCTTGCGGCACGCTTTCAGGGCGCGGCACCTCGGTGCCCGCATTGATCAAGGTGGCGATATGGCGGGCGCCACTCTGTTCGACGGTCGCCGCAAGCTTCGACAACGGGCAGACGTAGATTTCCGGCATTTCTCAGGCGGTCCTTGCGCGTGGCAGGGTCTCGTTCAGGGCCTCGATCTCGGCAAAACGGGCCAGGAAGCGACGCTCTGCTTCGGTGGCGGGCCAGGGATCGAGGAGGTTCTCGTCCGGATTGAGAGACGGATCGCCGAAAAAGCGCCGCGCCTCTTTCTCCTGAAAGCCCGCAAGCCGCGTCGCCTCCCAATAGGCAGCCGTTTGATCGGCCTTCTTGATCATGCGGTGAAGCTTCGGCTCGACATCGGCGGCAAGCGCGAAGCGCAGATGAATTGCATGCTGCAGACGCCGCTCCACGCCTTTGTATTCTTCACCGAGCACAGCCTTGAAGGGCGAGATCATGTCGCCGATGACATATTCCGGCGCATCGTGGAGGAGCGCGAAAAGCCGCTCGTCCAGGGTGATGTCCGGCTTCAGTTCGGCAAGCAGAGCCTCCACCAGAAGCGAGTGCTGTGCCACCGAATAGGCATGGTCGCCCCGGGTCTGGCCGTTCCAGCGCGCCA
Source organism: Rhodopseudomonas julia (assembly GCF_030813515.1). Taxonomy (NCBI): domain Bacteria; kingdom Pseudomonadati; phylum Pseudomonadota; class Alphaproteobacteria; order Hyphomicrobiales; family Nitrobacteraceae; genus Rhodopseudomonas; species Rhodopseudomonas julia. The sequence goes on along the minus strand of NZ_JAUSUK010000001.1, from coordinate 682,102 downwards.
CGCGCGCAAGCCCATGCGCAATGTCGCCGAGTTCGACGTCGAGCGGCGACGGGTCGAGAAGATCCAGCCGGCGGCCCGAGAGCATCCGCTGCCAGGCACGCGCAGGGGCGTTTGCCCGGTCAGCCATTGTTCGAAGTCCCGCCGGTTTCTGTCCCCGTCGCAGGCCAGGAATAGGTCGCCCATCCGGGCAGTTTTGCCGTCACGGTGATGCGGCCGGCCGAGACGGGCAGATCCTGCTCTAGAGCCTCGGCGAGCCGGTCGAGGCGAACAAGGCCGATGCCTTTGCCATTTGCTGAGGAGCCGAAGCGCCCGATCGCCCGCTCGCCAGCCATGATCTCCGCGCCGCTTTCGGGCAGGGAATTGCCTGCTTCCACGGCCTCGATCGTGACGATTCTCCGCCGCGCGGTGCCGCGATGCTGCATGCGAGACACGACCTCTTGGCCGACATAGCAGCCCTTCTGGAAGGAGACGCCGTGAAGGCTGTCCATCGCCGCGTCGTGCGGGAAGGCATCGCCGAAGACGAAGTCGATGCCGCCTTCGGGAATGCCGCAGGCGATGCGGTGCGCGTGATAGGCGGCAAGATCGGCATCGGCCGAGACGCTGTCAGGCGCGGCGACGAAACGCCGTCCGAGCGCCGCCTGCCTTGGATCTGCCGGCGCCTCTGGCGCCACATCGCCATCGCCCCAAGCGGCGAAGACGGCGAGGCCGTCGTCGCGAGAGATCTCGACCTTGGCGCGCAGACGGTAAAGCGTCATCCGCTTGATGAAGCTCTCCGCCTCCTCCGACCGCAGGTCGATCGCGAAACCTTCGTCCCGGCGGTGGATGAGAAAATCGAAGAGAATTTTGCCCTGGGGTGACAGGAGTGCGCCATAGGCGATGCCCGCACTCTCCACCTCGTCCATCGAACAGGTGACGAGATTGTGCAGGAGATTATGCGCATCCGGCCCTGCCACCAGGACCACGGCTCTGTCGGTCAAATGTGCAAGCGGCATGATGAAATCCTCGACACTCAGCTAAGGCGTATGCCGTGCGGGGGCAATCCTGCTTGCGTTCAAAGCCGGCAATTGGCAAGCAGCGAGCATGGCTCAGAACTTCGATCTTCTCGTCCGTGGTGCGATCCTCATCAACCACGACGGCATCGGCCCGCGCGACATCGGCGTGAAGGGCGGTCGCATCGCTGCTCTCGGTGATCTTTCCGGCGCCGACGCCGGCGAAGTCATCGACGCAACCGGTCTGCACATTCTGCCGGGCGTCATCGATACGCAGGTGCATTTCCGCGAACCGGGCGCCGAACACAAGGAGGATCTGGAAACGGGTTCTCGGGCGGCCGTTCTCGGCGGGGTCACCGCCGTCTTCGAAATGCCCAACACCAAGCCTTTGACGACCTCCGCGGAAATGCTTGCGGACAAGCTCGCCCGGGCGCGCGGGCGTATGCATTGCGATCACGCCTTCTGGGTCGGCGGCACCCATGCCAATGCCAAGGACGTGGCCGAGCTGGAGCGTTTGCCGGGCGCTGCCGGCATCAAGGTCTTCATGGGCTCCTCGACCGGCGATCTTCTCGTGGCCGACGACGAGGGGGTCGAGGCGATCTTGAGGAACACCCGCCGCCGTGCCGCCTTCCACAGCGAAGACGAGATGCGGCTGAAGGCGCGGCTCGACGAGCGGCGCGAGAACGACCCGTCGAGCCACCCGGTCTGGCGCGATGCGGAGGCGGCGCTGTCCTCTACCCGCAGGCTGGTTTCGATCGCCCGGCGCACCGGCGCGGCGATCCACATCCTGCATGTCTCCACGGCCGAGGAGATGGCCTTCCTCGCCGCGCACAAGGATGTCGCCTCGATCGAGGTGACGCCCCACCATCTGACCCTCTCTGCGGAGGAATATGGCCGTCTCGGCACACTTTTGCAGATGAACCCGCCGGTGCGCGGCGCGGAGCATCGCGCTGGCCTGTGGAAAGGCGTGGAAAACGGCACAGCCGACATTCTGGGCTCCGACCATGCCCCGCATACATTGGAAGAAAAGGCGGCGGTCTATCCGGCCTCGCCCTCCGGCATGCCGGGCGTGCAGACGCTTCTGCCGGTCATGCTCGACCATGTCGCGAAGGGGCGGCTGTCGCTTCTGCGCTTGATGGACATGACGAGTGCGGGCCCGGCGCGGCTCTTCGGCATTCGCGGCAAGGGCCGCGTCGCCGTAGGCTACGACGCCGATCTGACGCTCGTCGATCTGAAGCGGGAGACGACGATCACCAACGCCTCGATGGGTTCGCGCTCCAAATGGACGCCCTATGACGGCAAGCCGATCACGGGTGCTCCGGTCGGAACGATCATCCGCGGCAAGCGGGTGATGTGGGAGGGCGAGATCACCACGGCCTCGATCGGTGAACCGGTGCGGTTCTGGGCCTCGGCCTGAGGCGTCACACGAAGCGGGATTGTTTCAAGGCGTTCTTAACTCCGTTTCGTGAGCTTTCTCTGCAAATGCAACGGATCTGCTAAGGAGTAGATAACCACCAGCGGGAGCTCTCGCATTGATTCCTGATCAGGAGATGCCGGCGGGCCGCGTGCGCGGCTTCCTGGCGCTTGCCCGCAATGTCCTCGCCAACAGCGATGAACGGGCCCGCGCGCGCCGCGCCTCTCTGATCGCCCTTGCCCTGCGGGTCGCAAACGCCGTTCTCGCTTACGGAACTCAGGTCGTTCTGGCGCGCCTGATGGGGCAGTTCGAATACGGCATCTTCGCCTTCACCTGGGTCTGGCTTCTCGTCTTCGGCGCGATCAGCACATTGGGCTTCGGCGATTCGCCGGTGCGCTATGTGGCGGCTTTGCGCGAAACCGGCGAGGACGATCAACTCCGCGGGTTTCTGCGCTTTGCAGGAATTGCCTCGTTTGCGGCGCCCGTCGTCTTCGCGGTGCTCTTCGGCCTCGGCGTCTATTTCGCCGGATCGTGGATCGAGAACGCGTACGTTTATCCGCTGCTGCTGATGGCGGTGGCGATGCCTTTCGGCTGCTTCCAGGCCTATCTGGAAGATGTCGGGCGCGCCTATTTCTGGACGATACCGGCGCTGTTTCCGGTCTATATCCTGCGCCACGCGCTCATTCTCGTTTATATGGTCGCGGCCGTGGCGCTCGGCTTCGAAGCGAGCGCCGTCACAGCTTTTGCCTGCACCATTCTGGCGATGGCGACGGCAACCATCTGGCAATCCTACCAGATCCTCGGCCGTCTCAAGAAAACCGTGCCGGCTGGTCCGCGCGCCTATCGGCCGAAGGAATGGTTCATCGGCTCCGCGCCGTTCGCCGTCCTGCAGGGGATGTTCCACCTCTTCGCCTATATGGCGGTGATCGTGCTCTCCTTCTTCGTGAGCCCGGCGCAGATCGGCATCTATTTCGCGGCGACACGCATCGTGCAGGTGGTGGCCTTCATCCCCTATGCGGCCTCCGTCGGGTCCGCGCATCTCTTCTCCGCGAGCCATGCGGCGGGCGACCAGGCGCGGCTGACGACGCTGACGCGCGAAGTGAGCCTTGTGACTTTCGTGGCCTCGACCGGTGTCACGGTCCTGGTCGTCACCACGGGCATGTGGCTTCTGCAGCTTTTCGGCGAAGGCTTCGAGGCGGGCTACAACGTCCTCCTCATCCTCTCCGTCGGCATGGTGGCGCGGGCGATCTTCGGGCCGGCCGAGGACATCCTCAACATGACCGGCTTCAGCCACCTCTCGGCAACGACCTATGTGGTGATGGTCGTCATCAACGGTTTGCTGAACGTCGCCTTGATCATTCCCTTCGGGATTACCGGGGCTGCGATTGCCACGACGCTTGCGCTCACCATTCGCTCCATCTGGCTCGCATGGGCCGTGCGCCAGCGGCTGCACCTCGATACGAGCATCATCGGTGCCTGGGCACTTCTCGCCGAGACGGTCGGGCGTTGGCGCAAAGGCAAGGCGGCGACGCCTGCACAATAGGCGCGGGGAGGCGCGGTCAGTCGCCGGCCAGGAAGAAGTGCCAGCGCCCGTCCGGGCTGATGCCGAGACGGAAGAAGATGTAGGCGCCGTAGGACTTGATATCCTGCCAGTCGCCGGCCGTGATCAGCGTGAAAAGCTGCACCATCTGCTGCGGCGAGAGCCGGTCGAGCGGATAGCGCGCGAAATACGGCCAGAGATACATCGCATTGGGGCTGTCGCGATCGACATAAAGGAAATCGCTCTCCAGGATTTCCAGCATGATGGCGAGCATCTCCCGGCCTTCCGGATCGCCGGACAGAGATTTCAGATAGTCGATCGGATCGCCGACATTGTCGAAGCCGAAGGCGGGTGCCGGATCCTGCGCCTCGATCAGAGGTCTGAGCCGCTCGATATCGCCGGAGAGCGCTGCCTCATGCAGCGCCTCCCAGGTTTTGCGCACGGGCTCGGGCATCGCCTGCTCGCCCTTCAGGACATCGAGATATTCCGGCACGGCCTTGCCGGGCTCGGCTGCCGCCTGCGAATCTCGAGGCGCGGCCTGTGCCGGCGCTTCGCGCGCCTCACCGGTCTCCGGGGCCGGCTCCGCTTCCTCATCCGATTGGCCCTCGGCCGGTGTCGCGGGTGCCGGCGTCGCCTGCTCGTCCGAGGCCGCAGCTGGCGCATTCTCCGAGCCGGCATCATCCTGTGCGAAGGCGGTTGCGCTGAGCCCAAGGAAAAATGCCGTGGCGATCGCCGCGACGCCGCCGAACCTCCGAGCGTTTCGAGGCACGGATGCCTCCGATCGATCTTGTCTCTGCGTCGATGCGGCGAATGCCGCGACGGCGCCCGCTCCGGCTGTGTCGGTCATCTCGACCAATCCCCCTTTTTGCCCATCATGAATTTCTGCCGGTTTCGATGGCGAGAGCGAGGCAGCACGCAAATTCCTGCATGACCCCCCGTTGGCTTTCCCTCTCCGCCCGCCGCGTTTACTGCCCGTAGCGGGTGCGGATGTCGGAGGCGATCTCCGCGCTTTCCTTCAGATAGCGGGCGATGCTCGCCTCGGCAGCCGGCGTGCAGTTTTCATAGACGGCGTTGTACGTCTCAAAGCCATGGTTGAAGCGCCCGATGAGCCGTGCCTTGCGTTCCGGGCCTGGCGCCTCGGCCGCGAGCATCGCCTCCATATCGGCCTTCCAGGCCGGCCCGTCATCCGCGCCGCAGAGATTGCGCAGGAAATAGAGGGCGCCCAGAAGCTCCGACAGGCGCAGGAGCTTCGGCTCGTAGATCGGGGGCGGGGGCTCGGAGGATTTCTGCGAAGCCGCAGCGTCGCCGCCTTCCTGCGCAGAGGCCGTGCCAAGGAAGCCGATGCCGGTCTGGCCGGCCGCGAGAGAGATCAAGAACACGAGGATCAGAAGAAAAGAAGGGCGCCGCATCGTTACGATCATGCGCCGGGGTCTTTCTCGCTTCAAGCCGATGCGAGGGCGCATACCCCGTCCTCCTCATGTGCAACGCCCGCAGCGATTGCTTTTGCGATGAACGCGATCGCGCCGGGCGTAAGCGGCAGCCCACCAACCTCCTCGAAGGGGACGAAGATCGCGCGGTCGACATCGTCGCCGGCCACGGGCTCGCCGCCGCAATGATGGGCGGTGAAGACTTTGAGATGTTTCGATGGGGTGCCGCCCGTCTCATGACGTCCGAGCGAGACGAGGGGGCCGGCGGAAAGTCCTGTCTCCTCCATCAGCTCGCGGCGTGCCGCTGCTTCTGCTGTTTCGCCGGGCTCCACATGGCCGCCGGGGAAGCTCCAGACGGCGCTGAAGGGCGGTTTGCTGCGGCGGACCAGGAGGACGGCCGTGCGCTTGAGAAGCACGATGCTCGCGCCATCGACGGGATCGGTGGCCGGTCTTTCTGAACTCGTGCCCGGCTTTGTCATCCGCTCTCCCTTTTGCCGCATGGCGCTGATACACAGAGCCTATGTGCGGACGCTTCGTTCTGGCCATGCCGGCCGACGTCATCAAGGAGCTTTTCGACCTCGCCGTTTTCGACGAGCGTCTCCTGCCGCCCCGCTACAACATCGCCCCGACGCAGCCGATCGTCGTCATCCGCCAGGGATTCGACGGCGTCGAAGGCGTCCCCATGCGCTGGGGTTTCCTGCCGTCCTGGGTCAAGGATACGACGCGCTTTCCGCTCCTCATCAATGCGCGGGCGGAGGATATCCGCGAAAAGCCGGCGTTCCGCAACGCCATTCGCAGGCGCCGCTGCCTCGTTCCGGCTTCCGGCTTCTATGAGTGGCAGACGCGGAGCAAAGGGCCGAAGCAACCCTATTGGATCGCACCGAAGAAGGGCGGGCCTGTCGCCTTCGCAGGCATCTGGGAGACCTGGATCGGTGCGGACGGGAGCGAGATCGACACCGCCGCCATCATCACGGTCGCGGCCGAGCCGCCCCTCGACGAGGTGCATCATCGGCGCCCGGCGATGATTGCGGCGGACAATTTTGCGCTGTGGCTTGCGGGCGAGGACATGACCGACGCCGCCTTGTCGATCCTCACCGATCTTGGGGCGGAGACGCTGCAGGCGACGCCTGTCTCACGGCGGGTGAACCGCGTCGCCGACGATGATCCCGGACTGATCGAGGCGGTGTCCGAGGATGCGGAGACTCCCCCGGCAAAACCGGTGCAGCAGAGGTTGCTTTAATCGGCTGCAGGTTTTTCCGCTGCCCGGATCTCCTTCTGCATACAGATGCGATCCTGAGCCTGGAAGCCGATCGCTTCGTAGAAGCCTTTGGCGATCTCGTTGTCGCCGCGAATGAGAAGATTGAGCTTCCAGATGCCTTTCGCGGCAAGCCAGGCCTCCGCCGCCGCCATCATCTCCCGGCCGAAGCCATGGCCGCGCCAGTCCGGGTCCGTCGCCACGTAATAGACGGCGCCGCGATGCCCGTCATGGCCGACCATCACGCAGGCGACCAGTTGATCGTCATCGCGCCTGCGTCCGACGAGGATCGTGCTTGTGGGTGCGGCAAGGGCGAAGCGGACATCCTGGCGCGGCTCGTTCCATGGCCGTGTGAGGCCGGCGCGCTCCCACAGCGCGACGAGGGCATCTTCGTTTTTGCGGTCAAAATCTGCGCGGTCGAATTCGGCGATCGTAAGTGACGTCACAGCATACGTCCGGGGTTCATGATGCCGTTCGGATCGAAGGCGTTCTTGATCCTGCGCATGAGATCGATCTCGATCTCGCTTTTCACCTCCACGAGGAGCTTGCGCTTCAAGCGCCCGATGCCGTGCTCGGCCGAGATCGAGCCGGACAGCTCCCCGACGATGCCGTGAACGATTTTGTTCACCTCGTCCCAGCGGGCCAGAAATTCGTCCCGGTCGGCGCCGACGGGCTGGCTCACATTGTAATGGATGTTGCCGTCGCCGAGATGGCCGAAGGGCAGGGGCCGCGCGCCGGGCACGGCCTCTGTGACAGCCGCCGATGCGCGTCTCAAAAATTCGGGGATCTTGGCGACCGGCACCGACACGTCGTGTTTGATGGAGCCGCCTTCCTTCTTCTGCACCTCGCTCATCGTGTGGCGGATGTGCCAGAACTCGGCTGCCTGGGCGAGGGATGCGGCGGGTGCGCCGTCGAGCACTTCCTCCGCCTCGAAGGCGGCTTCGAGCGTCGTCTCCATCAGCTCGCTCGCCTCCGCCTCGCTGCGGCCGGAGGAAATCTCCACGAGGCAGTACCACGGATAGGGCGTCTCGAGCGGATCGCGTGTCCCCTCCTGGTGCCTGAGCACGAAGTCGATCCCGAGGCGCGGCATCAGCTCGAAACCGGTCAGAGCCGAGCCGGCGGTCTGCGAAAACCGGCGAAAGAGCGTGAGGGCCGTCTGAGGGTCTTCAACCGCGAGAAAGGCGACGGCGCGGCCCTTGGGGGCGGGAAAGAGCCTCAGAGACGCTGCCGTGATAACACCGAGCGTGCCTTCCGAGCCGATGAAGAGCTGTTTCAGGTCGTAGCCGGTATTGTCCTTCCGGAGCCGGCGCAGGCCGTTCCAGATGGTGCCGTCGGCCATGACCACTTCGAGACCGAGCACGAGATCGCGTGTGTTGCCATAGGCGAGCACGCCCGTGCCGCCGGCATTGGTGGCGATGTTGCCGCCGATGCGGCAGGAGCCCTGTGCCCCGAGCGACAAGGGAAAGAACAGGCCTGCTTCGCTCGCGGCCTTCTGGATCTCCTCCAATACGACGCCGGCTTCTGCCACGAGCGTTGCACCTTCGCGGTCGACGTCGCGAATCGCTTTCAGCCGCTCGAGCGTCAGAACGACTTCGCGCCCGCTCTCGTCCGGCACTTGGGCGCCGACGAGGCCGGTATTTCCGCCCTGCGGCACGATCGACACGCCGGTCTCGTTTGCAAAGCGCAAGATGGCCGCGACCTCTTCTGACGAGGCGGGACGTACGACAGCCGCCGGCACGCCGAAGTAGAGATCGCGCCATTCCACGCAATAAGGCCGTGTTTCCTCAGGGCTGGTGAGGACATGCGTCTCGCCGACGATGGCAGAAAGGGTCGAGACGATGGTCTGTTGGGTCGGGTTGTCGTTCATCGCAGCGACATTAGCAGCTGGCGACGGGAGGTGAAGCCCTGCTTGCGGCACTCAGAATCCCGTGCCATTACGGCACCGTTCATGGGGCGCCGGGCGTCGCGAAAGGCAAAGCAAACGGAAGAAATATGACCGCAGCAAACGGCATCATGGCGGGAAAACGCGGACTGATCCTCGGAATCGCCAACAATCGATCCATTGCATGGGGCATCGCCAAGGCAGCGCGCGACGCCGGGGCGCAGCTTGCGCTCACCTATCAGGGCGACGCTCTGAAGAGGCGTGTGGAACCGCTTGCCAAAGAACTCGACGCATTGGTGGTCGGCCATTGCGATGTGACGGACGGGGCCACGATGGACGCCGTCTTCGAGACGATCCGCTCCGAATGGGGCGGCCTCGACTTCATGGTCCATGCGGTTGCCTATTCCGACAAGGATGAACTCGACGGGCGCTACATCGACACGACCGAAGCGAACTTCAACAAATCGCTCTACGTCTCCTGCTATTCGCTGACGGCGCTGGCACAGCGCGCCGAAAAGCTGATGACGAATGGCGGCTCGATCCTGACGCTCACCTATTACGGTGCGGAAAAGGTGATGCCGCATTACAACGTCATGGGCGTGGCCAAGGCGGCGCTGGAGGCGAGCGTGCGCTATCTCGCCGTCGATCTCGGACCTTCCGGCATTCGCGTCAACGCGATCTCCGCCGGTCCGATCAAGACGCTGGCAGCCTCTGCGATCGGCGATTTCCGCTACATCTTGAAGTGGAACGAGTACAACGCCCCGCTCCGCCGCACCGTCACGCCCGACGATGTCGGCCAGTCGGCGCTTTATCTCCTTTCCGATATGGGACGCGCGGTCACCGGCGAAGTGCACCACGTCGATGCCGGTTATCACGTGGTCGGCATGAAGGCGGTCGATGCGCCCGACATCACCACGGTTTGAAGGAATAGTGGGCAAGGTCAGGGGCGGATGAGCGCATCCACCCGGTAATGCGCCCGGGCTTTGTGCCAGACAGGCACAAGGCGGCGCTCAAGACTTTGCCGCAGAAATTCGTGCGCGAGGGCCGGATGCACGGCCGCGTCCGAAAAAGGGCGCACATGGTGCACGAGGACGATGCGCCCGCCGCGAGCAAGCCGTTTCGGAAGCTCAAAGGCCAGGCGGTGAAGCGCCGCTTCCGTGAGATAATAGGCGATCTCGGAGGCGACGATGAGGTCGAATTCGCCCCGTGGCAGATCGCGTGGCAACACCGCCTCGCGGAAGCTGACCGAGGCAAGGTCGCCGCATTCTCGTCTGGCTTCAGCGAGCGCCGTCGGTGAGGCGTCGAGCGCGAGAAGCTTGAGCGTGAGCGAGGCGAGCGCGCGACTCGTGACGCCGATCGCGCAGCCGAGTTCCAACCCGCGCGCATAGGGCCCGCTGCCGGCTGCAGCGATGAGATCGCGTCGCTTCGTTTCTTCAAAGGACGAGCTTCGATAGCGCCAGGGATCAATGTCGTGGCGGAACTTCTCTTCAAATCCATCCGGATCGATCGCGGCGCGCGGCGTCATCCGGCCCTCAATCTGAGCGGATGTCGCGCGGCGGTCGCCCGATGACGAAACGTCCGTCGGCGAGCGCCTCGCCCACGGCGGCAAGCGCCCCGTCGGGATTGGGCTGGCGAAGATAGGTTCTGAGGTCGCGGTCGAGCCGCTCCAACGGATGCGGCTGCACGAGGCCCGCGGCACCGACGGCCCGTTCTGCTGTTGTGAGCACGTCCATGGCGAGTTTTTCGATGGCGATGCGCATGGCATTGGCGGTGGCGACCGCCTGGCCCTGTTCGGCTTCCGAGGCCTCTCCGAGACAGCCTCGCCGCCAGGCCGCCGCGGCACGGGCAAACCAGCCGTAGCCACCCTCCACGGCCAGCGCCATGTCGCCGAGCCTGTGCGCCTGATAGGGATTATCGGCGCGCCCCGTCCGCGTCAGGTGCTCGCGGGCGGCATCGAGAACAGCATGCGCTCCGCCGAGCTGGACGGCGGCGAAACGGATCGCGCCCGCCGAAAACCAGGGCTGACGCACATAATCGCCCGGCCGGCCGAGAAACCATTCCGGCGCGACCTCAACGCCTGAGAAATCGACGACGTGACTGCCGGAGGCCTTCATGCCGAGAGGTCGCCACCAGCTGCGATCGACCGGCCTGTCGGCGACCGGCATAATCAGCATTTGTCGTCCTCCCGGCTCTTCCACGGTGACGATGGCGTGCGAAAGGCCATCGACGCCGGAAGCGAAATTCTTGGCGCCGGCAAGAGCGCCGTCTTCAAGCTTGAGCGGGTGACCAGGGGCGTCCGTATTCCACACGCCGAGGATGCGACCGCGCCTGGCCTCGCTCTGGTAATGGTTCTCTTGCGCCTTGGAGCCAAAGAGCGAGATGAGTTGCAAGGCGTTCACATGGCCTTCGAAAATGCGCCCGACATTGAGGTCGCCGCGCCCGACGACGGCAAGTAGGTAGAGGAGATCCTCCATCCGCTCCGCCGACAGAAGCGGGCCGGATAGGAGCCCCGCCTCCGCAAGAGCGGCGAAGCCCTCAGCTGGGAATGATCTTGCCGCGTCATGGCGGGCTGCTTCGGCCCCGATACGCATTGCGAGGGCAGCAAGATCGACCGGGATGGACGGATGGGGGGCGCTGTCAGGCAGCGAAGCTCTTAGCGGCATGGTTCAGTCGCTCCTCCAGATATGACAGCGCGTCCTCGACCGGCATGGTGCGGGGCGCGTCCGGCTCGTCGCCGGCCAGTCTTTCGATCAACGCAAGCGGCGGTTCGGGCGCCGAAACAGGCAGAGTGGAAAGCGTGCGCTCCGTCAAAGCGTTCCGCCAGGTGCCGTCGGCGGCGGCGAGATCACGCAGGCGGCGGCGAAGCCGGAAGCGCGCCTCGGCACGTTCCGGCGCCTCGACCAACAGAGGCTGCTGCGCTTCTTCCTCCTCGACCCAGGCGGCAATGCAATCGGCCATGCCGCCCTTCGCGCGTCCTTCAAGGCGCGCTGAGACAATAACTTCCACCTCAGGCGCATGCCTGAGTCGGGCTCCCTGCGCTCTGGCGCGGCTGACGAGAGCAAGATCCTCGCGGCGGGGCAAAGGCGGCAGACCGCCAAGGGCGCGATAGAGCTCCGTTCGCAGAGCGAGGCTGGCGCCCGTATGGTCTGAGTGGCGTGGCCAGGGATCGTGGGGGAGAGGATCGATCAGCGCGGCGAGGCGGTCGAGCAGCTCCTGGTAACGGGCGACGAGCCGGGCGCGGCGAACGAAGCCGGGGCCGAGCTTTTCTTCTTCCTCCTGGTCGCCGACGAGGCGACCGGCGACGATATCCGCACCCTTGCGCAGGGCGATCAGATTGGCGAGCACCCAATCCGGCGCCGGTCTTGCGTCGGCGTCGCTCGTCAGGATGACGGTGGCGCCGCTGGCTGCGGCCTTTTCCATGGCCATACGTCGGGCGACGCCGACATGGTTGTCGTCGCCCGTCAGGGTCACCTCAAGCAGGCTGAGCGCGATTTGCGGGGCCCTGGCCGCGGCCGCCTGCGCGACAGCGGCCGAGGCATCTTTGCAATTGTTGCAGACGATGACGACAGGCAGCCGGTGTCCTCCGGCAAGCCATGTCTGTCGGGCGAGAGCCGCGATCAGTTGTGGCAGACGCTCTTCTTCATCGCGGGCGGGAACCGCCACAACGGGGTGGAACGATGACAATCTTGGGCCTCACGGAAGACACGACGCCTCCCACAACACGCCAGGCCCGAATTGGTTACCGCTCGTTAGCTGGCTATGAGGCGATATTGATCACGAGGCGGCCGCGCACCTTGCCGGCAAGAAGGTCGGACGTCGCCTGCTCAATATCGGAAAATGCGATCTCGTGCGTGATGGAAGCGAGCTTGCTGCGGTCGAGATCGCTCGCAATCCGCTGCCAAGCAAGTTCGCGGATCGATTTCGGAGCCATCACCGAATCGATGCCGAGAAGTGAGACGCCGCGCAGGATGAACGGTGCGACGGAGGCCGGGAGATCCATGCCGCCGGCAAGTCCGCAGCAGGCGACGGCGCCGCCGTACTTCGTCTGGGCGAGCACATTGGCGAGCGTGACGGAGCCGACAGCATCGACACCACCTGCCCAGCGCTCCTTGCCGAGCGGTTTTCCGGGTTCAGAAAGCTCCTTGCGGTCGATGATCTCGGAGGCTCCGAGGCTTTTGAGATAGTCAGCCTCTTCGCTGCGCCCGGTCGAGGCGATCACGTGATAGCCGAGCTTGCCGAGAATGGCGGTGGCGACAGAGCCGACGCCGCCTGTGGCGCCGGTGACCACTACGGGTCCGCGGTCCGGCGTGATCTGGTGGCGTTCAAGGGCAATGACGCACAGCATAGCCGTATAGCCGGCCGTGCCGACCGACATCGCCTCCGCTGCCGAGAGCGTTTCGGGCTGTCGGATCAGCCAATCGGCCTTCACCCGCGCCATGCCGGCGTAGGCGCCGTAATGCGTTTCGCCGAGGCCGAAACCGTTCAGGATAACCTTGTCGCCAGGCTTGAAGACACCGGTGTCGCAGGAGACGACCTCGCCCGCCAGATCGATGCCCGGGATCATCGGCCAGCGCCGAATGACCGGCCCCTTGCCGGTGACCGCGAGCGCATCCTTATAATTCACCGTCGAATGCGTCACGCGAACGATCGTGTCGCCATCCATAAGGTCGTCGGTCGTCAGATCGGCATGCGATAGAGACTGCTTCTTGTCCTCGTCCCGATCTATCAGGATGGCTTTGAAGGTTTCGGCCATGGGGATCTCCGTGTTGTCGCGGTCACGTTGCGCAGATGACGCCGACGCGCAAGGGGACAAGAGGGAGCCAGGGCTTCGCTGTCCGATCGGCTCTCCGTCACGATGCGAAACGCAGCTCGGCCGCCTGTTCTCGGATCGGCCAGTGGACGGCTGCGGCGAACAGTCCGAGGATTACGCCAAGCCACCAGACTTCGTCATAGGAGCCGGTCTTGTCGTAGAGATAACCTCCGAGCCAGACGCCGAGGAACGAGCCGATCTGGTGGGACAGGAAGACGATCCCGCCCAAAAAACCGAGATGGCGCGTGCCGAACATGATGGCGACGAGCGCATTGGTCGGCGGCACCGTCGACAGCCACAAGAGCCCCATCACGACGGAGAAGATGACCACCGAAGCGGGGCTGGGCGGTGCAAACAGAAAGATCGTTACGGCGAGTGAGCGCGCGAGATAGATCAGCGCGAGAAAGATCGGCTTTGAATAGCGCTCGCTGATGGCGCCTGACGCGATCGAGCCGATGATGTTGAAGAAGCCTATCAGACTGATCGCGATCACCGCCCAGCGCGGAGACAGGCCGAGATCGGCGATATAGGCGGGAAAATGCGCGGTGATGAAGGCGACCTGGAAGCCGCAGACGAAGAAGCCGGTGAACAAAAGCACGAAGCTGCGATGGCGCAACGCCTGTGCAAGAGCTTCGGCGACGCTCTGTTCGGTCTCTCCTGGATTGAGTTGATGGCGTGGCTGGCCGCGCAGGGGGATCGCGGCGAGCGGAATGAGCGCCATCAGGATCGCGAGACCGATCAGGGCATCCGACCAGCCGAGTGCGTCGATCATTGCCTGCGAAATCGGTGCGAAGGCGAACATGCCGAACGAGCCCGCGGCGGTCGCCAGGCCGAAGACGAAGGAGCGCCGCTCCGGTGGCACGCGGCGGGCAAGAGCCGCCATGACGACGCCGAAGGAGCCGGCCGCCACGGCAAGACCGACGAGAACGCCGCCACCGACATGAAGCCAGAAAGGCGCCGGCGAGTAGGACATGATGACGAGGCCGGCAGCATAGAGGAGGGCACTCGCCACCAGCACGCGCGCCGTGCCGAAGCGGTCAGCGATGGCGCCGAAAAAAGGCTGGCCGAGGCCCCAGGCGATGTTTTGGATCGCCATGGCGAGGCCGAAGGTCGTGCGGTCCCAGCCCCTCTCTGTGAGGAGCGGGATCTGGAAGAAGCCCATGGCCGACCGGGGCCCAAAGGTGAGAAGGGCCACCGTGCAGCCGGCGATGATGATGGCCCATGGCAGCGCGGCATGTGTCGCGCCGGGAACTGAATTGCCAGAGCTGGCAGATTGACCGCGCATCGTCATGAGGCCTATCCCGCAAAGAGGGCGACGATAGCCTGAGACTTTCCGCCGCGGAAAACGAAAAGACCTTATCTTGCTTTTGAGAGATTCTGAACTGGAGCTGGGATGAACAAAGAGGATATCGCCAAGGCGCTGGCCGCGGCGCGGGTGTCGGGAGAATATGCGGCCGTCGACGTCACGGCCATCGATCAGGCCGAGGCGGCGGAAGACATCCTGGCGGCCGCGGTCGTGCTCTATGGCGGACGACGGATCGGCTACAAGATCGGTTCAACGAGCGAGGCGGCGCAAAAGGCGACTGGTGCGCCAGGCCCATGGTTTGCGCCCATGGTGGAGAGCGATCTCAGCCGCGATGGCACCACCCTTGTGTGGAAAAAGCACTATCGTGGCGTCGAATGCGAATTCGCCTTCCGCATCGGCGAGACCTATCCGATGTTTGACACGAAGCCCAATCCGGCGAGCCTGCGCCAGGCGGTCACGGCCTGTCACCTCGCTTTGGAGGTCGCGGGCCGCCGCACCGAAGGCGAGGGACTCACACGCTATCCGGCGGTTCTCGCAGATTTCGGCGCCCATTGTGCCTTCGTCTTAGGCCCTCAGGTCAAGAACTGGGACAGTCAGGATCTGGCGGAGGTAGCCGTCTCGGGGCTTCGCGATGGTGTCGTCACGAATAAAGGTTCAGGTGCTGCCGTCATGGGCGGGCCGCTCAACTCGCTTCTCTGGCTGACCGAAAGGCTCGCAGAGCAAGGGCTGCAGCTCCAGGAAGGCGATTGGGTGCTGACCGGAACGACGATGGGCATCGTGGTGCCGGAACCCGGCTCGACGGTGACGGGCGATTTCGGCGAGCTCGGCAAGGTGAGCGTGAACTTCGCTCGCGAGAGCTGACCCGAACAAGCCTCATCCGGAGAGCGAGGCCTTCGAATTGGGATGGCTCTGTCGCGCTGGCGGCAGGGCCGTCCGAAGGACTTTCAGAAAAAACGTAGGAGCGTGGAACGAATGCGGTGTCGCCGCGTTCACGAGTTGGATCAGCTCCAGCCGCCGCCATAGGTCCGGTAGAAGATGTGGCGGCCGATCCTGTCTGTGCGCTTCATGCTGCTTGCCCAGCGGGGGCGGACATAGGTGGCGTGGTAGTGGGTCGAATCGCCCACTTCCTCAAGCCATGCTTTCCCCTCGGTCACATCGAGTGCGACCTGTTTTGCGCGCTCATATGCCGAGGGTGATCGGATTCGGTCACGAATCCCGTCGCAGGCAAAGGAGAACTGGCAGCGATTGCGCCAGTTTTTGTTCTGGTAGACCACGCCGCAGATCGTATCCGGATAGGCGGGGTTCTTGACGCGATTGAGAATGACCTGGGCGACGGCGATCTGACCGAGCTTGCTTTCGCCGCGAGCTTCGAAATAAACGCCGCGCGAGAGGCAGGCCTGTTCCTTTTCGCTTTTGACGCTCTCAGGGAGCGTATTGAGCATCCAGGCATGCTCCGGCTTGGTGCGGTGGCGACCGCGCATCCAATCCCAGAGAGAGGGCGTCTCCTCCGGCTTCACGCGCGGTGTGCCGAGATCGCCAAGAAGTTGACCCGTCGTTGGGGCGGAGCCGATGACGGCGTCGAACGGCGCGTCGAGGCCGTCTCCGGTCGGTGCATAAGCGACCAGTGCTGCGTCGGCGGGGATGCTGTCCCTGCGGGCGAGCATGATGCCGTTGTCGTGCGTGGTCGCTTCGTGCTTCTGCATGAAATGGGAATAAGCGACCATCAACCCCGCCATGTCCTCATCGGAAGGATTGGCGAATGCGACTTTCGGCAGATCCTGGCCGTCGCGCGACGAGAAGATGTCGTCCATGTTCCAGAGCTGGCCGGCGGCCGGCAGCTTGTCGGATTTGCGCGCAACCGGCGAGCGCGTCATCAGGAGGTCGCCCTTGCGGTCGCGATTGACCGTTTCGGTGGTCAGCGGACCTTCCGGGCTCGGAACGGCCACTTCGGCTCCTTCGCCAAGTGCCGGCACGGGAATGGTGCGGGCATCGCCCATACCGGAGCCCGGTGTCAGGGAAGCGTTCTGAATATTGCCAACGGACATCGCCTCAAGACGGGTCTGCCAGCGCTGGTCGGGCAGATCGCCCGAAATCATGGCTGCAGCATCCTGATAGGCAATTGGCGATGTCGCAGCGACCAGGGCGCCCAGACCGAGCAATCCCGCTGTCGATGCGGAACGCCAAGTCCTTCCTACGCCGCGCCATACTGCCATGAAGAAACCTCTTTGCCGGGCACAAGCGCTTTCGCCGCGCGAATCGCTCGCGTTCCGCTCCCGTCCTCACGAACGAGAAAAACAAATCGCGGTTTACAACCGGTTAATCGGGTCGCTCGACTTGGCCAACCGACCCGTCTTGCCCGACGGTCCCCCCTTTGCCCCAGAGGTCCGTCCGAAGAGCCTGCCGTATCGCGGCGGAATGGGGCAAGAAGTTGACAATTCCTTGCCCCAGCCTTGCAGGCGGAAAGAAGATTCAGCCTGTTGCTTTTTTGCCAAGGGCAGCCTGGGCGGCCGCAAGACGCGCAACCGGGACGCGATAGGGAGAGCACGACACGTAGTCGAGGCCGGTTTCTTCGCAGAAGCGGATCGAGGCGGGATCGCCGCCGTGCTCGCCACAAATGCCGAGTTTGAGGTCCGGCTTCGTTACGCGTCCTTCCTTGACGGCGAGAGCAATCAGCGCCCCGACGCCCTCGGTATCGAGGGTGATGAACGGATCCTTCTCGATCAGTCCGATCTCCTGATAATGGCCGAGGAAGGAGGCCGCATCGTCACGCGAGATACCGTAGGTCGTCTGCGTCAGATCATTGGTACCAAAGGAGAAGAATTGGGCGCTTTGAGCGATCTCCCGCGCCCGAATGGCGGCGCGCGGCAGCTCGATCATGGTGCCCACCGTATAGGTGATCTTGATCTCGCTTGCGGCGTTCACCTCTTCTGCGGTGCGGTCGATGACTTCCTTCACCTTGTCGAGTTCTGCCAGCATGCCGACGAGCGGCACCATGATCTCCGGGATCACAGGTTCGCCGGTCTGATGAGCTGCATCGCGAGCCGCCTCCAGAATGGCGCGGGTCTGCATCTCGGTGATTTCCGGATGCAGGAGCAGAAGCCGGCAGCCGCGGCTGCCCAACATCGGATTGGCTTCCGTCAGCTCGATGATGCGTTCGCGCAGGCGTGACGGCTCAGTGCCGATCGCCGCCGCAACCTCTTCGATCTCCTTTTCGCCCTTGGGCAGGAATTCGTGCAGCGGTGGATCGAGGAGCCGGATGGTCACCGGCAGCCCGCGCATCGTCTTGAAGAGCTCGAAGAAATCGTGGCGCTGCAGCGGCAGAAGCTTGGCAAGCGCGGCGCGTCGCGCTTCCCTGTCTTCCGCAACGATCATCTCCCGCATGGCGATGATCCGGTCGTCCTGGAAGAAGGTATGCTCGGTGCGGCACAGGCCGATGCCCTCAGCTCCGAAATCGCGTGCCGCTCTTGCATCTTCCGGCGTTTCGGCATTGGCCCGCACGCCGAGACGGCGTGCCTGGTCGGCCCATTTCATCAAGGTGGCGAAGTCGCCCGACACTTCCGGCTGCAGCATCGCGACGGCACCCTCCATCACCTCGCCGGTGGAGCCGTCGATGGTGATGATGTCGCCTTCCTTATAGGCCTTGCCGAGCACCATCATGGTGCCCGCCTTGTGGTCGATCTTGAGCGATCCGGCGCCGCAGACGCAGGGCTTGCCCATGCCGCGGGCGACGACGGCCGCATGGCTCGTCATGCCGCCGCGCGAGGTCAGGATGCCGCGCGAGGACACCATGCCCTGAATGTCTTCCGGGCTTGTTTCCATGCGCACCAGGATGACCTGATGGCCTTCCTTGGTGAGAAGGTCGGCCTTGTCCGGCGTGAACACGATTTCGCCGCTGGCCGCCCCCGGCGAGGCGGGCAGGCCGCGCGCGATGACGTTGCGTTCCGCCTTGGGATCGAGCGTGGGATGCAGGAGCTGGTCGAGCGACGTCGGCTCGATGCGCATCACCGCCTCTTCCTGGGTGATCAGGCCTTCCTCGGCCATGCCGGTCGCGATCTTGAGGGCGGCATGGGTGGTGCGTTTGCCGTTGCGGGTCTGCAGCATCCACAAGGTCCCGCGTTCAATCGTGAACTCCATGTCCTGCATGTCGCGGTAATGGCGTTCCAGACGATCCGCGTGTGCGCAGAATTCCTTGAAGGAGTCCGGCATCAACGTTTCGAGAGACGGGGCGTCGCTGCCGGCCTGAACTCGGGCCTTTTCCGTCAGATATTGGGGTGTGCGGATACCGGCGACGACATCTTCGCCCTGCGCGTTGACGAGGAATTCGCCATAGAGCGCCTTCTCGCCCGTCGAGGGATCGCGTGTGAACGCCACGCCCGTCGCCGAGGTGTCGCCCATATTGCCGAAGACCATGGCCTGCACGTTGACGGCGGTGCCCCAGCTCTCCGGGATATCGTGCAGTTTGCGATAGGTGATGGCGCGGTTGTTCATCCAGGAGGAGAATACGGCGCTGATGGCGCCCCACAGCTGGTCTTGCGGATCCTGCGGGAAGGGACCCTCGTTGACCTCGATGACGAGTGCCTTGAAGCGCTCGATCACCACCTGCCAGTCTTCTGCGGAAAGCTGCGTGTCAGTCTCGAAGCCGCGCGCCTCGCGCTCCTGCTCGAGTATCGCCTCGAAATCATGATGTTCGACGCCGAGAACGACATCGGAGTACATCTGAATGAAGCGGCGGTAGGAATCGTAGGCGAAACGCGGATCGGCACTTTCGGCGAGCGCCAGGACGCTCTCGTCGTTGAGGCCGAGATTGAGGACTGTATCCATCATTCCCGGCATGGAGCTGCGCGCACCCGAACGCACTGACAGAAGCAGCGGCATCGGCGCGCCACCGAGCGTTTTGCCCTGCAGCTTTTCGAGTTTCGTCAGCGCCTCCGCCACCTGCTCGCGCAGGCCCTCCGGCATCTGCCGGCCATTGGCGTAGAACCAGTTGCAGGCTTCCGTGGAGATGGTGAAGCCCGGCGGCACAGGCAGGCCGAGATTGGCCATTTCTGCAAGATTGGCGCCTTTGCCACCGAGAAGATTGCGCATGTCGCGCGAGCCCTCAGCGCTTCCGCCGCCGAAGGAATATACCCACTTCGTCATCGTGCCTCCGGAAACCTGGTCGATTTACACGTTGTCCCAAACCGGCTGTAAAACGTTCAGCCGGTCGGCACAACGTGGGCTTCGGGACATCTGCTACGCGAAGAACGCTTCATTCCCTTAGGGAAGAAGCCGCACGACAGGACGATTTCTTCAGGTTATCAAGTGCTTTAGAGCGCAATATCGAGGCCGAGATCCAGTATCGGAGCCGAATGCGTGATAAATCCGGTTGAGATATAGTCGACACCGGTCTCCGCGATTGCCGCGACGGTGGCGAGCGTGATGCCGCCGGAGGCCTCCAAAGTGGCGCGGCCACGCGTCATCGCCACCGCTTCGCGAAGGGTTGGCGGCCCCATATTGTCGAGGAGAATGACGTCGGGCCCTTCTTCCAGAGCCTCCGCAAGCTGTTTGAGCGTGTCGACTTCGACCTCGATTCTGACCAGATGCCCGGCAAATTCCTTGGCGCTTCGAATGGCTTCTCTGACGCCGCCAGCGACCGCGATGTGGTTGTCCTTGATCAGGATCGCGTCGTCGAGACCATAGCGGTGGTTTGAGCCGCCGCCGCAGCGCACCGCGTATTTTTGGAGCGCGCGCAGACCCGGATGGGTTTTGCGGGTGCAGGTGATCCGTGCCTTCGTATGAGCGATGGCGGCCGCAAATTCGGCTGTCGCGGTCGCAACGCCGGAAAGATGGCAGAGGAAATTGAGCGCCGTGCGCTCCGCGGAGAGGAGGGCGCGGGCGTTCGCAGAGATCTCCGCGATGACGGCACCGGCTTCAAGCCTGTCGCCATCGGCCGCATGCGGCTGAAACTGTGCGTCCGGGTCCATCAGGAGGACGGCCTTGCGGGCGAGAGCGAGGCCGGCGAGCGTACCGGTGGAGCGAGTTCCGACAGTGGCCGCCGCCCGGCGGTCGGCCGGGATCGTTGCCTGCGACGTGATGTCACCCGCACGCCCGAGATCTTCTTCAAGCGCAGCGCGCACGGCTTTCTCGACAATAAGGTCCGGCAGCTCAGGCGATGTCGGCATGAGGGGAATTCTCCTGGAAAGCGGTGACGGCGCCCTTGGCGATCGCATCGGCCTTGGCGAGTGTGAGAAAGCGCCGGTGTGCTTCTTCGGGTTGTGGATAAGGGAAGTCGGAGCGGAAATGCGCGCCGCGGCTTTCCTCGCGGCGAAGGGCGGCCACGGCGATGAGTTTGGCCGCCGTCAACGAGTTGAGGAGGCTCGGATGCTTGGCCGTCGCCCGGATCGTTTCCATTTCGGCAAGTGCGGCTTCAATCCCCTCACGGCTGCGCACCACGCCGACAGCGGCGTCCATGAGCCGGCGCAGTCGCTCAAGCAGCGCGTCTTCGTTCGGAAGTCCGGCGCTCGTATCGGCCGTCGATTCGTCCGACCAGCGCACCATGCGGTGATTGGGCAAAAGTCCCTGCACATCTTCGGCGATGCGGGCCGCAAAGACGACGGCTTCCAGAAGCGAGTTGGAGGCAAGCCGGTTGGCACCATGTGCGCCGGTGGAGGAAACCTCGCCGCAGGCCCACAAACCGTCGAGGGAGCTGCGGCCCAGCCCATCCACATGTATGCCGCCCATATGGTAATGCGCGGCCGGCGCGATTGGGATCGGCGTCACGCGCGGATCGATCCCGGCCTCCATGCAGGCGCCAAAGACGGTCGGGAAGCGTTCGGGAAATTCCGCTCCCACGGCCTCGCGGCAATCGAGGAAAGCACCGCGCCCGGAATGGCGCGCCTGGTGCACGCCGCGGGCCACGATATCGCGCGGCGCAAGCTCGCCCGCCTCGTGGATATCGAACATGAAGCGGTGGCCGTTGCGGTCGACGATGGCCGCACCTTCGCCCCGAAGCGCTTCCGTGGCGAGCGGGGCCGGATCGCGACCGACATCGACGGCGGTCGGGTGGAACTGCACGAATTCCGCATCTGCCACGAGCGCGCCCGCCCGGGCGGCCATGCCGAGGCCTTCGCCGCGCGCCTCCTGGGGATTGGTGGTGACGGAGTAGAGATGCCCGATGCCACCGGAAGCGAGCACGATGGCACGCGTCGGCAACAGCATGCGCGCCGAAAGCCCGCCGCGCCGGTCGCGGGCGATGAGCCCGGTGACGTAGGAGCCTTCCGCCTTCAGGCTTTCGGCGACGAAGCCTTCCAGGACGCGGATCGAGGAGGTTTCGCGCACCGCTTTGATGAGCGCCTGCATGATGGCCGCGCCCGCGCTGTCGCCGCCGACCCTGACTACGCGGCGATGCGAATGCGCCGCCTCGCGGGAGAGCGTGAGCTTGCCCTCGAGGTCGCGGTCGAAGGGTACGCCATAGGACAGAAGGTCGTGGATGCGGGCGGCGGCCTCTTCCGCCATGCCGCGGGCGATGGCACCTTCGACAAGGCCCGCGCCGGCCGCGATCGTGTCCGCCACATGGTTTTCGACCGTGTCGCCCGGATCCATGGCGGCAGCGATGCCGCCCTGCGCCCAACCGGAGGATGAGCCTTCACCGATCGGCGCCGCCGTGATGATGGTGACGGGGCGCGGTGCGAGTTTCAGCGCGCAGAAAAGACCGGCGAGGCCGCCGCCGACGATGACGACGTCGTCGATGCCGGCCCAGGATTGCGGCGGGAAGGGGTGCGGGGAAAGGTTCACTTCAGGAAAGCCGCTTCGACATCGGCAGCGCCTGGGGGCCGTCGATAGCCTTTGCCTGTTCGCCCTCATACGTCCAGCCGGCCGAGCGATAGAAACGGTGCGCCGTCGCTGTACTCGTCAGACGCGCCTCGACGATTCCTTGTTTGCGCATTTCCCTCTCCATATGGGCAAGCATGGCTTTGCTCGCGCCGGAAAAGCGCGCCGCGGGTCTCACGTAATTGAGGAGGATCTCGGCGCCTCTGAAGGCACCGACGCAGACGATCTCGCCATCCTCTTCGGCCACAAGCAGTGTCGAGGCGGGATCTTTGATCCATTCCTCCACGGTTCCGGGCGCCTTGTTGGCCGTCCAACGTTTGATGTTGGCGGGGATGCCGCCGTGATCGGCTCCGCAGAGCCCGATGATGGATGCGATCAAGACGTCGCTCACCGCCTCTGCATCGCAGGGCTCTGCCCTTCTGATGCGCATGCCGAAGCCCTCACGGCAGAACTCAGCTCTTCAAATTGATCATGCGCTCCACCGAGCGGCGCGCCCGTGCCGCCATCACCGGATCTAGGACGACCTCCTCGCTCATATAGACGAGGGTATCGAGGATCTTCGGCAGCTGGATGCGCTTCATATGCGGGCAAAGATTGCACGGGCGTACGAATTCCACTCCCGGCGCCTCGCTCGCGACATTGTCGGCCATGGAGCATTCGGTCACCATCAGCACCTTGCCGGGGTTTTCCTTCTGCACCCAGCCGATCATCTTGGCCGTCGAACCGGTGAAATCGGCTTCGGCCAGAACGTCGGGCGGACATTCCGGATGCGCGATGATGCGGATCGACGGATCGGCCTCGCGGTAGGCGCGCAGCTCGTCGCCGGTGAAGCGCTCATGCACCTCGCAGGCCCCGTTCCAGGTGATGATCTTCACATCCGTCTGTGATGCGACCCATGCGGCGAGATACTGGTCGGGCAGCATGATCACCTCTTTGGCGCCGAGGCTTTCCACGACTTCGAGCGCGTTGGAGGAGGTGCAGCAGATGTCGACCTCCGCCTTCACGTCGGCGGTCGTGTTGACGTAGGCGACGACTGGTACGCCCGGATGCGCCTCGCGCAGAAGCCGCACATCTTCGCCGGTGATGGAGGCGGCGAGCGAGCAGCCGGCGTGGCTGTCGGGAATGAGCACCGTCTTTTCCGGGCATAGGATCTTCGAAGTTTCCGCCATGAAGTGCACGCCGCACTGAACGATGATCTCCGCCTCGGATTTCGCCGCCTCCTGCGCGAGCTGCAGGGAATCGCCGACGATGTCCGCAACGCCGTGATAGATCTCCGGCGTCTGGTAATTGTGGGCGAGGATGATGGCTCCGCGCTCCGCCTTCAGGCGGTTGATGTGGTAGACGTAAGGCGCGTGCACCGGCCATTCGATCGCCGGGATGACATGGCGAACCTTCTCGTAAATCGGCGCCGTCGCTTCCGCGATCTCCGGCGTATAGGCGAGATCCGGGTAAGGCTTCACGCCGTAACGATCGGCCGCCGTGTCGAGGGAAACATTCCCGCCCGTGCCGATTGCGGCCGCTGCGCTGGAACCCTGAACCATACTCGCCCCTCCCGTTTATATATTTATGCTCAGTTTGAGCATAAGATGGGCCAAACAAAAACCGGCAGTGCCGGATGCGACTCAGATAGGGGCGAAATCAACGCCGTGCAAGACGGTTGACGCAACGTCGTCATGCACAAAGTGCGCGGCTCGGCGGCCGCGATCCCCCGAAAGGCGCGAGAAACCGCCGTTTCCTGCCCATTGAGACGCGGCCATTTCCAAGGCCGCCATTCTTATCCCCGCCTCTCAAACCTCCCGCACACTTCGCGCCGTCGATGAAGTGCGGTGAGGGATTATGCTTCAGGTTGAGCGGGCGCTGCCTGAATTCAAGGCGAACCACTACGCAGCCCGGCTGCAGCTCCAGGCGCTCAAGACTGCGCACTCCGTCCGTCGGGAGAATTTCACCAAGAGCTTTGCCGAACCGGCTGCCGCACGGCAGCGCTTTGCGGCGCGCCTCAATGCCGAGATTCACCGCAACGCCGCCATGCTGCGGGCCGCCTTCGCGCGTGCCGACGCCGAGACGCGGCCCGGCGCCCGTCGCACGCAAGGCCGCATCGACCTGCCGGATGTCAGCTGGCTCAAGGACGAGACGCTCGCCGAATGGGATCGCCGTCAGAAGGCCGCCGAGCGCCGGCTGGGCAGCGCGCCAGAGCGGCGTCAGGCCGTTCTTGCGCGCGTCGAAGACACGTTGTTTCGCCGCTTTGCCGGCCGCCTCAACGAGGTGCAGCAGCATGGCCTGGGCATCGATCGCTATGTCTGGCGCTCGCGCGACGATGCCCGCGTCCGGCCCGCACATGCCGAGAACGACGACAAGGTCTTCTTCTGGGAGGAGCCGCCGGAGGAGGGTCATCCGGGCGTGGCCTACAATTGCCGCTGCTGGGCCGAACCGGTCATCGAGCCGATTGCCGATGATGCCGCGCCGCCCGACACCGGCCTGCGCTACCGCCTCAGCCTTGCCGCCGCTGCGGTCGCCGGAGTCGTCGAAGCCGTCCGCGATG